>NZ_CATKPN010000035.1:0-705982 GCF_949767245.1 Pseudomonas sp. IT-P176
GTTTTCCGTTTCGACTGCGCCGGAAGTGGGGCGAATTATAGACACCTGAGATCTCCCGTCAACCTTTAATTTGGCTTTTCTATCAATGAGTTACGCAAAGCCAAAAAAGGCGGTAGTGCGCCTTCTATATAAGCAAGGGCAAAACCGCCTCTATATAGAAGGGACGCCTAGAGCACACCAGATTCCTTAAAGGCGGCAACTGCAGCAGCATCCAGACCCAGCACTCGCTGCAAGACCTCCAGCGTGTGTTCGCCCAACAGCGGCGGAGCGCTGTGGTACTCCACCGGTGTTTCGGACAGGCGAATCGGGCTGGCGACCTGCGGCACCCTACCCGCCAGTGCATGGGGCAGCTCTATCGCCAGCCCGCGCGCCTGGACCTGCGGATCAGCAAACACCTGCGACAGATCATTGATCGGCCCACAGGGCACACCCGCCTGCTCCAACTCAACCACCCACTGGGCGGTGGTCTTGAACACCGTGGCCTGACGAATCAGCGGAATCAGTACCGCGCGATTGGCCACCCGCAGCTTGTTGGTGGCAAACCTGGCATCGTCTGCCCACTGGGGCTGACCTGCCACTTCGGCAAACTTGCGAAACTGCCCGTCATTGCCCACCGTCAGGATGAAGTCGCCATCCGCCGTCGGGAAGTCCTGGTAAGGCACGATATTCGGGTGAGCGTTGCCCAACCGCTTGGGAGCAACCCCAGTCGTCAGGTAGTTCATGGCCTGGTTGGCCAGGCAAGCGACCTGGACATCCAACAGCGCCATATCAATGTGCTGTCCACCACCGTCATGATCCCGATGCGCCAACGCTGCCAGGATCGCCACGGTGGAGTAGAGCCCGGTCAGAATATCCGTCAGCGCCACACCCACCTTGACCGGCCCGGCACCTTCATCACCTTCAGGGCGGCCGGTCAGGCTCATCAAGCCCCCCAGGCCCTGAATCATGAAGTCATAACCTGCACGCTTGGCGTAGGGTCCGGTCTGGCCGAACCCAGTGATCGAGCAGTAGATCAAATCAGGATTGATCGCCTTGAGCGTCTCATAGTCCAAGCCATAAGCCGCCAGCCCCCCAACCTTGAAGTTCTCGATGAGGATGTCGGACTTGGCAGCCAGCTCGCGCACCAGGCGCTGACCCTCAGGCCGGGTAAAGTCGATGGTCACCGATTGCTTGTTGCGGTTGGCCGAAAGGTAGTAGGCCGCCTCACTGGTGTTCTCGCCGTAGGCGTCCTTCAGGAAGGGCGGCCCCCAGGCGCGCGTGTCATCGCCGTTGCCCGGACGCTCGACCTTGATGACCTCAGCCCCCAGGTCCGCCAGGATCTGGCCAGCCCAGGGACCGGCCAATACGCGCGATAAATCCAGTACCCGCAAATGCGATAACGCACCCATGGCCGCTCTCCTGTCAGTAGAACGCCTGGAGACCGGTCTGTGCACGGCCGAGAATCAGCGCGTGAACGTCGTGAGTACCTTCGTAGGTGTTGACCACCTCGAGGTTGACCAGGTGACGCGCCACACCGAACTCGTCGGAGATGCCGTTACCGCCGAGCATGTCGCGAGCCATGCGCACGATATCCAGGGACTTGCCGCAGGAGTTGCGCTTCATCATCGAAGTGATTTCCACCGCCGCCGTGCCTTCATCCTTCATGCGGCCAAGACGCAGGCAACTTTGCAGCGCCAGGGTGATTTCGGTCTGCATGTCCGCCAGTTTTTTCTGGATCAACTGGGTCGCCGCCAGGGGACGGCCGAACTGCTGGCGGTCCAGGGTGTATTGGCGTGCGGTATGCCAGCAGAACTCGGCGGCACCCAGTGCCCCCCAGGAGATGCCATAGCGGGCGGAGTTGAGGCAAGTGAACGGACCTTTCAGGCCACGCACGTCCGGGAAGATGTTCTCTTCTGGAACAAATACGTTGTCCATCACGATTTCGCCGGTGATGGAGGCACGCAAGCCGACCTTGCCGTGAATAGCCGGGGCGCTCAGGCCTTTCCAGCCTTTCTCGAGGACGAAGCCGCGGATATCGCCAGCATCATCCTTGCCCCAGACCACGAATACGTCGGCGATCGGGCTGTTGGTGATCCACATCTTGCTGCCGGTCAGGCTGTAGCCGCCTTCCACCTTGCGTGCACGAGTAATCATCGAACCCGGGTCGGAACCATGGTTCGGCTCGGTCAGACCGAAGCAACCAATCCACTCACCGGACGCCAGTTTCGGCAGGTACTTCTGTTTCTGCGCCTCAGTCCCGAACTCGTTGATCGGCACCATGACCAGGGAGGACTGCACACTCATCATCGAGCGATAGCCGGAATCGACACGCTCTACCTCACGGGCAATCAGCCCGTAGCAGACATAATTCAGGCCGCTGCCGCCGTACTGCTCGGGAATGGTCGCACCCAGCAGGCCAATCTCGCCCATTTCGCGGAAGATCGCCGGGTCGGTCTTTTCATGGCGGAAGGCTTCGAGGATGCGCGGAGCCAGCTTGTCCTGGGCAAACTGCGCTGCGCTGTCGCGCACCATGCGCTCCTCTTCAGTGAGCTGTTGATCCAGCAGCAGGGGATCGATCCAGTTGAAGCTAGCTTTACCGCCCATGAGCGTGTCCTCGCGAAGTAGGTCAAATATCGTGGACTGATCCTAGGCGTCGCTCGCGGAATGGGCAAACGAGGATTTTGCATGCTGTTGTGCTAATTTCTCACTCCGTAATTGCCCGGAACGGCATACACGAGAATCATTAGTGAGGTTGCCGTACATGCGCAGGAAGATCCCCAGCACCGCCGCCCTGATCAGCTTCGAAGCCGCCGCCCGCCACGAGAGCTTTACCAAGGCCGCCCTGGAGCTTTCGCTGACCCAGGGCGCGATATGCCGACAGATCGCCAGCCTGGAGGAGTTTCTCAGTGTCGAACTGTTCCGACGCTCACGGCGCGGCGTAAAACTCACCGAAGCCGGCCTGTCTTACAGTCGCCGGGTGGCAACCCAACTGGACGCGGTTGAACGCGACACCCTGTCAGTGATGGGCCAGAAGGGCGCCAACGTGATCGAACTGGCGGTCGTGCCGACGTTTGGCACCCAATGGCTGCTGCCGCGACTCAAAGACTTCCAGGAGCAGCACCCGGAAGTAACGGTCAACCTGACCAACCGCACACGGCCCTTCCTGTTTGCCGACACCGACTTCGACGCCGCGATCTACTTCGGCGACGCCGACTGGTCCGGTACCGAATCCCACAGGCTGATGGGCGAAAACCCGATGCCGGTGTGCAGTCCGGCCTTACGCGGCCCGTTCATGCAGCTCAGCGCCGAGCAGATTGCCGACTTGCCCCTGCTGCAACAGACCACACGCCCGTACGCCTGGCGCCAGTGGTTCAACTCCCAGAACCTGAATATCCCCCGGGACATGACAGGTCCCCGTTACGAGCTATTCTCCATGCTCGCCCAGGCGGCAATGCATGACATGGGCATCGCCCTGATCCCGCCGTTCCTGATCCAGCGCGAACTGGCGGAGAAAAGGCTGGTGATTGCCAACCCCCAGGCCCTGTCGAGCATCAAGGCCTATTACCTGATGATTCCTGACCGAAAGGTCGAATCCGCCTCTTTACGCGCATTTCGCGACTGGCTGATTCATCAGGCACATAGCTACAGCGTAGAGGGACAGGGGCCTACAGGCATTAACTGACCTCGTAGTCAGCAAATTTAAAGCCCTACAGATATAACTATTTGTCGCATTTAAGCAGACTGTACGGAATACCTGCACAATCGTCCCACAGCCGCCTAACGGCGTGGCTTTCGCGCCTTAAATCGGGACCATGGTGCAACATTCATGCAGCCGATGAGGAAATCCCCAAATTTTCGCCAGAATCCTTGCAAGTCACGGCCTACAAGGGATTAACCCGCCTGGTTGCGACATTCGGTCACGGGGTGACTTGTAGTTAATTTTCCGTCACCCGTCATAATCCCTTGAAGGGCACAAAGTTCGCCTGCAAAATGCCGCGCCCCGCCCGAAATACAGCGGGGTCGTGCTGATCGGCCGCCCCAGCCGCACCCTCCGCAGTGCGCTGGCCTTCTAAGAAAGATCGAAAGCAATAAGATCAAGCAGGAGATTTGACGTGCACATTGGTGTTCCTCTCGAAACCCAGACCGGTGAAACGCGGGTTGCTGCAACCCCGGAAACCATCAAGAAGCTGATCGGCCAGGGTCATAAAGTCACTGTGCAAAGCGGCGCCGGCATCAGCGCCAGCGTTGTCGACAGTGCTTATGAAGCGGCGGGTGCAGTGATTGGCAGTGCCAACGATGCATTTGGCGCAGAGCTGATCCTCAAGGTTGTCGCCCCCAGCGACAGCGAACTGAGCCTGATCAAAAGTGGAACCGTGCTGGTAGGCATGCTCAACCCGTTCAGCAATGAAACCATTGCCAAACTGGCCGAGCGTGGCATTACCGCGTTCTCCCTGGAAGCCGCGCCGCGTACCTCCCGCGCGCAAAGCCTTGATGTGCTCTCCTCGCAAGCCAACATTGCCGGCTATAAGGCCGTGCTGCTGGCCGCTCATCACTATCCGCGCTTCATGCCGATGCTGATGACCGCCGCAGGCACGGTAAAGGCTGCTCGCGTGCTGATTCTCGGCGCTGGCGTGGCGGGCCTGCAGGCCATCGCTACGGCGAAACGCCTGGGTGCGGTGATCGAAGCCTCCGACGTCCGTCCTGCGGTGAAAGAGCAGATCGAATCCCTGGGCGCCAAGTTCGTCGACGTTCCTTATGAAACCGACGAAGAGCGTGAATGCGCAGTTGGCGTCGGCGGTTACGCACGGCCGATGCCGGCCAGTTGGATGCAACGCCAGGCCCTGGCCGTGCACGAGCGCGCCAAGCAAGCCGACATTGTCATCACCACGGCCCTGATTCCTGGTCGCAAGGCCCCGGTACTGCTGAGCGCCGAGACTGTTGCCCAGATGAAGCCGGGCTCGGTGGTCATCGACCTGGCGGCGGCACAGGGCGGTAACTGCCCACTGACCGTCGCGGACCAGGTGATCGTCGCGCACGGCGTGACCATCGCCGGCCCGACCAACCTGGCAGCCCAGGTCGGCGCAGATGCCTCGGCGCTGTATGCGCGCAACCTGCTGGACTTCCTCAAGCTGGTCTTCACCAAGGAAGGCCAGTTCGAGATCAACCTCGAAGACGACATCGTCGCCGCGTGCCTGATGTGCCGCGACGGCCAAGTCATCCGCAAAAACGCCTAAGCAGGGATTCAGACGATGGAAGAGCTTATCTCCCCCGGTATCTACAACCTGATCATCTTCGTGCTGGCGATTTATGTCGGTTACCACGTGGTCTGGAACGTTACACCCGCACTGCACACCCCCTTGATGGCGGTGACCAACGCGATCTCGGCAATCGTGATCGTCGGCGCCATGCTCGCGGCCGCGCTGACCGTGACCCCGCTGGGCAAGACCATGGGCACCCTGGCCGTCGCGCTGGCGGCGGTGAACGTGTTCGGTGGCTTCCTGGTCACCCGTCGCATGCTTGAGATGTTCAAGAAAAAAGCCCCGAAAGCCGTAAAAGAAGAGGCGCCCAAGTAATGAGCATGAACCTCGTAACGACGCTCTACTTGATCGCGTCGATCTGCTTCATCCAGGCCCTCAAAGGCCTGTCGCACCCGACCACCTCGCGGCGCGGCAACCTGTTCGGCATGCTCGGCATGGCGCTGGCCATCCTCACCACCGTCGGCCTCATCTATAAGCTTGGGGCCGAGCTGGCCACCGCTGGTATCGGCTACGTGATCGTTGGCCTGCTGGTCGGCGGCACCGCCGGTTCGATCATGGCCAAACGGGTTGAAATGACCAAGATGCCAGAGCTGGTCGCCTTCATGCACAGCATGATCGGCCTGGCCGCGGTATTCATTGCCATCGCCGCGGTGGTCGAGCCGCAGTCGCTGGGCATCGTCAAGCAGTTGGGAGACGCGATTCCGGCCGGTAACCGCCTGGAGTTGTTCCTCGGTGCCGCCATCGGTGCCATCACCTTCTCCGGATCGGTGATCGCTTTCGGCAAGCTCTCGGGCAAGTACAAGTTCCGTCTGTTCCAGGGCGCACCAGTACAGTTCAGCGGTCAGCACAAGATCAACCTGGTGCTGGGCCTGGCCACCTTGGGCCTGGGCATCACTTTCATGCTGACCGGCAACCTGGGTGCGTTTGCCCTGATGCTGGCCCTGGCCTTTGTGCTGGGCGTGCTGATCATCATCCCGATCGGTGGCGCCGACATGCCGGTAGTGGTGTCGATGCTTAACAGCTATTCCGGTTGGGCTGCGGCGGGTATCGGCTTCTCACTGAACAACTCGATGCTGATCATCGCCGGCTCCCTGGTGGGCTCCAGCGGCGCGATCCTCTCGTACATCATGTGCAAGGCGATGAACCGTTCGTTCTTCAACGTCCTGCTGGGTGGCTTCGGCAACACCGCAGACGCTGCAGGTCCTGCCGGTTCGGCGGAAGCGCGTCCGGTGAAATCCGGTTCGGCTGACGACGCCACCTTCCTGCTGACCAACGCCGATACCGTAATCATTGTTCCGGGCTACGGCCTGGCGGTGGCACGGGCGCAGCACGCACTGAAGGAACTGACCGAGAAGCTGACCCATCGCGGCGTGACCGTGAAGTACGCGATCCACCCGGTGGCGGGGCGCATGCCTGGGCACATGAACGTCCTGCTGGCCGAGGCCGAGGTACCGTACGACCAGGTGTTCGAGATGGAAGACATCAACTCCGAGTTCGGCCAGGCCGACGTGGTACTGGTGCTCGGCGCCAACGACGTGGTCAACCCGGCGGCGAAGAACGATCCGAAGTCGCCAATCGCCGGCATGCCGATTCTGGAGGCCTTCAAGGCCAAGACCATCATCGTCAACAAGCGCTCGATGGCCAGCGGTTATGCCGGCCTGGATAACGAGCTGTTCTACCTGGACAAGACCATGATGGTCTTTGGCGACGCCAAGAAAGTCATCGAAGATATGGTCAAGGCAGTCGAATAAACACTGCTCCACGGCAATACCAAAAACCCCAGCCTCCCGTAGGCTGGGGTTTTTTATTGGCCTCGATTACCCGACCAAAGGCTCTAAATCAGGGGCCTGCATTCGACCATGGTAGCGGGACGAATGTTTTCGAAATCACTAGACTGCGCATCTTGCTTCCGTTGCCCGAGATAATAATCCATGTACCGTGACCGTATTCGCTTGCCTTCGTTGTTGGATAAGGTGATGAGCGCCGCCGAGGCTGCCGCTCTGATTGAGGACGGCATGACCGTCGGCATGAGCGGCTTCACCCGCGCCGGCGAAGCCAAGGCCGTGCCCCACGCACTGGCCGAGCGCGCCAAGGTCACGCCGCTGAAGATCAGCCTGATGACCGGCGCCAGCCTGGGCAACGACCTCGACAAACAATTGACCGAAGCGGGCGTCCTGGCCCGCCGCATGCCATTCCAGGTCGATAGCACCCTGCGCAAGGCGATCAACGCCGGCGAAGTGATGTTCATCGACCAACACCTGTCGGAAACCGTGGAGCAGTTGCGCAACCAGCAACTGAAGCTGCCGGACATCGCAGTCATTGAAGCCGTGGCCATCACCGAACAAGGCCACATCGTGCCGACTACCTCGGTCGGCAACTCCGCCAGCTTCGCGATTTTCGCCAAACAGGTGATCGTCGAGATCAACCTGGCGCACAACCCGAACCTGGAAGGTCTGCACGACATCTATATCCCGACCTACCGTCCGACCCGCACGCCGATCCCGCTGACCCAGGTCGACGATCGCATCGGCAGCACCGCGATCCCGATTCCACCGGAAAAGATCGTCGCCATCGTCGTCACCAACCAGTCGGACTCGCCATCCACGGTGCTGCCACCGGACAACGAGACCCAGGCCATCGCCGACCACCTGATCAACTTCTTCAAGCAGGAAGTGGACGCTGGCCGCATGACCAACAAACTGGGTCCGCTCCAGGCTGGCATCGGCAGCATCGCCAACTCGGTGATGTGCGGGTTGATCGATTCGCCGTTCGAAGACCTGACCATGTACTCCGAAGTGCTGCAGGACTCGACCTTCGACCTGATCGACGCCGGCAAGCTGAGCTTTGCCTCGGGCAGCTCGATCACCCTGTCGCAACGGCGCAATGCCGATGTATTTGGCAATCTGGAGCGCTACAAGGACAAACTGGTACTGCGCCCGCAGGAAATCTCCAACCACCCTGAAGTGGTGCGTCGCCTGGGCATCATCGGCATCAACACCGCGCTGGAGTTCGACCTGTACGGCAACGTCAACTCCACCCACGTCTGCGGCACGCGGATGATGAACGGCATTGGCGGCTCGGGTGACTTTGCCCGCAACGCCCACCTGGCGATCTTCGTCACCAAGTCGATTGCCAAGGGCGGCGCGATTTCCAGTGTCGTGCCGATGGTCAGCCATGTTGACCATACCGAGCACGACGTCGACATCCTGGTAACCGAGATCGGCCTTGCCGACTTGCGTGGCCTGGCCCCTCGGGAACGCGCCCGGGTGGTTATCGACAACTGTGTGCACCCGGACTACCGCGAAGCGCTCAATGAGTACTTCGAGAAGGCCTGTGCCATCGGCGGCCACACCCCGCACATCCTGCGCGAAGCCCTCAGTTGGCACATGAACCTGGAAGAAACCGGGCGCATGCTCGCCGTGTGATTGGTACAGATGGCGGCCGGCGAAAACACTTTTTTGCCGGTCCGCTATCTTTTGCCCAATAGCTGACAAAAACTGTACTGCTGTACCGGTCTTTTCCTAGGTAAAAAGCCTACCTTTTCCGACTAAAACCTACAAAACGCACCATAACCGTGCGGATAGGTACAGTTGCCTCAATTTAGACCAGTACACCACCCTTTAACAGTTAACTGGTCTCTCACAATACAGGTGAACTGTATCTACAGAGACTGGCCAAACGAGAGGATCATGGGCACCAGTTAAACCACTACCTAATCCCGCCACAAGCGGAAGGATGTCACCATGGAACGTACACTCAGTTCCGAACTGTTCTTCGAAGACAACGCTGTAAAAACCCAGGCTTCCATGCCTCTTCGCGTTCTCGCCAACCTGATGCTGTGGCAGCGCCGCATCTCCAGCCGCCACCAACTGGCTCGCCTGGATTCGCGTCTGCTGGCTGACGCAGGGATTAGCGAAGCACAACGCTACGAAGAGCTGAGCAAGCCGTTCTGGCGCTAAGTTAGCGTCGCTGGCTCTGACCTTCAGGGGTCCACCGCCAGCACTCTGAATTGCACACACAAGACCCGTCGCGGGAAACCGCGACGGGTCTTGTCGTTTCAGGGCAAAAAAAACGCTGGTACAGAAGGTACTGCGCAAGATAGGTACAGTTGTTATAAATACAAAATTGCACCAGTACAATTTAACCCCAGTGTCACTGACCCGCTGAACCGCAAGGGTTCAACATGATCTCCCAAGGCTGCACTTTCAGCCTTCGCGCGAGGAATTGAGCATGGACACTTCACTCGAGATATCCCTATCGCACCGCCCACGGCGCGGCCTCCTGGGGCTGTTGACAAGGCTGATCAGGGCCACAGGCCAATGCCGGGAACGGGCGCGTACCCGCCACTTGCTGGCCCAACTCAATGACCAGCAACTGTCCGATATTGGTATCAGCCACGCAGACCGCATGGCCGAACTGGAGCGCTCCTTCTGGCAATAGTGGACGGCAAAAGGAAGACAGGACTGTTCGAACCCCTGAACATGCGCCTAATATCCAGATACAACGTGGCGAACACTGCGCGGTACGCGTCTGATTGTTCAGGCACCGTGCGGCTCGCGGTGGTTGTCCGGCGTTTTCCAACGCCTCTTTTTTGTTCTTAACAGGAGTTACCCCATGTCCCGTCTTCGTCTGCTCAGCGCTGCAGCCCTGCTGGCCGTGGCTGCCAATTCGCACGCCACCAGCTTCATCGTCACCACGGACGCTGTAGTCGGCGCACTCAAAGCCACTTCCGACGCCACCTCCGACATCACTTCTTCGTTCAAAGACGACAAGATCGTGCGCGCAGCCCGTGATGACGCGGCCAGCTTCGTCGCCAGCGAAGGTGCCATCCGCGGCGTTCGCCTGGAAAGTGCCCTGGAGCACATCCGCAAGCAGGTTCCACAGTTGAGCGCAACTGACGCCCAACTGGCTCAGGCTATCCTGACCATCTGATTGCAGGCTCTAGACGGGGTGGCCTGAGCTGCCCCGTTTGCCAAGGCCTGGCTCTGGGCCGGGCATTGCGCTAGCCTTGGGGCTGGTTTCCAGCTGTCCGGTCCCATGGATTTTCTTTCAAAAGCACTGTTCGTCCTCGCCACATTCATCGCCTGCTGGATCACCTCGGCCCATGCCCTGGACCTGACCACGCAGAACCTGGTCGTCACCGCCTATGCCACAAGCATGGTGACCTGCGCCCCCTTCGACCATAAACTGCTGCGCGCCGCGCACGATGATGCGGCAGCCTTTGTTGCCAGCAATGGCCAACTGCGAGGAGCGCGCCTGGAGTCGGCCCTGGTTTACCTGCACCAGAACCGGGCAAAACTTCATGCAAGTGACCTTGAACTGGCACAGGCAATTCTCGTCCAATAGTTATCCCACGTTCTTCCGGAGTCGTTCCATGCGTAGCCCGCTGATTGCTGCCACCCTCGGCCTATTGTTGTTGGCCGACATGGCCCAGGCCCAAACCCTGGTAGCCACCAGTAACATCATTATCCGTGCCTCCCAGCGCACCCTCGATTTCACCTCGGACACGACGACGTCCATCCGCGACTCGAAAGTCGTACGCGATGCCCACGACGACGCGGCAAGTTTCGTTGCCAGCAATGGCGATATTCGTGGCGCGCACCTGGAAGCAGCCTTCGACACCTTGCGCACCCGCGTGCCGGAAGCCCGCGACGCCAGTGACCAGGTACTCGCCGAAGCCATCCTCGCACTGTGAGGTCGTTCGTCACCGGGCTGCTGACCGCTGCCGCGCTGCTGTTTGGCACAACGGCCCAGGCCGGCCTGCAACTGCACCTCAAGACCGAAGGCTTGAGCCCGGCAGAACAGCAGGCCAGCCAGGCCTTGCTGGACGAGGCGATGCAGGCGCTGCCGCCGCACTTCGTCGAGCAACTGGACCGACGGATCAATGTCGGCTGGACCGACAACATGCCGGCCAACGCCTACGGCCAGGCCTCCCTGGTGTCCGAACTCGACCTCAACCGCAAGCTGCTACCTGGCTTGACGGACGGTAGCGCTGCCACTAAAAAGACCCATCGTCCCCACGGCACGGTACGCCGCGAGATGCTGGCCACGGTGCTCCACGAACTGACCCATATCTACGACCGTGCGCGTTTATGGCCTGGCCCCGAACGCCTGCTGATCCAGCGCTGTACCCGGCAGCACAACAGTTCGGGCCTAATCGGCATGCCCGATCAATGCCGCGGCCAGAACGACCGGCGCTTCACCCTCAGCGATGACCCGCGCCTGCTGGACCTGGCCGGCTGGCAGCAATACGTGGGCCGGCGCGGGGAACGTGAACAGCACAACCGCCAGATCGCGCGCAGCCCGGACCTGTACGAAACCAGCAGCCCCAAGGAGTTCGTCGCGGTCAACATGGAGTACTTCCTCCTCGACCCGAGCTACGCCTGCCGCCGTCCAGCGCTGTACCGCTATTACCAGGAGCACTTTGGCTGGGCACCGGCGGCCAAGGACAACTGCGCCACGTCTTTCGCCTTTCTCAATGCCGGCAACGACTTTGGCAAACAGCCGCTGGGGCAGGTCGATCCGGAGCGGGTCTACGCCGTCGATTACCTGCTCGCCGAAGCGAACCAGAACCTCGTCAGCCGCTGGGGCCACAGCATGTTGCGCCTGGTGATCTGTGCACCCGGGCGCCCGCGTGGGCCGGATTGCCGGCTGGATCTGGAGTATTCCCTGGTGCTGTCCTACCGCGCCTTCGTCGGTGACGTACAGCTGTCGAGTTGGGATGGCCTGGTCGGCAAGTACCCCTCGCGGCTATTTGTGCTGCCCCTGGCACAAGTCATCGACGAGTACACCAAGACCGAGTTGCGCAGCCTGGCGTCCGTCCCGCTGACCCTGTCGCGCAGCGAAATCGACGAAGTGGTGGAGCACGCTGCCGAGATGCACTGGAGCTACGACGGTAATTACTTCTTCCTGTCCAACAACTGCGCCGTAGAGAGCCTGAAACTGTTGCGCAGTGGTAGCAACAATCCGCAACTGGTCGGCCTGGACAGCATCATGCCCAACGGCCTGCTGGAAGTGCTCAAAGCCCGCGGCCTGGCCGACACCAGCGTGCTCGACGATCAACGTGAGGCCTTGCGCCTGGGTTATCGCTTCGATTCATTCCGCGACCGCTATCAAGCCATGTTCGAGGTGCTGAAAAAGCACCTGCCGATCAAGCAGGACAAGGTCGAAGACTGGCTGACTGCAAGCGCTGCCGATCGCCGTCAATGGTTCGGCCAGGCTGACCTGCGCACCAGCGCCGCCTTGCTGTTGCTGGAGCAGGCAAGCTTCCGCCAGCAACTGCTGCTGGCCCAGAACGAAGTCAAGCAACGCTACCTCGATGCGCGGGAGCTGGAAAACGGCGGCATGGACCGGGCCAACAAGACCCTGCAGCAGATCCTCGCCAACAGCGGCTTCCTCAGTCGCCCGGCGGAATTGCTCGACGAGGGTGGCTACGGGTTGCCGCAAGCCAACGAATGGCAACGCCTGGAAGCTGAAAGCAGCAGCCGCCAGAAGATACTGCAAGCCTTGACCGGCGACCTCGACAAAGAGGCCCGCGCCCTGCTGGAGCCGGCCCGGGCAGCGGAGATCGCCGCCAACGAAGCCAACGTCAAGCAATTGGGTGAACACCTGCGGGCGCTGCATAAGGCGGCAGGCGGCCTGGAGCTGCCCTGAGCCCTGGCACATGGCAGCCTGTAGCAGCTGTCGAGCCCGCGAGGCTGCGTTCGAGGACGCAGTCCTCGCCAACCCTGAGCCCAGGCGACTGCTACAGCCTCGCGAGCTCGACAGCTGCTACAGGGTTTCCTCGGGTTCTTCGGGGAGGTGTTCGTCCAGGTGCAGCCAAGGCAATCGACTGTCGGTCCAGATATGCCGTTCGGCAGGCGCCCGCTCCGGGTGATCCAGGGTGGCAATGGTCACATCGATGCTGTCCGGGCTCAGGTGCGTGATCAACGCCAGTTGGGCACCACAGTGGCCACAGAAGTAGCGCACACAGCTGGCCGAAGAGTCGTACTGCGCCGGGGTGCCCGCCAGCCACTGGAAGGCTGAACGGGGCAGGGTGATCCAGGTGGTCACCAGGCCGCCACTGACCCGCCGGCAAATCGAGCAGTGGCAATGGGCGATGTCCTGCAACGGCCCGCTGAATTGATAACGCAGCTGCCCGCAATGGCAGCCGCCGGTGTGAAGTTCGCTCATGCCGACCCTCCTGATCCCCAACTGCACCCCATCAATCCGGGGCACTGCCCAGCACTTTAAGCCTCGCCAGGCGCGCTTGCACATCTCGTCCGGTGTTTGTCTGGCGAAAGGTAGCTGAAAGGTTTGCCGATTAGGATCGCCCCCACTGCCGGCAAAAGACCGGTTGGCCAACGCGAAATCCGCAACGTTCGCCCGGCCCAATTAACAACAACAATGGTGATTCTGATGTCCGCTCGCACCCGCCTGTTCGCCCCGACTCCCTTCGTACGCCTCGTGCTTCCCGTTCTGCGCTGACCCCCAACCGGTCCGCCATTCCCTAGTCGCGCTACGTCTGGAGTATTCCCATGCTGACTTTCCTTGGCTTTGCCATGGTCATCACGTTCATGTACCTGATCATGACCAAGCGCCTGTCGGCGCTGATCGCCCTGATCATCGTGCCGATCCTGTTCGCCCTGTTTGGCGGTTTTGCGCCGAAAATCGGCCCGATGATGCTCGAAGGCATCACCAAGCTGGCCCCGACCGGGGTGATGCTGATGTTCGCCATCCTCTATTTCGCCCTGATGATCGACTCCGGCCTGTTCGACCCGGCCGTGCGCAAGATCCTCAAGCTGGTCAAGGGTGACCCGCTGAAAGTATCCGTCGGCACCGCGGTGCTGGCCCTGGTGGTGTCCCTGGACGGTGACGGCGCCACCACCTACATGATCTGCGTGGCCGCCATGCTGCCGCTGTACAGCCGCATCGGCATGAGCCCGCGCATCATGGCCGGCCTGATCATCCTGGCCGGTGGCGTGATGAACATGACCCCCTGGGGCGGTCCGACCGCACGCGCCGCCAGTGCACTGCACGTCGACCCGTCGGATATTTTTGTGCCGATGATCCCGGCGATGCTGGCCGGTGTGGTGGCGATCCTGGCGATTGCCTACATGTACGGTAAACGTGAGCGCGCGCGCCTGGGTGAACTGCATTTGATCGGCGATGAAATCGACCACAGCGAAATCAGCGTGTCGCAGTTCCCGGATGCCCGTCGGCCGAAGCTGATCTGGTTCAACGGCGCCCTGACCCTGGGCCTGATGTGTGCCTTGATCGCCGGCCTGCTGCCACTACCGGTGCTGTTCATGGTCGCGTTCAGCATCGCCATGATCGTTAACTACCCATGCCTGCAACAGCAGAAAGACCGCGTCGCGGCTCACGCCGGCAGTGTGCTGGCAGTCGTCGGGCTGATTTTCGCCGCGGGTATCTTCACCGGCATCCTGACCGGTACCGGCATGGTCGACGCGATGTCGAAAAGCCTGCTGGCAGTGATCCCGGACTTCCTCGGCCCTTACCTGGCCGTGATCACAGCCCTGGTGAGCATGCCGTTCACCTTTTTCATGTCCAACGATGCATTTTACTATGGCGTGTTACCGGTTCTTGCCGAGGCCGCCAGCCACTACGGCATCACCGCCGTGGAAATGGCCCGCGCCTCGATCGTTGGCCAACCCGTGCACCTGCTCAGTCCGCTGGTTCCATCGACCTACCTGCTGGTGGCGCTGGCCGGGATCGAGTTCGGCGACCACCAGCGCTTCACCCTCAAGTGGGCAGTTCTGGTTTGCCTGTGCATAATGTTCGCTGCGTTGCTGATGGGGATATTTCCGCTGTTCAGCACTCTATAAGAGCATCAACTCACCGCGCCGCCAGCTAGACTTCGAGTTTTGAAGCCGCTGGCGGCGTGGTTTAACACATCCTCAAAGGAATACACATGGAATGGCTGACCAACCCAGAGATCTGGGTTGCCTTCTTGACACTGACGGCCCTGGAAATCGTCCTGGGCATCGACAACATCATCATGATTTCGATCCTGGTCAGCCGCATGCCCAAGCATATGCAGGCACGCACCCGGATCTTCGGCCTGGCCCTGGCCATGGTCACCCGGATCCTGTTGCTGCTGTCGATCACCTGGGTAATGCGCCTGACCGCCGACCTGTTCGTGGTCTTCGGCCAGGGCATTTCCGGACGCGACCTGATCCTGTTCTTCGGTGGCCTGTTCCTGCTGTGGAAAAGCTCCCAGGAGATGTACCACGCACTGGAAGGTGAAGACGAAACATCCGAAGAGCCTACCGGCAAGGGCGGCAACTTCCTCTACACCATCATCCAGATCGCGATCATCGACATCGTGTTCTCCCTGGACTCGGTCATCACCGCCGTGGGCATGGTTTCTCATGTGCCGGTCATGGTCGCCGCGATCGTCGTTGCCGTCCTGGTGATGATGCTGGCTGCCGGCACCATCAGCACCTTCATCGACAAGCACCCGTCGCTGAAAATGCTGGCGCTGTCGTTCCTGCTGGTGGTCGGTACCGTGCTGATCGCCGAAGCCTTCGAAGTGCATGTGCCAAAAGGCTATGTCTACTTCGCTATGGCCTTCTCGCTGGCAGTGGAAGCGGTCAACATCAAGATGCGCACCGCAATCGCGAAAAAGCGCAAGCAACAGGACCCTGTCAAGCTGCGCAAGGACATCCCGGGCCAGTAACCTGAGCCGGATGTAGGAAGAAGGGGGCTCTCGCAAGCCCCCTTTTTTACGTCCGCATGAAGCTGTTTTCATGACAGTTTTGTTTCATTTGACGCTTTAGGCATGCGATGCTGGCGCCACGGCCGTTAGCGAACTACAGCTTAAGTACAGAATGTAGAAAATCGCGCGGTACCGCTGACTTGCCCCTTTGGGGCGCTATTCCACCAGGGGGCCTGTCATGCTGACCCTGCTCAATTTATTGTCTGCCGTGGCCTTGCTGATCTGGGGCACGCACATCGTCAGAACCGGCATCTTGCGGGTCTACGGCTCCAACCTGCGCCATGTCATTGGCCGCAACATGTCCAAGCGCTGGCTGGCCTTCATTGCCGGGATCCTGGTCACGGCCATGGTCCAGAGCAGTAACGCCACCGCGATGCTGGTGACCTCCTTTGTCGGCCAAGGCCTGATGGCACTGACCCCCGCGCTGGCGACCATGCTCGGCGCCGATGTCGGTACCGCACTGATGGCCCGTGTCCTGACTCTGGACCTGTCCTGGCTGTCGCCGCTGCTGATTTTCCTCGGGGTGATCCTGTTCCTCTCACGCAAGCAGACCCGCGTGGGCCAGATGGGTCGAGTCAGCATTGGCCTGGGACTGATCATCCTGGCACTGCAGTTGATCGTCGAAGCGGCCGCGCCGATCACCCACGCCCAGGGCGTCAAGGTGCTGTTTGCCTCCCTGACTGGCGACATCCTGCTCGATGCCTTGATCGGCGCACTGTTCGCGATGATTTCCTACTCCAGCCTGGCTGCCGTCCTGCTCACCGCAACCCTCGCCGGTGCCGGGGTCATCAGCTTGCCCGTGGCCATCGGCCTGGTGATTGGCGCCAACATCGGCAGCGGGGTGCTGGCCTTCCTCAGTACCAGCATGCAGAACGCCGCTGGCCGCCAAGTGGCGCTGGGCAGCCTGCTGTACAAGTTGATCGGGCTGCTGCTGATCATTCCGGTACTCGACCCCCTCGTGCACTGGATGGACAGTCTCGACTACAGCCCGCAGGGCCTGGTGATCGGCTTTCATCTGCTCTACAACACGGCGCGCTGCCTGGTGCTGCTGCCCAGCGTCGGCCCCATGGCGCGGCTGTGTGCCTGGCTGCTGCCAGAACGCCCGGAAACCAACGGCCAGGCCAAGGCCAGGCACCTGGACCTGACCGCCCTGGTCACCCCCAGCCTGGCCCTGGCCAATGCAGCGCGGGAAACCCTGCGCATGGGCGACCTGATCGAGAACATGCTCCAAGCCATGCTCGACGTGCTGCGTGGCAAGCAGACCGCGGTGCCCCAGCAAATGCGCAGCCTGAGCGATGACGTCGAGGCCCTCTACAGCGCGATCAAGCTCTACCTGGCGCAGATGCCCCGCGAAGACCTGAGCGACCAGGACAGCCGGCGCTGGGCAGAAATCATCGAACTGGCGATCAACCTGAAACTGGCCTCGGACCTGATCGAGCGCATGTTGCGCAAAGTCCAGCAGCAAAAGACCTCGCAGCGCCGCTCCTTTTCCGATGTGGGCCTGGAAGAACTCGCCGGGCTGCACCAGCAGTTGATTGCCAACCTGCGCCTGGGGCTCTCAGTGTTCCTCAGCGCCGACAAGGAAAGCGCCCGGCAATTGCTGCGTGAGAAACGGCGCTTCCGTGCCCAGGAAAGGCGCCTGGCCCACGCCCACGTCAGCCGCCTGCAACGCAAGATCGTACAAAGCATCGAGACCAGTTCCTTGCACCTGGAACTGATCGCCGACATGAAACGCTTGAACTCGCTATTCTGCAGCAGCGCCTATGTGGTGCTGGAAACCTCCGAAACCGGCGCCCTGGCGGTCGACGACATGGCTGACATCACCCATTCTCCCTGAACGTCTAGCGTTGCCAGCAGTCATTTGCAAAGCTTGAGGGAAAACCCCGCTCCCCGCATTTACCCGCCAGGAAGGTTGTTATGCGTTGTCTGTTGTTTGCGTGCCTGCTGCTGGGCTCCTCCTGCACCTGGGCCCTGGACCGTCTGCAAGTCGAGGGCTACGTGCTGCAAAACGGTCTGCAGATCCTGCTCAAGCCGAGCGCTGAGCGTGGGCATGTGGCAATCCGCCTGGTCGTCGGCGTGGGCCTCGACGACTTTTCCTGCGCCGACAAGGAACTGCCACACCTGCTGGAGCATGTGCTGTTCAGTGGTATCGATGCCGGCGGCGAAGGAGGGCTGGAGGAGCGCATGCAAGGCCTCGGTGGGGAATGGAATGCCTTCACCAGCAATGCCGACACCACCTTTGTCATCGAGGCTCCGGCGAAGAACCAGCGCAAGGTCCTCGACTTGCTCCTGGCGCTGCTGACCGAAACCCACATCGACGACAACGCGATCAATGCCGCCAAACAGGTGGTCGAACGTGAAGACGGTGGCCACTACTCCCACCTGCAGCGCTGGCTCGATCGCCAGGACCTGGGCCATACCGCCAGCAACCAGTTGGCCGTGGAACTGGGGCTCAAGTGCCAGGAGCGCTCCGAAGTCCACTCGCTGACCCGTGAACAGCTGGAACAGGTACGCCAGGAGTGGTACGCCCCCAACAACATGACACTGATCGTCGTCGGCGACCTCGATCGCCTGTTGCCGGCCTACCTGGAGCGCACCTACGGTCATCTGAAGCCGGTCGAACCCACGGTGCACCCGGCCCTGGCGCAGTTACAAAGCCCGGCCCAGGCCGAACGGAATCTGATCCACGGCTGGGTCGGCGATGCAGCCAAGCTGCACTGGCTATTCCCTGAGCCGATCCTCGACGACCAATACGACGAAACCTACGACCTGCTCAAGGATTACCTCGACTGGGCGCTTTACCGCCAGTTGCGCCTGGCCCACAGCCTGTCCTACGGCCCCGCAGCGGAGCGCGAAGTGTTTGGCGGAGTCGGCTTCATGAGCCTGAACGCGGACCTGGAGCGCGATGACCTGGCCCAGGCGCAGCAGGTACTGGCGCAGCTCAAGGCCGACCTGCTGCACAAGGGCCTCGACCCGGCCACTTTTGCGCGCCTCAAACAGGCCGCCATCGCCCGTCAGGCTTGGGCGGTGCAGGGTAATAGCGCACTGGCCGACTATTACTGGGGTGCCTTGGGCGACTTTGCAGACGGACGATTTGCCGACCCGGTCAAGCGCCTGCGTGCCGTGACGCTCAAACAGGCGAACCTGGCCCTGCGGCAACTGCTCGAACAGCCAGGATACGTGCGCATCGAAAAACCGCTGCTCAGCTATGATCAACTGACCTGGCTGCTGGGTGGGGTAGTCGGGTTATTGGTGCTCGGCGCACTGGGTTGGCGCTTTCATCGCCGAACATGAAGGTGCACGGCGACCGGATGTCTCCCGGCGCTGGTATCCTAGGTGGGTTTTTCCTACGAACATTGTGAACCGCCAAAATGCCGAACCTGACCCTCTACGTCCAGCGCATCCTCGAGCTGATGAAGCGCTACCCCGGGGTCATCGCGCTCGGTGGTTTCATCTCGGGGGTCGGCAGCTTCATTCTGGTGGACCGCCAGCAAGGCCTGGCCACCTGGATCGCGATCATCATGCTGGTCAGCTGGGTCTGGCTGATGCTGGAAAACAGCCTGACGCAGTTGTTCACCAAGGTGTTCAAGCGCGAGATTCCCCAGCCGCTGCTGCGCTACGCGACCCAGATGATCCACCAGGAAAGCCTGTTTTTTGTCCTGCCGTTCTTTTTCATCACCACGACCTGGAACAGCGGGCAACTGGCGTTCACCGGGCTGCTCGGCGCCGCAGCGCTGATTTCCATTACTGACCCGCTCTATTACAAATGGCTGGCCCCACGCCGCTGGCTGTTCCTGGCGATGCACACCCTGACGTTGTTTGCCGCCCTGCTGACCGCCTTGCCGATCATCCTGCACCTGACCACCTCGCAGAGTTTCAAGCTGGCGCTGGGCATTGCCATGCTGCTGTCCTTCCCGAGCCTGGCGTCGATCTTTCCGATTCGCACCGTGCGCGGCGGCCTCAGCGTGCTGTGCATCACCGTGGCGATCGGCGCCACCGGCTGGTTCCTGCGCTCCTGGGTACCGCCAGCCACCCTGTGGATGACCGAGGTGGCGATCAGCACTCAATTGCAGGACCGCACCCCGGGCGCCAGCCTGGAGCAGGTCAGCGTCGCCCAGTTGCGGGGCGACGGCCTGTACGCCTACACCGCCATCAACGCCCCGCGCGGTCTGGACGAGCGGATCTATCACGTGTGGAAATTCAACGGCAAGGAAGTCGACCGTATCGCCCTGGATATCCACGGTGGGCGCAAGGAAGGCTACCGGGCCTGGACCCACAAGCAGAACTTCCCTGGCAACCCGGCCGGCAAATGGCAGGTCCGGGTGCTGACCGAAGACGGCCAGGTGATTGGTGTGCTGCGCTTCGTGGTCACCGACACAGGTCAAGACAACCCGGCGCCGAACCAGGCAAAGTAACAAGGTTCGTGCTATTAGGTAGCACTGCGTCGCAGCCGAACAAGCAAGGAGCTTATGAGCGATACGACAACCGGCACTGCCCAGCTCGATACTTCCCACAGCCCTGCGCAGCTCAGGGTCACGGGCGACTGGACGCTTGCCCACTACGCCAATCTCAAGCAGTTGAGCGAAACCCTCAAGGGCCAGTATGACGACCGCGCCACCATTGACCTCAATGGCCTGGGCGCGCTCGACACCGCCGGTGCCTCCTTGCTGGTCGAATTGCTGGGGGCAGAGCGCCTCGGCAAAACCGCCGAGCATCCCGACTGCAGCCTGTGCGCCGCCGACCGCGCGCTGCTGCAAACGGTCTATGACTCGATGGCCGACTTCTGTGTCCCGGTAAAACAACCCGAGATCAACGTCGGCATTCAGTTGCTGACCCGTATTGGCCGGGCCGTGGACACCGTCTGGCAAGACTCGCTGAAACTGCTGGGGTTCGTCGGCCTGATCCTGGAAACCATCGCCCGCGGCCTGTTTCGTCCCTCCCGCTGGCGAATTACGCCCATGGTCGCGCACATTGAGCAGACCGGGCTTGATGCCGCTCCGATCGTCGCGCTGCTGACCTTCCTGGTGGGCGCGGTCGTGGCCTTCCTCGGCGCCACGGTGCTCGCCAGTTTTGGCGCCAGCATCTTTACCGTGGACCTGGTGGCGTTCTCGTTCCTGCGTGAATTCGGCGTGCTGCTGACCGCGATCCTCATGGCGGGCCGCACCGCCAGTGCCTTTACCGCACAAATCGGCTCGATGAAGGCCAACGAAGAAATCGACGCCATCCGCACCCTGGGCCTGGACCCGGTCGAACTGCTGGTGGTGCCGCGGGTCCTGGCGTTGCTGGTGGCCCTGCCGATGCTGACGTTCCTGGCGATGCTCTCGGGGATTGTCGGCGGCGGCGTGGTCTGCGCCCTCTCGCTGGATATCTCGCCGGCGATGTTCCTCTCGCTGCTGCAGTCGGATATCGGCGTCCAACACTTCCTGGTAGGCATGGTCAAGGCACCGATCTTCGCCTTCCTGATCGCCGCCGTCGGCTGCCTGGAAGGCTTCAAGGTCAGCGGCAGTGCCGAGTCCGTCGGCGCCCACACCACCTCCAGCGTGGTGCAATCGATTTTCGTGGTGATCGTCCTGGATGCGGTCGCCGCACTGTTCTTCATGGAGATGGGCTGGTGAGTCGCTTACCCCGTGCGCCGACCGAGGCGGTGATCGAAGTCCGTGGGCTGTGCAATCGATTCGGCAGCCAAAGCGTGCATGAAAACCTCGACCTGGATTTGTACAAGGGCGAGATTCTCGGCGTGGTGGGTGGCTCCGGCAGCGGCAAGTCGGTGTTGCTGCGCAGCATCATTGGCCTGCGCCAGCCTAGCGAAGGGGCTGTGACGGTGTTCGGCAAGAACCTGCCGAGCCTCTCGGAGCACGAACGTTCGATGGTGGAACGGCGCTTCGGCGTGCTGTTCCAGAAGGGCGCGCTGTTTTCGTCGCTGACCGTGACCGAAAACGTCGCGCTGCCGCTGATCGAGCATGCCGGGCTGAGCCGCGCGGATGCCGAACACCTGGCCGCGGTGAAGCTGGCGCTGGCCGGGCTGCCGCTGTCGGCCGCCGACAAATACCCGGCCTCGCTGTCCGGTGGCATGATCAAGCGCGCGGCCCTGGCCCGGGCGCTGGCGCTGGACCCGGACATCCTGTTTCTCGATGAACCGACCGCCGGCCTCGACCCCATTGGCGCGGCCGCGTTCGATCAATTGATCCTGACCCTGCGCGATGCGCTGGGGCTGAGCGTGTTCCTGGTCACCCATGACCTCGACACGCTCTACACCATCACCGACCGGGTGGCGGTGCTGGCGCAGAAGAAGGTGCTGGTGGCGGATGCCATCGATGTCGTCTCGGAAACCGACGACGCCTGGATTCACGAATACTTTCATGGCCCTCGCGGCCGCGCGGCGCTTGGCGCCGCTTCACAGCTCAACGAGGTATGACATGGAAACCCGAGCCCATCATGTATTGATCGGCCTGTTCACCGTCCTGGTAGTGGCCGGTGCCTTGCTGTTCGGTCTGTGGCTGGCCAAATCCAGCGTCGACAGCGAGTTCAAGGACTACGAGGTGGTCTTCAACGAGGCGGTCAGCGGCCTGTCCAAAGGCAGCGCGGTGCAGTACAGCGGGATCAAGGTTGGCGATGTGGTGAGCCTGCGCCTGGACCCCAAGGACCCGCGCCGGGTCCTGGCACGCATCCGCCTGGGCGGCGATACCCCGATCAAGGAAGACACCCAGGCCAAGCTGGCCCTGACCGGCATCACCGGTACCTCGATCATCCAGCTCAGTGGCGGTACACCACAAAGCCCTGAATTGCGGGGCAAGGACGGCAAGTTGCCGGTGATTGTCGCCTCGCCATCGCCTATCGCGCGCCTGCTGAACAACAGCGACGACGTGATGAGCAGCATTAACCGCCTGCTGTACAACGCCAACCAGATGCTCTCGCCGGAGAACGTCGACCGCCTCGGCAAGACCCTGGCCAACCTGGAGCAAACCACCGGGGCCATTGCCGAGCAGCGCGGCGATATCCGCCAAGCCATGCAGCAACTGTCGGCCATCGGCAAACAGGCCACCGCCACCCTGGAACAGACCACCGCGCTGATGCGCAACGCCAACGGCCTGCTCAACGACCAGGGCAAGCAGATGTTCGGCAGCGCCGGACAAGCGATGAAGTCCCTGGAGCAAAGCACGGCAACCATCAATACGCTGCTGACGAGCAATCAGGACGCCCTGAGCAACGGCATGCAGGGTCTCAACGGCCTGGCGCCGGCCGTGCGCGAATTACGCGATACCCTGAGCTCGCTGCGGGCCATCTCTCGTCGCCTGGAGTCCAACCCTAGCGGTTACCTGCTCGGCAGCGACACGGACAAGGAGTTCACACCATGAAGCGCGTCTACCGCCCATTCGCCCACGGGGCCCTGCTGGCAAGCCTGGCCCTGGCCAGCGCCTGCTCGATTCTGCCCAAGGCCGAGCCGCAGGATGTGTATCGCCTGCCTGCAACCCAAGGCCTGGCAACCACGACGCGAGCCACTCCTGTGACATGGTCGCTGCGTCTGGCCAAGCCGCAAGCGGGCGATGTGCTTAACAGCGCGAAAATCGCAGTAATCCCCCAAGGCGACCTGATCAGCAGCTACAAGGCCTCGCGCTGGAGCGATCCCACCCCGATCCTGCTGCGTAACCGCCTGCTCGATGGCTTCGCCGAGGACGGTCGGGTGCGCCTGCTGAGCACCGATGACAGCAACCTGCAGACTGACCTGGAACTGGCTGGCAACCTGCAGGCGTTCCAGAGTGAGTACCAGGGCAATGGCGTGCAGGTGGTGATTCGCCTGGATGCCCTGCTGGTGCGCGGCAGCGATCAGCGCATCCTCGCCAGCAAGCGCTTTGAAGTGCGCCAGCCGGTGAGTGACGTCAAGGTGCCAGGCGTGGTCACCGGGTTTGGCCAGGCCGGCGATACGCTGACCCGGCAAGTGGTTGCCTGGACGGTGGAGCAGGGACAGAGGCACGCTCCCAAACCCGCAGCAGCATCCTTGTAGCAGCTGTCGAGCCCGCGAGGCTGCGTTCGGCTGCGAAGCAGACGCCAAGGACCCACGCCAACCCGGCGAGGACTGCGTCCTCGAACGCAGCCTCGCGAGCTCGGCAGCTGCTACAGATTGGCACGTTCAACTGGAGCGAGCGCCCGCTTGCGGCTTGCTCGCGAAAGTCGTCAACGATAATGGGTTCAGCCAAAGAACCAGTAGCAGACCGCGATTGCCGCCAGCACCCCGGCCAGTTCCGCCAACAGCGCACACCCCACGGCGTGCCGGGCACGCTGGATACCCACCGCACCGAAGTACACCGCCAACACATAGAAGGTCGTTTCGGTGCTGCCCTGAATGGTCGCGGCCACCAGCGCCGGAAAGCTGTCGACGCCGGAGGTCTGCATGGTTTCGATCAGCATCGCCCGCGCGGCACTGCCCGAGAATGGCTTGACCATCGCGGTCGGCAAGGCGTCGACAAAGCGCGTGTCCCAGCCCGCCCACTCCACCAGATGGCGAATGCCGTCCAGGCCGAAGTCCAGCGCCCCGGAAGCCCGCAATACGCCTACCGCACACAGCATGGCCACCAGGTAGGGCAACAGGTTCTTGGCCACGTCGAAGCCTTCCTTGGCGCCTTCGACGAATGCTTCATACACCTTGACCTTGCGCAGCGCGCCAATCACCAGAAACAGCATGATCAGGCCGAACAGCGTCAGGTTGCCGAGGATCGAGGACAACCCCGCCAGCGCGGTGGCTGAGAGCGTCGCCAGCAGGGCCATGAAACCACCCAGGACCAACGCACCGGGAATCAGGTAGGCAAGCACCACCGGGTCCCACAGGCGCAGGCGCTGCATGAACGCCACCGACAGCAGCCCGACCAGCGTCGAACAGCTGGTGGCCAGCAGGATCGGCAGGAATACCAGGGTCGGGTCCGGCGCGCCTTGCTGGGCGCGATACATGAAGATCGTCACCGGCAGCAAGGTCAACGACGAGGCGTTGAGCACCAGGAACAGGATCTGCGCATTGCTCGCCACCGTTGCACTGGGGTTGAGCTCTTGCAGTGCCTTCATCGCCTTGAGGCCGATCGGCGTCGCCGCGTTATCCAGGCCCAGGCCGTTGGCCGCGAAGTTGAGGGTGATCAGGCCGATGGCCGGATGGCCCGCCGGCACTTCCGGCATCAGGCGCAGGAACAGCGGGCCCAGGGCCTTGGCCAACCACTCGACGATCCCGGCCTTTTCGGCGATCCGCAAAAAGCCCAGCCACAGGGTCAGGGTGCCGAACAGCAGTACCATGACCTCGACCGACAGTTTGGCCATGGCGAAAATGCTTTCCACCATCGCCGCGAAGATCCCGGCATTGCCGCCGATCAGCCACTGCGCCAATGCCGAAATGGCCGCCACGATGAAAAAGCCAAGCCACAGGCCGTTGAGCATCAGTCAAATCCCCCAGAAGATGCGGCGAATGATAGCGGGGTGGGCAGAAACGACAAACCCCGGATTTCTCCGGGGTTTGTCTGGGATCTAGGAGCAGCTGGCGCCAGCTTGCGGCGCCAGCTCCTACAAGAGTCGCATTTAGTGGTTGGTCGTCTCACCAGCCGGCAGCTTGTCCTTGCTGCGCCAGTGCGGCAGGGAGTTCCAGTAACGCTGGCCCTTGGCATCGTCGTACATGCCTTCCCAACGAGAGATGACCAGTACGGCCAGGGCATTGCCGATCACGTTCAGAGCGGTACGCGCCATGTCCATGATGCGGTCGACACCGGCGATGAACGCCAGGCCTTCCAGCGGAATACCAACGCTGCCCAGGGTGGCCAGCAGGACCACGAAGGACACGCCCGGCACGCCGGCGATACCTTTGGAGGTGACCATCAGGGTCAGGACCAGCAGCAACTGCTGACTGATAGACAGGTCGATACCGTACAACTGGGCAATGAAGATTGCCGCGATGCTCTGGTACAGGGTCGAGCCGTCGAGGTTGAACGAGTAGCCAGTCGGTACCACAAAGCTGCAAACGGCTTTCGGCGCGCCGTAGGCTTCCATCTTCTCGATCACGCGCGGCAGCACGGTTTCCGAGCTCGCGGTGGAGTAGGCCAACACCAGCTCATCCTTGAAGATGCGCATCAGCTTGATCACCGAGAAGCCGAACAGGCGAGCGATGATGCCCAGCACCACGAAGGCGAAGAAGGCGATGGCGAAGTAAACCAGGATCACCAGTTTGGCCAGCGGCAGCAGGGAGGCGAAGCCGAAGTTGGCCACGGTCACCGCGATCAGGGCAAACACACCGATCGGCGCGTAGTTCATGATCATGTGAGTGACCTTGAACATGCTTTCCGATACGCCCTGGAACATCTTCACCAGCGGTTCGCGCAGGTCCGACTGCAGGCTCGACAAGCCGAGTCCGAACAGCACCGAGAAGAAGATGATCGGCAGCATCTCACCACGCGCCATGGCGGCAAAGATGTTCGATGGAATCAGGTTGAGGATGGTTTCGATGAACGCATGTTCATGCTGAACCTCGGCCGCCGTCGCCTGGTACTTGGAAATATCCACAGTACCCAGGGTGCTCATGTCGATGCCGGAGCCCGGATGGAACAGGTTGGCCAGCACCAGGCCCACGAGAATGGCGATGGTGGTGACGATTTCGAAGTAGATGATGGTCTTCAGGCCAATGCGCCCGAGTTTCTTCGCATCACCCACGCCAGCAATGCCGACGATCAGCGAGGAGATCACGATCGGGATCACGATCATCTTGATCAGACGGATAAAGATATCGCCCGCTGGTTGCAGGACGTTACTGATCCACCAGGCTTTTTCAGCACTGAAGTGGTTGAGCAGTGCGCCGATTGCTATACCCAGGACCAGACCGATGAGGATCTGCCAGGCGAGGCTAAGCTTTGCCTTCTTCATATCATTACCCTTACTTGCGTTTGACTCGAGCAGATGCACGAACTGGAACACCCAATGGCGTAAAAGTTTGCGCACCTGCCCCCGTATAAGGTCACCCGGAGCGCGTATTTCGGCTCTCTGGCAGGCGAAAAAAGGCGCAACTATTCCGATGCAACGGGACCACGTCTAATGCCGTAAACGCCTACCCTATGCCGAATCGGCATGAGTTTTTTTTAGTAAAACGACCGTCCCAACCGGTTCGAATACGACATTTCGGCAGGCATAAGTGCCGTGAACCGGCCATTGCAGAGCAGGGTGGTTATTAATTGACCAGTCAATTACGTACAAAAATCAGCGATTTTCCCTACGCAACGCGTCGAAAAATGGTTAGAAAATAATCGCAAATTTCTCGATATACGGTCGCCAGGAAACACTGGGAAATGGTTTGGCAGAAAGGATTGTTGTCTGTGACCCGAGCAGAATAGCTCAAGCGCTCTAACTCAGTGTTTTGCCCACGTAAGCGCGCCGCCCGTTCCCCCAGTCGAGATTGACCGGCGAACGGGCGACGCTGCTTTGCCTGACCCGGCCCTTACGCAGGCACTCCCTGTACCCGTAGGTCACTCCGATCCTGCAACAATCAGAACGTCCCGGCCCCCTGGTCATACGCGCACCTTCCTCGGGTGGGCGTAAAGGAAAGAGACGCTATCGGGCTCTTTCGGTTTTCAATTCCTGTGCTCATCCAACGAACCCTGGCTTTGCCACCCGGCAACGGGGTGGCGCCAGTGCCTTCACGCAACCGCTCAGTGTCAGCCTCGACCGCGACGGCCGAAGAAGAAGGAAACAACAAACATCACCAGGAACACGACAAAGAGAATCTTGGCGATACCCGTGGCGGTGCCCGCGATACCACCGAAGCCCAGTACGGCAGCGACAATGGCAATGATCAAGAATGTGATTGCCCAGCTCAACATGATGACTCTCCTTACGCTTCGATTAGAGGTGCTGCGATTCCCGATGCATGGAGCCGGCACCAGGTCTGTTGCCTAGAACACCCAACGCTCCTGACGGGGCATGTCGAACCCAGGCTGGGCCTGGTCGACGTCCATCATGCGCAGGGGGGCCGCATCAGCCGTCTGGCTGCTGACGGCGCTGAAATGGGTCTGGGTGAGGTGTTGAGTCGGCGTAATCGCAGCATCGGGCTGCTGGCTGTGCTGCCAGAGCATGAATTGCTGGCCGCCGATCAAGGTGATCACCAGCGCAAGGACGGTGAACAGCCCTTGCTGGACATACAGTGGCGAAAGACGCAATTGGGCGGCACGTTGGCGATTCATCCTGAAACTCCTCCCACACTGGTGGTTATTATTGGTTTAGGGCGGACCTGCTTAAACGCCCTGGGCTATTCAGTACATTGCAGCCTGCATGCCATCTTTCCTGTCAGAAATAAACTCAATAAAATCAAACACTTAGCCTTAATTAAAAATCAAAGCTGAACGCATCCTGCACGATGCACCGAGCACGGGTCGTGCGTTCTGCACGATTGATTTGCAGCCGAGGGAAAATTTTTGGAATGTATGAGGTGCCGCAGATGTCAGAAAAGGAGACAGGTGCGCTGCAGGACTTCGATTTTTCGCTAAAAATCGAGCTATTTCATATAGTTAGCGAAGTTGAGAGGGAATAACTCCCCGGCTTTGAGCAGAAGCGACCAGAATCAACCATGCAACTTGCCCGATTTCGTCGGGACTAACTAAGATCATTCATTTAAGGAGCGTAGGAAAAATGGAATCCGCCAACGAGCATCAAGGCCGCATTCTGCTGGTGGACGATGAGTCCGCCATCCTGCGCACCTTCCGCTACTGCCTTGAAGACGAAGGCTACAGCGTCGCCACCGCCAACAGCGCTGCCCAGGCCGATGTCCTGCTGCAACGCCAAGTCTTCGACCTGTGTTTCCTCGACTTGCGCCTGGGCGAGGACAACGGCCTCGACGTGCTGGCGCAAATGCGCATCCAGGCACCCTGGATGCGCGTGGTCATCGTCACCGCTCACTCGGCCGTGGACACCGCCGTCGACGCCATTCAAGCCGGCGCCGCCGACTACCTGGTAAAACCGTGCAGCCCAGACCAACTGCGCCTGGCCACCGCCAAGCAGCTTGAAGTACGGCAGCTCTCGGCCCGCCTTGAAGCCCTTGAAGGTGAAATGCGCAAACCCAGCGACGGTTTGGATTCCCACAGCCCGGCCATGAAGGTGGTGCTCGAAACCGCCCGCCAGGTCGCTAGCACCGACGCCAATATCCTGATACTCGGCGAGTCCGGCACCGGTAAAGGCGAGTTGGCGCGAGCCATTCATGGCTGGAGCAAACGCGCGAAAAAATCCTGCGTGACCATCAACTGCCCGTCACTGACCGCCGAGCTGATGGAAAGCGAGCTGTTCGGCCATAGTCGGGGGGCGTTCACCGGCGCCAGCGAAAGCACCCTCGGCCGGGTTAACCAGGCAGACGGCGGCACCCTGTTTCTCGACGAGATCGGCGACTTCCCCCTGACTTTGCAGCCCAAACTGCTGCGCTTCATTCAGGACAAGGAATATGAGCGGGTCGGCGACCCGGTTACCCGGCGCGCTGATGTACGAATCCTCGCGGCCACCAACCTCAACCTGGAAGACATGGTCCGCGACGGGCGCTTCCGTGAGGACCTGCTCTACCGCCTGAACGTCATCACCCTGCACCTGCCCCCGCTACGTGAGCGCGCCGAGGACATCCTGACCCTGGCCGATCGCTTCCTGGCCCGCTTCGTCAAGGAGTACGCGCGCCCGGCCCGCGGCTTCAGCGACGAGGCACGCGAAGCGCTGCTGGGCTACCGCTGGCCCGGCAACATCCGCGAACTGCGAAACGTCGTGGAGCGGGCGAGCATCATCTGTCCGCAGGAGCGGGTCGAGATCAGTCATTTGGGGATGGCCGAACAGCCCACCAACAACGCCCCGCGCATCGGCGCCGCCTTGAGCCTGGATGAGCTGGAAAAAGCCCACATCGGCGCCGTACTTGCCAGCGCTGGTACCCTCGATCAAGCAGCCAAGACCCTGGGTATCGACGCCTCGACCCTGTACCGCAAACGCAAACAGTACAACCTGTGAGCGCTCCCCTATGAAACTGGCGATGAAGTTGCGCACCCGTCTGTTTCTGAGTATCTCGGCATTGATGACCGTGGCGCTGCTCGGGCTGGTGCTCGGGCTGGTCAGCGTGATGCAGATGGCGAGTAATCAGGAGGTGCTGATCCGCGACAACTTCATCACCCTGGACCTGGGCCTCAAGCTGCGCCAGACCTTGGGCGATCAATTGATGATCATGCTCAACCAGACCCCCGACCTGGCGGCGCTGGAAAACTCCGAGCGGCACTATTTCGAGTTGCTGGATCAAGGCATCACCCATGAAAACCGCCTGGACAACGGCCACCAAGGCTTCCAGCAAGCCCGGGATGATTATCTGTCCTTCCTCAAGGCCTTCAGCGAGTCCCAGAATCTTTCCGGCAGCCTGAGCGGCAACCAGGAACTGACCGACAAATTCAACGTCCTGCGCAATGGCCTGATCGGCGAACACAAACAAGCGCTGGAGAATATCAACAGCACCCAACGCAAAGACCGCGAACGTGCGTTGCTGGTGGCCGGCTCGCTGGGCCTCGTCGGGTTGGCGGTACTGATCATCGGCTTTATCACCGCCCATGGCATCGCCCGCCGTTTCGGCGCGCCGATCGAAGCGCTGGCCAAGGCCGCCGACAATATCGGCCAGGGTAATTTCGACGTCACCCTGCCACTGTCCCCTGCGGCGGAAATGAACCTGCTGACTCGTCGCTTCGGGATCATGGCCGAAGCCTTGCGCGAACATCAGGCCACCAACGTCGATGAACTGCTGGCCGGCCAGCAGCGCCTGCAGGCGGTACTCGACAGCATCGATGACGGCTTGCTGATGATCGACCGCCAAGGCCAGCTGGAACACATGAACCCGGTAGCACAACGCCAACTGGGCTGGGATGACGACCGCCTTGGCCTGGCCCTGGGTGTCGCGCTGCAACGCCCGGAACTCGACGAACAACTGCAGTTGGTATTGCGCGGCGGTTCACTGGAGCGCGCGCCGGATGACCTGAGCATCGAGGTCGACGGTGAATCGCGCCTGCTGACCTACAGCCTGACCCCGGTCAGCCATACCGAAGGCCATATCCTCGGGGCAGTGATGGTGCTGCACGACGTCACCGAACAGCGGGCCTTCGAACGGGTGCGCAGCGAATTCGTACTACGTGCCTCCCATGAGCTGCGCACGCCGGTCACCGGCATGCACATGGCCTTCGGCCTGTTTCGCGAACGCGCACATTTTGCCGAAGACTCCCGGGAAACTGACCTGCTCGACACCGTCAACGAAGAAATGCAGCGCCTGATGCAGCTGATCAACGACCTGCTGAATTTCTCGCGGTATCAGAACGGCCTGCAAAAACTCACCCTGGCCCCCTGCAACATTGATGACTTGCTGGAGCAGGCCCAGGGCCGCTTCCTTGAGCGAGCCCATGAGCAAGGCATCGAATTGCTGGTGGAAATCCAGACACCGCTGCCGCGCTTGCAAGCCGATCAGCCGCAACTGGAGCGGGTGTTGGACAACCTGATCGACAACGCCCTGCGCCATACCAGCGAAAAAGGCCAGATCCGCCTGCAGGCCCGGCGCCATGGCGAACGAGTGATTGTCAGCGTCGAAGACAATGGCGAAGGTATCGCCTATGGCCAGCAAGGCCGGATCTTCGAACCTTTTGTACAGGTCGGTCGCAAGAAAGGCGGCGCGGGGCTGGGCCTGGCGCTGTGCAAGGAAATCGTCCAGTTGCACGGCGGCCGCATGGGCGTCTACTCAAGACCGGGGCAGGGCACACAGTTTTATCTGGCGTTGCCGCTATAGCGTGCGTTCACGCCTCGTCATCAATCCGCCGTGGCGCCATGCGACGGCCGCGTGTCACCAGTTCGATCAACTGCATGGCGGTCAGGGCGTGGGCGAACAGCCAGCCCTGGCCGTAGTTGACGCCTTCGCTGCTCAGGTACATGGCCTGGGCTTCGTGCTCGATGCCTTCGGCGATCACCTTGAGCTCCAGGGCATGGGCCATGCGGATGATATGGGGCGCGACGCCACTACTGGCCGCGTCATGACCTAGGGCATCGATGAAGGCCTTGTCGATTTTCAGGCAATCCACGGGCAGGGTTTGCAGATACGCCAGGCTGCAATAACCGGTGCCAAAGTCGTCGATCAACACTTGATGCCCGGCGTCGCGCAGGGCTTGCAGGTTTTCCCGGGCGACCACCACATCGATCAAGCCGCGTTCAGTGACCTCAAACGCGATCTGCCGGGCCGCCACCCGGTGCAAGGCCAGCAAGCGCGACATAACTTCGCCGATCCTCGGCACCATCACATCGCACGCCGCCAGGTTGACGGAGATGTACAGCTGCGGGTTGGCGCGCAGCAGTTGACCCAGTTGTTCCAACAGGCGCTGCAGGACGAAATCGGTGATTTGCCGGATCTGCCCGCTGTCTTCGGCCATGGGGATGAAGAGGTCGGGGCTGGTGAGGGTGCCGTCCGGTCGACGCCAGCGCAACAAGGCCTCGGCGCCCACGCAATTACGGCTACGTAGATCGAAGATCGGTTGATAGAGCACCTGCAACTCGCCGCGCTTGAGGGCGCCCTGCAGCTCGCCGCCCATGGACTGGCGCTGGCGGGCTAACAGAAACACCAGCGCACCAATACTCAAGCCCAGCATCAGGCTCGCCGGCACCAGCCACCACCACAAGGTCGGCAGGTGCATGGCGGTGCGTGGAGAAATCAGCACCAGCTGATATTCCGGGTTGTTGGTCGGCATGCGGTAGATCAGGCGGTTCTGGGTGATCTGCAACGGCTCATTGCTGAACGGCGACCAGGGTTCCGACGGTGGCCAGGCTTGCGGAGCCCCCAGGACCGGGATTGCCCGGGTGCCATGGTCGAGCACTACCAGCAGGCTGCTGCCGGGTGACAGGTCGACCATATCGGTCAAATGCCCGCGAGAGGTCGCCACCCGGAAACTGCCACGCCCCAGCATCAACGCCGCGCGGTTTTCATCGGGTTCGGTGGAGGTGTTGAGCCAATAACTGTAGGTCGGCCCCTTTATGTCAGGGGGGCGGATGGCCGAGAGGGCATCCTGGTGTGGACGGTTGGAGCAGAATTGGGTTTGGTCGATGTAGGCCGCTTCATAGACGAAGCGGTAGCTGAAACTGACCTGCTGCAGGGTGGTGAACATTTTCATGTCGCAGCCGCGCAATGGCTGGGCCTCGAGGTCGTCCAGGCCTTCGCGCAACTGTCCAAACAACTGCTCGAGACGTTCGAGAAAACGTTCGCCCTGGCTGTTCATCTGTTCGCTTTCGCGCAGTTGCACCTGACGCAAAGCCACGCCCAGGCTGCCGGCCAGCAGTAAAGCAACACTCAACGCAGCCGCCAGTATCGCCAAAGACCAAGGGCGATAAAACCAACTGCGCAGGGTCTCTCGTGCGGCGGCCATCATTGAACATCCAAAGGATTACCAATGAGTTATAGCTACTGATTGAGATTTAGCGCTGACCGTCGGGCGGGCGTCATTATTTTGTCTGATTTAACACCTGCAGGATCGCCGCACTCTGCGCATCGGGCGTACCGTCGAACAGCGTCGGGCGAAAGCGCATCTGGAAGGCCGCCAGGACGTGCCGGGTGGCGACATCCAGCTCGCCGGTCTGCGGCGTGGTGTAGCCCAGGTGCGACAACTGTTCCTGGAACCAACCGATACTTGGCAACTGGGCGGCAAACTGCGCTTGCTGGCGCGCCACCGCCTGCTCATTGGGCCACAGCGCGACCCCGGCCTCGGCCAGGCGCTTCCATGGGAACAGCGGACCCGGATCGAGCTTGCGCAGTGGCGCAATGTCACTATGACCGATCACCTGTCGCGGGCTGATGCCATTGCGTTTGTTGATGTCCTTGAGCAGGAAGATCAGCGATTGCACCTGGGCTTCGCTGTAGGGATACCAGACGCGCCCAGTCGGCGTATCGGTGAACCCCGGGTTGACGATCTCGATGCCGATCGAGCTGGAGTTCAGCCAGGTGCGCCCTTGCCATTCGCTTTCCCCGGCATGCCAGGCGCGCCGATTCTCATCCACCAGCTTGTAGATGGTTGCGTTCTTGTCATCGCCCACCAGGTAATGGCTGCTGACTTCGCCACGGGTCAACAACGCCAACGAGCGCTCCAGCGAAGCGGAGGTGTAATGCACCACCACGAACTGGATCCGGTTGTCTTGATTGACCGAGGGATGGCTGGTATCGATACGCGGACCGCTGGCGCAACCGGCCAGGACTAGGAGGGATACAAGCAGGGCGATGAATTTCATGAGGAGGGCAGTACTCTGCGGACAATAATGCAACAAGCGTAACGTACCGCCCGATTCCAGACCGGCAAAAGCCCGCCATTTAAACAAAATGGGACAAATGCCCTCAACCCGCCTCGACACGGTTGCGCCCGGCATTTTTTGCCCGGTACAGCGCCTGATCGGCTCTTTTGAGTACCAGATCGCTGTGTTCTCCCGCCTTGAACGCCGACACGCCGATGGACGCCGTGATGGTCACTGGCTCACCCTTGAAATGAAACGGGCAGGCTTCAATTGCGGCGCGCAAACTTTCCAGCAACTTGACCCCCGCTACCAGCGCGGTTGCAGGCATCAGCAGGACAAACTCTTCACCGCCAAAGCGGGCGATGAAATCCGTGCCGCGCAGGCGTTTGCGCAACACCGTGGCGATGATTTTCAGTACCTTGTCGCCGGCCAGGTGGCCGTAGTTATCGTTGATGTGCTTGAAATGGTCGAGATCGAGCATCGCCAGCAACAAGGTATTGCCGTGTTGCTGCCATTGGCCGACTTCATGCTCCAGGCGCTCGCTCCAGGCCGCGCGATTGGGCAAGCCGGTCAACGGGTCGACCAGGGCCTTCTGGCGTTGTTCTTCGAGGTGCTCGCGATATCCCTGGGCTTCCTGTTCCATGCTGGCCACCCGCGCGGCCAGGCCCTGCAGGCGCGCTGCAACTTCCTGCTCGCGCTCGTCACGTTGCTTCTGGTGCTGATCCATGGTGCTCAGCAAGCCTTCAAGGTGGTTCTCCAGCACGTGCTTGAGCCCCTCGAGGTCAGCAGCCTCCTGCATGCTGCTCTGCAAGCCGTCGACCTGTTCACGGATCTGCGTATCCAGCTCCCGCGCCGCCGAGCGGTTGTCGGCGTGGCCTGCGCTGGCCGCCTGCAGGTTGCTCTGAAACGACTCCAGGCGCTCGTTGAGCTGCTTGAGGTAGACCTCGAACTCATGCTGGCCACTGTCGGTGATCGCCAGCATCAACACCGCCAGATCATCGAGGATCGGCAGCAGCTCGTACCAGTTCAGGCCGTTTTTCAGGCGCTCGCGCATGGCTTCGGCTTGCGGTCGATGTCGCTCGGGCAAGGACAGGTCGTCCAACAGCCCCAACAGCGTACTTTCTATGTGCTTGGCCACCGAGCTATAGGATGGTTCTGGCGAATCCGGCAGCGCGTAGAACATCTCCGGCTCGCCCGGCTGCGGTTCCTGCTCGGCAAGAACGTCTGTCAGGGCAGGGGCTGTAGGCAATTCGTCCGCTGGCGCCGGGGGCGCTTCGTCGTCCGGTTGCGCGTCAGCAGCTGCGCATTCGGCAACCGGCTCCGGCAGCGGGGCGAAGACAGGTTCCTGCAGCGACTCCACGTCAGTCTCGACCTCAAGCTGGACCTGAGGCGCCACTGTTGCTGGGGCGACTACCGCCGGAGCGGCTGATGACGGCGTCTCTATCAACAGCTCAGGGGCTGCTGGCGCAGCGTGTGTCGCAACGGCCGGCAGCAAATCCAGCTCCTGATCGCGAGCACCGAACAGACGTTGCAACAACCCCGGGCGATTGAGCTCCGCGGGATTGTCGAGAAGGTTCAGCGCCTGGCCTTGCAAGCCGCTGTACTCACCCAACAGCAGCGGTATCTCGCGGGCATGGCCGACGCGCCCATCCAGTTGCTTGGCAAAGGTCTTGAGCGGCCGGCTGACCTCACGGGGCAGGGGCAAGCGCTGCAGTTGCCGGACCAGCTCGGACAACGCCGTGCCGATTTGATCGACCCGGGTCTCGCGCCGCTGCTCGGAGTCGAGTACGGCTTTTTCCAGGCGCGGCAGCAGGGCGGCCAGGCCTGCATCCATGTCGTCGGTGCGGATGACTTCGCGCATTTCCTTCATGCACTGGTCAACCGCGCGGTCTGTGCCTTCTGCCGCCAGCGTGCTGCGCACCAGGCCACGACGCAGCAAGTCGAGGCGGGCATCCCAACGACGTTCGAGTTTTTCCTGTTGTTCGATGCTTTTGAGGTACTTCTCTTTCCAGCGGTTGGCTTCGTCGCTCATTCAGGGGTTCCGCGAGGGGCAGGACTCAACGCGGGCAATGCATCAGCCGTGAGCGAACCCGGCAGACGAATCTCTACCGCGACCGGCAGGTGATCGGAAATCGGTTGCGCCAGCACTTCGACCCGTTCGAGGGTCAGCGACGGGCTGAGTAGAATGTGGTCCAGGCAGCGTTGCGGACGCCAACTGGGGAAGGTCGCCTCGACTTGGGGCGCGAGCAGGCCAAGATCACGCAGGGGCGAGCTTTGCAGCAGGTCACTGGCGTGGGTATTCATGTCGCCCATGAGCACCTGGTGCTTATAGTCGCCGATCAGGTCGCGTATGTACGCCAGTTGCAGGGTCCTGACCCGGGCGCCCAGTGCCAGGTGCATCATCACCACCACCAGCGCCTCTGGCCCTTCGCCAAACCGCACCAGAATCGCACCGCGCCCCTTGGGCCCGGGCAATGGGTGATCTTCGATCACCCACGGACGTAGACGGCTAAGCACGCCATTGCTGTGCTGGCCGAGCCGACCGAGGTTGCGGTTGAGCTGTTGGTACCAGTAGGGGAAGGCGCCGAGCTGGGCCAGGTGTTCGACCTGGTTGACGTAGCCTGAACGCAGGCTGCCGCCATCGGCTTCCTGCAACGCGACCAGGTCATAGTCGCCCAGCAGGTTGCCAATCTTCTGCAGATTGTCGGCACGCCCGGTGTGTGGCAGCAGATGCTGCCAGCCCCGGGTCAGGTAATGCCGATAACGCTCGGTACTGATACCGACCTGGATGTTGAAGCTGAGTAGGCGCAGGCGGCTGTCTGCGGGCAAGCCCGAGGGCTCCAGGTGGTGCTCGTTGACCCGCGGATCATGCCGGCCAACGATGCGTTCAGTACTCCAGCGGCGCATGGCGTGCGCCGCTTACTTAGCGGCGCGCTCCTTGGCGATCAGCTGATCAGCCACGCTCAGGGCGCCTTCCGGGCCACCGGCGGTGCCGAGGTCAAAGCGGTACTTGCCATTGACGACCATGGTCGGTACGCCGGAGATCTGGTAGGCCTGGGCCTTTTTCTTGGCGTCCTCGACCTTGCCTTTGACGGCGAACGAATTGAAGGTGCTGAGGAACTTGTCCTTGTCGACGCCTTCGCCGACCAGGAACTCGGCCATTTCTTCCGGGGTCGCGAGTTTCTTGCCGCTGTGGATCGCTTCGAACACGGCCTTGTGGACCTTGTGCTCCACACCCATGGCTTCCAGGGTGATGAACATTTGGCCGTGGACGTTCCAGATACCGCCGAACATGGCCGGAATACGCACGAAGTTCACGTCGGCAGGCAGTTTCTCGGCCCATGGGTTGATGGTCGGCTCGAATGCATAGCAATGCGGGCAGCCATACCAGAACAGTTCCACGACTTCGATCTTGCCAGGCACCGCCACCGGAACGGCGTTGCTCAGTTCGACATATTGTTTACCGGCTTCAAGCGGTTCAGCAGCCTGGGCGGTCATGCCGAACAGGCTGGCGGTGACGAGTGCGGCGCTGAGAATCAGATTACGCATGCTTTGCTCCTGGACACATTGGCTCGCCTCGCGCGACCTGCGGTCTGGCAGGTCATGGCGGGCATCAGTTTTCTAGTGTAACGGCAGCGGCCACAAAAAAGGGCGGCCTAGGCCACCCTTTTTATGCTTGCATCGAAGGATTAATCGAGCGTTAACGTCGCGCGGGGACGATACCTCGCGCAGCGTCCGCTCAACCGGCCTTAGTGCAGGCCCTGGATGTAGTTGGACACGGCTTCGATGTCCTTGTTGCTCAGCTTCGCTGCAACACTTTGCATGATTTTCGCGTCACCGTCGTTGGTACGGTTACCTTCACGGAAATCGGTCAGTTGCTTGGCGGTGTATTGCGCATGCTGACCACCCAGGTGCGGGAAGGCCGCTGCTGCGTTGCCAGCGCCGTTAGGCGAGTGGCAACCGGTGCAGGAAGGCATGCCCTGGTCCAGCTTGCCGCCGCGGAACAACTCTTCACCGCGAGCCACGACTTTCGGATCCGCTGCGCCGACGCTGCCTTTCTGGCTGGCGAAGTAGGCAGAAATATCTGCCAGGTCCTGATCACTCAGGTTGGTCAGCAGGCCGGTCATTTCCAGAACGGTGCGCTTGCCCGACTTGATGTCGTGCAGTTGCTTGTTCAGGTAACGCTCACCCTGACCCGCCAGTTTTGGAAAATTTGGCGCCATGCTGTTGCCATCCGGGCCATGGCAAGCGCCACATACTGCGGCTTTCGCCTGACCAGCAGTCGCATCACCTGCAGCATGGGCAATGCCGGAGATCCCCACGGTCAACAGCAGACTCACGATCAATTTGTTCATCAGCTAATCCAACTACGGCTAAGGGTTAAAGAGTTATGGACCGGGATCACTCGCTCATCCACTGGATGATGGCCTGGTAATCCTCGGCACTGCAGTCCATGCACAAACCACGCGGCGGCATCGCCTTGAAACCCTGGGTCACGTGTTGCACCAGCGTCTCCATACCTTGCGCCAGTCTTGGCGTCCATGCCTGCTGGTCGCCCTTTCGAGGCGCCATTGGCAGTTGGCCGGAATGACAGGCTCCACAAACACGGTTGTACACAGCTTCCGGATCCTGTGTAGCCTGCGCGCCATATAGCGGCATCAAGACACCGGCAGCTAGCAGCCATTTCGTCATAAACGACCTTTTCAGGGTTGAGAGCGTGCTGCGTTCTAATGCGCAATCAAGGTCAATCGCTCTCGTGAACTTCATCCTACGCTGGGACAAAGCGCACACAAAATCTGCGGCATTATATACTGGCGTCACTGAAACGGAAACGACGCTGCTCTTTGCGACCATTCTCGGCACCGCCCACATCGGAAATCCCATGCAACTCAAGAACCCCATCCTCGGTCTGTGCCAACAGTCCACCTTCATGCTCAGCGCTGCCAAAGTCGATCAATGCCCCGACGACGAAGGCTTCGAAGTGGCGTTCGCCGGGCGGTCCAACGCCGGTAAATCCAGTGCGCTGAACACCCTGACCCACGCCAGCCTCGCGCGCACCTCCAAGACGCCAGGGCGCACACAGCTGTTGAACTTCTTCAAGCTAGACGAAGAACGGCGTCTGGTCGACCTTCCTGGCTACGGCTACGCAAAAGTCCCGATCCCACTGAAGCAGCACTGGCAGCGCCACCTGGAAGCCTACCTGGGCAGCCGTGAGAGCCTGAAGGGTCTGATCCTGATGATGGACATCCGTCATCCAATGACCGACTTCGACCTGCTGATGCTCGATTGGGCCGTGGCCAGCGGCATGCCGATGCACATTCTGCTGACCAAAGCCGACAAGCTGACCTACGGTGCAGCGAAAAACACCCTGCTCAAGGTCCAGGCGGAAATCCGCAAAGGCTGGGGCGAAGCCGTGACCATCCAGCTGTTCTCGGCCCCCAAACGCTTGGGTCTGGAAGACGCCTACACTGTTTTGGCGGACTGGATGGAGCTTGCGGACAAGGGCGCCGAGGCGACCGAGTAAAAATCGCAGGCAAAAAAAACCCCGAATTTCATATGGGGAGGGAGAAATTCGGGGTTTAAGCTTCTGGACCGCTAGGGCGGGGTCCAGATATCTGCCAACACTTAACACAACATAGGAGCATCGAAGGGCTTCACCACCCATTCAGTAACTCTGAGTGGTGTTTCACGGGTTTAGTTCCTGACGGCGACAAAATCGATTAGCAATAAGCCCAAGATTTTTTCGACCTAAGCGCCTTGAACCCCGCAATTGCCGCGACACTATGCCGCGGCGCTCCCCGCAAAAAATCGCGAAAAAACGGCTCAGTGAGCCTCATCCCAGTTGTTGCCAACGCCGACTTCCACCAAAAGTGGCACATCGAGGGTGGCCGCAGCGCTCATGTGCTGGCGAATTTCTTCGCGCACTTGATCGACCAGGTCCTCGCGAACTTCCAGCACCAGTTCATCGTGTACCTGCAGGATCACCCGGGCGTCCAGCCCAGAACTCTCCAGCCAGTTATCCACAGCCACCATGGCCTTCTTGATGATGTCCGCCGCCGTACCTTGCATCGGTGCGTTGATCGCGGTGCGTTCAGCGCCGGCGCGCTCCTGCGGCTTATTGGAGTTGATCTCCGGCAGGTACAGCCGGCGACCGAACAGAGTCTCGACATAGCCCTGTTCCGCCGCCTGGGCGCGGGTGCGATCCATGTATTCACGCACGCCCGGGTAGCGTGCGAAATAGGTGTCGATATAAGCCTTGGCGGTCTTGGTGTCGACGCCGATGTCCTTGCCCAGCTTCTGTGCCCCCATGCCGTAGATCAGGCCGAAGTTGATGGCCTTGGCGCCGCGGCGCTGCTCGGTGGTGACATCCGCCAGCTCCACCCGAAACACTTCCGCAGCCGTGGCGGTGTGCACGTCCAGGTTGTTGCGAAAGGCATTGAGCAGGCCTTCATCGCGGGACAGGTGGGCCATGATCCGCAGCTCGATCTGCGAATAGTCCGCCGCCAGCAGTTTGTAGCCGCTCGGCGCAATGAAGGCCTGACGGATGCGCCGGCCTTCGGCGGTGCGCACCGGGATGTTCTGCAGGTTCGGATCACTGGAGGACAGCCGCCCGGTAGATGCCACCGCCTGGTGATAGGAGGTGTGGATACGGCCGGTACGGGGGTTGATCTGCTCAGGCAGTCGGTCGGTGTAGGTACTTTTCAGCTTGCTCATCGAGCGGTACTGCATCAGTACCTTGGGCAGTTGGTAGTCCTCTTCCGCGAGCTTGGCCAGTACCTCTTCGGCGGTGGACGGCTGGCCCTTGGCAGTCTTCTTCAACACCGGGTAGCCGAGTTTTTCGTAAAGAATCACTCCAAGCTGCTTGGGAGAGCCGAGGTTGAATTCCTCACCGGCAATCTCGAAGGCTTCACGCTCCAGCGCCACCAGCTTGTTGCCCAACTCGACGCTCTGTTCGCCGAGCAGCTTGTCATCCACCAGCGCGCCCTGACGCTCGATCCGCGCCAGCACGGGCACCAACGGCATCTCGATATCGCTCAGGACACTGGCCAGGCTCGGGATGGCCGCCAGTTTTTCGTGCAGGGTCTGGTGCAGACGCAAGGTCACGTCGGCATCTTCGGCGGCATAAGGACCAGCCTGCTCCAAGGCGATCTGATCGAAGGTCAGTTGCTTGACGCCCTTGCCGGCGATGTCCTGGAAGCTGACGGTGGTGTGATCCAGGTACTTCTGCGCCAGGCTGTCCATGTCATGGCGGGTGGCTACGGAGTTGAGTACGTAGGACTCAAGCATGGTGTCGAAGGCAATCCCGCGCACGGTGATACCACACGCTTGATCGCCACCAATGGCGCAGTTGGCCAGGATATTCATGTCGAATTTGGCGTGCTGGCCGACCTTGAGCTTTGCAGGGTCTTCGAGCAGCGGCTTGAGCGCGCGCAAGACCGTGTCGCGATCCAACTGTTCCGGCACGCCGATGTAGGAATGAGTCAGCGGGATGTAGGCCGCTTCGTTGGCCTGCACCGCGAAGGACAGACCCACCAATTGCGCCTGCTGGGCGTCAACGCCGGTGGTCTCGGTATCGAAGGCGAACAGCTTGGCGTTGCTGAGTTTCTGCAGCCAGACCTCAAAACGCGCCTGATCGAGGATGGTTTCGTACTGCGCCTCAGCCGCCACGGGCTCTGCAACGGCTACGTCGGTCTCGACCGCGCTCAGCAGATCGGTCACAGGCTCGGGTTGGGCCGCTGCCGCCAGCTCGACGCGCTTGGCATCGCGCTGCAACTCGTCGGACCAGCTCTTGAACTCGAGCAGGGCATACAGCTCGGCCAGTTTGTCGCGGTCCGGCTCGCGCAGGTGCAGGTCATCCAGGCCCACGTCCAGCGGTACGTCGACCTTGATGGTCGCCAGCTGGTAGGACAGGAACGCCATTTCCCGGTGCTCTTCGAGCTTGGCCGGCAGTGTCTTGGCGCCACGAATCGGCAGGCTCGGGACCATATCGAGCTGCGCATAGAGTTCGGTCAGACCGCCGTTCACCCCAACCAACAGGCCGGATGCGGTCTTGGGTCCAATCCCCGGAACCCCGGGAATGTTGTCGGAGGAGTCGCCCATCAGCGCCAGGTAGTCGATGATCTGCTCGGGAGCGACACCGAATTTCTCCTTCACGCCAGCCACGTCCATCGAACTACCGGTCATGGTATTGACCAAGGTAATGTGCCCGTCGACCAGTTGCGCCATGTCCTTGTCGCCAGTGGAAATCACCACCGGGCGGTCAGCGGCCGCGCTGCTGCGGGCCAGCGTACCGATCACATCGTCCGCCTCGACGCCTTCGACGCACAGCAGCGGGAAGCCGAGGGCGATCACGCTGGCGTGCAGGGGCTCGATCTGGACGCGCATGTCGTCAGGCATGCTCGGTCGGTTGGCCTTGTATTCGGCGTACATGTCGTCGCGAAAGGTCCCACCCTTGGCGTCGAACACGACGGCGAACGGGCTGTCCGGGTACTGCTTGCGCAGACTCTTGAGCATGTTCAGCACGCCCTTGACCGCTCCGGTCGGCAGGCCTTTGGAAGTGGTCAAAGGTGGCAGCGCGTGAAAGGCGCGGTACAGGTATGAAGAACCGTCCACCAGGACGAGGGGGGCTTGGCTCATGAGCAGGATCAACCTTTTCGGCGGGTCCGGCGCTAGAATAGCGGGACCGTTGACGACAAAGGGACAAGGTTATCATGCGCACACTCAATCGCCTGTTGCTGGCTGGCTTGTTTAGCTTCATTCCATTGGCTGCCATGGCGGCGGACGATGCACCGACTGCGGATCCGGAAGTCACTATCCGCACCGAAGGCGACAAGACCATCCAGGAGTACCGCCAGAACGGTTTCCTGTATGCGATCAAGGTCACCCCCAAGGGTGGCAAGCCGTACTTCCTGGTGCGCTCGGACGGTACGGATGCCAACTTTATTCGCTCGGATCAGCCCGATATGCTGATCCCGGCGTGGAAGATCTTTGAGTGGAAGTAGTTTCTTAACTTTAATCGGCGCTGGCTTGATCGCCGCGCCCGAACTGAGCAGTTTTTAACCATGTCTGTGTTCACCCCCCTGGCTCGGCCCGAGCTGGAAACCTTTCTCGCCCCTTATGGGCTTGGCCGCCTGCTTGATTTCCAGGGGATTGCCGCTGGTAGCGAAAACACCAATTTTTTCATCAGCCTGGAACAGGGCGAGTTCGTCCTGACCCTGGTTGAGCGCGGCCCAGTGCAGGAGATGCCGTTCTTCATCGAACTGCTGGACGTCCTGCACAACGCCAACCTGCCGGTGCCCTACGCCCTGCGCACCACCGACGGCGTCGCCTTGCGCGAGCTGGCCGGCAAACCTGCGCTGTTGCAGCCGCGGCTGGCGGGCAAGCACATCAAGGTGGCCAACGCGCAGCACTGCGCGCAAGTCGGCGAGTTGCTGGCGCACCTGCACCTGGCGACCAAGGACCAGATGATCAAGCGCAAGACCGATCGCGGCCTGGACTGGATGCTCGATGAAGGCACGCAGTTGCTCTCGCACTTGGGCGACGAGTCGCGCCAACTGCTGCAACGCGCCCTGGACGAGATCAACGAGCAGAAGGTGAAGATTCTCGCCCTGCCACGGGCCAACATCCACGCCGACCTGTTCCGCGACAATGCGATGTTCGAAGGCACTCACCTGACCGGGCTGATCGACTTCTACAACGCCTGTTCCGGCCCGATGCTCTATGACGTGGCCATCGCCCTGAACGACTGGTGCTCGGACGACGATGGCCTGATCGACGGCCCACGCGCACGGGCCCTGCTCGGGGCCTACGCGGCGCTGCGCCCGTTCAGCGCTGCCGAGGCCGAACTGTGGCCGACCCTGCTGCGCGTGGCCTGCGTGCGGTTCTGGCTGTCACGCCTGATCGCTGCCGAATCCTTTGCCGGGCAAGACGTGCTGATTCACGATCCGATGGAATTCGAGCAGCGTCTGGCCCAGCGCCAGCAGGTCAGTACGCCGTTGCCGTTCGCGCTTTAAAAGCTTCGCGGGAGCAGGGCTCGCCCGCGATAGGACCACCACATATCTCGGCGCTTACAGCGACTCCAGACACCCTGCCAGGTCATTGCCCAGCTTATCCAACACCTGCTCATAACCCTGGGCAGTTGCTGGCGTATAGCCGCCGAGCGCATCCAGCTCGGCCAGCTTCACCGGCAAACCGGCCACCAGGGTCTCCGCTAGACGAGGGCGCAGTGGCGGTTCGCTGAACACGCAGGTCTTGCCGACGGTCTGCAGACGCGCACGCATCGCCGCCACATGCTGGGCACCCGGCTGCACTTCGGCGGCCACGCTGAACACACCCGCATGCTTGAGACCGTAGGCCTCTTCGAAATAGTCGAACGCTTCGTGGAACACGAAGTAAGGCTTGCCTTCGACCACCGCCAGGCGTGCTTTCAAACGCAGGTCCAGCGCATCGAGACGCTCATCGAAAGCCTTCAGGTTGCTTTGATAACGCGGAGCATTGGCCGGATCGGTAGCGCTCAGGTCAGTAGCGATTTTCGCCGCAATCACCCGCGCATTCGCCGGCGATAGCCACAGATGGGCATCGAGACTGCCGGGGCGATGATCGTGATCGTGCTCGTCGGCCTCTTCGGCGTGGGAGTGATTGTCCTCGGCAAAATGGCGCAGCTTCAGGCCCGGCAGCCCCTGCAGGGCCACCGATGGCAAGTTGCGCCCCTTGAGGACTCGGGGCAGGAAACCTTCCATGTCGGGGCCGATCCAGTACAGCAGGTCTGCCGACTGCACGCGCCGTACGTCGGAAGGTCGCAAGGCGTAGTTATGGGGTGAAGCGCCCGGCGGCAACAGGACTTCCGGCACACCGAGGCCGTCCTGCACCGCAGCAGCTATCAGCTGTACCGGCTTGATACTGGTCAGGACCCTGACTTCGGCGTGAGCGGCGTTGATCGTGAAGAAACTGGCAGCAAATGTGACAAGGATGGCAAAAAGTCTGGACACGATGACCACTCAAAGAGGCGAGAACGGGTAATATAATAACGTCTCTCACAAAATTCGTCGCCGCTCATGCCTAAAACACCGCTTGCCAGTCGTCCCCACGACCACTCCCATTGCGTGCACACCGCGCTGTCCGAGGCTGATGCGATCTGCGCACGCCAAGGCTTGCGCCTGACTGCATTGCGCCGTCGGGTGCTGGAGCTGGTGTGGCAGAGCCACAAGCCGCTGGGCGCCTACGACATCCTGGCAGTGCTCAGTGAGCAGGACGGCCGTCGCGCCGCGCCGCCCACCGTGTACCGCGCCCTGGACTTCCTGCTGGACAACGGCCTGGTGCATCGCATCTCGTCGCTCAACGCCTTCGTTGGCTGCAACCACCCAGGGCACGCCCACCAGGGCCAGTTCCTGATCTGCCGGGAATGCCACGCGGCTATCGAGCTGGAACAGAAAACCATCAGCGACAGCATCATCCACAGCGCCGGCGAAGTTGGCTTTGTGGTCGAAGGCCAGACGGTCGAAGTGGTCGGGCTCTGTTCGGGCTGCCAGGGGGCTTGATGAGCACTGCGTTGATTCGCCTGGAACAGGTGACGGTGACCTTTGCCGGGCAAAACGTACTGGACAACATCCAGCTCAGCGTCGAGCCAGGGCAGATCGTCACCCTGATCGGCCCCAACGGTGCCGGCAAAACTACCCTGGTGCGCGCCGTGCTCGGCCTGCTCAAGCCCGACAGCGGCAGTGTGTGGCGCAAGCCGAAGCTGCGGGTCGGCTACATGCCGCAAAAACTCCACGTCGACCCCACCCTGCCGCTGTCGGTACTGCGCTTTTTGCGCCTGGTGCCCGGCGTGGACCGGGCACGAGCCCTGGCCGCACTCAAGGAAGTCGGTGCCGAACAGGTGATCGACAGCCCGGTGCAGAGCGTCTCCGGCGGTGAAATGCAGCGCGTGCTGCTGGCCCGGGCGCTGCTGCGCGAGCCGCAACTACTGGTGCTCGACGAGCCGGTCCAGGGTGTCGATGTCGCCGGGCAGGCCGAGCTGTACAGCTTGATCACCCGCCTGCGCGACCGTCACGGCTGCGGCGTGCTGATGGTCTCCCACGACCTGCACCTGGTGATGAGCACCACCGACCAGGTGGTCTGCCTCAATCGCCATGTCTGCTGCTCCGGCCACCCGGAGCAGGTCAGCGGCGACCCGGCCTTTGTCGAGCTGTTCGGCAAGAACGCGCAAAGCCTGGCGATCTATCACCACCATCACGATCATGCCCACGACCTGCACGGCTCGGTCGTCAGCGCGGCGCCCGCCGCTCAAACCCACGTTCACGGAGATGGCTGCAAGCATGGCTGATTTTCTGTTGTATGCCCTGCTCGCAGGCCTGGCCCTGGCCGTCGTGGCTGGCCCTCTGGGATCGTTCGTGGTCTGGCGGCGCATGGCCTATTTTGGCGACACCCTGTCCCACGCGGCCTTGCTTGGCGTGGCCCTGGGCTTCTTGCTGGATGTCAGCCCGACCATCGCCGTCACCGTCGGCTGCCTGTTGCTGGCCGTGCTGCTGGTGACCCTGCAACAGCGTCAACCACTGGCCTCAGACACCCTGCTAGGGATTCTTGCACCCAGCACCCTCTCTCTGGGCCTGGTGGTACTAAGCTTCATGCATGAAGTGCGGATCGACCTGATGGCCTATCTGTTCGGCGACCTGCTGGCGATCAGCCCCGGCGACCTGGCCTGGATCCTCGGCGGCAGTACGGCTGTCCTGCTGTTGCTGGTGGCGCTGTGGCGGCCATTGCTGGCCATTACCGTGCACGAAGAGCTGGCCATGGTCGAAGGCCTGCCCGTGGCGGCGTTGCGCCTGACCTTGATGCTGTTGATTGCGGTCGTGATCGCGGTGGCGATGAAAATCGTCGGGGTGTTGCTGATCACCTCTTTGCTGATCATTCCGGCGGCTGCGGCACAACGCCACGCTCGCTCGCCCGAGCAAATGGCCTTGGGTGCAAGCTTGCTGGGTATACTCGCGGTCTGCGGTGGCCTGGCGCTGTCGTGGTTCAAGGACACGCCGGCCGGCCCCTCGATTGTGGTCGTTGCCGCCGCGCTGTTTCTGCTGAGTTTTGTCCTGCCCCGCCGAGGGGTGTAGACTTGCTCGTTTTTTGCGCAATCAGAGAGTCGCAGGAATGAAGCCGTTCGCCTCCCGTTATCTGCTCCTTGCTGCATTTTTGCTGCTGGGCGCCTGCCAAAGCACACCGCCAGCGCCCGAGATCCCGGACGCGCGCGCGACGGCCATCGCCCAGCTGGAACAAAGCCTGGCCAGCAATGAGCTGGCCACCGCCGAAGATCAACTGGCGACCCTGCAGGCGCAATCGCCCAACGATCAGTCCCTGGAGCAATACCAGCGCCAACTGGCCGAAGCCTATTTGCAGCGCAGCCAGATCGTCCTGCAAAAAGGTGACGTCAACGCCGCAGCCACTGCCCTCAGCCGCGCACGGGTGCTGATGCCCAAGGCGCCGGCACTGACCGGCGGCGTCAACGGCGCCATCACCGAGGCCCGTAAAGCCGAGCTGGAAAAAGCCGAGGCCGCCCTCTTGGCTGCCGCTGCCAAACCTCAGGCCAAGGTCATCGACCCGACCGCCGAAAGTACCACCGTGGCACTGAACATCACCGATAGTCGGCAACTTCGGCGCCAACTGGATGCGATTGCCGCCGATGTAGTGAATTATCAGTGTGACGTCAGCATCCAGGCACCCCGCACCCAGGATTACCCGTGGCTGGCGACCTTGCTGAGCAAGCGGGTAAAGAAACTCGACCCCGATTTTGACCTGAAGATCGAGCGACAGATCCTGCGCCACATTCCGGCGCAAATGGTCTTGGCACCGCGCAAGGATTGATAAGCGCTGTTCGCTGGCGAGCCACAAAGCGGGCGCCAGCGAAAGCGCTCCTTTTGCCTACGCCGGCACCGCCTTGGCCTTCGCCTCACGATCCCACACCCGATGCTGCCCGATCGCGGCAAAGAACCCCTTGGTCAACGTGGCACCCGCGCCCACCAACAGCCCGGCATCGGCTTGCAGCTTCAACACATCGAGCAATTGTTTGGCCTCGCCCTGCAGCGCGATCGCCTTGAGGTGCTTGTACGCCTCCAACAGGTAGTGCAGCGCCACGCCATCGGTGCTCAACGCCTTGATTGACGCAGCGCCACCCGGCACGAACACCGCATCGAAAGCCACCGACGGCAACCCTTCCATGGACCCATCCACCGGCAGGCTTTTACCATCTGTGGTTTTCACTGGCGCCGACGTCGGCCCCAACAGCTTGGCATGTGCGCCTTCTGCCTCCAGGGCTTTTTTCATGGCATTGATCGCCGCGCCATCGACGCCGTTGGCCGCCAGGATCGCGACTTTGCGGGTCTTGATGTTTTCCGGCAGCAAATTGGCCTGACTGAGCGCAGGAGAGCGCTCCAGCGCAGTTTTGCGCACTTGCACGGTGCCCGTCTTGGGTGCCGGCAGGCCGAGGTTCTGCGCTACACGCCCGGCCAGATCCAGGTCGATGTTGGCAAGGATTTCATTGACCTGCCGCGCCCGGATGAATTCACGCTCGACCTTGCCCAGCTCGAAGCTGTAGGCCGCGATGATGTGCTCCTGCTCGTGCTTGCTCATGCTGTGGAAGAACAGCCGCGCCTGGGAGAAGTGATCACTGAAGGATTCGCTGCGCTGGCGGATCTTGTTGGCGTCGATGCGCTCGGGATAGCTCTCGAAGCCGCCATCAACGGCCGCCGGAGGGGTTTCTTTCGGCCAGCCGCCATCGATGGAGTTCGGCTCATAGGCTGCGCGCCCCTTATCGATGGTGGTGCGGTGCAACGCATCACGTTGGCCGTTGTGGAACGGCGCGATAGGGCGATTGATGGGTATCTCGTGAAAATTCGGTCCGCCGAGTCGGCTGATCTGCGTGTCGGTGTAGGAAAATAGCCGGCCTTGCAGCAGCGGGTCATTGGAGAAATCGATCCCCGGCACGATATGCCCAGGACAGAACGCCACCTGCTCGGTTTCGGCGAAAAAGTTGTCCGGGTTACGGTTGAGCACCATTTTGCCCAGCGGAGTGATCGGCACCAACTCCTCGGGAATCAACTTGGTGGGGTCGAGGATGTCGAAATCGAAGGCATGCTCGTTTTCCTCCTCGATGACTTGAACCCCCAGCTCCCACTCGGGATAGTCGCCCATCTCGATCGCGTCCCACAGGTCGCGGCGATGATAGTCGGTATCTTTGCCCGCAAGCTTCTGGGCTTCATCCCACACCAGCGAGCAGGTGCCTGCGGTGGGGCGCCAGTGGAACTTCACAAAACGCGACTTACCGGCCGCATTGATCAAGCGGAAGGTGTGGACACCAAAGCCCTGCATGCTACGCAGGCTTTTGGGAATCGCCCGATCGGACATGGCCCAGATCACCATGTGCGCCGACTCTGGCTGCAGTGACACAAAATCCCAGAACGTATCGTGCGCCGAACCACCGGTAGGTATTTCGTTGTGGGGTTCGGGTTTTACGGCGTGGACGAAGTCAGGAAACTTGATGGCATCCTGGATGAAAAATACCGGCATGTTGTTGCCAACCAGGTCGAAGTTGCCTTGCTCGGTGAAGAACTTCACGGCGAACCCACGCACATCTCGCACGGTATCACCGGAGCCACGCGGGCCTTGTACCGTGGAAAACCGCACGAACACCGGTGTTTTATGCCCGGGGTCCTGTAGGAAACCGGCCTTGGTCAGCTCGGCGTGGTTCTCGTAACTCTGAAAGAAGCCATGCGCCCCGGTGCCCCGGGCATGCACGATGCGTTCGGGAATCCGCTCATGGTCAAAATGGGTGATCTTTTCCCGCATGATGAAGTCTTCGAGCAGCGAAGGCCCGCGCGCGCCAGCCTTCAAGCTATTCTGGTTATCGGCGACCTTTACCCCCTGATTGGTGCGCAACGCTTGTTCGCTGGCGTCCGAACGAAAGGCTTCCAGGCTTTGCAGCTTGGCGTTGCTGTTGGCGCGGTCCGGGGTATCGGTGCCGGCCAGTTGGCTCTTGCCGGCGTCAGGTTTTTTGGTACTCATCAGTGCTGAACTCCTCGATGGGGATTCGCGCGTACGGCGAGATCCATGAGCTAAGTCCCCAGGCACGGTCCCGGGTGTTTTTCAGTGCTGAAGTAGTGACTGACGTGGAGTGGGGCCGTTCCTTTTTTATGACCTTTGATCGCGTTATTGCCAAATGAAAGGATGAATACGAAATAAATGCTAAGAACCTCTATACGGACAGGCTAAAATGCGCGCCCGGCTAACCGCTGATCCTTTTCTAACGCGCCCCACAAGGTTCGCTACGTGATCGAGTTTCAAAACGTCCATAAAACCTACCGCGTTGCCGGTAGGGATATTCCTGCCCTGCACCCGACCAGTCTGACGATTGAGAACGGCCAGGTGTTTGGCCTGATCGGCCATTCCGGCGCAGGAAAAAGTACCCTGCTGCGCCTGATCAACCGCCTGGAGGACTCCAGCGGCGGCAAGATCATCGTCGATGGCGAGGAAGTCACTGCGCTGGACGCCAATGCGCTGCGCCGTTTCCGCCAGCAAGTCGGGATGATCTTCCAGCACTTCAACCTGCTGGCCTCCAAGACCGTGGCCGACAACGTGGCGCTGCCGCTGACCCTGGCCGGTGAACTGTCGCGCGCCGACATCGATCGGCGCGTGGCCGAGTTGCTGGCCCGGGTGGGCCTGTCCGACCATGCCAAGAAATACCCGGCGCAGCTGTCGGGTGGCCAGAAGCAGCGCGTAGGCATCGCCCGCGCCCTGGCAACCAAGCCGAAGATCCTGCTGTGCGACGAAGCCACCAGTGCCCTGGACCCGCAAACCACGGCGTCGGTCCTGCAACTGCTGGCCGAGATCAACCGCGAGCTGAAACTGACCATCGTGCTGATCACTCATGAAATGGACGTGATTCGCCGGGTCTGCGACCAGGTGGCCGTGATGGACGCAGGCGTGATCGTCGAGCAAGGTCCGGTGGCCCAGGTATTCCTGCACCCCAAGCACCCGACCACCAGGCGCTTCGTCCAGGAAGACGAGCAAGTCGATGAAAGCGAACAACGCGATGACTTCGCCCACGTACCGGGCCGTATCGTGCGCCTGACCTTCCAGGGCGATGCCACCTACGCGCCGCTGCTGGGCACTGTGGCCCGCGAAACGGGGGTGGACTACAGCATCCTCGCCGGCCGCATCGACCGCATCAAAGACGTCCCTTACGGGCAACTGACCCTGGCCATCACTGGCGGTGACATGGAAGCGGCCTTTGCCCACTTCACCGCAGCCGATGTCCACATGGAGGTGCTGCGCTAATGGAACTGCTGACAAGTTTCTTCGCCAATATCGACTGGTATGAAATCTGGCTGGCCACCGGCGACACCCTGCTGATGCTTGGTGGCTCGCTGCTGTTCACCGTCTTGCTGGGCCTGCCCCTGGGCGTGCTGTTGTTCCTGTGCAGCCCGCGCCAGTTGCTCGAGGCCAAGGGCGTCTACGCGCTGCTGTCGCTGATCGTCAACATCCTGCGCTCGCTGCCGTTCATCATTCTGCTGATTGTGATGATCCCGTTCACCGTATTGATTACCGGCACTTCGCTGGGTGTCGGCGGTGCGATCCCGCCGCTGGTGGTGGGGGCTACGCCATTCTTTGCGCGCCTGGTGGAAACCGCCCTGCGTGAAGTTGATCGCGGCATCATCGAAGCCACCCAGGCGATGGGCGCCAGCACCCGCCAGATCATCACCAATGCCTTGCTGCCGGAAGCGCGCCCAGGCATCTTTGCTGCAATCACGGTGACCGCCATCACACTGGTGTCCTACACGGCGATGGCCGGTGTGGTCGGCGCCGGTGGCCTGGGTGACCTGGCGATCCGCTTCGGTTACCAACGCTTCCAGACGGACGTGATGGTAGTGACCGTGGTGTTGCTGCTGGTGCTGGTCCAGGTACTGCAAACCGTCGGCGATAAGCTGGTGGTGCACTTTTCCCGAAAATAAATGCAATCGCCGGCATCATGCTGGCAGGCGCCCGAAAGGGCGCTTCACAAGGAGTTTGCCGGATGAAAAAACTACTCGTCGCGTTCGCCGCCGTTGCCGCGTTCTCTGCCCAAGCCGCCGAAACCCTGACCGTGGCCGCCAGCCCGGTGCCGCATGCGGAAATCCTTGAGTTCGTGAAGCCGGCCCTGGCCAAGGAAGGCGTGGACTTGAAGGTCAAGGTCTTCACCGACTACGTGCAACCCAACGTACAGGTTGCGGAAAAACGCCTGGACGCCAACTTCTTCCAGCACCAGCCGTACCTCAATGAGTTCAACAAGGCCAAGGGTACTCACCTGGTGAGCGTGGCGGGCGTGCACATCGAGCCGCTGGGCGCTTACTCCAGCAAGTTCAAGGCCCTGGCCGACCTGCCTGGCGGCGCCACCGTGGTGATCCCGAACGACGCCACCAACGGCGGCCGCGCGCTGCTGCTGCTGGACAAGGCCGGCCTGATCAAGCTCAAGGATTCGACCAACATCCTGTCGACCGTCAAGGATATCGCCGAGAACAGCAAGGGCCTGAAATTCCGTGAGCTGGAAGCGGCGACCATCCCGCGCGTGCTGACCCAGGTCGACCTGGCGCTGATCAACACCAACTACGCCCTGGAAGCCAAGCTGGACCCGTCCAAGGACGCGCTGACCATCGAAGGCAAGGACTCGCCTTACGTGAACATCCTGGTAGCGCGTGAAGACGACAAGAACAGCGATGCCATGAAAAAGCTGGTAGCGGCCCTGCACACTCCAGAAGTGAAAGCCTTCATCCTGGAGAAGTACAAAGGCGCGGTACTGCCGGCGTTCTGATCTGACGGAATACGCGGCAAAACAAAAGGGGCGCATTGATTGCGCCCCTTTTTTGTGCCCAAAACACCAGCCCTTGTGGGGGCGGGTGTCATTGCCGGCTGAGCATCACCGGCAGCTGCGCCACCAGCTTCGCGTTGTTCAGCGGCGCGCGGATGAAGCCACGCTGGGTGCCGTCCGGGCCGATGACGGCAAGGTTGCCGCTGTGGTCGACGGTGTAGTTGGGCTTGCTGGTGTCCGCCGGGATGAACGGGATGCTCACCGCGTTGGCGACTTTTTGCAGCTCCTCGACCGAAGTCGGGGTCAGGCCGATGAATTGCGGATCGAAGTAGCCCAGGTACTGCTTGAGCTGCTGGGGAGTATCGCGATGAGGGTCGACGCTGACCAGGATGATCTGCAACTTGTCGACCGCATCGGCCGGCAGCTCGCTCTTGATCTGGCGCAACTGGGCCAGGGTGGTCGGGCAGATGTCCGGGCAGAAGGTATAGCCGAAGAACAGCAGGCTCCACTTGCCTTTCAACTCGTTGACCATCACCGGCTGGCCATCCTGGTTGGTCATCTGCAGGGCCGGCAAGGTGCGGCTTTGCGGCAGCAGGATGATCCCGGCGTCGATCAGCGCAGTCGGGTCACCCTGGCCTTTGCCAGACAGTACCTTGTTGATGGTCAGCCCCAGGACCAGTGCGATCAGGGCAACAAGGATGAAGACAGTTTTCTGGGTTCGAGTCATAGGTTCAACATTAGGTAATGGTCTACGAGCAGGGCGATAAACAGCAGGAACAAGTAGTAAATAGAGTACTTGAAGGTGTTGATCGCCGCGTGCGGCCGAGTGCCACGGTACAGCACCACGGCCCATTGCAGAAACCTCGCGCCCAGCCCCAGCGCACAGGCCAGGTACAGCAGGCCGCTCATGTGGATCACGTACGGCATCAGGCTCACCGCCAACAGCACGCAGGTGTAGAGCAGGATGTGGACCTTGGTGTAGTGCTCGCCGTGGGTTACCGGCAACATCGGGATATCGGCCTTGGCGTATTCCTCCTTGCGGTGGATCGCCAGCGCCCAGAAGTGCGGCGGGGTCCAGGCGAAGATGATCAGCACCAGCAGCAGGGGCTCTGCGCTGACGTGCCCGGTGGTGGCGACCCAGCCGAGCAAGGGTGGGGCGGCACCGGCCAGGCCGCCGATGACAATGTTCTGCGGCGTCGCACGCTTGAGGAAGCCGGTGTAGATCACCGCATAACCCAGCAAGGATGCGAGGGTCAGCCAGGCCGTCAACGGATTGGTGAACGCCAGCAACAACGCCTGGCCACTCAGTGCCAGCACCAGGGCGAAGGTCAGCGCCGCAGCGGGTGACACCCGGCCTTCCGCCAGCGGCCGCTTATGGGTGCGGGCCATGACCGCGTCGATCCGCCGATCCACCACATGATTGACCGCCGCCGCCCCTCCGGCACACAGGGCAATGCCCAGGTTGCCGAACACCAGCACGGTCCAGGGTACGCCCGCGCGGGTGGCGAGGAACATGCCGACCAGCGAGGTGATCAGCATCAACACCACCACCTTGGGCTTGGTCAGCTCCAGGTAATCGCGCCAAATCGCCTGGCTGGGCCGTTCGCCGATCAGAGTCGCCATGGCATTTCTCCTTTTATTGTTATGGGCCCGGCCGCATGTTTACGGGGGCTGAAGCGCCAGCGTCGCAGCGCCGGCTGCTTGACCCGGACCAGGCTGGTGCGGGCGTGATAGTTGACCAGCACCAGACATAGCAACAACGCCGCGCCACCCGCGTTGTGGGCCACGGCGACCGGCAGGGGCAAATGGAACAGCACGTTGCTGATACCCAGGCTGATTTGCGCCCCCAGGGCCACCAGCACCAGGCCGGCGAGGCGGGTCATGCCGACCCCCTTCAGTTGCCAGGCCAGGCCGAGCAATACCAAGGTCACCAGCAAGGCACCGATACGGTGGGTCAGGTGGATGGCCGTGCGTGCATCGCTGTCCAGCTGTCCACCCAGGTAATTGGGGCCAATGTGTTGGGTCAGGTGAAAACCGTTGGCAAAATCCGCCGGCGGCAACCACTGGCCATGGCAGGTCGGGAAGTCAATGCACGCCACCGCCGCGTAATTGGAGCTGACCCAGCCTCCCAGGGCGATCTGTCCGATCACCAGCAGCAAGCCGGCCGTTGCCCAGTACTGCAAGCGGCGCGGCACAATCAATGCCGGCAGCACCCCGGACAAGCGCAAGGTCAACAGAAACAGCAGGCTCAAGGTGGCAAACCCGCCGAGCAGATGCCCGGTCACCACCTGTGGCCAGAGCTTGAGCGTCACCGTCCACATGCCGAAGGCGGCCTGGGCAAACACCACTACCAGCAGGAACAACGGCAGCTTCAAGGGTTGGTCGGGATGCCGGCGATGGGTCCAGGCGCGCGCCGCCAACAGTGCGATCAGCAGGCCCAGGGTGCCGGCGAAGTAGCGATGGATCATCTCGTTCCAGCCCTTGTGGGCTTCCACCGGGGTGTCGGGAAAATGCAGCTCGGCATGGGCCAGTTGGGCTTCGCTTTTCGGCACGCTGATAAAGCCGTAGCACCCCGGCCAGTCCGGGCAGCCCAGGCCAGCGTGGGTCAGCCGGGTGTAGGCACCCAGCAACACGACAATCAGTGCCAGCAAGGTGGCAAACAGCGCGAGGCGAAATCCAGGTTTGGCCATGACGATGCCCTTATCCGATGTTCGACAGTTTCAGCAGATGGCGCAGGTCGTTGAGCAGGTCCTTGCCTTTGACAGTGGGGCCATAACGCAGCACCAGGTTGCCGTGGGGATCGATGATCCACAGCTGCGGTGCAGCCTGATCCCCGGTGGTTTTACTGAACGTGGTCAGGTCCATGGGATAGCGCTGTAGCTGCGGGTATTCGCGGGTCAGCTTGGCTTCGTAGTCGCCGCTCAAAGGTTGTGCGGCAGCCAATGCATGGCTGGCGCGGGAAGCATCGCGGCCGAGGCCGATCTGGATCTGGCGCGCCAGATACACCAGTTGCTGGCAGTCCACCGAACACGCCTTGGGCGCCGTCACCAGCACCTGCCAGCGGTCGTCCTGGGCCTGCACGCCGAGATCGGCGCGGGTCTGTCCGTTGCCGATCAGTTCGCCGTGGTAACTGCGACCCTCCGGCACCCAGAACTGCAATTTGTACATGCCGGTGGCGAGGACCATCGGACCGATCACCCCCAACAGGATAAGCAGCAACTGCACGCGCCCCTTGCGCCGGCTCGATGAGGATTTCGCCTCAGACATGCTGGGTGGATTCATGGCCGCTCCCATGGTGTTTCTCCTTTGCGTTGTGCCAACCGAGATAGAGATAAAGGCCCAGCAGGGCGATCGCCATGGCGAACCACTGCACGGCATAAGCCAGGTGTTTTTCCGGCCCCATGGCCACCACCGGCCAATCAGCCTGGTAGGCCGCCGGGCCGCTTTCGGTGCGTAATTCGTAGGCGAAACCTTCACGACCCAGCGTCGCCCAAAGTTTGCCCGGCTCGACTGCGGTGACCAGTTGTGGCCAGGTCGCGGACTTCGGGTCGGCGTGCAGCTGGAAGGTCGCGCCCGGAGCGACATACACCCAGGCGTCGAGGCTCAGCACCGCCTGCGGCGTGGTGAATTGCGGTGGTGTGCGCCGGTCCGGCCATGGCAGCCAGCCACGATTGACCAGCAGCCAGAGTCCCGTCGCCTGATCCTGGAACGGTTGCAGCAACTCGACACCAACCTTGCCATCGCGCTGCCGGTTATCGAGCAGCAGACTGTGCCCGGCATCGAACTGGCCATGCAGACGCACTCGACGAAAGGCTGGATCCTCGGTGTGCTGCAGCTCGGCGCTGGCCATCGGCTCGGCGACCCGACGTTCAGCGTAGCTGTGCAGCAGGGCGCTTTTTTCCGCGCCCCGACTCAGTTGCCAGAACCCCAGCGACACCAGCAGCGGCAGCAACAGTGCCACCACCAGCGTCGGCACGAGGCCCGGCCGGAAACGCTTCATGGCAGCGCCAGAAAGTCAGCGGGCGAGCTAGCTATACTCAAGTGCATCGCATTTCCCCCGGAGTCCCACCATGCTCAAAGCAGCCATCGTCCTGATGCTGATTGCCACGGTCGTCAGCCTGTTCAGCGGCCTGTTTTTTCTGGTCAAGGACGACAGCAGCTCACATCGCCTGGTCATCGCCTTGAGCATTCGTGTCGGCCTTGCCGCACTTACCGTTGGCCTGATCGCTTGGGGCTTCTTCAGTGGCCAACTGGTGTCTCATGCCCCCTGGTAGTGCGCCTCAGAGTACGTAGACAAAAACAAACAGGCCGATCCAGACCACGTCCACAAAATGCCAGTACCAGCTCGCGGCTTCGAAGCCGAACTGGTGCTCGGCATCGAAGTGCCCGCGCAACACCCGCATCAGCATCACGAACAGAATCAGGGTGCCGATGGTTACGTGGGCGCCGTGGAATCCGGTGAGCATGAAGAAGGTTGCGCCGTAGATGCCCGAGCCCAGGGTCAGGCCCAGTTCGTGGTAGGCGTGGATGTATTCCTCGGCCTGGAAGCCGAGAAAGGCGCAGCCCAGCAGTACGGTCAGCGCCAGCCAGATTTTCAGCGCCCCGCGATGGCCTTTTTTCAGGGCATGGTGGGCGATGGTCACGGTGACGCTGGAGCTGACCAGGATCACCGTATTGAGCAGCGGCAGGCCCCAGGGACTGATGACGTCCTTGGGTGGCGGGAACAGCTTGGAGTCCGGGTTTTCCAGCAACGGCCAGACGAACTGGAAGTTCGGCCAGAGCATGTGCGCAATGCCCTTGGCCCCTTCACCGCCCAGCGCCGGCCCCGAGATATGCCGCACGTAGAACAGCGCACCGAAAAACGCGATGAAGAACATCACCTCGGAGAAGATGAACCAGCTCATGCCCCAGCGGAACGAGCGATCCAGCTGGGCGCTGTACAGCCCCGCACGACTTTCCTTGATCACCGCGCCAAACCAGCCAAACAGCATGTAGGCCAGCAGTAACCCCCCGACGAAAAAGATCAGCGGGCCGTGGGAATCCGGGCGCGCCGCCTTCAGATCGTTGAACCAGGTAGCCAGGCCAAACACCGTGACGAACATGCCGACGGTGGCGATGATCGGCCATTTGCTTTGGGCGGGAACGTAATAATGCTCATGAGTTGCCATTTATTGTTCTCCTTATCGGGCACGCTTGAACGTCTAGCCACCGGTCTTTTGTGCAACGGCCACGGGTGGATGACGCGCGGTGATATCGAACAGCGTGTAAGCCAGCGTCAAGTGCTTCACATCCTTGGGCATATCGCGATCAACGATGAAACGTACCGGCATCTCGATCTGCTGACCGGGCTGCAGCACTTGCTGGGTAAAACAGAAGCATTCGGTCTTGTGGAAATACATCGCCGCCGCGCTAGGTGAAATGCTCGGCACCGCCTGGGCGCTCATCGGGTGGCTGCTGGGGTTGCGGGCGATGAAAATCATCTCGTTCACCGCACCGGGGTGGACCACGATGTCATCGGACTTGGGATAAAACTCCCAGACCATGTCGATCGCATTGGTGGACAGGAACTGCACGCGTACCTGGCGCGACTCGTCCACCTGCTGCTCGCCGGAATACTGCCCGCCAGTCTTGCCATTGATTCCCAGCGCCTTGCACATCACGTCATAGATCGGCACCAGGGCAAACCCGAAGACAAACATCGCCGCCACCACCAGCAATAAGCGGGTAACCAGTTTTTTCGTGGAGATCGAATCAGCCATGATTCATGACCTCCGCCGAGAACCCTGCCGGGGCGTTCATTTCACTTCCGGCGGGGTGGTGAAGGTGTGATACGGCGCGGGCGAGGGAATGCTCCACTCCAGGCCTTCGGCGCCATCCCATGGCTTGGCCGGTGCTGGCTCGCCGCCGCGAATGGTCTTGATCACGATGAACAGGAAGAAGATCTGCGTGGCGCCAAACATGAAGGCGCCAATCGAAGACACCATGTTGAAATCGGCAAACTGCAGGTTGTAGTCGGGGATCCGGCGCGGCATGCCCGCCAGCCCGACGAAGTGCATCGGGAAAAACGCCATGTTCATGCCGATGAAGGACAACCAGAAATGCAGTTTGCCCAGGGTCTCGTCATACATGTGCCCGGTCCACTTGGGCATCCAGTAGTAGGCGGACGCGAAGATCCCGAAGATTGCCCCCGGCACCAGCACGTAGTGGAAGTGCGCCACCACGAAGTAGGTGTCCTGGTACTGGAAGTCCGCCGGCGCGATGGCCAGCATCAATCCGGAGAAACCGCCGATCGAGAACAGGATCACGAACGCCACGGCAAACAGCATGGGCGTCTCGAACGTCAGCGAGCCCTGCCACATGGTACTGGCCCAGTTGAACACCTTGACCCCGGTGGGTACCGCGATCAGCAGGGTGGCGTACATGAAGAACAGCTCGCCCACCAGCGGGATGCCCACCACGAACATGTGGTGCGCCCAGACGATGAACGACAGGAAAGCGATGCTCGCCGTCGCGTAGACCATCGAGGTGTAGCCAAACAGCGGTTTGCGCGAAAAGGTCGGGATGATCGAGCTGACAGCACCAAAGGCCGGCAGGATCATGATGTACACCTCGGGGTGACCAAAGAACCAGAACACGTGCTGGAACAGCACCGGGTCACCACCACCGGCGGCACTGAAGAAGCTGGTGCCGAAGTGGATGTCCATCAGCATCATGGTCACGCAACCGGCCAGCACCGGCATCACTGCGATCAGCAGGAAGGCGGTGATCAGCCAGGTCCAGACGAACAATGGCATTTTCATCAGGGTCATGCCGGGGGCGCGCAGATTGAGGATGGTGGCGATCACGTTGATCGCCCCCATGATCGAACTGATACCCATCAGGTGAATCGCGAAGATGAAAAAGGTCACGCTTTCCGGGGCGTAGGTCGTGGACAGGGGCGCGTAGAAGGTCCAGCCGAAGTTCGGTCCGCCACCAGGCATGAACAAGGTCGAGACCAGCATCAGGAACGCTGCCGGCAGCAGCCAGAAACTGAAGTTGTTCATCCGCGGCAGGGCCATGTCCGGCGCGCCGATCATCAGTGGGATCATCCAGTTGGCCAGGCCGACAAACGCCGGCATCACCGCGCCGAAGACCATGACCAGGCCATGCATGGTGGTCATCTGGTTGAAGAACGCCGGCTCGACGATCTGCAGCCCGGGCTGGAACAGCTCGGCACGGATCACCATGGCAAACGAGCCACCGAGCAGGAACATCATGAAGCTGAACCACAGGTACAGCGTGCCGATGTCCTTGTGGTTGGTGGTCAGCACCCAGCGCATCAGGCCCTTGGCAGGGCCATGGGCGTGGTCATGGCCGGCATGACCATGGTCATCGATCACTGCACTCATGTCCTGACTCCTGTAGACGGATGGACTGGGCGGCTCGAGGCATCACGCCCCAAGCGCTCACGGGAACATGCAATCGACCGCCTCATTTGCTTTCCTCCTGCTTGAGGGCCAGCACGTCTTTTGGCGTGACCATGTCGCCCTTGTTGTTGCCCCAGGCATTGCGCTCGTAGGTCACCACGGCAGCGATATCGACTTCCGACAGTTGCTTGCCGAACGCCGCCATGGCGGTGCCTGGCTTGCCGTGGAAGACAATGCCCAAGTGATCCGCTATGGGGCCGGTGGCGATTTTCGAGCCCTTGAGCGCCGGGAACATTGGCGGCAAGCCCTGGCCTTCAGCCTGGTGACAGGCCACGCAGGTGGTGTGATAGACCTTGTCGCCGCGCTCCTTGAGCTCCTCCAGCGTCCATTCCTTGCTGGTCAGCTCTTTGAGCTTGGCCGCTTCGGCCTTGCGCTCGGCCAGCCAGGTGTCGTAATCGGCCTGGCTTTTGACGTCGACCACAATGGGCATGAAGCCGTGGTCCTTGCCGCACAGTTCAGCGCACTGGCCACGATAGATCCCGGGCTTGTCGACCCGGGTCCAGGCCTCGTTGACGAAGCCGGGGATCGCATCGCGCTTGACCGCAAAGGCCGGCACCCACCAGGAGTGAATGACATCGGCGGAGGTCACCAGAAAGCGCACCTTGGCACCGATCGGCAGCACCAATGGCTGATCGACCTCCAGCAGGTAGTGTTCGCCCTTGGCGCTCTGGTTGCGGATCTGCTCTTGCGGGGTGGCCAGGTTGCTGAAGAACTCGACGTCCTGGCCCAGGTATTTGTAGTGCCACTTCCACTGATAGCCGGTGACCTGGATATCGATATCCGGCTCACTGCTGTCGTACATCTTGATCAGGGTGGCGGTCGCCGGAACAGCCATGGCGACAAGGATGATGAAGGGCACCACGGTCCAGAGGATCTCGACCGTCGTACTTTCATGGAATTTGGCGGCCACCTGCCCGGTGGAGCGCCGATGCATGATCATCGACCAAAACATCGCACCGAAGACGATGATGCCGATCACTACACAGATCCAGAAAATGGTCATGTGCAGGTCGAAGACTGCGTGACTGATTTCAGTAGCCCCAGGCGCCATATTCACAGTCCAGGCGGCTTGCGCCTGGCTGAAAATCGACCACAACAGGAGGCCCATCCAGACTTGTGGATGTCGCATCATTGCGGGTTCCCCTTATCGTTCTTGTTATCCCGCCGGCTTTCACCTGCGTCCAAGGGAGCGGCTGCCTAGACTACGAACTTAAACCGCCAAGCCTTGCTGCACATGCAGTCGGGCGTCATCAGCTAACTTCATACAGAACCGAGTATAGACAGCGAGTGGGACCTCGCAACGCGATGGCGTAAATCAGCTGAAACACCTGGGGCTTGCGCCGCAGGCTGCGGATGGAGAAGGATGTGACCAGGTGATGGCAAATCGATATAACTTGGATGCATCAAAGGTGAAACAATTATGACAAATACGTCTTAACGGTTTTCATAAGCAAGCTAACTTATGTCTTCCCCTATTTCCTTGCCTTCGTTTCCTGGAGTTTTCATGAACACCGCCGCATTGCGCGAGCAGATTCAACGTGCCCATTTACATGAGTCCGAAACCGGTCAGCTGACCCGTCAGCTGGAAGTCCAATTGCCCCACCTGCATGCCGCTATCCAATTGCCGGACGTCGACGCCAAGGGCGTGATGACCCGTTTTGTGGCCGCCTACATCGACCAGGTCCCGGACCTGCTCGACGCTGCCAACGAAGTCGCGCGCGAAGCCGGGATCGAATCACAGATCAAGCCGGTCCTGAAGATCGCCGAGCAGTTCTTCCTCCAACCGCCGGCAATCATGAACGGCCACGTAGGCCTGGACAGCCTGCTGGACGAAGCCTACCTGGCCCATCGCCTGGTAGAAGAAGTGAACGACCTCTACATCAAACATTTCGGCCAGCCACTGATCCCCTTGGACATGACTGTCGCCAACCTGATTGCCCACCAACTGATCGGCGAAGACTTCGCCAATCAACTGGATGAGGCGGTTCATCACGCCGTTGACGAAATGCTCAACGAAGACAGCTTCGCCCTGGAGTCCGTCGAAGCCTATCGGGAAAAACTCAACAGCCCGGACACCGGTGCCGCCTGGAAACGCTGGCCGTGCCTGTCGCGCCAACTGGGTGTGGGCCTGGAGCTGGATCAACCAGCCGCCTGACCCCTCCAACACTTGTGGGAGTAGCCTTGCTTACTCCCACAAGGACTTTGACCGGCTGAACCTCAGCCAGAAACATCACCCTGCAAGCCAGCAGCTTCCTTGGCTGAAGCGCTTTCAGTCGCCCCCTCCATGAGCCTTCCCCGGATTGATTCGGTATGGCGAAGCCTGCACGCTTTTTCAGCCGCCCCGACCCGCCACGCAAGATCTAGAAGCGCGCCTTGGGCGTCGCCATGGGGATCGGAAGGCTACCGTCCAAAGGCAAGAAGCAGCCCTTGTCCGCGTCGTAGGCTTTTATTTCACTGGATTCGATACTGTAGACCCAGCCATGGATGAACAACTGACCGTTGGCCATGCGCGAAGCCACTGAGGGGTGAGTACGCAAATGCTGCAGCTGGGCGATCACGTTTTCTTCGGTCAGTACCTGCATGCTTTCGTGTTCGGTGGCGCACTGACAGTTGTCCTGGACCATGCTTTTGGCGACTTCCGCATGAACTAGCCAGGCTTTGACCGTGGGCATCTTTTCCAGGCTCTGCGGGTTGAGGACCGCCCGCATGGCGCCGCAATCGGAGTGCCCGCAAATGATGATGTGCTGAACACCCAGCGCCAGCACGGCATATTCGATGGCCGTAGACACACCGCCATTCATTTGCCCGTAAGGCGGGACGACGTTGCCCACATTGCGCGTGACGAACAGGTCGCCTGGCGCGCTTTGCGTGATGAGTTCAGGGACGATTCGCGAATCGGCACACGCGATAAACATTGCCCGTGGCCGCTGGGCCGTAGCGAGCTTCTTGAAGAGTTCTTCCTGTTGCGGGAAGACTTCATGATGAAAATGCAGAAAGCCGTCAACAATGTGCTGCAGCGCTGCATCGGCGCTTTCAGCCTCTGGAAGGGCTGAAGCCGATGCAGCCAACGGTGGCTTGTCTTTGTCACTCATCACTCATCCTCGTTGGCACATTAGGGGGGTGCCCCAGAGTTTACATCACTCAGGTGCAATGCAAACGACGGTGGCGTCACCCACAAAGAACAAGCCAGACACCGCAATAACCCTCGGACTTAATTGAGACTGAACAAAGACAATTGAGCAGCATATGCGACAGTTCAACACTTGTGGCACGAACAATCGCTACGAATACATTAACAGCAACACCTAATCCTGACTGGGCAGCGAACAACTTTTATGCCTGGCTCAAGAAACAAAAAGAAAGGCTTTAAGCCTACTTTATTCTGAAATTCTCATTAATCTAACCAGCAAGTGCACCAGCACTTGAAAACTAAAAACACCTTCAAAGGAATGAACCCAATGACTGCTTTTGTCGAAACCATGAACGAACTTCGCGCCCACCACAAATCCGTGTTGGCGGGTGGCAAACAACAACCCGCGCGTAGTTTCTCCATGCCCAATGCTACCCAACTAGATGACGTTTCCCCAGATGAAACAATCGCACTGGAAGAACTGAAATCGACAGCAAAAATGCTGGCTACCACCCAGAATCAGAGCGTAGAACTCAGCATTACCAACGACGCCCAAAACTTGAGCAACGCTGCGGGTGATGCAGCTGCCATTGCGACATTCAAACAGCAAATGAATGAAAGACGCGCCTACGAAAAAGAGCAATCCGAAAAAAATATTGACCGGATTTTCGACAAGGCCATTGAAATCGGCGAGCGGCATCCGAACGCACAAAAAGCAATAATGTCCACAACTGATATTATTTTCAATCTATTCCGAATCATGTCGGAAAAACTCAATGCCTTCATTACAAAAGTTGTAGCCGAAACTATCACGTGGGTTAAAAACGCCTTCGCCGATATCAAGTCGACTTTCAATAATATTAGCGGCTGGATTCAAGGCTGGTTTACCAGTTAATTAATTACGCTAGTAACTCTGAGCACCCGACGTCCCAGTGCTGTAATCCAAGACCAAGGACAGGCTTGGCAAGTTACGGTCAACCTGGGGCGTCGGTACATTATCCGTCTACCGACACCCCCTTGATACCTGAGTAGTTGGCCGAAGGTCTGGTTAAGCGAAGCTGGCGCAACCAGCGGCTGGTAATACGTATCTCAATCGGAATCGACCACCTGGCAACAAGCGCCACAAGCCAAAAACCGACATTAACGTACCGTTACGCATATTACGTACCACGATAAAACAGGCCTAATCGTTATCTACAATAACGACATCTGCGCACCCGGAGGACAAAAAGCCGTGCAATCGAGGTTGAACCCCTCACGCTGATTCAGCCCCAGCCGCTTCATTGCCTTGGCAAACCGTTGTGCCAGCAAGTCAGCGAACGGCCCCTCACCGCGCATTCGCACGCCAAAGCGACTGTCGTACAACTCGCCGCCACGACTCTGGCGTATCAGGCTCAGCACATGCGCCGCTCGTTGCGGGTAATGCGCCGCCAGCCATTCCTCGAAGAGCGGTGCGACCTCCAGCGGCAGACGCAACATCATGTAGGCCGCGCTCTGGGCACCAGCCGCCTGGGCGGCCGCCAGCAGACTCTCCAACTCGCTATCGTTGATCATCGGAATCATTGGCGAGCACAGCACGCCCACCGGAATACCTGCCTCACGCATCACCCTGATGGCCCGCAATCGTGCCTTGGGCGCCGCTGTACGCGGTTCAAGAATGCGCTTGAGCTCGTCGTCGAGACTGGTCAGGCTGATCATCACCGCCACCAGCCGCTGCGAAGCCAATTCGGTCAACAGATCCAGATCGCGCAGGATCAGCGCCCCCTTGGTGATAATCGTCACTGGATGCCGATAGCGTAGTAGTACCTGGAGAATTTGCCGGGTAATTCGGTGTTCGCGCTCGATCGGTTGATAGGGGTCGGTATTTGAGCCGAGATTGATCGGCGCGCACCGGTAGCCACGCTTGGACAGTTGCTCCTCAAGCACATCGGCGGCGTTGGTTTTGGCAATCAGCCGGGTCTCGAAATCCAGACCGGGGGATAGGTCCCAATACGCATGGCTGGGCCGCGCGTAGCAGTAGATACAACCGTGCTCACAGCCCCGATATGGATTGATCGAACGGTCGAAGGGTAAGTCTGGCGAGTTGTTGCGGGTGATGATGGTCTTCGCCGTTTCAATGCGCACCTCGGTGCCTTGGGTCAGCGGCACTTCCTGGTACCAACCATCGTCTTCGGCGACTGAGCGGCTCGACGCGAAGCGGTTGTACGGGTTTGTTGCGGTACCACGACCGCGCGGGGGTAATGGCGAATTCATGGAGGAGCCCTTTGACTGTATGAATATACAGTACACCCCGAACCATTCTCCGCCTAGTGCCGTTCGGCACCTGCACAACGCTAATGAGCGCTCTTATAACAACACAATGAACTTGGCGACATGCTGCGTTACAACAATGAAGTGGCGATCGTCAGGTGCACCTCGATAGTATCCAGACGTTCGTTTATAACTTTGATCATTATTTAAAAGGATTTAATAATGTCGTACTTCAATCGTCGTGGCATTTTTCTGCAAAAACTGGGTCCCACTGTGGTTGATCCAAATGAAGTCCTGGTGTCCATGCAGTTTGCATTAAAAGAGTCAGGCTGGGATCAGCAAAACGAGGCGCCGACCGAGGCGTTGCTGGACTCCACCACAATTATTGCGTCCTCCTACGATGGCGGCCAGTCGTTCAGCATTGCCAACATCAACAAGGATGTCGATGATGACCGTGATATCGATGAGGATGACAAGGCAAAACTCCTGGCCTTGGCAAAAGCCTACGCCAGTATTACCAGTCCTTGAATTGAACTTATAAGTCGAATGATATTAAAGTGGATTAAAGTTAATGGCTGATCATAAATCAGCACATTAGCCTGAACAAAGCCGGCTTCTCAGAGAGCCGGCTTTGTTAGTTGCCGTTACTGTGCCTCGTCAGTTTTTTTCTTCAACTTCGGGTTCACAAAGAACTGCACAGTCTGAACCTTGGTATCAGCCACCTTCACGGCACTGGTGTTGACCCGCGTCCCCAACTCCTTGGGAACCGACAGACCCTGCTCATTGAGTGTGTCCGAGTAACCGCACGCCACGCATTCGCGGTGCGGTACGTCGTCTTCACTCCACATCATCAATTTGTCCGGCTCGCTGCACGCCGGGCACACTGCTCCCGCGATAAAGCGCTTCTTGGTTATGCTCACAGGCCCATCACTCATGCTGCCGCGCCCTCATCCAGGCCGCTGTGGCGCAAGAGTGCGTCAATCGACGGTGCACGTCCGCGGAAGTCGACGAACAGCACCATTGGCTCCTGGGAGCCTCCACGCGCCAGGATCGCCTCACGGAAGGCCCGACCGGTCGCAGCGTTGAGTACACCTTCCTCCTCAAATCTGGAGAACGCGTCAGCCGACAGCACTTCCGCCCATTTGTAGCTGTAGTAACCCGCGGCGTAACCACCGGCAAAGATGTGCGCGAAACTGTTGGGGAAGCGGTTGTAGGCCGGCGCACGCATGACCGAGACCTCGTCGCGCACGCCTTCGAGCACCTGCAGCACGCTGCGACCATCGCCGTGGGTGGCGTGCAGTTCGAAGTCGAACAGGGAAAACTCCAACTGACGCACCATCATCAGGCCCGACTGGAAGTTCTTCGCCGCGAGCATTTTCTGCAGCAAGTCCTGTGGCAGTGGCTCGCCGGTTTCATAGTGACCGGAAATCAGCGCCAGGCCTTCCGGCTCCCAGCACCAGTTCTCCATGAACTGGCTCGGCAACTCGACCGCATCCCAGGCCACACCATTGATACCGGATACACCCGCATGCTCGACTCGGGTCAGCAGGTGATGCAAGCCGTGGCCAAACTCGTGGAACAGGGTGGTGACTTCATCATGGGTCAATAGCGCCGGCTTGCCACTGTCGGCCGGGGTGAAGTTACACACCAGGTTGGCTACCGGGCTTTGCAGAACACCCTCGGCAGTGCGACGACGGTCGCGGGCACCGTCCATCCAGGCACCACCGCGCTTGTTGGCGCGCGCGTACAGGTCGAAGAAGAAGCGGCCAACGTGCTCGCCGTTTTCCTTGATTTCGAATAGGCGAACATCCGGATGCCAGGTGTCGAACCCCGTCTGCTCGGCGATCTCGATGCCGTACAGGCGTTGGACGATAGCGAACAGACCGCCCAGTACTTTATCGATCGGGAAGTACGCGCGCAGCGCCTCTTGAGCGACGCTGTAACGCTGCTCACGGAGTTTTTCCCCGTAGAAACCACTGTCCCAGCTTTGCAGGTCAGCACAGCCCTGTTCGGCCGCATAGGCCTTCAACTGCTCCAGATCCTGGGCGGCGAACGGCTTGCTGCGCTTGGCCAGGTCCCGCAGGAAGCTCAGGACCTGATCGCTGGACTCCGCCATTTTGGTCGCCAGGCTCAGTTCCGAGAAACTGCTGTAGCCCAGCAGCCGGGCCAGTTCCTGACGCAAGTCGAGGATCTCTTCCATCACCGGCCCGTTATCGTTCTGACCGGCGTTGGGACCCTGGTCCGACGCACGAGTGCAGTAGGCGGCGTAGACTTCTTCGCGCAATGCACGGTCATGGGCGTAGGTCATTACCGCGAAGTAGCTCGGAAACTCCAGGCTGATCAACCAGCCATCCAGCTCCTTGGCTTGCGCCGCGGCGGCCATTTGCGCCTTGGCCGAATCCGTCAGGCCGGCGAGGGCGGCCTCCTCGGTGATGTGCTTGGTCCAGGCCTGGGTGGCATCGAGCAACTGGTTGGAAAAGCGGCTGCCCAGTTCAGACAGCTTGCTCTGCACCTCGGCATAACGCTTTTGCTCAGCCTCCGGCAGGTCGATACCCGACAGGCGGAAGTCCCGCAGGGAATGTTCGAGGATGGTTTTTTGCGCCACATCAAAGCCGGCCGCCTGCGGGCTGTTGGCCAGGGCTTCGAAGGCCTGGAACAGTTCACGGTTCTGCCCCAGCTCGGTGGAGTAGGCGCTCAGCGCTGGCAGGCAGGACTCGTAAGCTTCACGCAATTCGGCGCTGTTGCACACCGCGTTAAGGTGGCTGACCGGGCTCCAGGCGGCGCCCAGGCGGTCGTTGAGCTCATCCATCGCCAGCACCAGGCCGGCCCAGGTCGGTTCAGTGCCCTGGGTCTTGAGGAGGTCGGCAATGGCAGCGCGGTTGTCCGCGAGTATCTGTTCGATGGCCGGTTGTACATGCTCGGCGCGGATCGCCGAGAACGGCGGCAGGTCGTAGGACTGCAAAAGAGGGTTGTTCACGCTCACGGTTGGCACCTTGGCTGGAAGAAACATTGCCCCATCTTAATTACAATCGACGCCAACCGCAGCTATCAGCAACAGAGAGAGAGCCTATCGTGTCCCTTCGCAAGTATCAGAACCACACTCCCGTGCTCGACCATGGCGCGTTTGTCGACGGTTCGGCAGTGGTGATCGGCGACGTCGAAATAGGCGCCGACAGCTCCGTCTGGCCGCTGACCGTGATCCGCGGCGACATGCACCGCATCCGCATTGGCCAGCGCACCAGCGTGCAGGACGCCTGCGTACTGCACATCACCCACGCCGGGCCATTCAACCCAGACGGTTTCCCGCTGCTGATCGGCGATGACGTGACCATTGCCCACAAAGTCATGCTGCACGGCTGCACCGTCGGCAACCGGATTCTGATCGGCATGGGCAGCATTGTGATGGACGGGGCCGTGGTCGAGGACGAGGTGATCATCGGCGCGGGAAGCCTGGTGCCGCCAGGTAAACGCCTGGCCAGCGGCTTCCTGTATGTGGGCAGCCCGGTAAAACAGGCCCGGCCGTTGACCGACAAGGAGCGCGCATTCTTTACCTACAGCGCGGCCAACTACGTCAAGCTCAAAGACCTGCATCTGGCCGAAGGCTACGACCAGCTCTGACTCTCATTCGGGAATTTTCATGCATTACCAAAGCGTTTTATTCGACCTTGATGGCACTCTGACCGACCCGCGCGAAGGGATCACCCGTTCCATCCAGTACGCCTTGGGCAAACTGGGGATTGATGAGCCGGACCTCGGCAAACTTGAACACTTCATCGGCCCGCCCTTGCTGCAGGCCTTCATGCAGTTCTACGCCTTCGACGAGGCCAAGGCGTGGGACGCGGTGAACTTCTACCGTGAGCGCTTCAAAGTCACCGGGCTCTATGAAAATCGGGTGTTCGATGGCGTCACACCACTGCTGGAAACCTTGAGCGGGCAGGGGCGAGAGCTGTATATCGCAACGTCGAAACCCTGGATCTTTGCCCGGGAGATCGCGCGCCACTTCGATTTCGACCGACACTTCAAGGTGATCTACGGCAGTGAGCTGGACGGCACCCGCACCGACAAGGTCGAACTGATTGCCCACCTGGTGGCCGAGGAGGGGCTGGACCCAAGCAGCACCCTGATGATCGGCGATCGTAAACACGACCTGATCGGCGCCAAGCGCAACGGCCTGGATGCCGCCGCGGTGGGCTATGGCTTTGGCAGCCTTGAAGAACTGAACGCCGAGCACCCAGCGTACTACTTCGAAACGCTGGCGCAGTTGCATCAAGCGTTTTTGCGCGACGATTAAGATTGTCATCGCGGGCAAGCCTTGCTGCTACAAGCGCCCCCCTTGGAGCGAGGCTTGCCCCCGATGGCGCCCCTTAGCCAGACAACGACCTCAGGGCCGCCTTGCGCTGCTGCGCCGGTAACGCACCTAACTGTTCGACGGCGTCGTAGAACCTCTGCCAATCCCCCGCCGACTGCCTGAACAACTGGGCAAACGCCGGCACCCATTGCTCGTACAGACCGAAGGGCAGCAGACGCGCGTTGTTAATGGGGGCGTAGATCCAGGCGTCGTAACGCTTATCGCCGGCCCATTGGCTGTCACGTAGGGTTCGGTAGTCGCTGCGCAAGCGCTCGAACTCGGCGTTCTTGCGCTGGCGCATCTGCTCACTCGGCAAGGGCAGGGCGTACAGGGCCTCCAGGCGCGTGCGACAGTCCAGCAGCAACTGGGTGAACTGCTCGCGCTGTCGCACCCGGGCGTCGTTGGCCGGGGGTAACCCGCGGGCTATGCGCCATTGCCGAGTGCCTTGCTGCTCAACGAAGGTGGCAAACGACTCGTTGAACTCAGTGTCGTCCTTCAGATAAAAACGCTGATGCGCCAGCTCATGAAAAATCAGGCTGGCCAGGCGCTCGTCGCCCCAGCCCAGCATCGAATTGAGGATCGGGTCATTGAACCAACCCAAGGTTGAATAGGCCTCCACGCCACTGATCGAGACATCCATGCCCTGCAGTCGCTGCAGGGCTGCCTCGCCCCGCGCCGCACTCTGGCGGTAGTACCCGCGGTAGGCCACGCACCCGGCAATTGGGAAGCAATGGTTCTGCGGACTGAGGGAAAATTCCGCAGTGACGAACACATTCCACACCACATAGGGGCGACCTAGGTCTGCGTAGAGGCGATAGCTCAGGTTGTCCGGCAGGTGCAGGTGCTGGCTGGCGAAGTCGCGGGCCTTTTGCGATTGCTCCAGGTGTGCGCGCAATGTCGCGTCGCTGGCCGGATCAGCCAGCACCTTGCTGACCGGCTCGCGAGCCCGCAGCAACTGCCACTGACCGCTGGCCAACTGGCTGTAGTAATCGACGCTGGCACAACCGTTGAGCAACAAAAACATCACAGCCGGAAACAAAACGCGCAAAACGCGATCAAGTAACCGATGGCTTGGAAGCAGCCTGATCACATCGAATCATCCTTGGGGAGTCTGCCCGCAAGACTATCTCGCCTGACTGGAGCTTCGCTATGCGCGTGTTACTGCTGACTGGAAGCCTGCTGATGCTGGCCGGCTGTGCTGGATTGCCCCAACCCGACCCGACGCAAGCCTGGATCGACTTTGCACCTCACCCTGAAGACGCTGCATTGCAAGCGCTGGAGGTGGATGACAAAGCCTCTGTGGACAAACGCTACTTCCAGGTTCCGCCCGGGCGCCATGAACTGACGGTGCGTTATCAGTTCACCGTCGATCCAACCAACATCGGCCCAGACGCCGAGCCGTTGTGGCGAGATTGTCAGTTGAGCGTGAAATTCAACGACTTCAACGCTGGCCAACGCTATCAGTTGCAGGCTGGCAACATTGGCTTTCGTCCTTGGGCCAAACTCTACGACGAACAGCGCAAAGTGGTTGGCCAGGCGCAACCAGCGGGCTGTCAGCGCAGCTGATCGGCGCTATGCTGAATGCCTGACCACCCGGAACTGAATCATGCACAGGTATTTGCTGTTCTTTGCCCTCGGCGCATTGTCTGCGTGCGCCGCCAGCCCCCTGCCGGATGTCAATCCGAACATGGCCTGGGTCGACTTCGCCATGCCAACCCCCGGCGGAAAAGTCCTGATGGCCGAGCGCCTGGACAATCAACCACAGCGTGATGGGCGTTTTTTCCAGGTCACGCCGGGCAGCCATGAACTGACCGTGCGTTTTGACTTTGAAGTGTTTGGCGGTGGCATGGGCATGAACACCGACCCGCAGGAGCGGTTGTGCTACATGACCATCCCTTACGAGCATTTCGAAGCGGGCCAGCGTTACCGGCTCGAGGCCCGTTCACTGGCCTTTACCCCCAGCGCCCGGCTGTACAACGCCCAGCGCCAGCTCGTTGCCGAAGAACGTCAGGTCAATTGCGTGCCCTGAGGCGTCTTAGCGGTCGTTCTTTTGATAGATGATTTTTTTGCTACCGCCGTCGCAGGTGCCGACCACCATGTTCTGGTCATGCACATCATCATTGCTGACAATTTCCAGCGTATAGGACGATACGTTGTTGGCCTGGATCTTGGCTTCGATCTCGGCCTTGAGTTCTTCGCACGGTTTTGGCGCCGCCAGGGCCGATGTGGCCAGCGCACCGCAGATAACCGCCAAGGCAAAACGTTTCATGGTTGAAGCTCCCTTGAAGCAGCGCGCACGGGTGTGCGCTTGGGCTGCTGTCATTTATTCGACCACAATTTCGCCCTGGGAGTTCTGATTTGTAGGAGTCGGCTTGTTGGCGAATCTGCCAACTCGTGGTGTCAGACAGGTCCGTTTCGCTGGCAAGCCAACTCCTATGTGGGGGAGGAGAGGTTCAACTGACGAGCGTGCCATCCAGGGTGATTGTCGCGTTCAGCACCTTGGACACCGGGCAACCTTCCTTGGCTTTTTTGCTCAACTCGTCAAATTGCTGCTGGCTGGCGCCGGGGATTTTTGCCTTGAGAATCAGGTGCACGGCGGTAATCGCAAAACCACCGTCGACCTGATCCAGGGTCACCTCTGCCTGCGTATCAATGCTCTCGGCCTTAAGGCCGGCGTCGCCGAGAATCATCGAAAAGGCCATGGAGAAACAGCCTGCATGTGCTGCGCCGATCAGTTCTTCGGGGTTGGTCCCCTTACCCCCCTCGAAACGCGCCTTGAAGCCGTAGGGGGCTTCCCTGAGGACCCCGGTTTCCGTGGAAATCGAGCCGATCCCTGTTTTCAGGTCACCTTCCCAATGTGCCGATGCTTTCTTCTTGATGCTCATGTGTGCCTCCTCAAGATCCGGCGCGAGAGTCGCGCCTTGATGGTTTTCGGTAGCTAAGGGTTCTGAGGATAGATGGCCGGACAAAGTTCACCCTGTCGGATAGAACCGCTTATCTGGTAGGCATTTTCAGGTCAGCTATTGAAACTCGGGTATATGCCCACATTGCATAGAACAGGCTTATACATTCGGCAGGTTTTCGTTAGTGAGAAAAGCCTGCATACCCCTTGGAGACGCAGGCTTATGAAACAACTGTCCGATATCAAGTTCTCGACCCTCGACCTGGTGCCCGTGCGGGAGAACGGCAGCCCGGCCCAATCCTTGCGCAACTCGCTGGACCTGGCGCAGCACGTCGAAAAATGGGGTTACAACCGCTTCTGGGTCGCCGAGCACCACAACATGGACGGCATTGCCAGCTCCGCCACCTCGGTGTTGCTGGGTTATCTGGCCGGCGGCACGTCGAGCATTCGTGTCGGCTCCGGCGGGGTGATGCTACCCAACCATGCACCACTGGTGATCGCCGAACAGTTCGGCACCCTGGAAAGCCTCTATCCGGGCCGCATCGACCTGGGCCTGGGCCGTGCCCCGGGTTCCGATCAACTGACCGCTCGCGCCTTGCGCCGTGAACGTTCCGGCAGTGCCGATGACTTCCCCGAAGACGTCGCCGAACTGGTGCGCTACCTCGGCCCCCGCACACCGGACCAACGCATCATCGCCATGCCCGGTACCGGCACCAACGTCCCGGTGTGGCTCCTGGGTTCCAGCCTGTTCAGCGCACAGCTGGCGGGCGAACGCGGTTTGCCCTACGCCTTTGCCTCGCATTTCGCACCGCGCTACATGCACGAGGCGATTCGCGTCTATCGCAATCACTTCAAGCCATCAGCGGTCCTCGACAAGCCCTATGTGATGCTCGGCGTACCACTGGTCGCCGCCGACACCGATGAGCAGGCCGAGTACCTGGCTACGTCGGTCTACCAGCGCATCCTCGCGCTGATGCGTGGGCAAAGCCTGGTTCAGCGCCCGCCCGTCGAGAGCATGGACGGCCTGTGGTTACCCCATGAGAAACAGGCAGTCGGGGATTTCCTCGGGCTGGCCATGGTCGGCAGTCCGGCAAAAATTCGCGGCAAGCTGGAAGTCCTGATCGAACAGACCCAGGCCGATGAATTGATCTTCACCTGTGACCTGTACGAGCACGCCGATCGCCTGCACTCCTACGAGCTGCTGGCGCAGGTGATGAGAGGCTGAGCACTTACCCCGCGCCCATAAAAAAGCCGACGCCAGAGCGTCGGCTTTTCACTTGCAGCGAATTCAAACTACTTCTTGTAGACGATTTCCTTGGAACCACCTTCACAGGTGCCTACGACTTTACCGTCAGCCGCAGTGCCCTTGTCGACGATTTCCAACGAATAACCTGACACGCCCTTGGCATCGAGTTTCGCTGCAATTTCCGCTTTCAGTTCTTCACAAGGCTTACCGGCCGCAAGGGTTGTTCCTGCGATGCTCAGCAAACCAATAGCCAGAATCAACTTCTTCATCGGTCACATTCCCTGGTCGGATCAATAGGATTAGCGTTTAGCCCAAGGCATCAGCGCTCGCAGATTAAGTAGCGCTTTGCCACTCCCTATGGCAATCGGCCAGCTCACAAGTTCAGAAATCTAGTTCATCTTCAGCTATTCGCAATCCGGAACCCGACCTTCAGCGTCACCTGGAAGTGCGCGGCCTTGCCGTCCTTGATGTGGCCTCGGGTTTCAGTGACCTCAAACCATTCCAGGTGCTTGATGCTTTTGCTGGCCTCAGCCAAGGCATTGTTGATGGCGTCCTCGATACTGGTGGGCGAGGAGCCAACCAGTTCGACTTTCTTGTACGTGTGGTGGTCTGTCATGGCGATCTCCTTGGGTGTTCCTACAGCCTAGCAGTGATTTTCGGTATTTCTTCTGTGGGCATTTCTGCTGCTAAGGTTCATATTTTCTGCACTTTCACGAACTGCTGGAGTCGGAACCAACACACGCTACTCAATCAATGCAGGAGAGCCACCATGGCCAACACCTCTTTACGTAAAGCCTCATTGCAAAGCATGGAAGCCGAGATCGAGAGTCTGCTCAAGTCGTTGGAAAGCCTGAAAAGTGATGCCTCGGACGAGTCGCTGAAAACCCTCAAGTCCCTCAAAAGCAATGCCGAGAGCGCGCTGAAACACTCGCGCAGCCTGCTCAGCGATGCCTATACAGAAGTCAAAGTGAAAACCCGTGAGACCGGGATCGCGACCCGCGATTACGCGCAGGAACACCCCTGGACCACCGCGGGTGTAGCCGTCGGGGCCCTGGGTTTGCTGGCGGCCTACCTGCTGTGCAAACGCGGTGATTAATCTGCCTGGCGCAGCTCGTTTTTGAGCCACTGCGCCAGCTGCCGAGCGCGTCCGTCCGCGGCGCGCTTGGGTAACCACAACGCCAGTTGCGCCGGGGTTTGAGAAAACCCCCACGGCGCAACCAGGCGACCCGCCTTCACGTCCTCGGCCACCAATGGCTGTGGGGCAATCGCCACACCCAGCCCGGCCACGGCCGCCTCCAGCAAGTAATACAAATGCTCGAAACCCTGGCCGAACTTCAAGGCCCCGGGGTCGAGTTGATTGTGCTGTGCCCAGCTGGGCCAGGCTTGCGGTCGCGATGTGGTATGCAACAAGGGTAATTCGAGCAAGGCACTGGCCGGTGCGTCACGCAGCGACTCATACCCGGAGAAGCGGGGGCTGAGCACCGGGCCGATTCGTTCGCTGGTCAGTTCATACACCTGCATATCCGCAGGCCATGGCGGCTCGGCGAATACCAGCAAGGCATCCAGGCCCGGACGACGCGGGTCCAGGTCACCTTCGCCGGCCGACAGGTGCAAGCGCAAATCCGGCAGATCGGCATTCAACCGCCCCAGGCGCGGAATAAACCAACGAGCCAGCAGACTACCGGAGCAGCCCAGGACAAAAGGCGCCTCGGCGTGGCCCTGAGTCAGCTCACCGCAGACCGTGCGCAGGCGCTCGAATGCCTCTGTGCTGGCGTCGCGCAGACGTACGCCGGCATCTGTGAGTTTCAGGCCGCGTCCGTCCTTGACGAACAGACTCACCCCCAAGTGCTCCTCGAGCACTTTCAGCTGCCGGCTGACTGCTCCATGGGTAACGTGCAATTGCTCCGCCGCCTGACTGACACTGTGCAGGCGGGCAGCGGCTTCGAAGGCGCGCAGGGCGTTGAGAGGGGGCAGGTCGTGGCTCATGGTATCTGTGAGTTTTCCTGACAGGTTGTGGCGATCTTATCGGTTTTCAGCCATCGACGTCAGGGGTAGAGTGAACGCCATTGTCACTTCACGCATTCAACTGGAGCGCCCCATGACCCAGACTAATCTGCGCAACGGCCCTGACGCCAACGGCCTGTTTGGCGCGTTCGGTGGCCGCTACGTCGCCGAAACCCTGATGCCGTTGATCCTCGACCTGGCCCGCGAATACGAAGCGGCCAAGGAAGATCCGGCGTTCAAAGAAGAACTGGCCTACTTCCAGCGCGATTACGTCGGACGTCCGAGCCCGCTGTACTTTGCCGAACGCCTGACCGAGTTCTGTGGCGGCGCCAAGATCTACCTCAAGCGTGAAGAGCTGAACCACACCGGCGCACACAAGATCAACAACTGCATCGGCCAGATCCTGCTGGCACGGCGCATGGGCAAAAAACGCATCATCGCCGAGACCGGCGCCGGCATGCACGGTGTGGCCACTGCCACTGTAGCCGCGCGTTTTGGTCTGGAGTGCGTGATCTACATGGGCACCACCGACATCGAGCGCCAACAGGCCAACGTGTTTCGCATGAAACTGCTGGGTGCCGAAGTGATCCCGGTAGTGGCCGGCACCGGCACCCTGAAAGACGCAATGAACGAAGCCCTGCGTGACTGGGTGACTAACGTCGACAACACCTTCTACCTGATCGGCACCGTCGCCGGCCCGCATCCTTATCCGGCGATGGTCCGTGACTTCCAGGCCGTGATCGGCAAGGAAACCCGTGACCAGTTGCAAGCCCAGGAAGGTCGTCTGCCTGACAGCCTGGTGGCATGCATCGGCGGTGGCTCCAACGCCATGGGCCTGTTCCATCCGTTCCTCGACGAGACCAGCGTCGAGATCATCGGGGTTGAAGCGGCCGGTCATGGCATCGAAACCGGCAAGCACGCCGCCAGCCTGAACGGCGGGGTACCTGGTGTGCTCCACGGCAATCGCACCTTCCTGCTGCAGGACGACGACGGCCAGATCATTGATGCCCACTCGATTTCCGCTGGCCTCGACTACCCGGGCATTGGCCCTGAACACGCCTGGTTGCATGACATCGGTCGCGCCCAGTACACCTCTGTGACCGACGATGAAGCCCTCGACGCGTTCCACAAGTGCTGCCGCCTGGAAGGGATCATTCCGGCACTGGAAAGCGCCCACGCCCTAGCCGAAGTGTTCAAGCGCGCACCGACCTTGCCCAAGGATCACCTGATGGTGGTCAACCTGTCTGGTCGTGGTGATAAGGACATGCAAACCGTAATGTTCCACATGGAACACTCTCAGCAGGAGAAACACTGATGAGCCGCCTGCAAACCCGTTTCGCCGAACTCAAAGAGCAAAACCGTGCGGCCCTGGTGACCTTTGTCACTGCTGGCGACCCCAGCTACGACACCTCCCTGGCGATCCTCAAGGGGCTGCCGGCAGCCGGCGCCGACGTGATTGAGCTCGGCATGCCATTCACCGATCCGATGGCCGATGGCCCGGCGATTCAGCTTGCGAACATCCGGGCCCTAGGCGCCAAACAGAACCTGGCGAAAACCCTGCAAATGGTTCGCGAGTTCCGGGCAAGCAACAACGACACACCACTGGTACTGATGGGGTACTTCAATCCTATTCACTATTACGGTGTTCCACGCTTCATCGCGGACGCCAAGGAAGCGGGGGTGGATGGCCTGATCGTGGTCGATCTGCCACCTGAACATAACGGCGAATTGTGCGATCCGGCCCAAGCCGCGGGCCTGGACTTTATCCGCCTGACCACCCCGACTACCGACGACGTACGCCTGCCAACCGTACTCAATGGCAGCTCCGGTTTTGTCTACTACGTCTCGGTGGCGGGTGTGACGGGCGCAGGTGCTGCCACCCTGGAGCACGTCGAAGAAGCGGTGGCCCGTTTGCGCCGCCACACCGACCTGCCGATCAGCATCGGCTTCGGCATCCGTACGCCAGAGCAAGCGGCGGCAATTGCCCGCTTGGCAGATGGGGTGGTGGTGGGTTCGGCATTGATCGACCATATCGCCAATGCCACCACGCCGGACCAGGCCATTGATGGTGTGCTGAGCCTGTGTGCGGCGCTGTCTGAAGGTGTGCGCAACGCTCGCGTTGGCTAAGTCTTGATCCCGTAACAGACAAGGGCCCGGAACCATGTTCCGGGCCCTTTTTTTTCTGGCGCCAGCCCACCCCTCAAAAAATCGACAGGTCCAGCGGCCGGATCGCCCCCATCCAGATCGCGTGGTCCGTGTGATCGGCCAGCTCATCCCCGGTCTCGGGATGCAGGAACACCACCAGTCCGTTGCGATGCAGCGCCAGCCACGGCAGCACCACGCCGATCAATTCCGGCCCAAAGGCCAACTGGCAGCTCCAGTCCGGGTGCGGCCCCACCGGGCGTTCGTGGACTCGGCCCATTTGCAGGGGAAATAGCAGGGCAGCCTCTTCACACAGCGCCCGCGCCTGAGCCAGGGTGCTCGCGTCGAAATAAACATGGGCGTGGTAGCCCTTGATCCGTTGCATAGTGCTCTCGTCTTGCCCAATCCAAGTCCCAAGGGCAACGCTACACCGCAATGGACGGCAGGGCCAATCCTGCCAGCGACTCAGCGCTGCTGGCCTGTTCACTCATCAGCCAGTCGACGAACTGCTGGATCAACGCACTGCGGCGTTTGCGCTGGGGCAGCACCACGTAGTAACCGAACCCCGAGATCGCCGTCTCGGCAATCGGCCGCACCAAAAGCCCCTGCGCCAGCAGGTCATCGACCAAATGCCGCCAACCGATGGCCACGCCCTGACCGCCAATCGCCGCCTGAATCAACAGGGTGTAATTATCAAACCGCAGTTGCCCAGGCGTCGGCGCGGTGGCGATACCCAGGCTGCGGAATACACCGCTCCAGTCGAACCAATGGCTGCTGTTCTCGCCCCGCAGATGCAATAGCGGCAACTCCAGCAAAGCGTGGGCGGGCAGGGGCGCGAGCCGCTCCTTGAGCAGCTGCGGGCTGCACACCGGGAACACTTCCTCGCTGAACAACCAGTGACTTTCACCCTGTTTGAAGCGCCCTTCGCCGAACAGCACGGCCACATCGATGTCGGGACGCAACATGTTGTGATTACGTTCGCTGGTCACCAGGCTGACATCCACCCGGGGGTTGGCCTCGTGAAAGCGATGCAGACGCGGCATCAGCCAGTAAGCGGCGAAGGCGAAATCGGTGGCCACCTGCAACACCTCATGCTGGTGCTGGGCACTGATCGCGCTCAACCCGGCCTCGATACTCTGCAGGCCGCTCTGCACCTGCTCGAACAGGATCGACCCGGCTTCGGTCAGCTCGATGCCCCGGTAGATGCGGTCGAACAAGCGTGTTGCCAGTTGCTCCTCCAACCGCTTGAGCTGTTGGCTGACAGCAGGTTGGGTGGTGCCCAACTCCACTGCGGCGGCGGTGAAACTGCCATGGCGCGCTGCCGCTTCAAAGGTGCGCAACAGGTCCAGGGAGAGTTCACCAAGGGCGTCATACATAAGGTGGGCTTATCCTAGTCATTGCCGGACATGGGCTTTACCGCGAAGAGCACGGGCTACATTCTCGATCACAGCACTTTCGCATAACTGCCCACTATGGAATGCCGCTATCACATGAAGCGCAAGAACATTCTTTTCATCATGGCCGACCAAATGGCCGCGCCCTTGCTGCCGTTCTCCGGCGCTTCACCGATCAAGCTGCCCAACCTGAGCCGACTGGCGGACAAGGGCGTGGTATTCGACGCTGCGTACTGCAACAGCCCGTTATGCGCACCCTCGCGCTTCACCCTGGTCAGTGGCCAGTTGCCGAGCAAGATCGGCGCCTACGACAACGCCGCAGACTTTCCCGCCGATGTGCCGACCTATGCCCACTACCTGCGTCGCCTCGGCTATCGCACCGCGCTGTCCGGCAAGATGCACTTCTGCGGCCCGGACCAACTGCATGGCTATGAAGAACGGCTGACCAGCGACATCTACCCGGCCGATTACGGTTGGGCAGTCAACTGGGATGAACCGGACGTGCGCCCGAGTTGGTATCACAACATGTCCTCAGTCCTGCAGGCCGGACCTTGCGTGCGCACCAACCAGCTGGACTTCGATGAAGAGGTGGTCTTCAAGGCCCAGCAGTACCTGTTCGACCACATCCGTGAAGACGGCGACCAACCGTTTTGCCTGACGGTGTCGATGACCCACCCACACGACCCGTACACCATTCCCAAGGCATTTTGGGATCTGTATGACGACCAGGACATCCCGCTGCCGGCGACCCCGGCGCAGGCCGACCTCGATCCACATTCCCAACGCCTGCTCAAGGTCTACGACCTGTGGGACAAGCCACTGCCCGTGGACAAGATCCGTGATGCCCGCCGAGCCTATTTCGGCGCATGCAGTTACATCGATGCCAACGTCGGCAAACTCCTGCAGACCCTCGAAGAGACCGGTCTGAGCGACGACACCATCATCGTGTTTTCCGGCGACCACGGCGACATGCTCGGCGAGCGTGGCCTCTGGTACAAAATGCACTGGTTCGAAATGGCCGCCCGGGTGCCGCTGCTGGTCTATGCGCCTGGCCAGTTCGCGGCCGGACGCGTCAGTGCCGCCGTGTCCACCGCCGACCTGCTCCCGACCTTCGTCGCCCTGGCCGGTGGCGAGCTGCAGCCTGGCCTGCCACTGGACGGCCGCTCGCTGTTGCCGCACCTGCAGGGGCAGGGCGGCCACGATGAAGTGTTTGGTGAGTACATGGCCGAAGGCACCATCAGCCCGTTGATGATGATCCGCCGGGGGCCCTACAAATTTATCTACAGTGAAGACGACCCCTGCCTGTTGTTCGATGTACGCAACGACCCGCGCGAACAGGAAGAGCTCAGTCACTCGCCTCAGCATCAACCGGTTTACGCCGCCTTTCTCGCCGAAGCTCGCGCCAAGTGGGATATCCCGGCGATTCACCTGCAGGTCCTGGCCAGCCAGCGCCGCCGGCGATTCGTGGCTGACGCACTGCGCCTTGGCCGCCTGAAGAGCTGGGACCACCAGCCACTGGTCGACGCCAGCCAGCAGTACATGCGCAACCACATCGACCTCGATGATCTGGAGCGCAAGGCTCGTTATCCACAACCCTGCCAAAACCAATAATGTAAGGGGAAGCGCATGCAAAGGTTATCCACAGTAGTGACCGCCGGGTTACTGATACTTGGCAGTGTTTCGGCCTGGGCCGAGCAACGTTGCGACACCGTGAAGATGGCCGACCCCGGCTGGAGCGACATCGCCGCGACCAACGCGATCACCAGCGTGCTGCTTGAGGGCATGGGGTACAAGGCCAAGATCGATACCCTGGCGGTGCCGATCATCTTTGGTGGCCTCAAGGACGGTCAGGTCGATGTCTTCCTCGGTAACTGGATGCCAGCCCAGCAGGGCTTCTATGACAAGTTCGTGGCCAGCGGCGAGGTCACCCAACTGGCGAAGAACCTCGACGGCACCGAGTTCACCCTGGCAGTTCCGGACTACGTCTGGGAGGCCGGCGTGCATGACTTCGCCGACCTGAACAAGTACGCCGAGCAGTTCGACAAGAAAATCTACGGCATCGGCTCCGGTGCACCGGCCAACCTCTCGTTGCAGGACATCATCAAGAAAAACGACTTCGACCTGGGCCAATGGAAGCTGGTGGAGTCCAGTGAGCAGGCGATGCTCGCGGAAGTCTCGCGCGCAGTGAAGAAACACAAGTTCGTGACTTTCCTCGGCTGGACTCCACACCCGATGAACGTGCAGCTGAAAATGCGCTACCTCAAGGGCGGTGAGAAGTACTTCGGCGACACCGGCAGTGTCCACACCCTGACCCGCAAGGGTTATGCCCAAGCCTGCCCGAACGTCGGCAAACTGCTGAGCAACCTGAGCTTCACCCTGGACATGGAAAACAGCATCATGGCCGAGGTGCTGAACAACAAGGTCAGCAACACCGAGGCCGCCAAGGCTTGGCTCAAGGCCAACCCGGCGGTGCTGGACAAGTGGCTGGACGGGGTGCAAACGGCAGACGGCAAAGAGGCATTGCCGGCGGTCAAGGCCAAGCTCTAAGCACTGGCCCACGGGATTGTTCCTGCACACACGTGGGAACAATCACCTTTGCCCTGATACTCTTTGGCAAAAGCCCATTCGCGAGGATTCATGGCACTCCCCAGCCGCCATTCGCTCTTTCCCTTTCTCCGCTGGCTGCCCCGGCAGACCCGCGCCAGCGTCGGCCGCGATCTTGTCGTCGGGCTGAGCGGGGCGATTCTGGCGCTGCCACAATCGATTGCCTACGCACTGATTGCCGGCCTGCCGCCGGAGTACGGCTTGTACGCCGCCATCATCCCGGTGCTGATCGCGTGCCTCTGGGGCTCCTCCTGGCATCTGATCTGCGGCCCTACGGCGGCCATCTCCATCGTCCTGTACGCCAGTGTCAGCCCGCTGGCCGTGCCCGGTTCCCAGGACTACGTCACCCTGATCCTGTTGCTGACTTTCCTCGCGGGGGTGTTCCAGTGGCTGCTCGGCCTGCTGCGGTTCGGCGCCCTGGTGAACTTCGTCTCGCATTCGGTGGTGCTGGGCTTCACCCTCGGTGCCGCGGTGGTCATCGCCCTCGGGCAACTACCAAACTTGCTGGGGCTGGACCTGCCCAGCCAGGCCACGGCACTCGACAGCCTGGTGTCGCTGGCCAGCCATCTGCATGAGCTGGACAAACCTTCGTTGGCACTGGGCCTCGGCACATTGGCGCTGGGTGTCGCCCTGAAGCTGTGCCTGCCGCGCTGGCCGAGCCTGTTGATCACCCTGGTACTGAGCAGCCTGGTGGTCTGGCTGTGGCCCTCGTGGTTCGGTCATGTGCAACTGGTCAGCGCGTTTGTCGGGCGACTGCCACCGTTCAGCCCCTTGCCCCTGGATCTGGACTTGATCCTGCGCCTGCTGCCCAGTGCCGTGGCGGTCGGCATGCTGGGGCTGGTCACCAGCCTGTCGATTGCCCGCTCGCTGTCGACACGCTCGCAACAGTTGCTCGACGCCAATCAGGAAGTACGCGCCCAGGGCTTTTCCAACATCGTCGGCAGTTTTTTCTCCGGCTCACTGTCGGCCGGCTCCTTCACCCGCTCCGGTTTGAGTTATGAAGCCGGGGCCTGCTCACCGCTGGCGGGCGTGTTCTCGGCGCTGTGGGTAGCCCTGTTTGCACTGGCCGGAGCAAAACTCATCGCGCACATCCCGATCCCTGCCATGGCCGGCAGCATTCTGTTGATTTGCTGGGGCCTGGTGGACCACCGCGGCATTCGGGCGCTGTTTCGGGTAAGCCGGGCCGAGTTTGCGGTGATGGCGCTGACCTGCGTCGCCACGCTGCTGCTGGAGCTGCAAACGGCAATCTACGCCGGTGTGCTGGCTTCGCTGTTCTTCTACCTCAAACGCACCTCACAGCCCCGCGTACAGCAATGGCGCGAGGGCGATGAAGAGATTCTGCGGGTCGGCGGTTCGATCTTTTTCGGCGCCAGCCATTACCTGCAAGTGCGCCTGCAGCGCACCCAGGGCCTGGCGGTGGTGATTGAGGCGCAATACATCAACTTCATCGACTATTCCGGTGTGGAAATGCTCCACCAGGAAGCCCGCCGCCTGCTCAGGCAGGACCGCAGCCTGACCTTGCGTCGGGCGCGAGGGCATGTGGTCGAAGAGTTGCGCAAACTCGAAGGCGCGGAGAAATGCCCGATCCGCTTCGAGGATTGAACTACAGCGCCAATTGCCGGCGCAGTTCAGCCAACACTGGTGCCGTGTCCGGACGCACCCCGCGCCACAGGAAGAAGGCTTCGGCGGCCTGTTCGGCGAGCATGCCCAGGCCGTCCAGTGCCATGACGGCGCCATGGGCACTGGCCCAGCGGCAGAAGGATGTTGGCTCCTTGCCGTACATCATGTCGTAGCACAGGGTCTTGCCGGGTTCGATCAGGCTACTGGCGATCGGCGGTACATCGCCTGACAGGCTGGCCGATGTGGCGTTGATGATCAGGTCCACCGGCTCGCGCAGCCAATCGAAGCCGCTGGCCGAGACCGGGCCCAGATCGGCGAACAGCTCGGCCAGCAGCTCGGCTTTTTCCACCGTGCGATTGGCAATGATCACTGAGGCCGGATGCTCGGCCAACAACGGCTCCAGCGCACCGCGCACCGCGCCACCGGCGCCGAGCAACAGGATGCGTTTGCCGTGCAGGCTGAATCCGGCATTGACCGTCAGGTCTCGAACGAGCCCGGCGCCATCGGTGTTGTCACCCAACAGGCTGCCGTCGGCCAACTTGCTCAGGGTATTGACCGCCCCGGCCCGTTGCGCACGGGCCGTCAGTTGGCTGGCCAGGCGGTAGGCCTCTTCCTTGAAAGGCACCGTGACATTGGCCCCGCGCCCTTCAGCGAAAAATGCCGTGGCACAGCCGGAAAAATCATCGAGCGGTGCCAGCAGGGTGTTGTAGTCCAGTTGCTGTGCCGTCTGCTGGGCAAACAGGCGATGGATCAACGGCGACTTGCTGTGGCCAATCGGGTTACCGAAAACGACGTACTGATCCATCTCAAACCCTCTTGGAGCGCGCCCCTGAAGGCGCTTTTGTGCTCAACCACTTAGCGTTGTGTGCCGGCTATCCGGCGCCTGCGGATCAGGCCGAGCCCGCCAGCCAATCGCGGTCTTGCAGGAAGTACTCCGTCAGGCGCGCTTCTTCACTACCCGGCTCGGCCTTCCAGTCGTAGGCCCAGCGCACTTGCGGTGGCAGCGACATGAGGATCGACTCGGTACGCCCGCCCGACTGCAGGCCGAACAGCGTGCCACGGTCGTAGACCAGGTTGAACTCGACGTAGCGACCACGGCGGAATTCCTGGAATTCACGCTGTTGCTCGGTGTAGGCCTGGGCCTTGCGGCGCTGCACGATCGGCAGGTAGGCCTCGATGTAGGCATCGCCGATGGCGCGGATGAACGCGAAGCAGGTGTCGAAATCCCACTCGTTCAGGTCATCGAAAAACAGGCCGCCGATACCCCGGGGCTCATTGCGATGCTTGATGTGGAAATAACTGTCGCACCACGCCTTGTAACGGCTGTAGACATCCGGCCCGAATGGCGCGCAGGCCTGGGCGGCGACACGGTGCCAATGCACGCAGTCTTCTTCATTGCCGTAGTAAGGGGTCAGGTCGAAGCCGCCACCGAACCACCACACCGGCTCTTCACCGGGTTTTTCCGCGATGAAAAAGCGCACGTTGGCGTGGGACGTCGGCACGTGAGGGTTGTGCGGGTGGATCACCAGTGACACGCCGAGGGCTTCGAAGCCGCGTCCAGCCAACTCCGGCCGGTGTGCGCTGGCCGAGGGCGGCAGGCCGCTGCCAAACACGTGGGAAAAGTTGACGCCGCCTTTTTCGATCACCGCGCCATTTTCGATCACCCGCGTCCGTCCGCCACCGCCGGCTGGTCGGGTCCAGGCGTCTTCGACAAAGCGCGTGCCGCCGTCTTCTGTTTCCAGCGCGGCACAAATGCGGTCTTGCAGGTCGAGCAGGTAGGCTTTAACGGCTTCGGTGCGGGTAGTCATGGCATCACCTTGAATCGGGCAAAGCTACGCGGCGCTCGATCAGAACGGCGGCCGACGCAAATGGGCGCGTAGCATAACACTGCACCCGGGCCTGCCACAGTTGACGAAGATCAAGCTTAGGAGTCCGATAGGACCCGACGCAAAACCACCCAAGGAGAGTGCAGATGGCCAAACGAATCCAGTTCCGTGCCCATGGCGGCCCCGAAGTGCTTGAGTATGTGGACTATCAGCCGGCCGAGCCGGGCCCGCAGCAGGTGCGCGTGAGCAACAAGGCCATCGGCCTGAATTTCATCGACACCTATTTTCGCAGTGGCCTGTATGCGCCTCCAGCCTTGCCATCGGGCCTGGGCGCCGAGGGTGCCGGCGTGGTCGAGGCCGTCGGCAGCCAGGTCAGCCGATTTAAGGTCGGCGACCGCGTGGCCTATGGCAGCGGCCCACTGGGGGCCTACAGCGATGTACACGTACTGCCGGAAGCCAACCTGGTGCATCTGCCCGAGGCCATCAGCTTCGAACAGGCCGCCGGTGTAATGCTCAAAGGCCTGACGGTGCAATACCTGCTGCGTCAGACCTATGAACTCAAGGCTGGCGAAACCATCCTGTTCCACGCCGCTGCCGGCGGTGTCGGTTCGCTGGCCTGCCAATGGGCCAAGGCCCTGGGCGTGAAGCTGATCGGCACCGTCAGTTCACCGGAAAAGGCCGCACTGGCCAAGGCCAACGGCGCTTGGGCGACCATCGACTACAGCCATGAAAATGTCGCAGAGCGGGTCCTGGAACTGACTGACGGCAAGAAGTGCCCGGTGGTCTACGACGGCGTCGGCAAAGACACCTGGCTGACCTCCCTCGACAGCACTGCACCCCGTGGGCTGGTGGTGAGTTTCGGCAATGCGTCGGGGGCGGTGGACGGGGTGAACCTGGGAATTCTCTCGGCCAAGGGTTCGCTATACGTCACCCGACCGACCCTGGCGACCTACGCCAACAATGCAGAGAACCTGCAGCGCATGGCCGATGAGCTGTTCGAGATGATCATCAGTGGTCAGTTGCGGGTTGATATCAGCCAACGTTACTCGCTGGCTGAAGCGGCGAAGGCCCAGACCGAGCTGTCGGCTCGACGTACCACTGGCTCGACCATTCTGCTGCCCTGAGAGTTATTGCCTCAGACAGGAGGTCTTCGCTGGCGGCTTGCTCGCGAAGGTGGCGTACGCGAGCAAGCTTTGCTCCTGCAGCGAACCGCAGCAGCGCGATCTCAGTCCGGACGCACCACGTGGCCGGTCGCCAGGTCGCGAATCACGCTGGGGTTCCTGCGCCCGCCGAGTTGGCCGCCCAACACCAGGTCGACTTGCCCACGGAAATACTGCTCGACGCGAATCCGCGTGCGCGCCGCCGGCCGTCCCTGAGGGTTGGCGGACGTCGACACCAGTGGCCCGACCAACGCACACAGATCGCGCACCTGCGGGTGATCGCTGACGCGCAGGGCCACGGTTTCGTGAACCCCGGTGATCCATTGCGGCAACATGTTCTGGTGGGGCACCAGCCAGGTATTCGGCCCTGGCCAGGTGCTGGCCATTCGATCGAGCCACAACTGCGGGAAGTCATCGAACAGGAAGTCGAACTGGCGAATATTGTCGGCTACCAGGATCAGGCCCTTTTCCACCGAGCGTCCCTTGATCGCCAACAGGCGATACACCGCCTCTTCATCCCAGGGGTCGCACCCCAGGCCCCAGACGGCTTCGGTTGGATAGGCAAGCACCGCCCCTGCGCGAATTCCTCGTGCGGCTTGTTGCACACGCCAACTGTTGACCATGACCGACTCTCCAAAATAAGGCTGTGCGCAGTTTACCCATCTTCCTTATAAATCCCAGTGCATGAACCTAGCTTAGGCGGGCAAACCAGCGTCCGCCTTCCGCCACCGCCCGACCTTCCATTTCCAGCTCGGTCAGCGCCACCAGCACTTTGGGCAAGGCCCAGCCGCTGGAGTCGGCCAGGGCTTCGCTGGTATGGGGCGCGGCAAACAGCAGGCGCAACAGCGGGTGATCGAGTTCGGCTGGGACCGGGGCCATGACCGGGGCGACCGGCAGGTACTGCCAGCCACGCAAGCCTTCGAGAATATGCTCGATGGTCTCCACCAGGGTTGCCCCATCGCGAATCAACTGGTGGCAGCCTCGGGCAGCGGGGTGATGGATGGAGCCGGGAATCGCATAGACCTCGCGCCCTTGCTCTGCCGCCAGCCGGGCGGTGATCAACGAACCACTGGCGACACTGGCCTCGACCACCAGCACGCCCAGGGACAAACCACTGATGATCCGGTTACGCCTTGGAAAGTGGCTGGCGTGCGGCCCGGCATCCAGGGCAAATTCGGAAACCACCGCACTACCCTGGGCAATCATCGCCTCGGCAAGGGCGCGGTTGCGCTGTGGATAAAATTTTTCCAGGCCAGTACCCAGCACGCCCACCGTCTGCCCTCCAACCTCCAGCGCGGCCTGGTGCGCAGCCGCATCGATGCCCAGCGCCAAGCCACTGGTGATCACAAAACCAGCGCCTGCCAGGCTGCGGGAGAACGCCGCCGCGGTGTCCATTCCCGGCCTGGAAGCGCGACGGCTGCCGACCATCGCCAGTTGCGGTTTTTCCAGGATCGACGGATCTCCGGCGACAAACAACAAGGGCGGCGGGTCACTGATCTCGGCCAGCAACGCGGGGTAACCGGGCTGGTCAATCATCAGCAAATGCTGGCCCTCACGCTCTAGCCAGGCCATTGCGTGATGCGCGCCATCACGAATCAACGGGCTGCGCCGGGCCTCTGCGCAGGCGGCGGGCAAACCCAGGGCGCGCCAGGCACTGGCCGGGGCGCTGATGGCTTTGGAGGCCGAACCAAAGGCTTGCAGCAACTTCTGAAAACGCCGCGGCCCCAGTTCAGGCAGGAGGTGTAAACGCAGACGAGCTTCCAGTTCCGCCGGCGAAACCGGCAGGGATATAGACGACGACATAAGATCATCCTTGATCGTAATTGCGCCTGACGAGTCAGGAACAAGCTGTGGATAAGTCTGTTGGTAACTTGTTGAGTGTTTTCCCGCCCAGAGGCCCTGGGGGGCAGGGATTTTTGTCCTGCGTGCAGGCTGTGGCGGGCGACGGCCAAAGGTTTGTGATTTCCCTCACGCAGTGAATCCCTTTATTATGTGGGCTCGCGTAAAACGCCAGAGCCGGCATGGCTCGCTCCCGCGAGGGGGCTTCGTTTTACAGCCATCGCCAGCCTCTGCGGACTGCCAGGCGATCGGCCCTGACCTTACTTCACACGTGCAGCAATTACGCTTATGGCCATTTTGAACATCCTCGAATTCCCCGACCCGCGCCTGCGCACGATCGCCAAACCGGTGACCGTAGTGGACGACGAAGTGCGGCAGTTGGTCGATGACATGTTTGAAACAATGTATGAAGCGCCAGGCATCGGCCTCGCGGCGACCCAGGTCAATGTGCACAAGCGCATCGTGGTCATGGACTTGTCCGAAGACCGCAGTGAACCGCGGGTGTTCATCAACCCCGAGTTCGAGACCCTGACCGACGAGATGGACCAGTACCAGGAAGGCTGCCTTTCGGTACCCGGCTTCTACGAAAACGTCGATCGCCCGCAGAAGGTCAAGATCAAGGCCCTGGATCGCGACGGCAAGCCGTACGAACTGATCGCCGAAGGCCTGCTGGCGGTGTGCATTCAACATGAATGCGATCACCTCAACGGCAAATTGTTCGTCGACTACCTGTCCACGCTCAAACGCGACCGGATCAAGAAGAAGCTGGAAAAGCTCCATCGCCAGAACGCTTGATTCCTTTCTTCCAAAGGCTTGCTGCGGCAAGCCTTTTTCTTTTGTGACTGCTTCTGAAACCGAGAGCCTCCTCAATGCGCATCGTCTTTGCCGGCACCCCCGAATTTGCCGCCGAACACCTCAAGGCCCTGCTCGACAGCCCTTACGAGGTCGTGGCGGTCTACACCCAACCGGACCGTCCGGCAGGTCGTGGGCAAAAGCTGATGCCAAGCCCGGTCAAGCAACTGGCCCTGGAACACAACATTCCAGTATTCCAGCCGCCAACCCTGCGCAATGCCGACGCCCAGGCCGAACTGGCCGCGCTGCAGCCGGACCTGATGGTGGTGGTCGCCTATGGCCTGATCCTGCCGCAGGTGGTGCTGGATATCCCACGCCTGGGTTGCATCAACAGCCATGCTTCCCTGTTGCCGCGCTGGCGCGGTGCGGCGCCGATCCAGCGCGCCGTCGAAGCGGGCGATGCGCAGAGCGGGGTCACCGTGATGCGCATGGAGGCGGGGCTCGACACCGGGCCGATGCTGCTCAAGGTGAGCACTGCGATCAGCGGCCAGGACACCGGCGGCACCCTGCATGACCGACTTGCCGAGATGGGCCCGCCCGCAGTGCTGCAGGCGATTGCCGGATTGGCCGCCGGTACCCTGCAAGGCGAAGTGCAGGACGACAGCCTCGCCACCTATGCGCACAAATTGAACAAGGACGAGGCGCGCATCGACTGGAGCCGCCCGGCGGTCGAACTGGAACGCCTGGTACGCGCCTTCAACCCATGGCCGATCTGCCACAGCACCCTCAATGGCGAGGCCCTGAAAGTCCTGGCCGCCCACTTGGCCGATGGCCAAGGCGCCCCGGGGGAGGTGCTCGGCGCCAGCAAGGACGGCCTGATCGTCGCCTGCGGTGAGCAAGCGCTGTGCTTGACCCGCCTGCAATTGCCCGGCGGCAAGGCCCTGAACTTCAGCGACCTGTTCAACAGCCGCCGCGAGAAATTTGCCCTGGGCACCGTGCTCGGCCAGTCGGTGGACGCGCAATGAACCCACGTCTGGCTGCCGCCAAGGCACTGGCCGCTGTCCTCAGTGGCAAAGCGTCCCTCAACAGCTCCCTGCCGACTCAGCTGGACAAGGTCGAAGACCGCGATCGCGGCTTCACCCAGGACCTGGCCTTCGGTACCGCACGCTGGCAGCCACGCTTGTCGGCGCTGGCGGCAAAACTCCTGCAAAAGCCCTTCAAGGCGGCGGATGCCGATGTCGAGGCGTTGCTGCTGGTCGGCCTGTACCAACTGCTCTACACCCGGGTACCAGCCCACGCCGCCATCGGTGAAACCGTGGGCTGCGCCGACAAGCTGAAAAAGCCCTGGGCCAAGGCCCTGATCAACGCCGTGCTGCGCCGCGCGCAACGTGAAAGCGAAGCGCTGTTGGCCGAACTCGAGCACGACCCGGTAGTACGCACCGCCCATCCACGCTGGCTGCAAAAATCCCTCAAGGCCTTCTGGCCCCTGCAGTGGGAAGCCATTTGCGCCGCGAACAACGCACACCCTCCGATGATTCTGCGGGTCAATCGCCGCCATCATGACCGCGCTGCCTACCTGCAGTTGCTGAGCCAGGCCGGGGTAGCCGCTCAGCCGTGCACCTTCAGCCAGGACGGTATCGTGCTCGAGACCCCGACTGATGTGCGCAGCCTGCCGGGCTTCAGCGAAGGCTGGATCAGCGTGCAGGACGAAGCGGCGCAACTGGCCGCCGAACTGCTGGACCTGGCGCCGGGCCAGCGAGTGCTCGACGCCTGCTGCGCACCCGGCGGCAAGACCTGCCATATCCTCGAAGTCGAGCCTGGGCTGGCCGGTGTGGTGGCGGTGGACCTCGAAGCCAAGCGCCTGGTACGGGTCAAGGAGAACCTCGAACGGCTGGGCCTGAGGGCCGAGCTGATCGCCGCCGATGGCCGCGACACCCAGGCCTGGTGGGACGGCAAGCCGTTCCAGCGGATTCTGCTCGACGCGCCTTGTTCGGCGACGGGCGTAATTCGCCGGCACCCGGACATCAAGCTGACCCGCCAACCCGATGACATCGCCGCGCTGGCCGGGCTGCAAGGCGAGTTGCTCGACGCGATGTGGCCAACCCTCGAGGTAGGCGGCATCTTGCTGTACGCCACCTGCTCGACACTGCCGACCGAGAACACCGAAGTGATCGCAGCCTTCCTCGGGCGCACCCCCGGCGCTCGCGAACTGGACATCGCCAGCCAGGCCGGCATCAAGCAACCCCATGGTCGCCAGTTGCTGGCGCAAGAGGGTGGCCATGACGGGTTCTATTACGCCAAGCTGATCAAGATTGCCGCCGCGCGCGGTTAACCGGTTTTAAGGGAGTAGACGGATGAAGATCATCATCCTCGGCGCAGGGCAGGTGGGTGGATCACTGGCAGAGCATCTGGCCAGCGAAGCGAACGACATCACAGTGGTCGACACCGACGGAGAACGCCTGCGCGATCTCGGCGATCGCCTCGACATCCGCACGGTGCAAGGTCGCGGCTCGTTGCCTACGGTGCTGCGCCAGGCCGGCGCCGACGACGCCGACATGCTGGTGGCCGTGACCAACAGCGACGAAACCAACATGGTCGCCTGCCAGGTCGCCCATACCCTGTTCCACACCCCGACCAAGATCGCCCGGGTGCGCGAGGCGTCCTACCTGACCCGCGCCGAGCTGTTCGACAATGACGCGATTCCGGTCGATGTGCTGATCAGCCCGGAACAAGTAGTGACCAACTACATCAAGCGCCTGATCGAACACCCCGGTGCCCTGCAGGTGATCGACTTCGCCGAGGGCAAGGCCCAGTTGGTGGCGGTCAAGGCCTACTACGGCGGACCGCTGGTAGGCCAGCAACTGCGCCAGTTGCGCGAACACATGCCGAACGTCGATACCCGGGTGGCGGCGATTTTCCGGCGTGACCGGCCGATCCTGCCGCAAGGCAACACCGTAATCGAGGCCGACGATGAAGTGTTTTTCATTGCCGCCCGAGCCAACATTCGCGCGGTCATGAGCGAAATGCGCCGCCTCGACGAAAGCTACAAGCGCATCGTCATCGCCGGTGGCGGGCAGATTGGCGAGCGCCTGGCCGAGGCCATCGAAAGCCGCTACCAGGTCAAGATCATCGAGATGAACCCGGCCCGCTGCCGCTATCTGTCGGACACCCTCGACAGCACCGTGGTGTTGCAGGGCAGCGCATCGGACCGCGACTTGCTGCTGGAGGAGAACATCGCCGACGCCGATATCTTCCTGGCGCTGACCAACGACGATGAAGCCAACATCATGTCTTCGCTGCTGGCCAAGCGCCTGGGTGCGAAGAAGGTCATGACCATCATCAACAACCCCGCCTATGTGGACCTGATCCAGGGCGGTGACATCGACATCGCCATCAGCCCGCAACTGGCGACCATCGGCACCTTGCTGGCTCACGTGCGTCGAGGCGACATCGTCAGCGTGCACTCACTGCGCCGGGGGGCGGCAGAAGCCATCGAGGCAATTGCCCACGGTGACGAGAAGTCGAGCAAGGTCATCGGCAAGGCCATCGAGAACATCGCATTGCCGCCAGGTACCACCATTGGCGCGATCATCCGCGACGAGGAAGTGTTGATCGCCCACGACGACACAGTGATCGAAGCCGGGGACCATGTGATTCTGTTCCTTGTGGATAAAAAGCATATTCGCGATGTGGAGAAGCTGTTCCACGTGGGATTGAGCTTCTTCTGATCGCGGATTTGCGGCGCCTGGGCGGGCCTCTTCGCGAGTAAGCCGCAAGCGGGCACCCGCTCCTACATTGGATTTAAGGAATTGAACCATGCTCGAATCCCTGGAAAAAATGCTCGCCAAGGGTGTGGATAACTCATTGCTGCGCTTCGGGCTGGGCAAGGGGTATCTGGATCTGGGAGAAAACGCCAAGGCCGCCGAACACTTCACGCGCTGCGTGGCATTCGATCCGAAATATTCTGCGGCCTGGAAGCTATTGGGCAAGGCTCAGTTGGCGCTCGCGGACTATCCGGCCGCGCGCCAGGCCTGGGAACAGGGCCTGGAAGCTGCTCGCGCCCATGGCGACAAGCAGGCCGAAAAGGAAATGACGGTGTTCCTGAAAAAGCTCGATCGCACGAGCGCCCTGTAAGGGCGCGGTGCTCTTGAGACCATCGCGGCTTTTGTGGGAGCGGGCTTGCCCGCGATGGTCGTCAACGATGACACGGGTATCCTGAAGCTCAGTGAATCTTCAGTACCAGCGCTCTTCACCCGGCGGACGCTTCTTGAAGCGCTTCATGCTCCACATGTACTGGCTCGGATACGCCCGCACATACCGTTCGACCACCTGGCTCATGGCCGCGCAGGACGTCTCGGTGTCGGTGCTGTACATCGCCTCGGGGGCGGCTTCCAGGATCACCTTGTAGCCCGAGCCGTCCGGCAGGCGCAGGGCGTGCAGGAATACCCCGACCGCCTTGCCGCCGGCGAGCATGTTCGGCACAAACTTGCTGGTCAGGGCCTTGGTGGCGAAAAAGGGCACGAAGATACCGGCCGATTCAGCCGGCTCCGGGTCAGCCGGGATCCCCACCGCGCCGCCTTTGCGCACTTCCTTGATGACACTGAGAATGCCTTCCTTGGTGGACGCCGCCACGCGGTTGCCCAGTTGCACGCGCTGCTTGCGCAGCAGTTCATCCACCGCCTTGAGCTTGGGCGGACGGTAGAAAATAATCGGTTTGCACTGGCTGCAATAGAAGTGGTTGAGCACCTCCCAGTTGCCCAGGTGGCTGGTGATGCCGACTACGCCCTTGCCCGACGCGAGGGCCTCCTTGAGCACCTCCAGGCCTTCGACTTCACGCACCAGGTCGATCGAACGCTGGGCGGGCCAGATCCACGCGCAGGCGCTTTCAGTCAGGGACTTGCCGATGTCCTTGAGACTCTGGCCCACCAGGCGCTCACGCTCGGCGGGGTCCATTTCAGGGAAACACTTGGCCAGGTTGATGCGCACCACGTCGCGGGAACGGTTGGGGGTTTTCCACATGACCCAGCCAATCGCCGCGCCCACCGCTTGCACTGCCCGCCACGGGAGCAGGGCAAACAACCTTAGAGCGCCTACCAGCAAGGCGCCTTTAAACTTATCCACAGGTCACTCCTGTTGTCTGAATCCTGTTGCGAGCCGGCTATTCTAACCGCGCACCGCCAACTCGGCGTAACGATCACAATCGCGGGTGTGGTCCATGACCATGCCAGAGGCCTGCATCAGGGCATAACAAATGGTCGGTCCGACGAACGTGAAACCGGCCTTTTTCAGCCCGCGACTCATTTCCACGGCGACCGGGGTCACGGCCGGCACCTGGCTGCGATCCTGAAAATGGTTGATGGTCGGCACCCCGCCAACAAACGACCACAGAAAGCCCACCGGATCTTCCAGCGCCAGCCAGGCCTGGGCGTTGCGCCGGGCGGCATTGAGTTTCAGGCGGTTGCGGATGATCCCTGGATCGAGCATCAGGTCATCGATTTCGGCGTCGCTCATCTGCGCCACGCGCTGCACATCAAAGCCGTACAGCACCTCACGGTAGCGCTCGCGCTTCTTCAGCACAGTGATCCATGACAGTCCGGCCTGGAACCCTTCGAGCAAAAGCAACTCGAACAAGCGCTGCGCATCGCGTAGCGGTACGCCCCACTCCTGATCGTGATAGGCCATGTACAGCGGATCTTCGGAACACCAAAAGCAGCGTGGCATAAGGCTCCAGGGGGCGTGCGCACGAACGAATCGGGTATACTCCCGCTCTTTAAATCGCAGCCCAAGAAACAGGTGAATTTCGTGAGCCAGCCTACGCCAGCCGTGCGTACCTTCCAAGACTTGATCCTCGCCCTCCAGCAATACTGGGCCGAGCAAGGTTGTGTGGTACTTCAGCCCTACGATATGGAAGTAGGCGCCGGCACTTTCCATACCGCCACGTTCCTGCGCGCCATCGGCCCGGAAACCTGGAACGCCGCTTATGTGCAGCCCAGTCGTCGCCCGACTGACGGCCGCTACGGCGAAAACCCGAACCGTCTGCAGCACTACTACCAGTTCCAGGTAGTCCTGAAGCCGAACCCGGACAACTTCCAGGAGCTGTACCTGGGCTCCCTCAAGCACGTGGGCCTGGATCCGCTGGTGCACGACATCCGTTTCGTCGAAGACAACTGGGAATCGCCGACCCTCGGCGCCTGGGGTCTGGGCTGGGAAGTCTGGCTCAACGGCATGGAAGTGACCCAATTCACTTACTTCCAGCAGGCGGGCGGCATCGAGTGCTACCCGGTGACCGGCGAAATCACCTACGGCCTCGAGCGCCTGGCCATGTACCTGCAAGGCGTGGACTCGGTCTATGACCTGGTCTGGGCTGACGGCCCGATGGGCAAGGTGACCTACGGCGACGTGTTCCACCAGAACGAGGTGGAGCAGTCGACCTACAACTTCGAGCACGCCAACGTCGAGAAGCTGTTCGAACTGTTCGACTTCTACGAAAGCGAAGCCAAGCGCCTGATCGAACTCGACCAGCCGCTGCCGCTGCCAAGCTACGAAATGGTGTTGAAGGCCTCGCACACCTTCAACCTGCTGGATGCGCGCCGGGCGATCTCGGTGACCGCGCGTCAGCAATACATCCTGCGTGTGCGCACCCTGGCGCGTTCCGTTGCGCAAGCCTACCTGCTGGCGCGCGCCAAGCTGGGCTTCCCGATGGCGACACCGGACCTGCGTGATGAAGTACTGGCCAAGCTGGAGGCTGCACAATGAGTGCGCAAGATTTCCTGGTTGAACTGGGCACCGAAGAACTGCCACCCAAGGCCCTGAACACCCTGGCCGAGGCCTTCCTGGCCGGTATCGACAAGGGCCTGCAAGCTGCGGGCCTGGGCTATGAAGCCAAGCAGGTCTATGCCGCGCCACGGCGCCTGGCCGTGCTGATCAGCGCGCTGGCGACCCAGCAACCGGATCGCAGCATCAACCTCGACGGCCCGCCACGCCAGGCCGCGTTCGATGCCGAAGGCAACCCGACCCAGGCCGCCCTGGGTTTTGCCAAGAAGTGCGGTGTCGAGCTGAGCGAAATCGACCAGAGCGGCCCGAAACTGCGTTTCAGCCAGGTGATCAAGGGCAAGCCAACCGCCAGCCTGCTGCCGACCATCGTCGAAGATTCGCTCAATGACCTGCCGATTCCCAAGCGCATGCGCTGGGGTGCCCGCAAGGAAGAGTTCGTCCGTCCGACCCAATGGCTGGTCATGCTGCTGGGTGACCAGGTCATCGACTGCACCATCCTGGCCCAGAAGGCCGGTCGCGATTCCCGTGGTCACCGCTTCCACCACCCGGAAAACGTGCGCATCGGTTCGCCGGCAAGCTACCTGGCCGACCTGCGTGCCGCCTACGTGCTGGCTGACGCCAACGAGCGCCGCGAGATCATCAGCAAGCGCACCGAAGAGCTGGCCACCCGCCAGGAAGGCACGGCGATCGTTCCGCCAGCGCTGCTCGACGAAGTGACCGCGCTGGTCGAATGGCCAGTGCCGCTGGTGTGCTCGTTCGAAGAACGTTTCCTCGACGTGCCGCAAGAAGCCCTGATCACCACCATGCAGGACAACCAGAAGTACTTCTGCCTGCTGGATGCCGACGGCAAGTTGCTGCCACGCTTCATTACCGTGGCCAACATCGAGAGCAAAGACCCGCAGCAGATCATCGACGGTAACGAGAAAGTGGTTCGCCCACGCCTGACCGATGCCGAATTCTTCTTCAAGCAAGACAAGAAGCAGAAACTCGAAGACTTCAACCTGCGCCTGCAGAACGTGGTGTTCCAGGAAAAACTGGGCAGCGTCTACGACAAGGCCGAGCGCGTTTCCAAGCTCGCCGCCTTCATCGCCCCGCACATTGGCGGCAACGCTCAATGGGCTGCGCGCGCGGGCTTACTGTCCAAGTGCGACCTGGCGACCGAAATGGTCGGTGAATTCCCGGAGATGCAAGGCGTTGCCGGTTACTACTACGCCCTCAACGATGGCGAGCCAGAAGACGTTGCCCTGGCCCTGAACGAGCAGTACATGCCGCGCGGTGCTGGCGCCGAGCTGCCGAGCACCCTGACCGGTGCGGCTGTGGCGATCGCCGACAAACTCGATACCCTGGTCGGCATCTTCGGTATCGGCATGCTGCCAACCGGCAGCAAAGACCCGTATGCCCTGCGCCGTGCAGCGCTGGGCGTGTTGCGCATCCTGATCGACAAGAAGCTGGAACTCGACCTGACCGACGCCGTGGCCTTCGCCGTGGCAGCCTTCGGGGCCAAGGTCAAGTCCGCAGGCCTGGCTGACTCGGTGCTGGAGTTCATCTTCGACCGCCTGCGTGCGCGTTACGAAGACGAAGGCGTGGACGTGGCTACGTACCTGTCGGTGCGTGCCCTGAACCCGGGTTCGGCGCTGGACTTCGATCAACGCGTGCAGGCGGTACAAGCCTTCCGTCAGTTGCCTGAAGCCGCCGCCCTGGCCGCAGTGAACAAGCGCGTATCGAACCTGCTGAGCAAGCTCGAAGGCAGCGTACCGACCACGGTTGAGGCCAAGTACTTCGACAACGCCAACGAGTTCTCCCTGTACTCGGCGATCCAGCAAGCGGACCAGGCTGTGCAACCAATGGCCGCCGCTCGCCAGTACCGTGAAGCACTGGCGCGCCTGGCAGCCCTGCGCGAGCCAGTGGATGCGTTCTTCGAAGCGGTAATGGTCAATGCCGAAGACGCCAACGTGCGGGCTAACCGTTACGCACTGCTGGCACGCTTGCGTGGCCTGTTCCTGGGCGTTGCCGACATTTCGTTGCTGGGGTAAGACCGTTTGAAACTGCTGATTCTCGATCGGGACGGGGTGATCAATCATGACTCCGACGCTTACATCAAGTCGGTGGCGGAGTGGATTCCACTGCCCGGATCGATCGCAGCCATCGCGCAGTTGAGCAAGGCCGGCTGGACGGTAGCGGTTGCTACCAACCAGTCGGGCATCGCTCGTGGCTATTACGATGTCGCCACCCTGGACGCCATGCATGCGCGCTTGCGTACACTGGTGGCCGAGCAGGGTGGCGAACTCGGCCTGATCGTCTACTGCCCCCACGGGCCGGACGCAGGCTGTGACTGTCGCAAGCCGAAACCCGGCATGCTAAAAACCATTGCCGCACATTACGACGTGCCGCTGACGGGCCTATGGTTCGTCGGCGACAGTCTCAGTGACCTGGAGGCGGCAAAAGCCGTCGACTCTCAGCCAGTCTTGGTAAAAACCGGTAAAGGCGCAAAGACTCAGGGCAAGACCCTGCCGGCAGGCACTTTGATTTTTGACGATCTGGCGGCGATTGCCGCAGAACTTATCAACAACTAGGGCGATTCTGACTTCCTGACCAAGGACTGTTCGGGAGCGCGCTTTTAGAAGGCGGGCACTGACCCGCAACGGTAATCGCGACCATGTCGATCTTGCAGGCAATCAGAACCTTTCTTTTTTACCTGCTGCTGGGCACCAGTTCGTTGCTGTGGTGCAGCCTGAGCTTTTTCATCGCGCCTTTCCTGCCGTTCAAGGCACGCTACCGTTTCATCAACGTCTACTGGTGCCGCTGCGCGTTGTGGCTGAGCAAGGTGTTCCTGGGCATCCGCTATGAAGTCAAAGGCGCCGAGAACGTCCCGGACCAGCCGTGCGTGATCCTGTCGAACCACCAGAGCACCTGGGAGACCTTCTTTCTCTCCGCGTACTTCGAGCCCTTGAGCCAAGTGCTCAAGCGCGAGTTGCTGTTCGTGCCGTTCTTCGGCTGGGCAATGGCCATGCTGCGCCCGATCGCCATCGACCGCGACAACCCCAAGGCCGCCCTCAAGCATGTCGCCAAGAAGGGTGACGAACTGCTCAAGGACAAGGTCTGGGTGCTGATTTTCCCGGAAGGCACCCGCGTACCGTTTGGTACTGTCGGCAAGTTCTCCCGGGGCGGTACGGCGCTGGCGGTCAACGCCCAGTTGCCGGTGCTGCCGATTGCGCACAACGCTGGCAAGTTCTGGCCGAAAACCGGCTGGGCGAAGAAGCCGGGGGTTATCACCGTGGTCATCGGCGCGCCAATGTACGCCGAAGGCAGCGGACCACGGGCCGTTGCCGAGTTGAACGACCGCGCTGCCGCATGGAATGAGCAGACCCAGCGCGACATGGGCTCACTGCCGCCACTGTCCGCTGCGGTGGATAAACAAGCGCAGTGATTCTGTGGATAACCTGTGCACGGATTTCCTGCTGAATGCTTTATTCTTTATCTAACTTAATGATTTATATGCATATTTCTTAAGCTGATAAAACGCCGTAAAACGTGCATAAGTTTTCCCAGTGATAAAAAAACCGGCCATGGATGCCGGTTTTTTTATGCCCGTTCGAACCACCAATCAATCCTCCAGTAACGGCAACTCAACCCGGAAAGTCGTGCCCTCGGCGACCCGGCTTTGACAGAGGATCCGCCCGCCATGGCGATCCACTACCGCCTTGACCATCGACAGCCCCAGGCCCAAGCCTTCACTGCCCTGCGAGGATGCAAAGCGCCGGTACTGGCTGAACAGTTCGGGTAGCTCCTCAGCCGCGATACCCTGGCCCTGGTCACTGATCTCACAGCTCAGCCAGCCCTGTGCACAACTGACCCGCAGCCGTACCTGGCTCCCGGCCGGGCTGTACTTGATGGCGTTCTCCAACAGATTGAACAGGGCCCGGGTCAGCAGCGACTGGTCCGCCAGCACCATGCCTTCGGCTTCGTCATCCAGGTCATGCAGCAGCTCGATCTGTTTCAGCTGGGCGCTGCTCATGGCTTGATCGAATGCGTCGAGCACCAACATTGCGAACATGCTCGGCGCGAACTGATAGGCCTCCGATTCCGCCTTGGCCAGTTGCACGAAGGCTTCGGTCAGGCCCAGGGCCTTGCGCACCTGTAGCTCGATCTGACTGTGCAGGTGCGGGTCCGCGCTGCCTTGTTGATGCTGCACGTCGAGCAGGGCCAGGATCGCCGAGTGCGGCGCACGCAGATCATGGGAAAGAAAGCGCAGCAGCACCGCGCGCTGTTCCTCGGCCTCACGCTCAAGGCTCAGGTCGGTCAGGCTGAGCAGCCAGCCAATCGCCACGCCGCCTTCAGCCGGCAGCAGCGGCTCCAGCTCCAGCCGCAGACTGCGTCCTTGGTGGTCGCGAAACTCGCTGCTGCCCAGGGTCGAAACCGGCGGCAAAGCCCCTTCCTGCAGCCCTGGATAACCTAGTCCGGCCAGGCGGGCCACCAGTGGCTCACCCACCAGGTCATCGGCGAACAGCGCGCGGGCATTGCGGTTGGCCAACAGCACTTGGCCATCCGGTCCGCTGATCAAGGTCGCCACTGGCAAGTACTCCAGGCCATCGGCAATAAACCGACGAGTATCGCGGGTGCGACTCATGGCCTGTTCCAGGGCGACAATCTGTCCCTGAAGTACATCGCCAGCCGGGGCCGCTGTACGCCGGCGCTCGGGGAATACCTTGGGTTCGTTATCCAGCCTCTCCAGTTCCCAGCCGAAATAGGCGAGCACCGCATTCAGGCGACGCCAGTTCCAGATCAGATAGCCCAGTAGCATCCCCAGCAGGCTGGCCATCGGCGACCACCACCATCCTGCCCGCAGCAATAACGCAGAGACCAGCAGGGCACTCGCCATGCCGCCCAGGGTCAACCACAGCGCGCGCCGCGGCCGGAACAGCAGCAGGGCCAGCAGTCCGGCAACCAGGGCTGTGGATAAACTCAGCGTCCAGCCATTGCCCAGCACCAGGATGCTGCGCTGTTGCAGCAGGCCGTTGAGTAGATTGGCCTGGATCTCGATGCCCGGTGTGGTGCCGAGGCTCGCTGACTGTGGTGTCACATAGCGGTCGCCCAGGCCCGGCGCGGTGGACCCGATCAGAATCAAGCGGTCGCGCAACAGTTGCGCTGGCACGTCCCCACGCAACACGCTGGCGTAAGGCACTGTGGGAAATCCACCAGGCTGGCTGATGAACGGAATACGCACGCTATTGGCCCGTTGCCAGCCTTGCACCGTCTGCGGCTCAGACGAGCCGGGCAGGGCGGCAGGAGCGTCGGTGCTCGCTTGGTAGAGCAGCCACGCCAATTGCGCTCGTAGTTGCGGCGCCGGACCTTCACGCAGGTAGACACTGCGTACCTTGCCGTCAGCGTCCGCTTCGGCATTGATGTGTCCGACCCCTTTGGCGCATTGGCTCAAGGGTGCCACGGGTTCGATCTCACCCAGTGGTTGGTCAAAGCGTGCGGCCCCTTCACGCAGCAACGGAATGTACACATTGCCGGCCCGGCAGAGTGCCTGGGCCAGGCGCTGGTCATTCTCGGGGGAGGGGTCCGGCTCGCTGAAGATCACATCGAACAACACGCCCTTGGGCTCGGCCGCGGTCAACCGGTCGAGCAGGTCGGCGTGCACGGTCCGCGGCCAGGGCCACTTGCCGAGTTGCTGCAGGCTGAAGTCGTCGATGGTCACGATGAGAATGCGCGGGTCGACCGGCAGCGGGCTCAAGCGTCGCAGGTTGTCGTACAGCAAGTTGCTCAGGGTCAGGCCGTGGCTCAGGGACAATACCGCCGTCAGCGGCAGCAGGATCAGGCTGACCCCTAGCCATTCGCGGACCATTCGCCGAAACAATCGCTGCGCCTGGGTCGGCTCGCGACCTTCCTTCCTTGGCCAGCGCGTCATCGGCCCATCGCCGCGGCGCTATTGGACCCGTGAGGGGCTGGGGTAATAGAAGATGTCATATACCCCGGTTTCTCCTTCAAGCCCCTGCTGATCGAATGCCGAGAGCCGAACGTGATAATAAAACGCCTTCAATCCGCTGAAATTGATCTCTGGCGTAGCGGAAAACTGTTCCTGCTTGATGTTCATGAACCCGGTATCGGTGGCGACCTGGGCCCGATAACGCGTGGCGCCTTCCAGCGGTTTCATGATCAATTTCCAGACCGGTGTCGGGCCCGTCTGCCCGGCCTGGCCGAGCAATCGAGGAGCCGGAAGCAGGTCGCTGGGAGTCAACTTGCCTTCCTTCTGGATGCGCAGCCCCTGGCGAGCCATGACCTGTACTTCATCATCCGCGCGGGCTACGGGCAAGGGTTTGCCCGCAGGTTTTTTCGCCAGCTCATCCCGATCCACGGCCACCTGGCCATTGAGCACCTCGAGCAGCGAGTGCCCGGTAGCATCGTTGCGCACCCGAAAGTGGGTACCGCGAACGCCGAGCACACCTACCGGTGTGACGATCTGGAAACGATCATAGTCGCTGGCGCGCTTGATCACATAAGACTCGACCTGACCTTGTTGCAGAAGGACCTGAGGCACCTTGAGCTCATCGTTGAGGCTCAGGGTGACCTGGGAGCTGGAGGGCAGGACGATACGCGAGCCATCACCCAGGGACAGGCTGACAAAGGCTGTAGGAGAAGTCTTCACGCCTTCCTCCTCATCCACCGTCATGCCTTCCTCCAGCGCCACCTGCTGGCCCTTGCGATCAAGCTTCCAGGCTTCGCCCGTCAGGTGTTCGACCGTAGCGGGCAGCGGTTGGCCACGGCATTGCTGCTGGTCATCGATGTAGGGCAGGCGCTTGGCGCTGGAAGAGGCGGCAGTGGCGCTCTGGGTCAACGGACCGACCAGGCCTGCCACGAGCAACAGGCAAGTACCCAAGTGGCGACAGTGCAAGGAGGAGATTGGAGTCATGGGATTCGCTTTGGCGCATTTTCTGAAAATCTGTTCGAGCCGCTGAGTCAACAGCAGCACGCACCATACCTGACGGGGCGCTGCGCCAGGTAGGCAGATTTGCACAGACCTGAAGGGATTGAGGTGACACGTCCCTGTGTCGGCCGGATCTGCCAGGATCCAGCGTGGATCTTGAGCGGCTCCCTGTTTTCCCCCTGGACTGCAGACCGCAAGCGAACCGGCGATCGGCGGTCCCGCCAGGTTGGCGTCGACACTCCCTGTGTCGGAGCACTTCCGAATGCTCCATTGCCGCTCGACACTTACGAATTTACCTACACCAATGACCGAAAAGTCGATTCTGCATATTTGTTCAGAATTCTCCGTCCAGCCCTTCAGAACACCCAGCGCGGTTGGTCTTCCCGGGTTCGCAAACGCGTGCCCTGGTCGCCGTCCTCGGCGCCGCTGACCGGGGCAAAACCCCGTGAATCACTGAAGCCGACATTGATCACTGCCGGGCTGTAGTAGCGTGGCGGCTGCGCCACGGGCGCAGCCGCGGTGCTGGAGTTCACCGTGGGCAAAGCCATCCCCATACTGGTGAAAAATGCCAAACACAGGCACCGGGTCAGCACCACGCCCAAGGTCACCTTCGACATCCCGGCGCGAAGATCCAACCTGCTAACCATCGTTCCTTTCCTTGCGCCATCGAGTCAGATTTTGGCCAGTTACCGGCTAATTGATATCAGCGTAACCAGCCATCACTCGACCTGGAGCAAATCGCCATAATTGTTCAGATTCAACCAATCAGCCTAAACTCGCTCCGGCACGGCCTTGCCCGTCCACACTTCACGAAATAAAGGAACGACCCCGAATGCGTGTCGCCATACTGGATGACGAACCCGCCGAGCTACGCCGGGTGGAACAGACACTGCGACAGATGCCGGAAGCCGGGGAAGACGCCTGGAGCTTGCACAGTTTCGAGCGCGGCGAGGAACTGTTGCGGCAACTGCGGCGCGAGACCTTTGACCTGTTGATCCTCGACTGGCAAGTGCCAGACCTCAGTGGCCTGGCGCTGTTGCGCTGGACGCGCGAGCACATGGAAGCCCCGCCGGCGGCGATCATGCTCACCAGCCGCGATGCCGAGAGCGATATTGTCCAGGCGCTTAACGCCGGGGCAGACGATTACCTCAGCAAACCCTTTCGCCCCAACGAGCTCAAGGCCCGGGTCAATGCGGTGCTGCGCCGCCATGGCGTGTTGCGCAACGCCGCCAGCGAAGTGCAGAGCTTCAACGACCTGGTGTTCGATGACGCCGAGCTCACGGTCACCCGTGCCGGTATCCCCATCAGTTGTACCGAGCGCGAGTACCGCCTGGCACGCTGCCTGTTCGCCAACCTGGGTCGACCGTTGTCCCGGGAATACCTGTACCAGCGTTTCTGGACCCATGAAGAAATGGTCTCTTCCCGACCGCTGGACACCCATATCTACCGCTTGCGCAACAAGCTGGGGCTGACCGCCGACCGGGGTTGGCAACTGCTGACGATCTACGGTTACGGCTATCGACTGGAAAGCGTCAGCGCCTGAAACCAGCGAGCAATAAAAAAGGCCAACGCGATGCGTTGGCCTTTTTGTTTACTGCAGGAGAAACCGGATCAGAAGTCCAGGTTCGACACTGCCAGAGCGTTGCTTTCGATGAAGTCACGGCGTGGCTCGACCGCATCACCCATCAGGGTGTTGAAGATCTGGTCCGCGCCAATGGCGTCTTCGATGGTCACTTTGAGCATCCGGCGCTGTGCTGGGTCCATGGTGGTTTCCCACAGCTGATCCGGGTTCATCTCGCCCAGACCTTTGTAGCGCTGGATGGTGTGGCGCTTGGTGCTTTCGTTCATCAGCCACTCAAGGGCTTCCTTGAACTCGGTGATGGCTTTCTTGCGCTCGCCACGCTGGATGTACGCACCGTCGTCCAGCAGGGTGCTCAGTTGCGCGCCCAGGGAGACCACGGTCTTGTAGTCATTACTGCCGAAGAAGTCGCGGTTGAAAGTGACGTAGTTCGACAGGCCGTGGGAGATCAGTTCGACCTCCGGCAGCCAGACGTTACGCTCACGGTCTTCACGCAGACTGGCCTTGTAGACCAGGCCCGATTTCTCGACGGTCCGCAGACGTACTTCGTACTGGGCCAGCCAATCCTGCATCGCTGCGTGATCGGACAACTGCTCCATGCTCACTGCCGGCAGGTAGATGAAGTGCTCCGTCAGCTCCTGCGGGTACAGACGCGACAGACGCTTGAGGGTCTTCATCACCAGGCGGAAGTCGTTCACCAAGCGCTCAAGGGCCTCACCGGAGATACCTGGTGCGTCCTCGTTCAGGTGCAGGCTCGCATCTTCCAGGGCCGACTGCGTCATGTACTCTTCCATGGCGTCGTCGTCTTTGATGTACTGCTCTTGCTTGCCTTTCTTCACCTTGTACAACGGCGGCTGGGCGATGTAGATGTAGCCACGCTCGATCAGCTCCGGCAACTGACGGAAGAAGAAGGTCAGCAGCAGGGTACGGATGTGCGAACCGTCGACGTCAGCATCGGTCATGATGATGATGTTGTGATAACGCAACTTGTCGATGTTGTACTCGTCACGGCCGATACCGCAGCCCAGCGCGGTGATCAAGGTGCCCACTTCCTGGGAAGAGATCATCTTGTCGAAGCGTGCCTTCTCCACGTTGAGGATCTTGCCCTTGAGCGGCAGGATGGCCTGGGTGCGACGGTTACGACCCTGCTTGGCGGAACCGCCAGCAGAGTCACCTTCCACCAGGTACAGTTCGGAGAGGGCAGGGTCTTTTTCCTGGCAGTCCGCCAGTTTGCCCGGCAGGCCGGCGATATCCAGCGCACCTTTACGACGCGTCATCTCACGAGCTTTACGCGCCGCTTCACGGGCACGGGCGGCGTCGATCATCTTGCCGACTACCAGCTTGGCTTCGTTCGGGTTTTCCAGCAGGAAGTCCGAGAAGTACTTGCCCATTTCCTGTTCGACCGCGGTCTTCACTTCGGAAGAAACCAGCTTGTCCTTGGTCTGGGAACTGAACTTCGGATCCGGCACTTTCACCGAAATGATTGCGGTCAGGCCTTCACGCGCATCGTCACCAGTGGTGGCGACTTTGTGCTTCTTGGCCAAGCCTTCGGCTTCGATGTAGGTGTTCAGGTTACGCGTCAGCGCGGAGCGGAAACCCACCAGGTGGGTGCCGCCATCGCGCTGGGGAATGTTGTTGGTGAAGCACAACAGGTTCTCGTTGAAGCTGTCGTTCCACTGCAGGGCGATTTCCACGCCAATGCCGTCTTCACGCTGGATGTTGAAGTGGAACACCTGGTTGACCGCAGTCTTGTTGGTGTTCAGGTATTCAACGAATGCACGCAGGCCGCCTTCGTACTTGAACAGCTCTTCCTTGCCGCTGCGCTCGTCCTTGAGGACGATACCCACACCGGAGTTGAGGAACGACAGTTCACGAATCCGCTTGGCCAGGATGTCCCAGCTGAAGTGGATATTCTTGAAGGTTTCAGCCGATGGCTTGAAGTGGATCTGGGTACCGGTGGTCTCGCTTTCGCCAACGATCTTCATCGGCTCCTGCGGAACGCCGTGCACGTAGGTCTGTTCCCAGATCTTGCCGCTACGGCGAACGGTCAGGATCAGTTCTTCAGACAGTGCGTTCACTACCGACACACCTACACCGTGCAGACCGCCGGATACTTTGTAGGAGTTGTCGTCGAATTTACCGCCGGCGTGCAGCACGGTCATGATGACCTCGGCTGCCGAAACGCCTTCTTCTTTGTGCACGTCTACCGGAATGCCGCGACCGTTGTCGCGTACGGTGATCGATTCATCAGGGTGGATGATGATGCTGATGTCGTCGCAATGGCCAGCCAAAGCTTCGTCGATCGAGTTATCGACCACCTCGAACACCATGTGGTGCAGACCGCTGCCATCGTCTGTGTCACCAATGTACATACCGGGACGTTTGCGTACGGCATCCAGGCCTTTCAGCACTTTAATGCTCGTTGAGTCGTACGTATTTTCTTCGCTCATGCCTTCACTCCCGATGGTCGTGGGTCTGGGTGATACGGCCCTGTTCCACGTGGAACAAAGCGACTGGCGTTTCCGTCTGCCAGCCTTCCCTCAATAATTCGTGGTCTACACAGGTGATGAACACCTGGCAGCGTAAGTCTTCCAGCAAACGGCAAAGCGCGCGGCGGTGCTGCTCATCCAGTTCGGACGGCAAATCATCCACCAGATAAATACATTGGCCGCGCCGGGCCTGGCTGACCAAATGCCCTTGGGCGATCCGCAGGGCGCAAACCACCAACTTCTGCTGACCCCGGGACAAGATGTCCGCGGCATTGTGCGCGCCTAATCTAAGGCGCAAATCAGCGCGTTGCGGTCCGGCCTGGGTATGCCCCATTTGCTGATCCCGGTGTACGGACGCGGCGAGCACTGCACTCAGTTCCCGCTCTTTGTCCCAACCCCGGTAATAGCTAAGCGTTAAGCCCTCGAGTTCGACGAGTTCGCTCAAGGTCTGTTCAAAGACTGGTTTCAAGGCTTTGATGTAAGCGCGGCGGTATTCATCAATTTCAGCGCTGGCCTGGCACAATTCTCTGTCCCAAACCGCTTGCGAAACGGCGTCAAGTGTACCATGCCGCAGCCAAGAGTTTCTCTGGCGCAGGGCCTTCTGCAAGCGCTGCCAGGTGGACATGAAGCGCGGTTCCACGTGGAACACCCCCCAGTCCAGGAACTGACGGCGAATCTTCGGCGCACCTTCCAACAGGCGAAAACTATCTGGGTTGATCAATTGCAGTGGCAGGATTTCTGCGAGTTGTGCGGCACTACGGGCGTTCTGCCCATCGATGCGAATCTGAAACTCGCCTTGCCGATCACGGGAAATCCCCAGCGCACTGTGGCCGCCTTCGGCCAATTCGACCTGGCCGAATACCGTACAGGCCAACTGTTCGTACTGGATCACCGGTAGCAGGCGGGTACTGCGAAACGAACGGGCGAGCCCCAGCAGATGGATGGCTTCCAACACACTGGTTTTTCCGCTGCCGTTGGCGCCGTACAGAATATTGATGCGGGGGGAGGGGGAGAAGGTCACCGGGTGCAGATTGCGCACCGCGGTGACCGAGACGCGACTGAGGGACATCTAGCGGCTGCTGAACATGTTTACAGGCGCATCGGCATGACAACGTAAGCCGAGTCGTCGTTGTCGGACTCTTGCACCAGCGCACTGCTGTTGGAGTCAGACAGGATCAAGCGCACCTGCTCGGTGGTCATCACGCCCAGCACGTCCAGCAAATAGCTGACGTTGAAGCCGATTTCCAGGGAGCCGCCGTTGTACTCAACGCCTACTTCTTCTTCCGCCTCTTCCTGTTCCGGGTTGTTTGCCTGGATCTTCAGCTGACCATTGGCCAGTTGCAGGCGAATGCCGCGGTACTTCTCGTTGGACAGAATCGCGGTACGGCTGAATGCTTCACGCAGGGCCTGGCGATCGCCCAGTACCAGCTTGTCGCCGCCTTTTGGCAGGACGCGCTCGTAATCCGGGAACTTGCCATCGACCAGTTTCGAGGTAAAGGTAAATTCACCGGTGGTGGCACGGATGTGGTGTTGGCCCAACACGATGCTCACGTTGCCGTCTGGCTCTGTCAGCAGGCGTGCCAGTTCCAGGATACCTTTGCGTGGCACGATCACCTGGTGGCGATCCGGTTGGCCGATGTCAGCCTGCATCGAGCACATGGCCAGACGGTGACCATCGGTAGCCACGGCGCGGATGATCCCGGCGGACACTTCCAGCAGCATGCCGTTGAGGTAGTAGCGAACATCCTGCTGCGCCATGGCAAAGCTGGTGCGCTCGATCAAACGACGCAGTTTGCTTTGCGCCAGGGTGCACGTCAGCGAACCCGGGCCTTCTTCCACGGTAGGGAAGTCGTTGGCTGGCAGGGTCGACAGGGTAAAACGGCTACGACCGGCCTTGACCACCAGCTTCTGCTCATCGAGCTTGATGTCGATCAGCGCATCGTTCGGCAGGCTCTTGCAGATGTCCATCAGCTTGCGTGCCGGGACAGTGATTTCGCCCGGCTCGGCCGGTTCTTCAAGTTGCACACGACCGACCAGCTCGACTTCCAGGTCGGTACCGGTCAGCGACAACTGCTGGCCTTCGACAACCAGCAGCACGTTGGAAAGCACCGGCAAGGTCTGTCGGCGCTCGACGACGCCTGCGACCAGTTGCAGGGGTTTCAACAGGGCTTCGCGTTGAATGGTGAAATGCATGGTCTAGTCCCTTGCCTTAATAAGCTGCGCTGGTGTTCATCAAGTGGTCAGTGTACGCAGCAGGTTCTTGTAGTCCTCGCGGATGTCCGCGTCGGATTCCTTAAGTTCGTTGATCTTGCGGCAGGCGTGCAACACCGTGGTGTGATCGCGACCGCCAAACACATCACCGATTTCCGGCAGGCTGTGGTTGGTCAGTTCCTTGGACAGGGCCATGGCCACTTGACGTGGACGGGCCACCGAACGCGAACGGCGTTTGGACAGCAAGTCGGAAATCTTGATCTTGTAGTACTCGGCGACGGTGCGCTGAATGTTATCCACAGAGACCAGTTTGTCCTGGAGCGCCAACAGGTCTTTCAGGGATTCGCGAATCAACTCGATGGTGATGTCGCGGCCCATGAAGTGCGAGTGCGCGATAACACGCTTGAGCGCGCCTTCGAGTTCACGCACGTTGGAGCGAATGCGCTGGGCGATAAAGAACGCGGCATCGTGCGGCAGGTCGACTTTGGCCTGGTCGGCTTTCTTCATCAGAATCGCGACGCGGGTTTCCAGTTCAGGAGGCTCGACGGCAACCGTCAGGCCCCAGCCGAAGCGCGACTTCAAGCGCTCTTCAAGGCCTTCGATCTCCTTGGGATAACGGTCACTGGTGAGGATGACCTGCTGGCCACCTTCAAGCAGGGCGTTGAACGTGTGGAAAAACTCTTCCTGGGAACGTTCCTTGCGGGCGAAGAACTGAATGTCATCGATGAGCAGGGCGTCCACCGAACGGTAGAAACGCTTGAACTCGTTGATCGCATTCAGTTGCAGCGCCTTGACCATGTCGGCCACGAAGCGCTCGGAATGCAGGTACACGACCTTGGCATTCGGATTCTTCTTTAATAGATGGTTACCCACAGCGTGCATCAAGTGAGTTTTACCCAAGCCAACGCCGCCATACAGGAACAGCGGGTTGTAACCGTGCTTGGGATTGTCCGCGACCTGCCAGGCCGCAGCGCGGGCCAGCTGGTTGGACTTACCCTCGACGAAATTCTCGAAGGTAAAGGTCCGGTTCAGGTAACTGGTGTGCTTGAGCGCACCTTCTACCTGCACGGTACGTTGTTCGGCACGCACCGGGGCCTGTTGCGAACTGGCGCCAGCCATCGGATCGAAGCTGTCGCGGGACGGCTCTTCATTGACCTCGACGATTTTCTGCGTCGAACGCTTGCTGGTTGGAGCCGGCGTTGGCGTATTGACCGGTGCCGGCGCCGCTGCAGCCTGGGCTTGCGATACCGCAGCAGCCAAAGGTGCATTGGGCGCGGCCCGCGGTGCCGAACTGCGTTTGCTGCCTATTAATAAGGAAAGCGCAGGCGCCATGCCGTTGCCATGCTCATCCAGCAGTTCGAGCACGCGGCTCAGGTACTTTTCATTGACCCAGTCGAGAACAAAGCGATTCGGTGCGTAGACACGCAACTCGTCGCCTTCGGCTTCGACCTGTAGTGGACGGATCCAAGTGTTGAATTGTTGGGCAGGCAGCTCATCGCGCAAAAGCTCCACGCACTGCTGCCAAAGTTCCACTGACACGGATATCCCCTAAGTTGAAAGCCGGTGAGGCAAAAACAAGCGGCCATTGTAGCGACCGGACGCAGACTTATCCACACGTAGCTTGATCACAGGTGCAGAAGAATCAAGGTTTTATCGGCAAAAAAGGCGACCAATGGTCTGTGCATAAGCTCTGTGGATAACCACGCCTAAGCTCGTTGTACAAGTGGGCGCGAAACTCGGTGGATAACCTGCCTGTGGATAACCACCTGTTTCACCCACAGCTTATCCGACAGCGCAGCACAGGCTGACCACCGCTTTCCACGGTAGTTGTCATTCTCTGTACAGCACGGGATAGAAGGGCTAAAGCCAGTTATCCACAGATAGAGGCGGGCCTAGCTTTTATAAGCTTTACAGAAAAGCTTTAAATACTTTCCTTCTTTATTTTTATATCTAGCTGTCCACCTTTCAAGGACGAACCACCCGAATACCCATTTAAAGGAAACCTTGGTTGGAAATTGACCTAGAGGCTTGCTTTCTCTAGAATCCCCGGTCTCTTAAAACGGGGGCCATTCCGGCCCGTTGTGGACGAACCAGGTAACACGACATGAAACGTACTTTCCAACCAAGCACTATCAAACGCGCTCGTACCCACGGTTTCCGTGCTCGCATGGCTACCAAAAACGGCCGCGCAGTCCTGTCGCGTCGTCGCGCCAAAGGTCGTGCGCGTCTGGCAGTTTGATAATCCGGTACTGGAGGTGAGTCAGGACTTCAGTCGGGAAAAGCGCTTGCTGACCCCCCGGCATTTCAAGGCAGTCTTTGACTCCCCTACCGGCAAGGTTCCGGGGAAAAATCTCCTGCTCCTTGCACGCACCAACGATCTCGATCACCCCCGTCTCGGGCTGGTTATCGGGAAAAAGAGTGTGAAACTCTCCGTTGAGCGAAATCGCCTCAAACGTCTGATGCGCGAATCGTTTCGCCTCCACCAGGATTCTCTGGTTGGGTGGGATATCGTGATCGTCGCGCGCAAAGGTTTGGGCGAAGTAGAAAACCCCGAATTGATTCAGCATTTCGGCAAACTCTGGAAACGTCTGGCACGCAGCAAGCCAGAGCCAGCAGTCAAAGCCGAAACTGTAGGGGTAGACAGCACTGATGCGTAAACTGGCACTCGTTCCGATCCAGTTTTATCGCTATGCCATTAGTCCTCTGATGGCCAGTCACTGTCGTTTCTACCCCAGTTGTTCCTGCTACGCGTATGAAGCCATTGAAAATCATGGCCTTCTGCGCGGTGGCTGGCTGACCTTTCGTCGTTTAGGTCGCTGTCATCCGTGGAATCCCGGTGGTTATGACCCGGTTCCGCCTATCCCTACCTCCCGTTCTTCTTCGATGGCCGAGTAATCATGGATATTAAACGCACGATCCTGATCGTCGCCCTGGCAATCGTGTCCTACGTCATGGTCCTGAAATGGAACCAGGACTACGGCCAGGCTGCCCTGCCGACTCAGAATGTTGCTGCCAATCAGAATGCCCCGGCTATTCCGGACGGTACCAACGCTTCCGCCAGTGCCGATGTACCCAGCGCAAATACCGATACCAGCACCCCTACCGAAACTCCGGTAGTGGCTAGTAAAGATCTCATCCACGTAAAAACGGATGTGCTCGAACTGGCTATCGATCCTCAGGGTGGTGATATCGCCCAACTGATGCTGCCGCTGTATCCACGTCGCCAGGACCATCCGGAAATTCCGTTCCAGCTGTTCGATAACGGCAGTGAACGTACTTATCTGGCGCAAAGTGGCCTGACCGGTACCAACGGTCCTGATGCTCGCCCGACCGGTCGTCCGGTTTACTCGTCCGAACAGAAGACTTATCAACTGGCTGATGGCCAGAACCAGCTCAACGTTGACCTCAAATTCAGCGATGGCGGTGTCAATTACATCAAGCGCTTCAGCTTCACTCGCGGTTTGTACGATCTGAAAGTTACTTATCTGATCGACAACACCAGCGACAAGGCCTGGACTGGCAACCTGTTTGCCCAGCTCAAGCGTGATGCCAGTGCCGATCCTTCTTCCACCACAGCCACCGGCACCGCCACTTACCTGGGCGCCGCCCTGTGGACAAGTGCAGAGCCGTACAAAAAAGTGTCGATGAAAGATATCGACAAGGCTGCGCTGAAAGAAACCGTCAATGGTGGCTGGGTCGCCTGGCTGCAACACTACTTCGTAACGGCCTGGATTCCAGCCAAGAACGACAGCAACGTGGTGCAGACTCGCAAAGACAACCAGGGCAACTACATCATCGGTTTCACTGGCCCGGCTTTGACCATTGCGCCAGGTGCCAAGGCTGAAACCAGCGCAACCCTGTACGCTGGTCCGAAAAGCCAGGCAGTACTGAAAGAGTTATCCCCAGGTCTGGAACTGACGGTCGACTACGGCATTCTGTGGTTCATCGCTCAACCGATCTTCTGGCTGCTGCAACATATCCACGCCATTGTGGGTAACTGGGGCTGGTCGATCATCTTCCTGACCATGCTGATCAAAGGGATCTTCTTCCCGCTGTCGGCTGCCAGCTACAAGTCCATGGCCCGCATGCGTGCAGTGGCGCCAAAACTGGCTGCGCTGAAAGAGCAACATGGCGATGACCGGCAGAAAATGTCGCAAGCCATGATGGAGCTGTACAAGAAAGAGAAGATCAATCCGCTGGGTGGTTGCTTGCCAATCCTCGTGCAGATGCCGGTTTTCCTCTCGCTGTACTGGGTACTCCTGGAAAGCGTGGAAATGCGCCAAGCGCCATTCATGCTGTGGATTACCGACCTGTCGATCAAGGATCCGTTCTTCATTCTGCCGATCATCATGGGTGCAACCATGTTCATCCAGCAGCAGCTGAACCCGACTCCTCCGGATCCGATGCAGGCCAAGGTGATGAAGCTGATGCCAATCATCTTCACCTTCTTCTTCCTGTGGTTCCCTGCGGGCCTGGTGCTGTATTGGGTTGTGAACAACTGCCTGTCGATCGCACAACAGTGGTACATCACTCGCAAAGTTGAAGCGGCGACAAAAAAAGCCGACGCGTAACTTGCTCAGTATGTAACCATTCAAAACGCCCCCTCGTGGGGCGTTTTGCTATCTGCCATTTTTATCGGGATATCGGTTTATGAGCGCTCCTCGTGAAACCATCGCCGCCGTCGCCACCGCCCAGGGCCGTGGGGGCGTCGGTATCGTTCGTATTTCCGGGCCGCTGGCGCGTCATGCGGCACAGGCCATCAGTGGTCGCGAGCTGAAGCCGCGTTTTGCCCATTACGGTCCGTTTCTCAGCGCCGAGGATGAAGTCCTGGATGAAGGTATTGCCCTGTATTTCCCAGGGCCCAACTCCTTCACCGGTGAAGACGTGCTGGAACTGCAAGGCCACGGCGGACCGATTGTCCTGGACATGTTGCTGCAGCGTTGCCTGCAACTGGGTTGTCGTCTGGCCCGGCCAGGGGAATTCAGCGAGCGCGCGTTCCTCAACGACAAGCTCGACCTGGCCCAGGCCGAAGCCATTGCCGACCTCATCGAGGCCAGCTCCGCGCAAGCCGCACGCAATGCCCTGCGTTCTCTGCAAGGGGCGTTTTCCCAGCGTGTGCATAACCTCACCGAACAATTGATTGCCTTGCGTATCTACGTCGAAGCGGCGATCGACTTCCCGGAAGAGGAGATCGATTTCCTTGCCGATGGCCATGTGCTGTCCATGCTCGATGCCGTGCGCGAGGAGTTGGCCAAGGTATTGCGTGAAGCTGGGCAGGGCGCGTTGTTGCGCGATGGCATGACCGTGGTCATCGCCGGCCGTCCGAATGCCGGCAAGTCGAGCCTGCTCAATGCATTGGCCGGTCGTGAAGCCGCGATCGTCACCGAGATCGCCGGCACCACCCGGGACATCCTGCGCGAACATATCCACATCGATGGCATGCCGCTGCACGTGGTCGACACTGCGGGTCTGCGCGATACCGATGACCAGGTCGAGAAGATTGGCGTGGAGCGGGCGTTGAAGGCGATCAGCGAAGCCGACCGGGTGTTGCTGGTGGTCGACGCTACGGCCCCTGAAGCCCTTGATCCATTTGCCCTGTGGCCTGAGTTCCTGGAACAGCGCCCAGAGCCGGGCAAAGTCACCCTGATCCGCAACAAGGCCGACCTCACGGGTGAGGCCATTGGGCTGCAGGTCTGCGACGATGGGCACGTCACCATCAGCCTCAGTGCCAAGTCGGCAGGTGAAGGCCTGGAGCTACTGCGTGACCACCTCAAGGCCTGCATGGGCTACGAGCAGACCTCAGAAAGCAGTTTCAGCGCCCGTCGCCGTCACCTTGAAGCCTTGCGCCATGCCAGTGACTCCCTGGAACATGGGCGTGCGCAGCTGACATTGGCCGGCGCCGGCGAGTTGTTGGCCGAAGATTTGCGCCAGGCACAGCAGTCACTGGGTGAAATTACCGGTGAATTCAGCTCAGATGACCTGCTGGGCAGGATCTTTTCCAGCTTCTGCATCGGTAAATAACGCTCCCTTCCCAAGATAGGAGCCTGCGATCTAGTCATCTTTTGATGCTTCTACCCGTGCTTGCGTCTCTCTCGGGCGGATGAATCGTTAAAAGATCGCAGGCTTTCACCTGCTCCTACCGCTGTTAATCCATTTTTCTTCTTCCGTTGCCATGGGATTTTTTCGCCAGGGTGGTTTTCCCGTGGGCGAGATTTGCCTTTTTACGGTTTTTCTGTGGATTAAGCCCTGTGAATAACTGCCACTAAGGTCAGTTGATAACAGGGCCTGAAAACTGAGTAAAACTGCCTCTGTGGATAACCACCTCATTCATCCACAGGCTTAGACCGGTTATCCCATGCCCTCAAGGCCACATGACCACAGACTTTCAAACCGCTGTACACATTGTAAATAAAGGCTTGTAGGATTCTATCCACAGAAATGTAGCTGTATAGAAATAAACATAAAAACAAAGATCTTATAAATTTCTTTCTTTTTAATTTCTATTGTTCGTGACTTACCCACAGCTGGTTAAATTTTGTGCAAAGGGTTCTTTAGGAAGGGCGAAGTCCCTATACTTGTCGACCAGGTCCAAAAACCTGAGCTCAAACCATTTCTGAATTACCTAACTGAAGCAGGCACGAGGTGCGTGGTGGATTTCCCTTCCCGTTTTGAAGTGATCGTCATCGGCGGCGGTCATGCCGGTACCGAGGCAGCACTTGCATCAGCACGTATGGGGGCAAAAACCCTGTTGCTGACGCATAACGTGGAAACCCTCGGTGCCATGAGCTGCAACCCCGCAATTGGCGGGATCGGCAAAAGCCACCTGGTCAAGGAAATCGACGCCCTCGGCGGCGCGATGGCCATGGCCACCGATAAGGGTGGTATCCAATTTCGCGTGTTGAACAGCCGCAAAGGCCCAGCCGTGCGCGCTACTCGCGCCCAGGCCGACCGCGTGTTGTACAAGGCAGCGGTTCGCGAGATTCTCGAGAACCAGCCGAACCTGTGGATATTTCAACAGGCAGCGGACGACCTGATCGTTGAGCAGGAGCAGGTACGCGGTGTTGTCACCCAAATGGGCCTGCGTTTCTTCGCCGACTCCGTGGTTTTGACGACCGGTACTTTCCTCGGTGGACTTATCCACATCGGTTTGCAGAATTTTTCCGGCGGTCGCGCCGGTGATCCGCCGTCGATTGCCCTGGCTCACCGTCTGCGTGAACTGCCGCTGCGCGTGGGTCGCTTGAAAACCGGTACGCCACCGCGCATTGATGGCCGATCTGTGGATTTCTCGGTGATGACCGAGCAACCCGGTGATACGCCGATCCCGGTGATGTCGTTCATGGGCAACAAGGAACAGCATCCCAAGCAGGTCAGTTGCTGGATTACCCACACCAACGCCCGTACCCACGAAATCATCGCCGCGAACCTCGACCGTTCGCCGATGTATTCCGCTGCCGGTGAGATTGAAGGCATTGGTCCGCGTTACTGCCCATCGATCGAAGACAAGATCCACCGTTTTGCCGACAAGCAAAGCCACCAGGTGTTTATCGAGCCGGAAGGTCTGACCACCCACGAGCTTTACCCGAATGGGATATCCACAAGCTTGCCGTTCGACGTGCAATTGCAGATCGTGCAATCGATCCGCGGCATGGAGAACGCGCACATCGTGCGTCCGGGCTACGCGATCGAGTACGACTACTTCGATCCACGCGACCTGAAGTACAGCCTGGAAACCAAGGTGATCGGCGGTCTGTTTTTCGCCGGGCAGATCAACGGCACCACCGGTTACGAAGAAGCCGGCGCCCAAGGTTTGCTGGCCGGGGCCAACGCCGCACTGCGTGCACAGGGCAAAGACGCCTGGTGCCCGCGTCGCGATGAAGCCTACATCGGCGTATTGGTCGACGATCTGATTACCCTCGGGACCCAGGAACCGTATCGGATGTTCACTTCCCGCGCCGAATACCGGTTGATCCTGCGCGAAGACAACGCCGACCTGCGCTTGACCGAAAAAGGTCGCGAGCTGGGCCTGGTCGATGACGCGCGTTGGGCAGCATTCTGCAAAAAACGCGAAAGCATCGAACTCGAAGAGCAGCGCCTGAAAAGTACCTGGGTTCGCCCGGGCACCGAGCAAGGCGATGCGATTGCGGAAAAATTCGGCACCCCGCTGACCCACGAATACAACTTGCTGAACCTGCTGACCCGTCCGGAAATCGACTACGCTGGCCTGATCTCGGTCACCGGCATAGGTGCAGACGATCCACAGGTTGCCGAGCAGGTCGAGATCAAGACCAAATACGCCGGTTACATCGATCGCCAACAGGATGAAATCGCTCGTCTGCGGGCCAGCGAAGACACCAAACTGCCTGTGGATATCGATTACACGACCATCTCCGGTCTCTCCAAGGAGATCCAGGGCAAGCTCGGTGCAACCCGTCCGGAAACACTGGGCCAGGCTTCGCGGATTCCGGGCGTGACGCCGGCAGCCATTTCGCTGTTGATGATTCATTTGAAAAAACGCGGCGCGGGCCGTCAGTTGGAGCAAAGCGCTTGAGTTCGTTGGTCACCTTGCAACACGCCGAAGAGTTATCCACAGGTGCACGCCAGCTCGGTGTCAACCTGAGTGAAGCCCAGCACGCCCAATTGCTGGGTTACCTGGCCCTGTTGATCAAATGGAACAAGGCCTACAACCTCACCGCGGTGCGTGATCCGGACGAAATGGTCTCGCGCCATTTGCTCGACAGCCTGAGCGTGATGTCCTTCATCGAAAACGGCCGTTGGCTGGATGTCGGCAGTGGCGGCGGCATGCCGGGTATTCCCTTGGCTATCCTGTTTCCCGAGTCGCAAGTCACTTGCCTGGACAGCAATGGCAAGAAAACCCGCTTCCTGACCCAGGTCAAACTCGAACTCAAACTGGATAACCTGCAAGTTATCCACAGTCGCGTCGAAGCCTTCCAGCCTGAGCTGCCATTCAACGGGATCATCTCCCGGGCCTTCAGCAGCATGGAGAATTTCAGCAACTGGACGCGCCACCTCGGCGACACCGATACACGTTGGCTGGCAATGAAGGGCGTTCATCCCGCGGATGAGCTGGTAGCATTGCCGGCAGACTTCCACCTCGATAGCGAACACGCCTTGGCCGTACCTGGTTGCCAAGGCCAACGCCATCTGCTGATACTGCGCCGCACGGCATGATTGGGAACACAAGCAAGAATGGCTAAGGTATTCGCGATAGCGAACCAAAAGGGTGGTGTGGGCAAAACCACCACCTGCATCAACCTCGCAGCATCCCTGGTCGCCACCAAGCGCCGGGTGCTGTTGATCGATCTCGATCCACAGGGCAACGCCACCATGGGTAGCGGTGTGGATAAACACGGCCTGGAAAACTCGGTCTACGACTTGTTGATCGGCGAATGCGACCTGACCCAGGCCATGCATTTCTCCGAACACGGTGGTTACCAGCTGTTGCCGGCGAACCGCGACCTGACCGCGGCGGAAGTGGTCCTGCTGGAAATGCAGATGAAGGAAAGCCGCCTGCGCAGCGCCCTGGCGCCGATTCGCGAGAGCTATGACTACATCCTGATCGACTGCCCGCCGTCGCTGTCGATGCTCACCCTGAATGCATTGGTCGCCGCAGATGGGGTCATTATCCCCATGCAGTGTGAATACTTTGCACTCGAAGGCTTGAGCGACCTTGTGGATAACATCAAGCGCATCGCCGAACTGCTGAACCCGAACCTCAAGGTCGAAGGCCTGCTGCGGACCATGTATGACCCGCGCCTGAGCCTGATGAACGATGTTTCGGCCCAGCTCAAGGAACACTTCGGCGAGCAGTTGTACGACACGGTCATCCCACGCAACATCCGCCTGGCCGAAGCACCCAGCTATGGCATGCCTGCGCTGGCGTACGACAAATCATCGCGAGGCGCGATTGCCTACCTGGCATTGGCAGGCGAGATGGTTCGCCGTCAACGCAAAAACTCACGTGCCGCCGCTGCTCAGGCAACTTAAGGAATCCCCATGGCCGTCAAGAAACGAGGTCTCGGACGTGGACTGGATGCACTGCTGAGTGGTCCGACTGTCAGCTCGCTGGAAGAACAGGCCGTGCAGGCCGACTTGCGCGAGCTGCAGCACTTGCCACTGGACCTGCTCCAGCGCGGCAAGTACCAGCCCCGCCGGGACATGGACCCGCAGGCGCTGGAAGAGCTGGCGCAGTCGATCAAGAGCCAGGGCGTGATGCAGCCGATCGTGGTTCGTCCCATCGGCGCCGGGCGCTTTGAGATCATTGCCGGTGAGCGCCGCTGGCGCGCCAGTCAACAGGCCGGGCAGGAAACCATCCCGGCGATGGTGCGTGACGTGTCGGATGAAACCGCTATCGCCATGGCCCTGATCGAGAACATCCAGCGCGAGGACCTCAATCCAATCGAGGAAGCTGTCGCCCTGCAGCGTTTGCAGCAGGAGTTCCAGCTGACTCAGCAGCAAGTGGCCGAAGCCGTGGGCAAGTCCCGGGTGACAGTCGCTAACCTGTTGCGCCTGATTGCCTTGCCAGAAGTCATCAAGACCATGTTGTCCCACGGCGACCTGGAAATGGGTCATGCCCGTGCTTTGCTCGGGTTACCGGAAAATCAACAGGTTGAAGGGGCGCGACACGTTGTCGCACGGGGCCTCACCGTACGCCAGACAGAAGCCCTGGTTCGCCAGTGGCTCAGTGGCAAGCCGGAGGTCGCCGAACCGGTCAAGGCCGACCCGGATATCGCCCGCCTTGAACAGCGTCTGGCAGAGCGCCTAGGCTCTGCGGTGCAGATCCGCCACGGGAAGAAGGGAAAAGGTCAGTTGGTAATCGGCTATAACTCACTGGATGAGCTTCAAGGTGTCCTTGCACACATCCGCTGAAACATTTCCTCATGTAGCGTGCAGTCGGAAATCACTACCTGACAGTTGAATAGGGGCTGAACCGCCCCTATACTCTGCGCGCATTTTGTCGGCACAAATTATGCCAAGTTATTGAATTCTGGCAGCCGACCTTTGAGGAGCAAGATCGATGGAAAGCCGCACGCCAAACCGCTTGCCGTTCCATCGCCTGGCGGTTTTTCCGGTGTTACTGGCTCAATTTGTCGTTTTGCTGCTGGCCGCTTTGGCGCTTTGGCAATGGCATGGAGTCGTAGCCGGGTACTCAGGACTCTGCGGAGGCCTGATAGCCTTGCTTCCCAATGTTTATTTCGCTCATAGGGCATTTCGGTTTTCCGGGGCCCGGGCAGCTCAAGCCATCGTCCGGTCTTTTTATGCCGGCGAGGCGGGCAAACTGATTTTGACGGCAGTGCTTTTTGCATTGACGTTCGCAGGTGTGAAGCCACTGGCGCCGTTAGCAGTCTTCGGCGTCTTTGTGTTGACCCAACTGGTCAGCTGGTTCGCTCCCCTGCTGATGAGAACAAGACTTTCGAGACCTTAGGGCGTTTGAGGCAACCATGGCAGAAACAACCGCTTCGGGCTATATCCAGCACCACTTGCAGAACCTGACCTTCGGTCAGCACCCTACCGGCGGCTGGGGCTTTGCCCACACCGCAGCAGAAGCCAAAGAAATGGGCTTCTGGGCTTTCCACGTCGATACCCTCGGCTGGTCGGTCGCATTGGGTCTGATTTTCGTACTTCTTTTCCGCATGGCGGCGAAGAAAGCGACTTCCGGTCAACCAGGTGCTTTGCAGAACTTCGTTGAAGTATTGGTCGAATTCGTCGATGGCAGCGTGAAAGACAGCTTCCATGGCCGTAGCCCGGTGATTGCACCGCTGGCACTGACCATCTTCGTCTGGGTCTTCCTGATGAACGCCGTCGACCTGATCCCGGTTGACTGGATTCCTCAGCTGGCCATGATGATCTCTGGCGATCCGCACATTCCGTTCCGTGCCGTATCGACCACTGACCCGAACGCTACCCTGGGCATGGCCCTGTCGGTGTTCGCGTTGATCATTTTCTACAGCATCAAGGTCAAGGGCATCGGCGGTTTCATCGGCGAACTGACCCTGCACCCGTTCGGCAGCAAGAACGTCTTCGTTCAAGCCCTGCTGATCCCGGTGAACTTCCTGCTGGAGTTCGTGACGCTGATCGCCAAGCCAATCTCGCTGGCCCTGCGTCTGTTCGGCAACATGTATGCCGGCGAACTGGTGTTCATTCTGATCGCTGTGATGTTCGGCAGTGGTCTGCTCTGGCTTAGCGGCCTGGGCGTAGTTCTGCAGTGGGCGTGGGCTGTGTTCCACATCCTGATCATCACCCTGCAGGCGTTTATCTTCATGATGCTGACCATCGTCTACCTGTCGATGGCGCACGAAGAGAACCATTAAGACCAGCTTAGGCTAGTCTGATGTCCCTCTCGTCTCGGCGGGAGGGGGCCCATCACGGGCACGATGAAACGATTTGTTTTACCGCTTTAATCTAAAAAACCTAAACCATACGACGTAAAAGTCGGGAGGAAAGATGGAAACTGTAGTTGGTCTAACCGCTATCGCTGTTGCACTGTTGATCGGCCTGGGCGCACTGGGTACCGCAATTGGTTTCGGCCTGTTGGGCGGCAAGTTCCTGGAAGGCGCAGCGCGTCAGCCAGAAATGGTTCCAATGCTGCAAGTTAAAATGTTCATCGTTGCCGGTCTGCTCGACGCCGTAACCATGATCGGTGTTGGTATTGCTCTGTTCTTCACTTTCGCGAACCCATTCGTTGGTCAACTCGCTGGCTAATCACTCGAACCTTCGAGTGATTGGTGTGATGTGCAACGAACGAGCGAGGTGTTGGCGTGAACATTAATGCAACCCTGATTGGCCAGTCCGTTGCGTTCTTAATTTTTGTACTTTTTTGCATGAAGTTCGTGTGGCCTCCGGTCATTGCGGCTTTGCACGAACGTCAGAAGAAGATCGCGGATGGACTGGACGCTGCCGCCCGAGCAGCTCGCGACCTGGAGTTGGCCCAAGATAAAGCGGGTCAACAACTGCGCGAAGCAAAAACTCAGGCAGCCGAAATCATTGAGCAAGCCAAGAAGCGCGGCAATCAGATCGTTGAAGAGGCTGTTGAAAAAGCCCGTATCGACGCTGAACGCGTAAAGGTTCAGGCTCAGGCCGAGATCGAGCAGGAAATCAACAGTGTCAAAGACGCGCTGCGTACCCAACTGGGTGCACTGGCCGTTGGCGGCGCCGAGAAGATCCTGGGTGCCACAATCGATCAAAACGCGCACGCGGAGCTGGTAAACAAACTGGCTGCTGAAATTTAAGCGAGGGCGATCATGGCAGAATTGACCACGTTGGCCCGACCTTACGCTAAGGCAGCCTTCGAGCACGCCCAGGCCCACCAGCAACTGGCCTCTTGGTCAGCCATGCTCGGCCTGGCTGCAGCAGTGTCGCAAGACGACACCATGCAGCGCGTGCTCAAGGCCCCGCGACTGACGAGCGCAGACAAGGCCGCCACGTTTATTGACGTGTGCGGCGACAAGTTTGATGCCAAGGCACAGAACTTCATCAACATCGTTGCCGAAAACGACCGTCTCCCGCTGTTGCCGGAGATCGCCGCTCTGTTTGACCTGTACAAGGCTGAACAAGAGAAGTCGGTAGATGTAGAAGTCACCAGTGCTTTTGCATTGAACCAAGAACAGCAAGACAAACTCGCCAAGGTTCTCAGTGCACGACTCAACCGGGAAGTGCGCCTGCAAGTTGCGGAGGATGCCGCCCTGATTGGTGGTGTCATCATTCGCGCCGGCGACCTGGTAATCGATGGCTCGATTCGCGGAAAACTCGCGAATCTTGCCGAAGCATTGAAATCTTGAGTTTGAAGGGGCAGCAGAGCAATGCAGCAACTCAATCCTTCCGAAATAAGTGAAATTATCAAGGGCCGCATCGAAAAGCTCGATGTGACCTCCCAAGCCCGTAACGAAGGCACTGTCGTCAGCGTATCTGACGGTATCGTGCGGATTCACGGTCTGGCCGACGTAATGTACGGCGAGATGATCGAGTTTCCGGGCGGCGTCTTCGGTATGGCTCTCAACCTGGAGCAGGACTCCGTAGGTGCCGTTGTATTGGGCGCATACCAGTCCCTGGCTGAAGGCATGAGCGCCAAGTGCACCGGCCGCATCCTCGAAGTTCCGGTTGGTAAGGAACTGCTGGGTCGCGTAGTCGACGCACTGGGTAACCCAGTTGACGGCAAAGGTCCGCTGAACAACACCGAGACCGATGCGGTCGAGAAAGTTGCTCCAGGCGTGATCTGGCGTAAGTCGGTAGACCAGCCTGTACAGACTGGCTACAAGGCTGTCGATGCCATGATCCCAGTCGGCCGTGGCCAGCGTGAGCTGATCATCGGTGACCGTCAGATCGGTAAAACCGCTCTGGCGATCGACGCGATCATCAACCAGAAAGACAGCGGCATCTTCTGCGTATACGTAGCGATCGGTCAGAAACAATCGACCATCGCCAACGTGGTTCGCAAGCTGGAAGAAAACGGCGCACTGGCTAACACCATCGTCGTGGCTGCGAGCGCCTCGGAATCTGCAGCACTGCAGTTCCTGGCACCGTACTCCGGTTGCACCATGGGTGAATTCTTCCGCGACCGCGGTGAAGACGCGCTGATCGTTTATGACGATCTGTCCAAGCAAGCAGTGGCTTACCGCCAGATTTCCCTGCTGCTGCGCCGTCCACCAGGCCGTGAAGCTTACCCAGGCGACGTGTTCTATCTCCACTCCCGTCTGCTGGAGCGCGCATCCCGCGTTTCGGAAGAATACGTAGAGAAGTTCACCAACGGCGCAGTGACCGGCAAAACCGGTTCCCTGACCGCACTGCCGATCATCGAAACCCAGGCTGGCGACGTTTCCGCGTTCGTTCCGACCAACGTGATTTCCATCACCGACGGTCAGATCTTCCTGGAATCGGCCATGTTCAACTCCGGGATCCGTCCTGCTGTGAACGCCGGTGTTTCGGTATCCCGTGTGGGTGGTGCCGCTCAGACCAAGATCATCAAGAAGCTGTCCGGTGGCATCCGTACCGCTCTGGCTCAGTACCGTGAACTGGCGGCATTCGCCCAGTTCGCTTCTGACCTGGACGAAGCGACCCGTAAGCAACTTGAGCATGGTCAGCGCGTTACCGAGCTGATGAAGCAGAAGCAATACGCACCAATGTCGATTGCTGACATGGCGCTGTCGCTGTATGCCGCTGAGCGTGGGTTCCTGACTGACGTTGAAATCGCCAAGATCGGCAGCTTCGAACAAGCGCTGATTGCTTTCTTCAACCGCGATCACGCCGATTTGATGGCGAAGATCAACGTGAAGGGTGACTTCAATGACGAAATCGACGCTGGCATGAAAGCCGGTATCGAGAAGTTCAAGGCCACCCAAACCTGGTAAGCCGCAGCGGGAGCCGCAAGGCTCCCGCTTGCTAACCTGATAGGTGTTACATGGCAGGCGCAAAAGAGATTCGCAGTAAGATTGCGAGCATCAAAAGCACGCAAAAGATTACCAGCGCCATGGAAAAAGTGGCGGTCAGCAAAATGCGCAAGGCACAAATGCGCATGGCTGCTAGCCGTCCTTACGCGGAGCGCATCCGCCAGGTTATTGGTCATCTGGCCAACGCCAACCCGGAATATCGCCACCCCTTCATGATCGACCGTGAAATCAAGCGCGTCGGTTACGTAGTAGTGAGCAGTGACCGTGGTCTGTGTGGTGGCTTGAACACCAACCTGTTCAAGGCCCTGGTCAAGGACATGGCGGTAAACCGCGAAAATGGCGTCGAGATCGATCTGTGTGTTGTTGGTAGCAAGGGTGCGGCTTTCTTCCGCAACTTCGGCGGTAACGTCGTAGCAGCTATCAGCCACCTGGGTGAAGAGCCATCGATCAATGATCTGATCGGCAGCGTCAAGGTGATGCTGGATGCCTACCTGGACGGCCGTATCGACCGCCTGAGCGTGGTATCCAACAAGTTCATCAACACCATGACGCAACAGCCTACCGTGGAGCAGTTGATTCCGCTGGTGGCAACCCCGGATCAAGGACTCAAGCACCACTGGGACTATCTCTACGAACCGGATGCCAAGGAGCTGCTGGACGGCTTGATGGTCCGTTACGTGGAGTCGCAGGTCTACCAGGCGGTGGTCGAGAACAACGCAGCTGAACAAGCGGCGCGGATGATCGCAATGAAGAACGCTACCGACAACGCCGGTGACTTGATCAGCGATTTGCAGCTGATCTACAACAAGGCGCGTCAGGCTGCGATCACCCAAGAGATCTCGGAAATCGTCGGCGGCGCTGCCGCGGTTTAACGGTTCAAATATTCAGAGGATCCAGCTATGAGTAGCGGACGTATCGTTCAAATCATCGGCGCCGTTATCGACGTGGAATTTCCACGCGACAGCGTACCGAGCATCTACAACGCGCTGACAGTTCAAAGCGCGGCCGCAACCACTCTGGAAGTTCAGCAACAGCTGGGCGACGGCGTGGTTCGTACCATTGCGATGGGCTCCACCGAGGGCTTGAAGCGTGGTCTGGACGTCATCGACTCCGGCGCAGCCATTTCCGTACCAGTCGGTAAAGCGACCCTGGGCCGGATCATGGACGTTCTGGGCAACCCGATCGACGAAGCAGGTCCAATCGACACCGAAGAGCGCTGGGGCATTCACCGTCCTGCGCCAACTTTCGCAGAACAAGCGGGCGGCAACGACCTGCTGGAAACCGGCATCAAGGTTATCGACCTGGTTTGCCCGTTCGCCAAGGGCGGTAAAGTTGGTCTGTTCGGTGGTGCCGGTGTAGGCAAAACCGTAAACATGATGGAACTGATCCGTAACATCGCCATCGAGCACAGCGGTTATTCCGTGTTCGCCGGTGTGGGTGAGCGTACTCGTGAGGGTAACGACTTCTACCACGAGATGAAGGACTCCAACGTTCTGGACAAAGTGGCACTGGTTTACGGTCAGATGAACGAGCCGCCGGGTAACCGTCTGCGCGTAGCACTGACTGGCCTGACCATGGCCGAGAAGTTCCGTGACGAAGGTAACGACGTTCTGCTGTTCGTCGACAACATCTATCGTTACACCCTGGCCGGTACTGAAGTATCCGCACTGCTGGGCCGTATGCCTTCTGCAGTAGGTTACCAGCCGACCCTGGCTGAAGAGATGGGTACTCTGCAAGAGCGCATCACTTCGACCAAAAACGGTTCGATCACCTCGATCCAAGCGGTATACGTACCTGCGGATGACTTGACTGACCCGTCGCCAGCGACCACCTTCGCCCACTTGGACGCCACCGTCGTTCTGTCCCGTGACATCGCTTCCCTGGGTATCTACCCAGCGGTAGACCCACTGGACTCGACTTCGCGTCAGTTGGACCCGAACGTGATCGGTCAGGACCACTACGACACCGCTCGCGGCGTACAGTATGTTCTGCAGCGTTACAAAGAACTGAAGGACATCATCGCGATCCTGGGTATGGACGAGCTGTCGGAAGCCGACAAGCAGTTGGTAAACCGTGCTCGTAAGATCCAGCGTTTCTTGTCGCAGCCGTTCTTCGTGGCTGAAGTCTTCACCGGTGCTTCGGGTAAATACGTTTCCCTGAAAGACACCATTGCTGGCTTCAAAGGCATCCTCAACGGTGACTACGACCACCTGCCAGAACAAGCGTTCTACATGGTTGGCGGCATCGAAGAAGCGATCGAGAAAGCCAAGAAACTGTAATCCAGGCGCCCGGCGACGGGCGCTAATTTAGGTTGAGGCAATCAGATGGCTATGACAGTCCATTGCGACATCGTCAGCGCGGAAGGAGAAATCTTTTCCGGTCTGGTCGAGATGGTGATTGCGCACGGTGCACTGGGTGATCTTGGTATCGCTCTGGGTCACGCGCCGCTGATCACTAATCTGAAACCGGGTCCGATCCGCCTGATCAAGCAAGGCGGGGAAGCCGAGGTGTTCTACATCTCCGGTGGTTTCCTCGAGGTTCAGCCGAATATGGTCAAGGTACTTGCCGATACCGTGCAACGTGCTGCCGACCTGGATGAAGCCTCCGCTCAGGAAGCCGTCAAGGCTGCCGAGAAGGCCCTGCATGAGCGCGGCGCCGAGTTCGATTACGGCTCTGCTTCCGCACGTCTGGCCGAGGCTGCAGCTCAGCTGCGCACCGTCCAGCAGATCCGCAAGAAGTTCGGCGGCTAATCGCCTCCCGCTTGTTGTGTGATTGATTAAAAAGGGTAGCCTCGGCTACCCTTTTTCTTTTTCTGCAATTCACCATTTGGTCGCAGCCGCTGACCATCCCGGATTGGTAGCCAGTCATGTCATTAGAAATCGTTATCCTCGCCGCAGGTCAAGGCACCCGCATGCGTTCAGCCTTGCCCAAGGTGCTTCATCCCGTGGCAGGTAACTCGATGCTTGGCCATGTTATCCACAGCGCCCGGCAACTCCAGCCCGAGCGCATTCACGTGGTGATCGGCCATGGTGCCGACGCCGTGCGTGAGCGCCTGGCGGCGGATGACCTGAATTTTGTCCTGCAGGACCAGCAATTGGGTACCGGGCATGCCGTGGCCCAGGCTGTGCCGTTCATCACGGCCGACACCGTATTGATTCTCTACGGCGATGTGCCGCTGATCGAAGTCGAGACCCTGCAACGTCTGCTTACCCACGTAGCGCCGCAGCAATTGGGCTTGTTGACCGTCGAGCTGGATGACCCGACCGGCTATGGCCGGATCGTGCGTGACTCGGCTGGCAAAGTCACCGCCATCGTCGAGCAAAAAGACGCCAATGAGACCGAGCGGGCCATCACCGAAGGCAATACCGGGATTCTCGCGGTGCCTTTCGAGCGTTTGGGTGACTGGATGAGCCGGTTGTCCAACAACAACGCCCAAGGCGAGTACTACCTGACTGACATAATTGCCATGGCCGTCAGCGATGGCCTGGTGGTGGCTACCGAACAACCCCACGACGCCATGGAAGTGCAGGGCGCCAACGACCGCAAGCAACTCGCCGAACTCGAGCGTCATTACCAGCTGCGCGCGGGTCGCCGACTGATGGCCCAGGGTGTGACATTGCGCGATCCGGCCCGGTTTGATGTGCGTGGCGAAGTGACCGTCGGTCGGGATGTGCTGATTGATATCAACGTGATTCTCGAGGGTCGCGTGGTCATCGAGGACGACGTCGAGATCGGCCCGAACTGCGTGATCAAGGACAGCACCCTGCGCAAAGGCGTGGTGGTCAAGGCCAACAGTCACATTGATGGCGCGATTCTGGGGGAAGGCAGCGATGCCGGCCCGTTCGCCCGCCTGCGTCCGGGCACGGTCCTGGAAGCGCGGGCCCATGTGGGTAACTTTGTCGAACTGAAAAATGCCCATCTCGGCGAAGGCGCCAAGGCCGGCCACCTGACCTACCTGGGTGACGCTGAAATCGGTGCGCGCAGCAACATCGGCGCAGGCACCATCACCTGCAACTACGACGGCGCCAACAAATGGAAAACCGTGCTGGGCGAAGACGTGTTCATTGGCTCCAACAACTCCCTGGTTGCGCCTGTGGATATCTCTGCCGGTGCAACCACCGCGGCTGGGTCAACGATCACCACCAATGTGGATAAGTTCCAACTGGCAGTGGCCAGGGCCAGGCAGAAAAATATCGACGGTTGGAAACGCCCGGAGAAGATCAAGAAGGTCTGATTTATCCACAGGCTGATGATCCACCACCTTCGCGGGCAAGCCCCCCTCCCGGTAGGAGCAGGGCTTGCCCGCGAAGCTTTTTTCTTCTTTCCCGCTTGACGAAGTTTCGCTGATAGGTTTTTATTGCTTTCGTTATCTTTCGAAACGAAACTTACCAAGCCATGTCGAAACGCAACACGCCCCTACGCCGACACAATATCCTTGCCTTGCTCACCGAGCAGGGTGAAGTCAGTGTGGATCAATTGGCCAAACGCTTCGAAACCTCGGAAGTGACGATTCGCAAGGATCTGGCTGCACTGGAAAGCCATGGCCTGCTGCTGCGCCGTTATGGCGGCGCAATCACCATGCCCCAGGAGCTGGTCAGCGATCCCGGCCAGCCGGTTTCCCATTACAAACAGGCCATCGCTCGCGCCGCCGTGCAGCGGATTCGCGAGCATGCGCGCATCATCATCGATAGCGGCAGTACCACGGCAGCGATGATTCCCCATCTGGGCCTGCAACCTGGCCTGGTGGTCATGACCAACTCTCTGCATGTGGCCAACGCCTTGAGCGAATTGGAACACGAGCCTGTGCTGTTGATGACCGGCGGAACCTGGGACCCACATTCAGAGTCATTCCAGGGGCAGGTGGCCGAACAGGTCCTGCGCTCTTATGATTTTGACCAGTTGTTCATCGGTGCCGACGGCATCGACCTGGTGCGCGGTACCACCACCTTCAATGAGCTACTCGGCCTCAGCCGGGTCATGGCCGATGTAGCCCGCGAAGTGATCGTGATGGTCGAATCCGACAAGATCGGACGCAAGATCCCTAACCTGGAGCTGCCATGGAGCAGCGTCCATACCCTTATTACCGATGACCGCCTGCCCATCGAAGCGCGCGATCAGATTCAGGCCCGCGGCATTCACTTGATTTGCGCGGCAGTCAGCCAGGAGAAATAGCATGTGTGGAATTGTCGGCGCAGTTGCGGAACGTAATATCACCGCCATTTTGCTCGAAGGCCTCAAGCGCCTCGAATACCGCGGCTATGACAGCGCCGGTGTGGCAGTCTTCACCAACGACAATACGTTGGAGCGAGTGCGTCGGCCGGGCAAGGTCAGCGAACTGGAGCAGGCTCTGGAAACCACACCACTGGTCGGCCGCCTGGGTATCGCCCACACCCGCTGGGCAACTCACGGCGCCCCGTGCGAACGTAACGCCCACCCGCATTTTTCCGGCGACCTGGCGGTGGTGCACAACGGCATCATCGAGAACCACGAAGCCCTGCGCGAACAACTCAAGGCCCTGGGTTATGTGTTCACCTCGGACACCGATACCGAAGTCATCGCCCACCTGCTCAACCACAAGCTCAAGGATCAGCCTGACCTGACCGTTGCCCTCAAGGCCACGGTCAAGGAACTGCACGGTGCCTATGGTTTGGCCGTGATCAGCGCCCAACAGCCGGATCGCCTGGTTGCCGCCCGCAGTGGCAGCCCGCTGGTAATCGGCCTGGGCCTGGGCGAGAACTTCCTCGCCTCCGACCAACTGGCATTGCGTCAGGTAACCGACCGCTTCATGTACCTGGAAGAAGGCGACATCGCCGAAATCCAGCGTGACCGCGTGCAGATCTGGGATGTCGACGGCCAGGCCGTGGAACGCGAGTCGGTACAGTACCGCGACAGCGCCGAATCGGCCGAAAAGGGCGAGTACCGCCATTACATGCTCAAGGAAATCCACGAGCAGCCGTCCGTGGTCCAACGCACCCTGGAAGGGCGCCTGAGCCAGGACCAGGTGCTGGTCCAGGCCTTCGGCCCGCAAGCCGCCGAGCTGTTTGCCAAAGTGCGCAACGTGCAGATCGTCGCCTGTGGCACCAGTTACCACGCCGGCATGGTTGCCCGGTACTGGCTCGAAGAGCTGGCCGGCATCCCGTGCCAGGTCGAAGTCGCCAGCGAGTTCCGCTACCGCAAGGTGGTGGTGCAACCCGATTCCCTGTTCGTGACCATCTCCCAGTCCGGCGAAACCGCCGACACCCTGGCCGCCCTGCGTAACGCCAAGCAGCTGGGCTTCCTCGCCAGCCTGGCAATCTGCAACGTCGGCATCAGTTCCCTGGTGCGTGAATCCGACCTGACCCTGCTGACCCAGGCCGGTCGTGAAATCGGTGTGGCTTCGACCAAAGCCTTCACCACCCAGCTAGTCGGCCTGCTGCTGTTGACCCTGTCCCTGGGTCAGGTCCGCGGCACCCTCGCCCCGGGCGTGGAGGCCGAGCTGGTCGAAGAGCTGCGTCGCCTGCCGATCCGCCTGGGCGAAGCCCTGGCCATGGACGGTATCGTCGAGAAAGTCGCGGAACTGTTCGCAGACAAGCATCACTCCCTGTTCCTGGGCCGTGGCGCACAGTTCCCGGTGGCCATGGAAGGGGCACTCAAACTCAAGGAAATCTCCTACATCCACGCCGAAGCCTATCCGGCGGGCGAGCTCAAGCACGGTCCATTGGCCCTGGTCGACAACGATATGCCAGTGGTCACCGTGGCGCCGAACAACGAGCTGCTGGAGAAACTCAAATCCAACCTGCAGGAAGTTCGTGCCCGTGGCGGCCAGTTGGTGGTGTTTGCCGACGAACAAGCCGGCATGAGCAATGGCGAAGGCACCCACGTGGTGAACATGCCGCATATCCACGACACCCTGTCGCCGATCCTCTACACCATTCCGTTGCAACTGCTGTCGTACTACGTCGCCGTGCTCAAGGGCACTGACGTCGACCAGCCACGCAACCTGGCGAAGTCGGTGACTGTGGAATAAGTTATCCACAGAGAAATAAAAACTGAAGCTACGAAATAAAGTCTGTCGCTGGCTCCTACGTCTCCCGGTCCGGTAGCTAGCGACGCTTTCCTCCGCTCCTCCCCGCTCTCGGCGTAGCTCAAGGTTTAAAAGCCCTAAATGATCCTATCCATTCAGCCTGAGGATGCTCCCTATGAAAGCAGCATCGCGCTGCAAGGTTTTCGCATCGCAGTCCAGTACCTTTACCGCCTCTTTCCAAGTACCAAACTGCCTCATTGTCCGAACCGCCAACGCCGCTTGAACGCGTCTGGTTGAACTGGCCTAATGATCCCGGACACCTCTTAAGGGCGATATGATTCGCCCAATCAGGAGGTTCCATGCAAGAGCGAAAGACCTACACCCGCGAGTTCAAGCAACGTGCTGCAAGCATGGTTCTTGATGATAGCTGTTCAGTTCCTGACGTCTGTGCATCGATGGACGTTGGGCCTACGGCTCTGCGCCGCTTGATTGATCAGGTTCGCAAAGAACGTCAGAAAGGGCAGCCAGTGGCAGGTACTAAGGCAATCAGCGACGAACAGCGAGAGCTTCAACAGCTGCGAGCCAAGATCAAGCGCCTGGAGACCGAGGCTGAAATCTTAAAAAAGGCTACGGCTCTCTTGATGTCGGATCCCGATCGTTTTTCCTGATCGAGGAGCTGAGAGAGTCGAGCTCATATCCGACCCGCCTTCTTTGTAGTGTGCTGAGCGTTTCCCGCAGCGCGTTTTATGACTGGCTTAAGCGTCGCTCAGCGCCGAATACCAAGCGTGATGCACTCAGAGCAAAAGTCGTGCAACTGCATGACGAAAGCCGGGAAAGTGCAGGCGCGCGGATGATCTCTCAGCACTTGAAGGCCCAGCAGTGTTGGCACCGATGTGGAATTAACCTAGTTTCCGAGGTGCCGCTGACCCAGCCTGATTCTTCCCGGCCATTGTCTGTGCTGGGTTTATGCCGATCTAGAGGTGGGTTAGTCGGCGTCGGCACATGGGTCAATTCGGCATCAGCGTCAACATATCGTCATAGGGGGCGCGGCACGATGTGAGACCAGGGTGTTGGAGCTGATGCCGAATTGACCCAGGTGCTGATGAATCGCCGACCGTATACCAATTGGCAAAAATAGACCGTAGTAAAAGGTCTACTACGCATCAGTCTAGGTCATTGCAATTTCGGCAAGTGGGTCAACTCCATATCACTGAAAACAGGCTATGGTTGCTTTCTGAGACCTTCCACTTCGACCTGCAGCAGTTTGGATTCTTTAAGTAGCTTATTCATCATGTCGAAGCAGCTCAGTCTGTAGTCATGTATTTCTTTGTCTGTGAATAGCTGCTTACCGTTCAGATCCCAGGTTTTCCGGTCATTATTTGTTGCTATCGTGCATCTCTCTGCCTCGCTCGACCAGAATTTTATTTCTTCAAACTTTGCCGCGGCTTGTATGCTAAGGATCTGAGCTTTTGCTAGCGCCTCTTGATGTTTGGCGCTTTCTTCTAAAGCGCTCTTCGTTGCTGATAGTTCTTCTTTTTGACTCAAATATGCTTTTATTAAAAAATACAATGCAATAAGCGAAGTTAATGGGTTAATTAAGCCGCCAAAGTAATCGCCAATGGTGCCCCAGTCGCCTGGAGACTTAGAAAATGGATAATCGTGCAAATTAAATATGTAAACTCCAGCCACTGAAGCAATGTAGAAAACTATAGCCGCCCACATCCATTTTTCATTCCATTTCATTGTTGTGTCTCCAATTTAGTCAAGGCAAACGTTATAGTCGATTTTTAGCTGGGTTGGCTTTGAGTAACTTCCTAGTAGGGCTTCTTCACCTACTCGAAGCTTAAAATTTTCGGCGTCAGAGAAAAGATGTTGACTTATCAGAATGTGCCTAGCCAAAGGCATATCGATTCCGGGTAGAAAGCGTGCGGTGATGCGGCTTATAGGTGAGCACTAAAAGCTGATCAGTCTCAGGCCACTCTCAGTATCACTCTAGGTCAGGGAGAAAACGCCGCGGTTCGGCAGGCTTCCTCTTTAGCTTCTTTTTGCCAACCTCTGTGGCCTTGGCTCCTTTCTTAGAGGCACTCGGCTGCACCAGCATCACCGTGAACCTTTTCACCCCCCGTTCTTTGAGGAAGGCCGCTGCCAGGGTTAGATTTTTAAAGACCCTTGGGCTACCGCGCTGGGTGAACAGTGTGTGCTGCAGACCTGAATGCCTAATCTGGAGCGTGAAGCCGGTCGCCTGAGCTACGAACCGGACTCGACACTCGGAGACCCCCAGATGGTCATGCAGCTGACCTTCGAGGATCGACAAATCACGACCAGTCATATCATTTCCTTAATTTCTATTTCAATATTCCATTATCACGAATCAAAATATCGATTTTGATTTATTTCAAACACAGTTGAAAATACTAATAATTTTCCTAGAAAATGCTCTCAATACCCTGAATTTCGTGGCGTTCGAGCCTATATCAAATTCCGCCTATATCTAGATACAAGTTGCCGAGTACAAGTAAATTTCAGCTCATCGAAGGTAACGGAGCCTAATTCCATGACTGACTTGATCCTCCTGGTCGACAAAGCGATCACGACCGCCCCGCTGAATCTCTCCCTGTGCATCGCACTGGTGTTGAGCCTGGCTTTGATGAGGAACCACTAATGAGCGAATCGGAGAAACCCAAGCCTCGCTGGGCAAAGATGCCAAATCGGTGGGCGATGTCCGGGGGCTTGAAGAAATTTGGTGAGGTGGATGGCCAGGGTAAGGTCGACACGATCGCGATAAATGCGTCGCTGGCTTCGCTGAAGGTGTATCTAGCTATCTGCACACGGGCGGACTATCACAGCGGGATTGTGAGGACGACCTACCCTGAGCTCTGCGCTTTGGTAGGTCATTCGCGGAACGTAGTGGCACGCTCGCTGCGGGTACTCGAGGAGGGGGGGCACATCCGCCGCGATACGGCTCAGCCACGCGGTGGATCGCGGATCTACGTTGAGCGCTGGATGGAAGATAAAGGCTTCGCAAAGATTCCGAAGAGCTGGCTGTACCAAGGTCGGGGGTCGAAAGATGATCGGGCGAGCAATCCGCCCGAGGAAACCCTGATAAAGCTCAAAGCCTTCACCTTCGGCAAACGTCTTTCGCTGCAGGCATTGAAGATCTACGTGCTGCTGCTGGCCATGCGCAACCGTGACTTTCCGAACGGGGACGGCTTGACCTTGATCACGTATGACAAGATCTCCGAGTACACGGGCGTGAAGCGTCATTCCGTGAGTCTGGCCATCAATCTGCTGATGGAGATGAACATGATTTCGTTCCGCTCCGGCGATCCGAACACCTCCGACTTTCTAGACTTTGACCGGACGAACCGCTACCTGATCAAAGGTTTCAATCTGCGGTATAGAGAGCAATCTGCCGCCAAAACCTCCGGCACCTCAGAGCTGCCTGATTCGGCGCAGGCGTCGGCTACTGCCATTTAGAGCAGGAGACGGACCATTTATGGCATATTGGCACCCTTTGAATGAACCGCTGGCACCAGGGAAAGGCATGGACACAATCGTCATTCGGTACTTTGAGCAGATCAAAGACCTGGCCACAGGGACAATGAGCGTGTCCCCCTTGGGCAAAGAAACTTACGAATCCATTTCTGAGGCGCTCATGCCTGGAAGTGGCACGCACAAAATCTTCTGCATCAAGAAATTCACAGGCGTCGCAAACTACCGCTGGTACGTGGAAGGGGTTGCACAGCTCACGACTACAGGCGTCGTTCCTGCTGAGTACTCGGTGACGCTCAGTAAGATTTTCATCACGGTGCCTGAGGAATACCTGCAGCAGACCCTGAAGAAAACTGGCGCCTCCCTGAACCGAGTGATTCAGTTCGGGACTATTGTGGAGGTCGACTATGGCTTCATTCAGACCATTGGCCGGGAAGATGGCGCTCTCCGGACGAACAAACGTTACTGCGATACCTTGCAAAAAGGCGAGATGCATAAGCGTAGGCTGGCAATCGTCGTGCGAGCCAACAGAGGGGTATGTCAGGTTGTCCCGGTGACCTCCGATTCACCAGGCATCGCTGACAAGACGAGCTTTCAGCTTTCGCGACCGACCCTCGACCAGCTGACGTTTTGGGGCTCTAGCGGAAAGGACAGCTGGGCAATTTGCCAGATGGTGGAGTCGGTATCGGTCAGCCGAATCCTGCCGCCAGTTACTGAATACCAGGCACGTGGGCAAACCCGTCGAGGTCGTAACACTCACTATACGTTGCGTCTTGCCGAGGCAGAAAAGGCCCTGCTGAGGAACTCTCTGCTTCATAGCATCGGGGTCACGGACTACCAGCAAACCAAGACCAAACTGAGCGAAACCCGCGAACAGCTTCAAGAGCTCATTGCAGCCGCAACCGACCTGGAAGCGGCAAACGGCCGTATAGCCGCGCTCGAGGCCGAACGAAAAGAGTTATTGCTGTACCAGGAGGTTGCCGTGGATTGGGGCAAAGGGTTCGGAGAAGGTCAGCTCGAAGCAGCTGTCGGTGATTTGCGAGAGCTATACGAGACGATGGCTACCGAGGGTTCGCCTGAGAAATTGACCGCCTAATCGAATGTCAGAAGCGCCAATCTGATTGACAAAGTGATTAGCGATCAGTAATCTTCTTAGGAACGGCGGGGAATGCTGGAGCAGTACCGGAACCTCGCGACGGCCTTAGGGCATATACTGCAGAAGAAAACGTTTTACAAAAAACCGCCTTTTTGGCGGTTTTTTGGTTTTTGGGTTCGCCCACCGTTACCTACGTTTCTTGATCAGATCTAGCAGCAGCTGTGTTGGCACCGATGTGGAATTAACCTAGTTGCCGAGGGGCCACTGACCCAGCCTGATTCTTCCCGACCATTGCCTGTGCTGGGTTTATGCCGATCTGGAGGTGGGTTAGTCTGGCGTCGGCACATAGGTCAATTCGGCATCAGCGTCAACATCCATACCAACCACGGCGCAATTACACTTGTTTCGCCGCTGGTTGGCCGTTAGGGGGTAATGGCACAACCCAAGTTGTACCTTGGGCTACACGAGCACTGGGCTGCATGCTTGCCGACAGTCACAGACACGATGGAAAACCGGGCAACCCACTCCCCAAGTGTGGCGGAGTGGGCCAGGTCGCGAGGTTTATCAACGAGCTACGAACTCACTGAAAAAATCAATGAGTATTGAAAATCGGTATCAGGCTGCCCGTGATAAGTTTTTCTCTGAAAACCCTCGCGCGCTCACTCAGATTGAATCGGTCAAGCCATTCAACGGCGTGAGGCATTCTCGGCCGTCATACCGCCATTGTGCTTGCGCTCGGCACATGTGCTGGTTTTTTGAGAAAAACAATCATTAATCAATAGGTTAAATGCTATCGACAGACTTTATTTAGTAGATCTGGCTCCAAAACCTCAAAAAATGTCGTTGCGACAGACTTTATTTTTGATTGGCCCGCTGATTAGCTCCCGGGATTGCTGGGCTCGATCCGACAGACTTTATTCCGTAGGATCAAAACATGGTTTTAGATAATTAAAACTGTCGCAGGAGCCGGCTGGGTCTGTCCCACCGCCTCCTGCCTTTCGCAACTGGCTTCGCTCCTACCCTTGACCGTCCAACGGGCCGGGATCCTCGCGCCTGATGGACGAACACTGAGTAAAAGACGCAATTACAGGTGGAAATCGCCCGCCGCCTCCGGCTGGTAAAGCACTTTCCTGATTTCAATCCGGCGGGTTCGGTCAGAAATTCGCCAGTCGATTGCGTCCCCCTCCTGATAGCCCAGGATGGCGGCGCCGATGTCGGAATACACGGAATGCTTCCCTGCGTTGCTGTCCGCGTCTTCGGGGTAGACCAGGACCACTTCGATCTCTTCGTCGTCCAGCTGCAGCAAGGCCCTGGAGTTCATCGTGACGACATTGCACGCCACCTGCTGCGGCTTGACGACAATGGCTCGCTCAAGCTCATGTTCGAGTTCAACCACGGTCGGGCCTTGCTCGAGCACGATTAGACTCTCGAGCCTGGCCTTGTCGATTTCAGTGATATAGATCCTGGTGGAGTCGTCAACGGCACCTTCGCGCAAGAGCTGGAGGTAGCGCCCCGCCGTCATGGAAAATGACTTCAATGTCGGCGTTTCGCTCTCAAGCACAAAGCCGCTGCGCAAAAAGGCTTTCAGCGAGCGCGCGTTGTCCGGGTGGATCTTGGCGATGAGTTTCTCGGCCCGCATGTCGAGGAAGGCCAGTTTCATGCCTTCGCGGATCGTGCGGGCGCCAAGGTTTCGGCCCCATTTGTCGCTGTCTCCGATGACCAGGACTATCTCGCAATTTGAGTCGGTCTTGATCAGACGGACAAAGCCCACCGGGGCGTCATACCGGTCATAGGCCATGAAGAATCGGCCGCCACGGTTGAATAGATGGGTCAGGATCGGCGATTGAGTCCGATCGATGACTTGCTCGATGGAGCGGGAAACATCACGCGAATCGCTCAGATAGCAGGTGACGCGCTCATCCTCCAACCAATCCATCAGCGTCAGTGCGTGCGCCCGAGTAATTTCAGGGCACAGCGAAATGAAAGGCTTGTTCATCTTCACCACATTTATTTGTAAAGGATGAAAGCCCTTCATGGCTATGGCCATGACGGTTCTTTCGGCAACCGGCTATTTTAAGACATATCGCGAGTAATGCCGAACCCGAATCCGTCAAGCGCTCAAGCCTCGATGAAGCCGACTATCAGTCAGAATGATCAAATCAATAAGACTTTGGAGGTTTCAATGATCGAAACTCGCCTGCTACAGCAGTTCATTGCCGTTGCCGAAGAACTGCACTTCAATCGGGCTGCGGTGCGCCTGCATATGGCTCAGCCGCCCCTGAGCCAAGCCATTCGCCGGCTGGAGAGCGAGATTGGTTTCCCGCTGTTCGAGCGCACGAACCGCAGCGTATTGTTGACGCCTGCCGGCACAGCGTTTCTGCAGACTGCCAGGTGCATTCTTCAGTCTCTCGATGAGGGCGTGACGCATACCCGGCGTGTCGCCGAAGGGCTCGAGGGCCACCTCACGATGACATTCATCAACATTGTGTCCTATGCCCCGTTGCTGCGGGCGCTACGCGGCTTCCGGCTCGCGTCGCCAGGGGTAGCGTTTACCATGAAAGAGGCCACGACCCACGAGCAGGTGGAGGCGCTGGAGAGCGGCGCTGCTGATATCGGCTTCATGCGCACACCGGGGACGACCACGCCCCATCTGCGCTTCGAGACTATCCTGCGTGAGCCGATATGCGTCGCGCTGCCTGCTGGGCATCGGCTTGAGGATCACGCATCCATCGAGTTGGCGTTACTCAAGGACGAGGCTTTCGTGGCATCGCCCCGACCGCTGGGGCAAGGCTTTCACGATCAACTTATCGGTCTTTGCCAAGCCGCAGGGTTCCTGCCAAACATTGTTCAACAAGCACGGCAGTTGCAAACCTTGATCGCGTTAGTGGCCAGCGGGTTCGGCATTGCCCTGGTACCCGCATCGCTGGCGATAGGAATGCACGAAGACATTGTCTTTCGCCCCATCATCGTGGATGCGCCCGAAGAACTGCTGCATTTGGACCTGCTGATGGCGTGGAACGCGAATCAGGACTCGCCGATCCGGGACCGGCTAATCGAGGCAGTCCGAGGCGCTGTTCTGCCACTGACCCATTGAGACGTTCAGCGTCTTGTTTCGCGATAAAAACAGTATTTTACCAACATAGGCACTGGCACTACTGTACGGCAGCACCCGATCCCAGAGTGAGCCCAAGGTCACTCCACTATTGTCGAACCAGGGACTGCCATGCCTGCCGCCATTTATGTCTTTTCATTGTGTACCTTTGCATTCGGCCTCTCCGAGTTTGTCGTCGCAGGTTTGGTTTCCGCCATCGCGGCCGACCTCGACTCAAAAATTGCTGCAGTTGGCACCGCTATTGCCGCTTATGCCATGGGCGCAGCCATTGGCGCACCGTTCATCACAGCCCTCGTCTCGCACTGGAGGGACAAGCACATTCTGATGCTTGCCATGGCGGTCCTCGCTGTCGGCAGCGTGTTGATGAGCCTTTCGCCGAATCTGTCGATGCTGCTGGTGATCCGGTTTCTGGTGGGCCTGGGCCATGGTGTTTTCATGGCGGTAGCATCGGACGCCGCGACGAAGCTGGTTGATCAGAAGCGTTCGGGACGGGCGCTATCCGTGGTGTGGATAGGATTGACACTGGCACTCGCCTTCGGCGTCCCGATTGGCACGTTTCTGGGCAGCATCTGGTCATGGCGGGGCATTTTCATGTCTATCGGGGTACTCAGCCTGTTGAGCATGCTCGGACTGCTGCTTTTCATGACCAGCAGCACAGAGCCTTCGGACGGCAGGCAAGCGAGCGCATGGAAAGGGATCAAGGCCATCACCCATCCGCAATTGCTCATCACCGCCGGCATCGGCGTACTCGTGAGCATTGCGACCTTTTCATTCTTCACCTTCGTCTCTCCCTACTTGCTGAGAATCACCGAGGTGGACGTGCAGCGGCTGAGTCTGGGCATGCTGCTGTTTGGCCTGTGCTCCATCGTGGGGAATCTGCTTGGCGGCTATCTTGTGGACAAGATGGACGCGAACCGCAGCACCGTGATGGCATTGGCGGGCTTGGCCATAAACTTGATCGGACTTTATTGGTTTAGTGGCTCTGCGCTCATGATGACGCTCTTGGTCGGCACATTGGGGGTCTTTTTCTTTTCCATCGTGACCATGTTGACACTGCGTCTGCTGAAACAGGCCCAGTGCTATATCCCGGAATCAACCGCCGTGGCCGCCGGATTGAATATCGCGTCCTTCAACCTGGGCACAGCACTGGGTGGAGTACTCGGCAGCATCACCATTGCGTTCGGCAGCTTGTCGCACATCCCGCTAGTAGGAGCGTTGGTTGCTGCGTTGGCAGCCTCTGTGCTTTTCTTGCAAACCAAGCACTCCAGCCCGAGGACAGGCAATGGACCGTTTTCAGGAAATGCAGGTGTTCATGGCCGTGGCCCATGACCAGGGCTTCGCGGCGGCAGCCCGGCGCCTTGGGCTGTCGGCTGCCAGCGTGACCCGGGCGGTGGCGGCGCTGGAAGTGCGGATCGGTGCGCAGTTGCTGATTCGCACCACGCGCACTGTGCAGCTGACAGAAGCGGGGCAGCGGTACCTGGAAGACTGTCGACGGATTCTCGCCGACATTCAGGACGCCGAAGAGTCGGCGGCGGGTAGCCATGCCGACCCCCGGGGGCAATTGACGATTACCGCGCCGGTGCTGTTTGGCGATTTGTATGTCACGCCGGTAGTGGTGGGCTTTCTTGAGCAGTATCCGCAGGTCAGCATCAATGCATTGCTGGTCGACCGGGTGGTGAGCCTGGTCGAGGAGGGCGTTGATGTTGCGGTGCGTATTGGCGAGCTGCCGGACAGCAGCCAGTACGCGATTGCGGTCGGTGAGGTACGCCGGGTGGTGTGCGGCTCTGCCGACTACCTCAGGCGTTTTGGTCGCCCCCTGCACCCAGAGGAACTCACCCGCGCGCGGATTATTGCCACCTCTGCCATCGGGCAGCAGCGCAGTTGGCCCTTTATGGCGGCGGGCGCCTCGATGAGTGTGCGCCTGGAGCCACGCATGGTGGTGACGGCCAATCAGGCGGCCATCACGGCAGCAACCCTGGGCCTGGGGTTGACCCGCGTGTTGTCCTATCAGGTGGCGGACAAGGTGGCAGCCGGTGAGCTGGAAATTGTCCTCGAGGATTTTGAGCTGCCGCCGTTGCCTATCCACGTGGTGTATCAAGGTGGGCGCAAGGCACCGGCGCGGGTGCGCAGTTTTGTCGACTACGCAGTGCAGGCGCTGCGCGAGCATCCGGCATTACGCGGCTGAAGCATTATTGCGGTGGGTGAAATGGTGGATTACCTTTTCTGGTGATTCTGTTGTTTTTTCAGCTGACGCAAGATGGACTCCATCAGCGCGGTTCGCTCCTGAGCGGCGCGATTTCCCCCTCTGGAGTCGACCATGCACAGCATCAAACTCTACAACTTCCCTCGCTCCGGCCACGCCCATCGGGTGGAGCTGATGCTGTCTTTACTGGATTTGCCCACCGAACTGATTTTTGTCGATCTGGCGAAAGGTGAGCACAAGCAAGCCGATTTCCTCGCGTTGAATGCGTTTGGCCAGGTGCCGGTGATCGATGATCAAGGCGTGGTGCTGGCTGATTCCAACGCCATTTTGCTGTATCTGGCGCAAAAATATGGCCAGGGTCGTTGGCTGCCTGCCGACCCCGTGGGCGCTGCCCGGGTGCAGCGCTGGTTGTCGGTGGCCGCCGGGCCAATCGCCTATGGTCCGGCCGCGGCGCGCCTGATCACGGTATTTGGCGCCTCCCACAACGCGCAAGAAGTGATCGCCCGCGCCCACGCACTGCTCAAGGTGATGGATCAGGAACTCGCCACCTCCCGCTACCTGGTGGGTGACGAGCCGACCATCGCGGATGTCGCCGGCTACAGCTATATCGCCCACGCCCCGGAAGGCAATGTTGCCCTGGACGAGTACGCCAACGTGCGGGCGTGGCTGGCGCGAATCGAAGCGCTGCCGGGTTTCGTGGCGATGCCCCGCACTGTCGCCGGCCTGCAAACCGCCTGAAACTGCGCCAAGTGCGCAGGGGAGTTGTGTGATGGACATTTCACCCTGGCACGCAGGTGAGCGGCAGTTGCAATCCCTGGTGGGGGTTGCCGAGCGCATGGAGGCGTTCGGGCGCAAGGTGATCCGCACCGAGATGCCGGAGCAACATCGCCAGTTCTATGCTCAGTTACCCTTCATGCTGTTCGGTGCAGTCGACGCCCAAGGTAATCCTTGGGCCAGCGTTCTCGAGGGCCCACCCGGTTTTGCCCATTCACCGCAACCTGCGCGGTTGCGCCTGGACAGCCTGCCCAGTCTCGATGATCCGGCGCAGGTACGGGCCGGCGCGGCGATCGGGTTACTGGGGATCGAACTGCACAGTCGTCGGCGCAACCGCCTCAATGGCCGGGTGTTGACGGTCGATGAGTTGGGGTTGAGTGTTACGGTCGAGCAGGCCTTCGGCAATTGCCCGCAGTACGTCCAGGTCCGCCAGTTCGAGTCAGTGCCGCTGGCCGACCCATCCGCGCGCATCGTGCACTACCTGGATGCCCTGGATGACGCGGCCCGGGCGCTGATTCGCACAGCCGACACCTTCTTTGTCGCCAGCTATGTGGATGTGGATAACTCACGGGCGGTGGATGTTTCCCATCGTGGCGGTGATGCCGGTTTTGTCCAGGTGCAGGGCAATCGCCTGACCATCCCCGACTTTGCCGGCAACCGCCACTTCAATACCTTGGGCAACCTGCTGCTCAATCCCCGAGCGGGGCTGCTGTTCATCGATTTCACCACGGGTGATGTGCTGCAGCTCAGTGGTCGTAGCGAAATCATCCTCGACGGGCCGCAAGTGGCGGCCTGCCAAGGCGCTGAAAGGCTGTGGACGCTGCAGGTGGAGCAGGTCGTGCGGCGTCCGGCGGCGCTGGCTCTACGCTGGCGCCGTTCAGGCATAGGACAGTGACTTCTCGGCCAGCACTTCCTCGTACAGCGCCGCCCACTGGCGACCCATTTCTTCAGCGCTGAACAACTGCCGGTAACGAGCCTCGGCCTTGATGCCCATGGCCGCGGCCTGTTGCGGGTTATCCCACAGGGTACGCATGGCCTGGCGCAAGGCCGGTGGATCGCTCGGTGGCACCACCAGCCCGGTTTCGCCGTGACTGTTGATATAGCTGGTACCGGTACCGATCTCACTGGAGATCATCGGTTTGCCATACATCGCCCCTTCCAGCAGCGAAATGCCAAAGGCTTCCGAGCGCAGGTGCGAAGGAAACACGATGGCATAGCTCAGCTCCAGCAAGGCGGCCTTGTCCTCATCGTCGAGACGACCGAGGAACTGGATATTGCGCAGGCCCAGTGCGGCGGCCTGCGCGTGCAATTCGGCCTCCAGCGGCCCGGCACCGACGATCACCACCGGGTAATCGACACCCTTGAGGGCTTCGAGCAGGATGTGCAGCCCTTTGTAGTAGCGCATCACCCCGACGAACAGGAAAAAGCGCTCGCCCAGGCGTTCCCGCCAACGGGCCATACGCTCAGGGTCGGACTTGGGGTAGGCGGCCTTGTTCAGGCCATAGGGAATGACCCGGGTCTTGTCCGGGAATTTTTTCAGCACTTCACTGGTATGCAGGTAGTTCGGCGAGGCTGCGACAATCCGATCGGCGCTGGCCAGAAACCGCGTCATCAACGGCTGGTAGAGTTTGAGCAGGAGCTTCTGGCGGATGATGTCCGAGTGGTAGGTCACCACGCTCGGTTTGTTCATGCCGCTGAGAAAATGCACTACATCCATGAACGGCCAGGGGAAGTGATAGTTGATCACGTCAGCTTCGGCCGCCAGCTCACGAAACTGTTTGAGCACGCTGTAGGAGAACCCGGTGGAGGCGATCTGCACATCGAGTTTGGCTCGGTGCACCTGGTGCTGGCCAAATGGGATAACCGCCGGCACGGGGTTGGCGCTCAATGTCAGCACCTGGCTCTCGATGCCATGGGCGGCGCCACTTTCACAGAGTTCGAACATCACGTGCTCGATGCCGCCGACGGTTTCCGACAGATAGGTTTTATAGAAATGTAGGACGCGCATTCAACCTCCTAAAACCTGGCGATAGGCGCGCGCGGTGAGCGTCGCGCAGCGATCCCAGGAAAAAAGCTTCGCCTGTTGCAGCCCGGCTTCTCGGCTTACCTGCCAATGCACTTGATCGTCGGCCAGCCGGCTCATGGCATCACGCAAGCCGTGCAGGTCCTCGGGTTCAATATAGTTGCCCGCAGCCCCCGCGACCTCCGGCATGGCCGAGCGTCGGGTGAGGATGATCGGGGTACCACTGGCCATGGCCTCCAGCACGGGCAGGCCAAAACCTTCATAGATCGATGGAAATACCAGGGCCCGGGCGCCGGCCACCAAGTGGGCGACTTCCTCATCGGGCAGGTACCCGAGCAGGCAGACATGCCCGCTGGCCAGGCCTTTGCGCAGTTCATCGTCGAGCTGCTGGGCTTTCCAGCCGGCCATCCCGACAATCAGCAAGGGCATGCGCTGGCGCAGCGATTCCGGCAGTTGGGCATGGGCGCGCAGCGCCAGCCCGAGGTTCTTGCGCGGCTCCAGGGTGCCGACACACAGGAAGTAGCCGCGCGGCTCGACCCCGTGCGCCTGCAGCACCGGGTGCAAGGTCGAGTCGGTACGGGGGTGAAAACGCGGAGCGACTCCCAGGGGGGCGACCACGAAGCGTTCCGGGCCGAGGCCAAAATACGCTTGTGCCTCATCGGCAATGAACTGGGAATCGGTGAGGATCAGGCTGGCCTGTTTCACCCCCTGTTCCAGGCGTCGCTCGATCTCTTTCAAGCGTGCCGCCGGCTGGGTGGCGGGGTAGTGCACGTGCGTCAGGTCATGCAGGGTGACGACCGTCGGCCCCTTGAATGCAAGCGGCCACAGGCTCGGTTCGTGGTACAGCTGGATGTTGCCGGGGCGACCCTGATCGAAGCGCCGTTGCTCCAGCCAGCGGCGTGCCTGATACGCCCCGGGGATCTGCCGCAGCACCGGGCTCAGCCGTGAGTAACCGGGCATCGCGGCGCTCGGCAGCTGGGAGCTCCAGCCCCAGCCGTGGAACAACGACAGCGTGATGTCCGGTTCCTGGCCGAGGGCGTTGACCAGCTCCGCCAGGTAATGGCCAATGCCAGTGCGTGGCGCCTGCAGGATTCGCGCATTAAGAGCAATCTGCATGCTGCCTCTCAACCGTCGTCGGGGTCTTGCGCACATGGCGCAGGACGCGCTCCACCAGTTGTGCGCTGGCCTCGCGCCAGCCCAGCCAGCGCCACTCCTTGACGTCGCGCTCCGCCGGGAAGGTGCCGGTGGTTTCCATCTGTGTCATCAGGTCGACCAGGGTCTGCGGGTCATCCAGGTCGAAGTACGCCATGAACGGGCCGCCGATCTCGCGGAACACCGGGATGTCACTGCCCATCGCCGGCAAACCGCGCTGCATGGCCTCCACCAGCGGCAGGCCGAACCCTTCGACATAGGACGGGAAGACCAGCGCGGTGGCGTTGGAGTAGGCGTACTCCAGGCTCTTGTCGGTGAGGTCATTGAACATGAACAGGCGTTGGTTGAGCTGCGGGTGCTGGCGGATCCGCTCGATCAGCGCATCGCACTTCCAACCGATGCGCCCGGCAATGCACAGCCGCGCGCGCGAACCTTTGGCCCAGGCCAGCTCGAACGCATCGAGCAGGTAGGCGTGGTTCTTGCGCGGCTCGATGGTGCTGACCATCAGGTACACCGGGTCTTTGTTCTTGAACATCTGCTTGAGGGCCGGCTCCACAGGCAACGCGTCGTCGCACAGGTCCAGCTCGCTGCCCAGGTGAAAGTGGTCGAACCAGCGTTGCGCCACTTGCTCGGGCCCGACGCGGCGCAGCATCTCATCGCGTACCTGATCGGCAATGGTCGCGGAAATCGCCACGTAACCGTCGGCGGTCTTCGCGATCCAGTCGAACCAGTCGTTGAACACCCGGACCAGTCCGGCGTCGCAGAACTGCGGGTGGGTCAGCGGGATCAAGTCATAGATCACCGAGACAATGCCCACGCCATCGCGCTTGAGTTGTTCGGCCAGGGGGAAAAAATCGGCGTGCCAGGAAGAGTCCAGGAGCACCAGTTGATCACCCGCCTGATGCTGCAGGGGTTGGCAGCGGGTGGGGATCTCCTGGCGCCTGAGGCAGTAATTGAGCAGCCGGATCGGCACGCTCAACGCGGCAAATGCCGCCAGCCGGCAGCCTACATACAACACTCGGCGAGCGAACCGGGATTGGCGAAACGGCGTGCGCCGCTCCAGCGTGCGGTGCATCAGCCAGAACCGGTTGGCGATCTGCTCCAGCCGTACGCGCACGCCCATCAGGTCCAGCTTGGGCACCTTGAGTGGCGCCAGGCTGGTCACTTGATACAGCGCGCCCTTGAGCATCACCACGGGAATGCATTCGACGGCCGGGTTGTTTCTTGGCAGCTCGGTAATGACGTTGCGCACCACGCGCTGAATACCCGAGTTGGCTTGCGGGTGTTCGAACACATAGGTGCATTCAACCAGCAGTCGTGTCATGGGGCGGTCTCCGGCGCCTGAGGTTGTACCGAGGTTTCTGATGAACGGGTGATGCTGGTTTGTGCCTCCAGCCACGAGCAGCCGACAAAGTCTTCCTGGCGGTTGTTGATCACGTGGAACACCAGGCCGTAATCGCGCCATTCGAAGTTGCGGTCCAGGTGCGAGTCCAGGCGTGACAGGCTCAGGGCCACGGAGTAGTTGCCCTTGCCCAGGCGCATAGGGAACGCAAAGCGGTAAGTCACCCGCTCGCCGGCGTGCAGGTCCGTCAGCGCCTGGTCGAGTCTGTGGGTGTTGATGCCGTAGATCGCCTGGCCGAGGCGGTCCTTGATCATGAAGCCCAGCACTAGGCGCTCGATGTCCTGGCGCACGTCCACTTGCACCTCCAGCACCATGGGCTGGCCGACTTCGGCGACTTCCACCGAACGCTGGCGCTGGTCCAGCAGGCGCACACTGTGGATGGTCGCTTCACCGGTACCGGAGATGGTTTGCACCTGGCCGTTGGCGAGCATTTCCTGGCGCACGATCTGGCCTTCGCGCTCGGCGAGCATGGCGTTGTAGTAGTCCATGACTTCTTCCGGCTTGCCGTGCATGGCCATGCGGCCCTTCTCCAGGAGGATCGCGGTGTCGCAGATCGACTGGATGGCCGAGCGATCGTGGGACACGATCAGCAACGTGGTGCCGGCGCGGCGAAAGCTGCGGATGCGTTCGAAGCTCTTGTGCTGGAAGTAGGCATCACCGACCGACAGCGCTTCATCGACGATCAGGATGTCGGGTCGGCGCGCGGTAGCTACACTGAACGCCAGGCGCATCTGCATGCCACTGGAATAGGTGCGCACCGGGTGATCGATGGCTTCGCCGATCTCGGCAAACCCTTCGATCTCCGGCATCAGCGCCTCGATCTCCTCGACTTGCATACCCAGCAACTGACCGGCCATGAAGGCATTCTGCCGACCGGTAAAATCCGGGTGGAAACCCATACCCAATTCCAGCAGGGCCGCCACCCGGCCTTGCAGATGAATCTGCCCGCAGGTGGGCTGGGTAGTGCCGGTGATCATTTTCAGCAGGGTACTTTTGCCGGCACCGTTGACCCCGACAATGCCCACGGCTTCACCGGCCGGGATTTCGAAATCGACGCCTTGCAGCACCCAATGCTGTTGATGGCGAGGACGGGAGAAGGGCACCAGCCATTCAACCAGCCGGCTCCAGCGGTTCGGGTATTGTTTGTAGGCCTTGCCCAGGCCACTGACGCGTATGGTTCCCATCAGAGCTCATCCACCATTTCACCGACACGCTGGCGGAAAAGCCGCAGCCCCATCACACAGAACAGCAGGCCGATCACCAGCACGGGGGTCAGCGAACTCCAGTCCGGCCACTGGTTGTAGAGAAACACATTCTGGTAGCTGTGCATCAAGGCGGTCAGCGGGTTGAGCGCCAGGACGCGCTGGATGCCTTCGGGCAGGATCGACATCGGGTAGACGATGGGCGTCAGCCAGAACCAGAACTGCAGGAGGATGCCGAAGAATTGCCCGACATCCCGGAAGAACACGTTCAGTACACCAAGAATCATCCCCAGCCCGGCCGAGAACATCACTTGCAGGGCCAGCAACGGCACCAGCGCCAACAACGCCATGCCGGGCAAGCGCCCGGTGATCAGCAAAAAGCCCAGGAACAGGCCGAGGATGATTGCGAAGTTGATCCCGGCGTTGAGCAGCACAATCACCGGCAGGCAAATCCTGGGGAAGCTGATCTTCTTCAGCAGGTTGGCATTTTCCAGGAACATGCTCTGGCTGCGCAGGGTGATCTCGGAGAACAACCCCCAGGTCAGCAGCCCGGCGCACAGGTACACGCTATAGGCCAGCCCATCCTCCACGCCCGGCAACCGGGCGCGCATGATCTGGGAGAAGATCACCGTGTACACCACGATCATCGACAGTGGGTTGAGCACGGTCCACAAGGCACCGAACAGAGAGTTGCGATAACGCGACTGGAACTCGCGCTTGACGCTGCCGAGGATGAAACCCCGATAGCTGCGCAGTGAGCGATAGAGGTTGAGGAGCATTCAGACTGTCCTGCCGTACTGATCTTCGAACATGACCTACTCCTTGGCGACGCGTTTCATGTCCGCTTCCATCATCATGCGGATCAAGGTCTGCAAATCGGTTTTCGGTTTCCAGCCCAGCAGCCGTTGAGCCTTGGCCGGGTTGCCGAGCAACACGTCGACTTCGGCCGGGCGGAAAAACGCCGGGTCGATCTTCACGAAGTCGCGGTAGTTGAGGCCCACATGATCGAAGGCGATCTGGCACATCTCGCGCACCGTGGTGGTGATGCCGGTGGCAACCACATAGTCGTCGGCCTTGTCCTGTTGCAGCATCAGCCACATGGCTTCGACATAGTCACCGGCAAAACCCCAGTCGCGCTTGGCGTCGATGTTGCCCAGGCGCAGTTCCTGCTGTTTGCCCTGCTTGATGCGGGCGGCTGCGTCGGTGACCTTGCGCGTCACGAACTCGATTCCGCGCAGCGGGGACTCGTGGTTGAACAGGATGCCGCTGCTGGCATGCAGGTTGAAGCTTTCGCGGTAGTTCACCGTGATCCAGTGGCCGTAGAGCTTGGCCACGCCGTAGGGGCTGCGTGGATAGAACGGAGTGTTTTCGTCCTGCTGTGCGGCCTGGATCAAGCCAAACATCTCGCTGGTCGAGGCCTGGTAGAAACGGGTGTGTGGACTGAACTGGCGAATCGCTTCAAGCAGGTGGGTCACGCCCAGGCCGTCAACGATTCCGGTGGTCACGGGTTGGTCCCAGGACGCCGCGACAAAACTTTGCGCCGCCAGGTTGTACACCTCATCGGGTGCCGACTTGATTACTGCGCGCTGCACCGAGCAGGCGTCGGCCATGTCGCCGTCCAGGTAGTGGATATCACCTTCCACACCCATTTCCCGCAGGCGCCAGCGCGAGTCGCTGCTGCGCCGTGCGACCAGGCCAAAAACCTGGTAGCCCTTGTCGAGCAACAGTTTGGCCAGATAGGCGCCATCCTGGCCGGTGATCCCTGTGATCAGTGCACTTTTTGTCATTCTTGTCGTACCCGTGACTCCCAGTCGGACAGGATCGCCCGCAAGGATTGTTGTGTTGTAAGTTCAGGCGCCCATCCGGTGGTCTGGTGCAGCCGGGCATGGCTGCCGCAGACACGCCGCTGCTCGGCACGGCGCATGCGCGCAGGGTCTTGAATCAGTTGCACTGGGACCTGGGCCAGATCGGCCAATTGCTCGATCAGGCCACGTACGCTCTGCTCGATGCCGGAGCAGATGTTGTACACCTGCCCAGGCTCGCCCTTCGCCAGCAAGGCCAGGTAGGCCGACACCACGTCCGCGACGTCGAGGAAGTCGCGCGTCACATCGATATCGCCGACCTGCAGTTGCGCCGGTTGCAGGCCTTGTTTGATCCGGCAGATCTGCCGGGCGGCGCTGGCGACGACAAAACTGTCCATTTGCCCGGTGCCAATGTGGTTGAACGGGCGCGCGACAAGTACCGGCCAGCCCTCGGTCATGCCCCATTGCAGGCACAACAATTCTGCCGAGAGCTTGCTCACTGCATAGGGGTTGCGCGGGCAGGGTGGCTGGTGTTCGTCGATGGGCAAGGCGCTTTCGCTGACCTGGCCATACACATCGCCTGAACTGACATACAGGAAGGTGCCGCTGAAGCCGCGAGCCTTGAGTGCTTGCAACAGGTGGAGGGTGCCCAGCAGGTTGACCTGCAAGGTATTGGCCGGGTCACGGAAGGCTTCGGGAACGAAGGTTTGCCCCGCCAGGTGAATCACCGCATCGGGCAGTTCTGGCCATAGGCCTTCGAGGCTTTTTGGCTCGCGCAGGTCGTAGCCCGGGGCAACAGGTAGCAGTTGCCACTGCGAGTCGACAGCGTTCAGACGTGATTGGATATGACGGCCGACGAATCCATTCAGGCCTGTAACGAACAGACGCTTTTTCAAGCAACAGCCCCTCAATCGGTAAACTTTGCCATACCCCAATCAATTCATTGGGCGAACCCGAAAAGCTGTGCTCACTTTTCGGAAGGTTCTGATATGCAAAGTCGTTGTTGTAGTTGTTTGCGTCAATCTGTGCCAATTGCGCGGCAATTTCAACAGGTCTTAACGTGACTGGGCAGTTCTCGTCAGGACCGTCGGATTTATTCATCGCCGGTGTTCACGAATCCCCAACGGATGTGTTTAGAATGCCCCTCAGCACGATTGCCCAGCGATCAGCAAAGTGGTCCTTCGACCACACAAAGCTGACCACAAAAACAAGAACGTAGACGGGCATGCAGGCGCTGGACGAACTGCGCTATGGCGGGTAAATCCAGGGCTGTGCCGTCATAAGAATGAGGCTGCCGAAAAGGCGGTTTCAGCGTGGGATGCCATGAATTTCATTCTTTACTCGGATGTGAACGAGCGCTCGATCAGCCAGAGCCTCGGCCGTCCTGAATACAGCTACTACTTTGTCCTCAAGGCTTATCGTCCGGTCCTTGAAAGCCTGGGTCGGGTCCATATGGTGGACGCGATCAGCGAAGTCGACCCACTTTTTCGACGCCTCGCCGCCGAGGGTGAAGAAAGCCTGTTCCTTTCGTTCGCACCGCCACACAAGACGCCTACCGACCTGAGCTGCCCGACGATCTGCGTGGTTGCCTGGGAGTTCGACACCATTCCCACCGAGCACTGGGACAACGACCCCCGGCAGGACTGGAGCCATACCCTGGCGCAGCATGGCCGGGTCATCACCTTGTCCAGCCATACGGCGCAGGCGATGCGTCGGGCCTTGGGCGAAGACTTCCCGGTGCTGGTGCTGCCGACCCCGCTCTGGGAACGCTTTGCCGATATTCGCCAACAGTCCGCGAGCCAGCCGGTCAACCCCGGCACCACCTTGCAGACCCTGGGCTGCATCATCGACAGCCGCACGTTGGGGCTTTCGGCGGACGGCCTGATCGCGCCGATCGTCGCTGAGGCTGAACCGCAACCTGAGCCGCAACCCGAGCCCGCTCTTGAGCCTGAAGCGGTGGTTCTGGCGCCACCGCTGACCTGGCATCGGCGTCTGTTCATCACCAAACATTACCTGCGCCAGAGTCTGCGCGAGGCTGCCAGCCAACCCTTGCGCCGGCAGTTGGTGATCTTTCGCCATTACCTGCACCAGGTCTACGGCGAAGGTTTTCGTGATTTGCTGCCGCAAAGCCTGCGAGCACGCCTGCGCGGCGAGCGACCTGCCGCCGAAGTATCGCCGCTTGCCCCGGTAGTGGAGGTGGTTGAAAGGGCGCATGTGCCCCTCGAGGATTCACACCCGCAAGCAGTGTTTCCCGACACCGATCAAGTGGTCGAAATTCAGGTCGAGGGGGTGGTGTACGTCAGCGTGTTCAACCCCGATGACGGACGCAAGAACTGGCACCACGTGATCACCGCATTCTGTTGGGCCATGCGCGATGTCGAAGACGCCACCCTGGTGTTGAAGATGACCCAGAAAGACCTGTCCACTTACTACGTGCACATGCTGACCCTGCTGTCGCAGTTGTCGCCCTTCAGTTGCCGGGTGGTGGTCATCCACGGCTACCTGGACGACCAGCAGTTTGCCCGGCTGTACGGCGCCGCCAGTTTTTATGTCAATGCCTCGCGCTGCGAAGGGCTGTGCCTGCCACTGATGGAGTTCATGGCCTGTGGCAAGCCGGTGATCGCCCCTCGGCATACGGCGATGCTGGACTACATCGACGACCGCGTGGCCTTTATCGTCGACTCCAGCCAGGAGCCGACTGTGTGGCCGCAGGACAGCCGGATCCTGTTCCGCACTGTCTACCAGCGTCCCGATTGGGGATCGCTGAAAAATGCCTACCTGGCCAGTTATCACATGGCCAAGGCGCAGCCCGAGCGTTACCAGGCCATGGCCAGTGCGGCCAACGAGCGGATGCGCGACTACTGCAATTTCCCAGGAGTGCAGCAACGCCTGGCGGACTTCCTGCGACTGCAACAGCCAACCAACCCGGTGCCTGAGTCGCCGGTCGCGACCGCAGGGGCGGCCTCATGCTGATCATCATTCATTCGGAAACCAACAAAAGTAACATCGAGCAGAATCTCGGCCGTCCCGAGTACAGCTACTACTTTGTGCTCAAGGAGTTCCGTCCGGTACTGGAGCGGCTGGGGCAGGTGATCGAGGTCAGCAACCCCGACGAACTGGTCGACCGCCTGTATTTCGACTGCCAAAGCCGTGGCGAAGACTGCGTGTTCCTGTCGTTCTCGCCGCCCCATCGCACCCCGATCCACTACGCCTGTCCGACCATTCCGGTGTTTGCCTGGGAGTTCAGCACCATTCCCACCGACACCTGGCAGGGCGAACCCCGGCACGACTGGCGCATGGTGCTGGACAAGGTCGGCGCCGCGATTACCCATTCCAGTTTTACCGTGACCGCGGTGCGTGATGCCATGGGCCCGGACTATCCGATCAGCGCGATTCCGGCGCCGGTCTGGGACCGTTTTGCCGGGCGCGGGCGCGGGCTCGGGCAGCAGCCGTTGGCCGAACAGGTCAGCCTCAGCCTGCGTGGCCTGCTGATCGACAGCCGCAACCTGGACCTGCGGCCGTATGGCCCGGTGGCGTTGCGTGAAGGCGAGCCGGTGGATTTCGCCGCGCCTGCCGGCGAGCACGAACTGGTGCTCGACGGGGTGATCTACACCTCGGTGTTCAACCCCTACGATGGGCGCAAGAACTGGCAGGACATGCTCAGCGCGTTCTGCACCACGTTCCGCGAGTGTGCCGATGCCACTCTGGTGCTCAAGCTCACGCACCACGACATCACCGACGCCTTGAACGACATGCTGCACCACCTCTACAAGAACCAGCACTACCGTTGCCGCATTGTGTTGATCCACGGCTTTCTCGCCGATGCGGACTATGAGCGCCTGGTGCAGGCCACCAGCTTTGTGGTCAACAGTTCATTCGGTGAAGGCCAGTGCCTGCCGCTGATGGAGTTCATGTCCTGCGGCAAACCGGCGGTTGCCCCGTGCAACACGGCGATGGCCGATTACATCGATGGGCAAAACACCTTCATCGTCGACTCGACCGATGAACTCACCGCCTGGCCCCATGACCCGCGCGCGGCCTACCGCACCCTGCGGTACGTCACCAATTGGGATTCGCTGTGTTCGGCCTACCAGGCCAGCTATCAGGTGGCGCGTAACGATGCGCCACGCTATGCACGCATGTCAGCCCATGCCGTCAGTCGTCTGCAGGCGTTCTGCAGCCAAGCGGTTACCGAGCAGCGCTTGCAGGCGTTTCTGGCAAGCGTGATCGCCCAGGCGAAACCAGCATGATCGGCCGCCTGTTCGACTGGCTGCGTCCTGCGCCCGTCCCGGTAGCGGAGCCAGTACCGGCCCCGGTCCCGGTGGTATCGCCGCGTGATTGTGGTTTCACCGATGCGGTACTCGACGGCTGGTTTCTCGGCGGTACTGGGGAATTGCTCAAGGGCTTTGCGATTGGCGCCGACGACACCCTGCTCGACGTCGGTTGTGGCGAGGGCGCGGCGACCTTGTTTGCAGTTCGCCAGGGCGCCGCGGTGATTTTTACCGACAGCGAACAGGACAAGGTCCGCGAACTGGCACGCCAGGTGGATGCCATGACCCAGGCCCCAGCCCTCGGCCTGGTCAGCAACAGCCTGCCGCTGCCGCTGGCGGACGGCTGTGCGAGCAAAGTGGTGTGCATGGAAGTGCTGGAGCACGTCGATACCCCCGAGCAGTTCATGGCCGAGCTGGTGCGCATGGGTCGTCCCGGTGCCCAGTACTTGCTCAGCGTGCCCGCGCCGGTGGGTGAGCACCTGCAACGAGGCATCGCGCCTGCCGCCTATTTCCAGGCGCCGAACCATGTGCAGATCTTTTCCCATGAACGTTTTGCCGCCCTGGTCGAAGACGCGGGGCTAATCATTGAACACCGTCAGGCCACCGGCTTTTTCTGGGTCATGGGCATGATCTTCTTCTGGGCCAGCGAGCGCGCGGCGGGGCGGGATATGGCAGGCGCAGTGCGTGACCGGATCCAGGCGCCTTACCCGCCCCTGATGGAAGGCTGGGCCGGCACCTGGCATGACTTGCTGATGCAGCCCGACGGGTTGGCCATCAAGCAGGTGCTGGACCAGTTCATGCCCAAGAGCCAGGTGATCATCGCGCGCAAGCCCATGGCTGGCGAAGTAACGCCCGGGAGCGCGGGATGAGTGACAAGCGGATCATGGACATCGAACTGTTGCGCGGCATTGCCGTGCTCGGGGTGCTGTTCCATCACCTGCAAGACAGCCTGTTCGCCGGGCAGGTCCCGCTGTTGCAAGCCATCCATGCCCTGGGCCAGCCCTGGTGGGGCGTCGATCTGTTTTTCGCGATTTCCGGGTTTGTCATCGCGCGCAGCCTGATCCCCGCGCTGCAGGGCTGCAGTACGCGCCAGGAGTGCTGGGAGCAGACCCGCAATTTCTGGCTGCGGCGCGCCTTTCGACTCTTGCCGTCGGCCTGGTTGTGGCTAGCGCTGATGCTCCTCGCCTGCCTGTTCATCAACCGCTCAGGCGCCTTCGGCACCCTGGCCGCCAACCTGCAGGCGACGCTGGCCGGGGTGTTGCAGTACGCCAACTTCCGCTTCGCCGACAGCTTCTTCCACTATGAGTACGGCACCAGCTTCGTGTACTGGAGCCTGTCCCTGGAGGAGCAGTTCTACCTGTTGTTTCCGTTGTTGATCCTGGTCTGCCGCAAACATCTGGTGTGGGCCTTGCTGGCCCTGGTGGCGGTGCAACTGCTGACGTTGCGCACGCCGATCCTGATGGTGATCCGCACCGACGCGCTGGCGTTGGGGGTGTTGCTGGCCATGTGGAGTGCACAACCTTCCTACCGCCGTTGGCAGCCGACCTTCTTGCGCCGGCCCTGGGCAGGTATCGCGGTGCTGGTGGCCATTGCCATGTTGATGAGCTTTCTGGCGACCGATCGTTTTACCTTCACCTCCTACCGCATCGGCGCCATCGCGCTGCTCAGTGCGGTGCTGGTCTGGCTGGCGTCCTACAACTGTGACTACCTGATGCCACCGGGGCTGTTCAAGCGGGTGATGACCTGGATCGGCAGTCGCTCCTATGGCATCTACCTGATCCATATCCCGGCCTATGCGCTGGTGCGCGAATTGATCTTTCGCTTGCAGGCGGCGTCTTTGCCGAGCCCGGCCGGCCACCCGATCATCACGATCTTGCTGGCGTTCGGCCTGATCGTGCTGTTGAGCGAGCTCAACTACCGGTTTATCGAAATGCCCATGCGTAATCGCGGCGCGGCGCTGGTCAAACGCTTGAGTGCGTCCCGAGCGGCCACCCCATCCCCAGGAGTCACCTCATGCTGAGCCTGTTGAAGAAGCTGGCGGGGGGCGCTGTTGCCCCCGCTGCGGCCTGTCCCCCTGCGCCAGCCGCGCCCCCGGTGGCAACGCCTGCGCCGGCACCCAAGGTCGATCCCTACATGCTGGGCCTGCGCGATGCGGTGCTCAGTGGCTGGTTCAACCAGCAGACCGGCGAACTGTTCACCGGCTTTCCGGTAACGGCCGCCGACACGCTGCTGGACGTGGGGTGTGGTGACGGTGGCAACGTGCACTTCTGTGCTACCCGGGGGGCGCACATCATCATTGCTGACATCGACGCGGCCAAGGTCGAAGCCACTCGCCTGCGCCTGGGCGATACCATCGCGGCCAGCGTCGAGTGCCACGTCACCGACTGCGCGCCACTGCCGATTGCCGATCAGACGGCGACCCGGGTGGTGTCCACCGAGGTCATCGAACACGTCGACGACCCCGCGCAGTTTCTCGCCGAACTGGTGCGCGTCGGCAAGCCGGGCGCGCTCTATCTGCTGAGTGTCCCGCACCCCAGTTCGGAAAACCTGCAGAAAGACATCGCCGCCCCCGAGTACTTCCAGAAGCCTAACCACATCCGCATCATCAGCGAAGATCAGTTCAAGCAGATGGTCAGCGACGCCGGGCTGGAAGTGCTCAGCCACAGCCAGTACGGCTTTTACTGGTCGCTGTGGATGATGTTGTTCTGGGAAGCCAAGGTCGACCTGAGCAGTCCCGACCATCCGCTGCTCAACCACTGGGCCGAGACCTGGGCGGCGGTCCTGGAGTCGCCACGCGGCGAGCAGATCAAGCAGGCGCTGGATGGCGTAGTCGCAAAAAGTCAGGTGATCATTGCCCGCAAGCCATTGGCTGCGTAGGCTGACGCACCGGCCCGGCTGTGTGTGGGTGTTGATGCGCGTATGTGGGGTATGGGTGTAGGAGCGAGCTTGCTCGCGATGGACGTTAACGATGACGCGTGCTGTCTGAAAAAACCCGTCGCTCTTGAGTTTTTCGCGAGCAAGCTCGCTCCTACGCCCATACCCCATACCCCATACCCCATACCCAGCAGGCCAGGTCAGTCCTTCAGCCACAGGCCCTTAATGTCTTCGATTTATCTTCTGCGTCGTGCGCTGTTGTTCAGCCTCGCGCTCCTGGGCGGTTGCCAGCAGTCGACCGCGCCCCCCCTCGATCAACAGCTCTACATCTGGCAGCGCCAATGGACCACCGCCCATGCCGAGGCGCTGGCGCAATCGCGTGCCGATTTTTCCACCCTGCGGGTCCTCGCCCTGCAGACTTATCCACAAGGCGGCTGGCGTCGCGCGCAGATCGATGGGTCGTTGTTGCAGCGTGACGGCCGGCCACTGATTGCGGTGGTCCGCCTGGATGGCCAGCTCAAGCACCTGGACCCGGTCGATACCACGGCGCAGATCCTGCAAATGGTCGCCGATTGGCAGGCCTTGGGCTTGACGCTGGCAGGTGTGGAAATCGATCACGACGCCGGGACCGCGCGATTGCCGGCCTATCGCGAGTTCCTGCTGGGTTTGCGCCAGGCCTTGCCCGCCTCCTTGAAGCTGAGCATCACTGCCTTGCCAGCCTGGCTCGACAGTCCCGAGCTGGCGGCCTTGCTGGCGGCGGTCGACAGCAGCGTCTTGCAGGTGCACGCGGTGAGCCGTCCGGAGCTTGGCCTGTTCGACCCGGTGCAAGCCAAGCAATGGGCCGAGCGCTGGAGCCGCATCACTCGGCAACCGTTTTACCTGGCATTGCCGGCCTATGGCATCGCCCTGCTGCCGGGAGAGGGCGGGGCGCCCCTGGTGGAGAGTGAAGTGCCGATCGAACGGGTCGGCCAGCGCCGCGAACTGATGGCCGACCCGCAACAACTGGCGACACTGGCCAGTCAGTTGCGTGCCGAGCCGCCGCCACACCTGGCCGGATTGATCTGGTTTCGCCTGCCGCTCAAGGGCGACCGGCGTGCCTGGAGCCTGACAACCCTGGGGGCCGTGGCGCGCGGCGAGCAACTGCGCAGCCGCCTGGCGTTGAACCTTTCCAGCCAGCAAGGTCTGTACGACATCGTGGTCAGAAATGACGGCAACCTCGACGGCACGTTGCCGCAACGGGTGACCCTGGCCGTCAGCCAATGCGTCGCCGTAGATGCGCTCAACGGCTATGCCGTACAGCAGACGCCTGGACAACTGAGTTTCAGCCGCCTCAGGGACGGCCGTTTGCCCGCCGGTGCCGAGCGTACCCTGGGTTGGGCACGCTGCACACAAATTGATCAAGGAGGTTCACATGTATTCCCGTAACTGGTCGCGGCATTTGCTCGCGTTGAGTCTGTTTCTGCCGCTGGGCACTGCCACCGCCTGCGGGCCGGACTTTCCACTGCGCCTGTTGGGCGACCGGGCGATGACCCTGGGTGAGTTGCCGGAAGGCAGTTTCCAGTTCGAGATCAATCGCCTGGGCAAGGTCATCGCCGGCCTGAAACCAGCGGCGACAACGGGCCTCAGCCGCGATTACGACAGTGACCTGGACCCCTACGTACAGGCCCGGAACAACGCTGAACAGCTGGGCCTGACTGATGCGCAGCGCGCGCAGGTAACCCGGCTGCGAACCCTGCAGGACGCGCACCAGGTGTTGGCCGAGAGTGCCGGCCTGGCCCCGGAACTCAGCCTCTATACCGCGGGTGCGGTGGCGTTCAACGCTGGCGATGCGGCCACGGCAGCCGACTACTTCCGCCAGGTGCTGGCGCTCCCGGCCGACCAGCGCGCCCTGCGCAGCACCTGGGCCGCGTACTCGCTCGGCCGGGCATTGATGGCTATCAATCAGCAGGCCAGCGAGCAGAATCAACCCGCCAGCCAGGACGTCTTGCAACAAGCCCGGCAGGCCTTTATCCAGGCCCGTCAACTGAGTGTCGACGGCTTCAGTGACCCGCTCGAACTGGGTATTGCCAGCCTCGGTGAAGAAGCGCGACTGGTGCGCCAGGAGGGTGACTGGAACAGTGCAGTCGAGTTGTACGCGACCCAGAGCCGGCAAGGTTCGCCCGTCGGCTACAGCTCCCTCAAGCAGTTGATCGATGAGCTCAATGCCATGCCTGAGGCGCAGCTCATCCCCTTGCTCGAAGGCCAGGCAGTCCAGCAATTGGTCACGGCGGCGTTGATCAGCCACGTAGGCTGGTCCTTCGGTGAGCAACCGCCGGCTGAACAGAAAATCATCAAGGCCCTGATACAGAGCACTACCGGCAGCCTGGAAAATGCTGACCGCCTGGCGGCGCTGAACTACCAGATCGGTGATTACGCCACCAGCAAAACCCTGCTCGAGCATGCAGGTGACGGTGGCCTGGCCTGGTGGCTGCGGGCAAAAATGGCGCTGCGCGACGGCGACAAGGCCTTGGCTGCCAGTGCGTATGCCAAGGCGGCCAAAGCCTTTCCCCAGGATGAAGACTGGGGCCTGCGCAACACCGCCAGCGGTGACTATGAAGCGCTGAAGCCCGGCTGCCGGGTCGAGGGTGAAAGTGCCTTGCTGGCCTTGGAGCGCGGCGACTACCTGCAGGCATTCGAGCAGTTGTACCGCAGCCAGGACCTGTATTGGCAGGATGCCGCGCTGGTCGCGGAGCGGGTGCTGACGGTGGACGAACTCAAGCAGTTCGTGGACCAGCAGGTGCCAGCCCCCACACCACTGACCCAGGAGCAGCGTGACAACTACGAGCCCCTGCCGGTGAGCGCGCGCTTGCGCGACCTGCTGGGCCGGCGTTTACTGCGCGAGGAGCGTTATGCCGAGGCCGCGGCGTACTTCGACAACCCTGGGCTGCAGGCGCTGGCCAAGGAGTACGTGGGCTTGCGCGAAACCGCGCACTCGAGCTGGTGGCCGACCAAACGCGCCGCAGCCTTCTATGACGCGGGCCGGTTGGCCCGGGAACACGGCATGGAGCTGCTCGGCTACGAGATGGCCCCGGATTTCGCCACCTTCGAGGGCAATTTCAGCCTCGACATCCCCGAGATCAAGGCCGCCCCCCTGATCGCCCTCGGCGAAGTCCAGCGTCAGCACGCCAGCGTCGCCCAGCCGAACGAGCGCTTCCACTATCGCTACGTCGCCACCGCGCTGGCGAGCCAGGCGGCCGACCTGCTGCCCCATACCAGCCAGGCCTTCGCCGCCGTGCTGTGCAAGGCCTCGGGCTGGGGCACCGGCCTGGAGGACCAGCGTGCGTTGTACCGGCGCTACGTCGAGCAGGGGCCTTATGTGCCGTGGGCAGAGAACTTTGGCCAGCAGTGTGAGGAGCCGGACTTCGCCGCCGCCAACCAGCGCTACGTGACCGAGGCAGTGGACAACGTGCGTTCGGACTTGCGGCCGTACAAGCGCGTGCTGCAGGTCGGCGGGCTGCTTCTGGTGGGGGTAGCGGGCCTGTTGTTGCTGCGGCGCCGGCGCCAGGCTTCCTGAGTCAGTAACGGCGTACCCCGCGTTTGGTTGACAGCCAGGCGCGGGGTTCCACGTGGAACATGTAGGCGGGGACAAATTGTGAACAATCGGCTTTATCGAACTGAAACCAGAAATGACAGTCAACCGCAGTGAGGGCGTGCCTGCGCAGCTGTCTGATTCGATAGCCAGCTAATTTTCTACTATGGTCTACCCTCATTTCAGACGTCTGAAACAAGGGGAATTTTCATGCTCGCGCAACTTCCACCGGCCTTACAGAATCTGCAACTGCCACTTCGCTTGCGACTCTGGGACGGCCACGAATTTAACCTGGGCCCTGCGCCCAGTGTCACGATTGTGGTCAAGGACCCGCAAATGGTCGCGCAATTTACCCACCCCAGCCTGGACCTGTTGGGCGCGGCCTTCGTCGAGGGCAAGCTCGAACTCGAAGGTTCGATCAGCGACGTGATCCGGGTGTGTGATGAGTGGAGCCAGGCCCTGCTCAACGAAGACGATGACGACCAGCCGGTTCGCAGCGTGCATGACAAGGCCACCGATGCGGCGGCGATCTCCTACCACTACGACCTGTCGAATGCCTTCTACCAGCTGTGGCTGGACAGCGACATGGCCTATTCCTGTGCCTATTTCGAAACCGGCAGTGAATCCCTGGAGCAGGCCCAGCAAGCCAAATTCCGCCACCTGTGCCGCAAGCTGCGGCTGCAGCCGGGTGAATACTTGCTGGATGTCGGCTGCGGCTGGGGCGGGTTGGCGCGGTATGCGGCGCGGGAATTCGGGGTCAGGGTGTTCGGCGTCACCCTGAGCAAAGAGCAACTGGCGTTGGCCCGGCAGCGGGTCATCGACGAAGGGCTGGAGGATCTGGTGGAGTTGCAACTGCTCGACTATCGCGACCTGCCGCAGGATGGCCGATTCGACAAGGTGGTAAGCGTCGGCATGTTCGAACACGTCGGCCACGCCAACCTGGCGCAGTACTGCCAGACTTTATTTGGTGCGGTCCGCGAAGGCGGCCTGGTGATGAACCACGGGATTACCGCCAAACATATCGATGGTCGGCCAGTGGGGCGAGGCGCCGGCGAGTTCATCGAGCGTTATGTGTTCCCCAATGGCGAGCTACCCCATCTGTCGATGATCTCGGCCGAGATCAGCGAGGTGGGCCTGGAAATAGTCGATGTCGAAAGCTTGCGCCTGCACTACGCGCGCACTCTGGATCACTGGAGCGAGCGCCTGGAAGACAACCTTGAAGCTGCGGCCAAAGAGGTGCCGGAGCAAGCGCTGCGGATCTGGCGGCTGTACCTGGCAGGCTGCGCCTACGCGTTCGCGCGGGGCTGGATCAACCTGCACCAGATCCTGGCGGTCAAGGCCCATGCCGATGGCAGCCACGAGCTGCCCTGGACCCGGGACGATATCTACACGCCCTAGAGAATCGGCGAAATCAGGCGGGCGACCCGCATACCGAGCTGCCTGAGGCGGTGGGTCTCCCGGCCTTCGTCCTCGTTGATCTCGTGGGACAGGGCGAAGTCGGCGTTGAGCATCTGTTCGACTTCGCCGGCAAAGGCGCTGTCGACGGTCAACAACATCACCTCGAAATTCAGCCGGAACGAACGGTTGTCCAGGTTGGCGCTGCCGATGGCGCTGATTTCGCTGTCGACCAGCACTACCTTCTGATGCAGGAACCCCGGTTGATAACGGAACACCCGGACCCCGGCCCGTACGGCTTCAAAGGCATACAGGCTGGAGGCGGCATAGACGATGCGGTGATCCGGTCGCGACGGCAGCAGCAACCGCACATCGACGCCACGCAGGACCGCCAGGCGCAGCGCGGCAAATACCGCTTCATCGGGGATGAAGTACGGGCTGGTGATCCACACACGCTGCGTGGCGGCATGAATCGCTTCGACGAAGAACAACGAGCAGGTTTCGTAGGGGTCTGCCGGGCCGCTGGCCAACAACTGGCACAGCACGCCGTCGTCGGGATAGCTCTGTGGCAGGATCAATGGCGGCAGTTCGCGCGCCGCCCAGAACCAGTCTTCGGCGAACGATTCCTGCATGCAGGCCACCACCGGGCCGCTGACCGCCACGTGGGTGTCGCGCCATGGCGAGAGCGGGGGCTTGGCGCCCAGGTATTCGTCGCCGACGTTGTGCCCACCGACGAAGCCTTGCCGGCCGTCGACCACCACGATCTTGCGATGGTTGCGAAAGTTCACCTGGAACCGATTGAGCCAGCCGCTGCGGGTGGCAAACGCTTTGACCTGGACACCGGCGTCGCGCAGGGCCTGCACGTAGCGGTGGGGCAGGGAGTGGCTGCCGATGCGGTCATACAGCAGGTAGACCGCGACCCCTTGCGCGGCTTTTTTGATCAGCAGGCTTTGCAGGCGCCGCCCGAGTTGGTCGTCATGGACAATGAAGAACTGGATCAGCACCGCTTCCCGGGCCTGCTCGATGGCTTCGAAGATGGCGTCGAAGGTGGCCTGGCCGTTGATCAGCAGGCGCAGTTGATTGTTCGCCAGGCACGGCATGCGCCCCAGCTTCGGCATGGCGCGCAGCGAGTCGTAGGCATTGGAGGCACGGGCCGTCAGCGCTTCCTCGACCCAGGGGCGCCAGTTCAGGTCAGCGATGGCCTTGCGCATCTCTTCGTTGGCCTGGCGCCGAGCCTTGATGTACGCATCGAAGGTGCTGCGTCCGAACACCAGGTAGGGAATGAGGGTCAGGTAGGGAATGAAGATCAACGACAGGGCCCAGGCAATCGAGCCTTGGGCGGTCCTGACGGTCAGCACGGCGTGGACTGCGGCCATCGTGCCCAGGGAGTGAATGAGCGTGATCAGGTAGGCAAAAAGATGGGGGCCAAAAAAATCCATGGGGCAACCTTGCTCCGGAGAATTCAATGCGTAACAGACCATGTTCTTCGATGAATGTCGCTATTTAATTCGCCATGCAACCGAAGTAGATTGGCGACGTCTAACGGCCATTACTGACTAGGAGTTACTCAATGAACGTACGTCTGCTGGGTTTGGCCATGGCTGTTGGCTTGTCACTTCCTGTGGCCGCTCAGGCGCAGATGCTGCAACCGGGTCTGTGGGAATTGACCTCCAGCAACATGAAGGTCGACAACCAGAATCTGCCGGACCTGCAATTGATCCTCGGGCAGTTGGGTAACCAGATGACCCCGGCACAAAAGGCCGCCCTGGAGAAACAGGGGATCAACATGGGCGGCAAGGGCATCCGCGTTTGCCTGACACCCGAGCAAGTGAAAACCGACGATATTCCGCTGCAGGATGCGCAGTCGGGCTGCAAGCAAGAGATCACCGACCGCAGCGCTAACCAGTGGAAGTTTCGCTTCAGTTGCCCGAAAGCCCAGGGTTCCGGTGTTGCCACCTTCCTCAGCGACCGCGAGTTCAATACCAAGGTCAATGGCACCTTCAATGCCACCGGCATCCAGCAACAGGGCAGCATGGACACCCGTGCGGTGTGGCTGGGACAGGATTGCGGCACCGTCAAGCCGCGGGCTTAAGCGCTTTGCTGTGGGGCGGCGCAATGCCGCCCGTCACTAACCTTCAGTAAGTATTCGCACACAGCCTGCACACTCATCCTGCCCAGGTCGTCTCCAAAGCCGGCGCGCAGGCTGACAAAACCGCCCTCCATCTCCCGTTGCCCAATCACCAGCACATACTCCACGCCCTGCGATCGATGCTGGCGGATCTTGCTGACGATATGCTCGTTGCGCAGGTCCGAGTGAGCGTGCACCCCGGCGCGGCGCAGGGTGTCGGTCAGCGCTTGGCTGTAGTCGATCTGGCGTTCATCGATGTTGATGACGACCAGTTGCGGGGTGGCTTGCCACGCCTGCAACTCCTGCTGGTCGGTCCAGCACACGCCATAGATGCGTTGCGTTCCCTTGCCACTCAAGTGGCTCAGGGCAAACGCGTTCATCACCCGGGTGGTGGGCACATAGGGGCCTGCGGCCAGCGCGGTGCCGTCCATCGACCAGTAGCTCGCCAGCACGTAATGCAGTGAATGGTTGGCGGCGGCCAGCGCGATCATCCGGGTCTCGATCCGTTGCAGATCTTCAGGGCCCAAGGCTCGCGCCAGAGTGAAATCACAGTAGAAACCATCACCGACTGGCGCTGCGGCAACCAGCTCGGCCTTGGCATGCAGTTGCTTGAGCGCCATGCCCAGCAGCAGTGCGCAGGAGCGCCGTAGAATCTCCAGGCCTTGCGGTTCGCGGGCGGTGATGAGGCTGACGCGGGCGTCCTGGCGGATCATGAACGCGCAGTCCACCAGCAGGCCGTTCACCCGTCCGGCGACCGCTGCTTTCGCTAGCCCCGGGCCTATGCTCGAGGCCAGCTCCGATACTGAGAGCGCCTGGTCGTACTCGCGCACGGTCCCATCGGCCAAGGTGATTTTCAGCATGCTCAGTGACCCCCGGCAGTTTTACGCAAAACCGGATTCAACGCATGAACCGTAAAGGTAAACCCTGGCAGCCGTCATTAATACTTTCGGCGTGCCAGGCGATTTGTCCCGAGACCAGAGTAGTGCTGACGCTGTGGCGAAACTGCCGTCCGGCAAACGGCGTCCAGGCGCATTGCGCGAGAATCGGCTGCTGGTCGACCGCCTTGCCCCCAGGTTCGGGGCGGATCAGCACCAGGTCGGCCCAGTATCCTTCGCGCAGGTAACCGCGATCGGGAATCGCAAACAGGTCCGCTACCCGATGGCTGGTTTTCGCCACCAGCGTCGGCAGCGGAATCAGGCCGTCGGCCACCAGTTCCAACAGCGCGGGGAGGGCGTGTTGCACCAGTGGCAAGCCGGCGGGTGCCTGTGGATAAGGCAGCTGTTTCTGCGCCCAGGTATGCGGCGCATGGTCGCTGCCGATGACATCCAGGCGGTGACTTAGCAGGGCCCGGCGCAACGCATCGCGGTCAGCCTGGGTCTTGATGGCCGGGTTGCACTTGATCAGGTTGCCCAGGCGTGGATAGTCACGATCATCGAACAACAAGTGATGCAGGCAGACCTCGGCGCTGATGTGTTTCTGCGCCAGGGGCCGGTCATCGAACAGCGCCAGTTCGCGGGCGGTGGTCAGGTGCAGGACGTGCAGGCGAGTGCCAAACCGCTTGGCCAGGTCGACGGCCAGGGAGGATGACCGAAAGCACGCCTCGGCATCACGAATCAGCGGGTGGGCGCTGGCGGGCACACTGTCGCCGTAACGTTCGGCGAATTCGCTCTCGTTGAGGCGGATGCTGGGGCTGTGTTCGCAATGGGCCAGGAGCAAGGTCGGCACCTCGGCAAACAGCCGTTCCAGAACGCGCGGGTCATCCACCAGCATGTTACCGGTGGACGCGCCCATGAACACTTTGACCCCTGCCACCTCACTGGGGTTGAGCGCCGCGACGGTGTCCAGGTTGTCGTTGCTGACGCCGAAGTGGAAGCCGTAGTTGGCCACCGAATGCATCGCCGCCCGGCGTTTTTTATCGGCCAGCGCTGACAGGGTCAAGGTCGCCGGATGGGTGTTGGGCATGTCCATGAAACTGGTAATGCCACCGGCCACCGCAGCGCGCGACTCGCTGTAGAAGCTGCCTTTTTCCGGCGCCCCCGGGTCACGGAAATGCACCTGGTCGTCGATCATCCCCGGCAGCAGCCATTGGCCGTTGGCGTCGATTTGCACCGCAGCGTTTTCGCCGTCGATGCTGCTGGCAATTTTCACGATGCGCCCATGATCCACCAGCAGATCGGCATCGAATACTCGTCCTTCGTTGACCAGTCGCGCATTGCGAATCAGCACACTGGCCATGCTCAAAACTCGTTCTGCAAGGCTTTGTAGCCTCGCACCAGATCGACGTTGGTGCGTGCCACATCTTCGGAAAACTCCGAGGCGCTGACGCTGACCGGCGGGAACTGGGACAGGTCGGTGTGGGGGCCGATGCGAGTGGTGGAGGGCACATAGAAATCCCTGGGCAAGTCGCGGCCATCGACCACCGAGTTGTGCCGCACGACACAACCGTCGGCGACCGCACAGTTGAACAGCACGCTGTTGAAACCGATGAACACCCGATTACCGACGGTGCAGGGACCGTGGACGATGGAGCGGTGGGCGATGGAACTGAACTCGCCGATGGTCACCGCCGCACCGGATTTGGAGTGGATGACCACGCCGTCCTGGATATTCGAATTGGCGCCGATGGTGATCGGTTGCATCTGGCCCGACTCATCGACTTCGTCGGCCCGAATCACCGCGTAGGGGCCGACGAACACGTTCTCGCCGATTACCACCTTGCCGCAGATGATTGCGGTTTTATCGACGTAGGCGGACTCGGCAATGCGCGGCAAGTCGCCGGAGGGATTCTTGCGGATCATGGTTGCTCCCGGCGCCAGTGACTTTCGGCGACTGCATCATGGGCGTGCAGGCTTTCGGCGTGGACCACGCGCACATCGAACGCCTGCAGCCCCGGGAAGCGTTGCAGCGCCAGGTGCAGGCGGCGTGCAGCGTCCTCGCAGAACATCAGGTTTTGCCCGTTGGCCAGGGCGAAGGCCTGCTCGTCCGCGCGCTTGACTGCGGTTTGTACCGCGGTGCCCAGGGCGGCTTCGGCGTGGTTGATGGCGGCGATCAGCGGCAGATCGTCGAGCGTCCCGTCCAGGTGCAAGCACAACTGGGCCGTGCTGCGCTGACTGTGGGGGGTGGCGACTATGCCGCGGGTGGAACCAAGCCAAGCCAGCACTTCGGCATGCTGCAAAGGTGTGTTGGCAAAGTCATCGACGAACTGCTGCTGAATCAGTTGCCTGGACAGCGCCGCGGAGCAGGGGCAGGTGGAGGAGTAACTGACATCGACACGCAGTTCCACGTGGAACACCGCCCCTTGCAGGCGCGCATCGAGGCTGATCGGGTAACTTTTCCAGCCGGCCAATGGGCTGACCAAGGCTGAGCGCTGCAGCAGGACATCGCTGTGAATACGCAGGTAAGCAGAGGTCGCCAGGCCTTGATGGCTGTCGAGAAAATCTTGCAGTACGCGGCGCAGGAGCGCGGGTGTCAGGTTCTCCTGCTCCAGCATGGCCAGTGCCAGGTACAGGCGCGACATATGTATGCCACGGGCTTGCGCGTCATCGAGGCTGACGCCGGCATCGGCTTTGGCATTCAGGCGCTGGTCGTCGAATAGAACAGGAAGAGCAATGCCGCACATGCCCACCCAGTCCAGGGGCAAGGATTGGCGTGCGGCCTGCGCGGCGATATCCGGCAGAGTCAGCGCATTCATGAGCGGGTCCGTCGTAGGAGATGATTTCGAATGTTATATTATAACAATAAAATCGACGACAGCTTTTTCAAGCCATGTCCCCTATTGCCCTCAACAGCCCGTCAGGCGGCTGCAGGTGAAGCGGGCGCTGGCTCCCCCTGAACTGGAAAACCGGTTGAGGGTGGTCCAGCCAACACGCCGGCTGTAGCCGACCCAGGCCTCGCCATCGGATGCCAGGCCAGTGAAGAACGTAAGCTGGCCGTAACGGCTGGTGGTTTGCGCCCAGTACCGTTTGCCGTTTTGTTCAAAGCCGCGCATGTAGGTGGTATTGCCCGCCGTGGCGACGCTGTAGGCGTTGCCTTGCGGGTCGACGCAGGCCAGCAGGGTGGCGCTGCGGGTACAGGTAGCCAGCCCCGGTAGTTGCGCCCAGGCATCGGCCGCGAACAGCAGCAAAAGGCCGAACAAGGTGCATTTCAGGACGTAGGGCATAGGGGTTTCTCGTGCAGGTGGCAGGGCCAAGGATTGCGCCCTTCGTCGCGGGCGACAAGCACGGATTGGCTTATTTGCATTGTTATACTATAACATTTGCGTCTTGCCTGATCTGTGATCTCCCGTGACGCCTGCTGCCCAGAGGACTACCTGATGCCCAATCGCCTTCCCGTTACCGTGCTCTCCGGCTTTCTCGGCGCCGGAAAAAGCACCCTGCTCAATTATGTCCTGCGCAACCGCGAGCATCTGCGGGTCGCGGTGATCGTCAACGACATGAGCGAAATCAACATCGACGGCAGCGAGGTGCAGCGCGATGTCAGCCTGAACCGCGCCGAAGAAAAACTGGTGGAGATGAGCAACGGCTGCATTTGCTGCACCCTGCGTGAGGACTTGCTGGAAGAAGTCAGCAAACTGGCCCGGGACGGTCGCTTCGATTACCTGCTGATCGAGTCCACCGGGATTTCCGAACCGTTGCCGGTGGCGGAGACTTTCACCTTCCGTGATGAGCAGGGGCAGAGCCTGGCCGACATCGCGCGGCTCGACACCATGGTCACGGTGGTCGACGGGATGAACTTCCTGCTTGATTACCAGGCCGCCGAAAGCCTCGCCTCCCGCGGGCAGACCCTGGGCGAGGACGATGAGCGTTCGATCACCGATCTGCTGATCGAGCAGATTGAGTTCGCCGATGTGCTGCTGATCAGCAAGATTGACCTAATCAGCAGTGCCGAACGGGAGGAGTTGATCGCCATCCTCAAGCGCCTGAACGCCCAGGCGCAGATCATCCCCATGGTCATGGGCGAGGTGCCGTTGCGGCAGATCCTCAATACCGGGCGTTTCGATTTTGCCAAGGCGGCCCAGGCGCCGGGCTGGCTCCAGGAGTTGCGCGGCGAGCATGTGCCGGAAACCACCGAGTACGGCATCGCCTCAACGGCTTACCGGGCTCGCCGGCCGTTTCATCCCCAGCGTTTTTTCAGCTTTATCGACCGGCCCTGGGTGAACGGCAAACTGCTGCGCTCCAAGGGCTTTTTCTGGCTGGCCAGCAAGCACCAGGATGCCGGCAGCTGGTCCCAGGCCGGCGGCTTGATGCGCCACGGTTTTGCTGGGCGTTGGTGGCGTTTTGTACCGAAAGAGCAGTGGCCGGACGATCAGGAAAGCACCGCGGCGATCATGCAAAATTGGCTGCCTGGCACCGGCGATTGTCGCCAGGAGCTGGTGTTCATCGGGCAGAACATCGACTTTGCCCAGCTCACTGCAGAGCTGGATGACTGCCTGCTCAGCGCTGACGAAATGGCCATGGGCGTGGAGAGGTGGCGCTCGCTGGTCGATCCCTTCGGTCCCTGGTTCGACGAGGAGGCGGCATGAGCCGGGCGCCTGCGCTCCAGGCCCGGCCGTTGGTCCGCCAGGCCATTGGCCAGACCCCCGAAGTGTTCACCCGGATCCTTGAGGACGGCACCAACCTGGCGCTGTGGCAGCGTCGGTTGCCATTGCATATCGTCGATTTCGCCACGCTGTTGTTATCGCTGAACCAGCCGTTGGCCGAATCGCTGGTGGTCGAGTTGGCCAATGACGAGGCGCAACCCGACCTGCGCAGCCTGGCGGCTTGTTGCAGTGATCTGCAGGGCTATGAGGGATTTATCGCCGATGTTGCCTGGCTGATCAGTGCTTTTGCCTGCCTGCTCGGGGCACGGCGGATCGGGGTGCGGGTGCGCACCCTGGATAAAGCCATGTGTCCTCGTTTTCACGTCGACCATGTGCCAGTGCGGCTGATCACCACCTACGCGGGGGTCGGTAGCCAGTGGCTGGAAGAGGGCATGATCGAGCGTCAGCTCCTGGGCAATCCGCAAGCCGAGCCTGGGCAGTGCCAACAGATGCTCGGTGGTGAAGTGGCGTTGCTCAAGGGGGAGAAGTGGCAGGGCAACGAAGGCGCGGGCCTGATCCACCGTTCGCCGGCCCTGGCGGCGGGAGAGCGCCGCCTGATCCTGACGCTGGACTGGCTGGCGTGAGTCAGGTGGCGATAGTGAATCGGCCGGCGCTCAGGCATATTGCGATGATCTTCCTGTGATGCCGCTCTCCGCCGTGAAATCGCCAAGCCTGTTGCAGAACATCCCTACCCACGTGATTGCCGGCCCCCTGGGCGCCGGCAAGACCAGTCTGATTCGTCACTTGCTGGCGCAGCGGCCGGCGCACGAACGTTGGGCGGTACTGATCAACGAGTTCGGTCAGATCGGCCTCGACGCCGCACTGTTGACCACCGGCGCAGATGGCATTGCGCTGGGAGAAGTGGCCGGCGGCTGCCTGTGCTGCGTGAATGGCGCACCTTTCCAGATCGGCCTGGGTCGGTTGCTGCGCCGCTCACGTCCCGATCGCCTGTTCATCGAACCTTCGGGTCTCGGCCATCCGGCACAGTTGCTCCGGCAATTGAGCGAGGCTCCCTGGCAAGGGGTGCTGGCGCTCCAGCCGAGCGTGATGGTGCTCGACGCCCAGGCGCTGGCGGCCGGCAAGCCATTGCCCGCCGCGCAACAACAAGCGCTGCCCAGCGCCGGGCTGTTGCTGCTGAACAAGGCCGAGCACCTGGCTGCGGACCAACGGCAACGAATTAGCGGGTTGTTGCCCCAGTGCCCGCTGATCTGGACCGAGCACGGTCGGTTGCCATTGCGCGAGCTGCCAGGCGGGCAAAGCCAGGCCCAAGCGCTTGTGGATAACTTTACTGCCGCCAGGGGCGTGGCGCCCGCTCCATTGATCTGGACCGACCCGGCCTCGCCAATCTGTTTGAGTCAGCAGCAGGAAGGGGGGTGGAGCATCGGTTGGCGCTGGCACTCGAGCCAGGTATTCGATCGCCAGCGCCTTGCCGCTTGGCTGCAGGGCCTCACCTGGCGTCGGGCCAAACTGGTTATCCACAGCGCCGAAGGCTGGATATCCGCCAATGCCCTGGAGAACGCGGCGCTGGATTGGCGGGCCAGTGAGTGGCGCCAGGATTCACGCCTGGAATTGATCTTCGAGGCGCCGCAAGCGGTGGATGAACTGCAACAGGCCCTGGCCGCTTGCCGGGTGACGCTGGCTTGAGGCCTTAGGGACGCTGCTTGCTGTGATCCTGGCGCCACTGGCTCAGCTCGATCACTTCGGCGCTTGGCATCGCCGGTTTTTCATCATAGGGCATCGGGTAGGGCGCGAGCTCGATCTGTGCGCTGTGCTGGCCGAACTGGGTGATGGTACCGGCATGCCGGGTTTCGCCGGTGACGGTGAACTCAAAATTGTAGATCCGCGCCAGGCGGCGCCGGCCGTTGGCATCTTTGACGAACGCGATTTTCTTCAGCGCCACGTTGCCGTCGAGCAGTTCGATGTCGAGTTTGGCGCAGTGGCGCTTGACCCGTTCCAGCGCTCGCTCGCGCAAGCCGTGGTTGTGCCACAGCCATGCTGCACCGGTCGCCAGCAGCATCAGCACGAAGATATTTCCCAGGGTCAGCATCAAACGCACTCCAACTAATTGGCACCAGCTTAACTGCGACATTGGCCTGTCGTACAGGCTGCGTTTAGTCGCATACTGCGCGGCTCGAATTTCAATCGTTTTACGGAAATCCCGCATGAAACGTACACCGCATCTGCTCGCCATCCAGTCCCACGTGGTTTTTGGTCATGCTGGCAACAGCGCCGCGGTTTTCCCGATGCAGCGGGTTGGGGTGAACGTCTGGCCGCTGAACACGGTGCAGTTCTCCAACCACACGCAATACGGCCAGTGGGCCGGCGAGGTGTTGGCGCCCCAGCAGATTCCTGCGCTGGTGGAAGGGATTGCCGCCATCGGCGAGCTGGGCAATTGCGACGCAGTGCTGTCGGGTTACCTGGGCAGCGCGGCGCAGGGGCGGGCGATCCTCAGTGGCGTGGCGCGGATCAAGGCGACCAACCCACAGGCGCTGTACCTCTGCGATCCGGTCATGGGCCATGCCGAGAAGGGTTGCATCGTGCCCGCCGAAGTCAGCGACTTCCTGCTCAACGAAGCGGCGGCCGTGGCTGATTTCATGTGCCCGAACCAACTGGAGCTCGACAGCTTCTCCGGGCGCAAGCCGCAGTCGCTGTTCGATTGCCTGGGCATGGCCCGCGCTTTGTTGGCGCGTGGCCCCAAGGCGGTACTGGTCAAGCACCTGGATTATCCCGGCAAGCTGGCGGACGGCTTCGAAATGCTGCTGGTGACCGCCGAAGGCAGCTGGCACCTGCGTCGTCCGCTGTTGGCGTTCCCGCGCCAGCCGGTGGGCGTGGGCGACCTGACGTCGGGGTTGTTCCTGGCGCGGGTGCTAATGGGCGACAGCCTGGTGGCCGCGTTCGAGTTTGCCGCAGCGGCGGTGCATGAAGTGCTGCTGGAAACCCAGGCCTGCGCCAGCTACGAGCTGGAGCTGGTCCGGGCCCAGGACCGCATCGCCCATCCGCGGGTGAAGTTCGAAGCCACTGCGATCAGCCTCTGATTGCTCAGACGTCGGCCTTGATTTCCTGGTAGCGCTTTTCCAGCTCCTGGCGGACCTGGCGCCGCTGTTTGCCCTGGATGTAGCGGCGGCGGTCTTCGCTGTTCTGCGGTTGCAGCGGTGGCACCGCCGCGGGCTTGCGCTGGTCGTCGACCGCCACCATGGTGAAGAAGCAACTGTTGGTGTGGCGCACCGAGCGCTCGCGGATGTTTTCGGTCACCACCTTGATGCCCACCTCCATCGAGGTGTTGCCGGTGTAGTTGACCGACGCCAGGAATGTCACCAGCTCACCGACGTGAATCGGTTCGCGGAAAATCACCTGGTCCACCGACAGGGTCACCACGTACCGGCCGGCATAACGGCTGGCGCACGCGTAGGCTACTTCGTCGAGGTACTTGAGCAGGGTACCGCCGTGGACATTGCCAGAAAAGTTGGCCATGTCGGGGGTCATCAGTACTGTCATCGACAGCTGGGCATTTCCGGGTTCCATAGCACACTCACGGTTCTAGGCAGGGATTCAGGGGCGTACCTCTGCGGGCACTTGAGCTGTTTTTCAAAGCATCCTTAACGGGACGCCGCGCCGCTCGCGGTCGTCACGCTTGTATCCATCTGTTTCCATATATTGCACCGCGTTTCTGCCGGAAGTCGCGGTGTTACCCTTCAAAAGCCCGTTCGACAGGCTTTTTCTCGCGTCACGCCTACAGCACCCCCATCAAGGAGCCTTCGCCATGCATGCCATCAGTTTCATTCAGGATTTGGCAGTGATCATGCTGGTGGCGGGGGTGGTGACCGTACTGTTTCATCGCTTCAAGCAGCCCGTGGTCCTGGGGTACATTGTTGCCGGCTTCATCATTGGCCCGCACACCCCGCCATTCGGCCTGATCCATGACGAGCAGACCATCAAGACCCTGGCCGAGCTGGGGGTGATTTTCCTGATGTTCTGCCTCGGCCTCGAGTTCAGCTTGCGCAAGTTGTTCAAGGTCGGCGCTACGGCGTTTATCGCGGCGTTCCTGGAAATCGTGCTGATGATCTGGATCGGCTACGAAATTGGCCGCTGGTTCGACTGGAACACCATGGATTCGCTGTTTCTCGGGGCGATCCTGGCGATCTCCTCGACCACCATCATCGTCAAGGCGCTCAACGACCTGAAGATGAAGAACGAGCGTTTTGCCCAGCTGATTTTTGGCGTGCTGATCGTCGAGGACATCCTGGGGATCGGTATCATTGCCTTGCTGTCGAGCATCGCGGTGAGCGGTACCGTGAGTTCGGGCGAGGTGTTTTCCACCGTCGGCAAACTCTCGCTGTTCATGATCGTCGCGCTGGTCATCGGCATCCTGCTGGTGCCGCGGCTGCTGGCCTACGTGGCGAAATTCGAAAGCAATGAAATGCTGCTGATCACCGTGCTGGGCCTGTGTTTCGGCTTTTGCCTGCTGGTGGTCAAGCTGGAGTACAGCATGGTACTGGGGGCGTTCCTGATTGGCGCGATCATGGCTGAGTCGCGGCAATTGCTGAAAATCGAGCGCCTGATCGAACCCGTACGCGACCTGTTCAGCGCAATCTTTTTTGTCGCCATTGGCCTGATGCTCGATCCGCTGATTCTGTTGCAGTACGCCTGGCCGATTGCGGTGATCACCGTCGCCGTGGTACTGGGCAAGATGCTGTCCTGCGGCCTGGGGGCCTTTATTGCCGGCAACGATGGACGCACCTCGCTGCGGGTTGGCATGGGCCTGTCACAGATCGGTGAGTTCTCCTTCATCATCGCGGCGCTGGGCATGACCTTGCAGGTCACCAGCAACTTCCTCTACCCGGTGGCGGTCGCCGTCTCGGTGATCACCACGCTGCTGACGCCGTACCTGATTCGCGCGGCTGACCCACTCTCGATCAAGCTCGCCGCGGTTATACCGACGCGCCTTGGCCGGGTGCTGGGAATGTATGGCGAATGGTTGCGCAGTATCCAGCCGCAGGGTGAGGGCGCGCTGCTGGCGTCGATGATCCGGCGGATTCTGCTGCAGGTGGGGGTGAACCTGGCGCTGGTGGTGGCGATCTTCCTCTCGGGCGGTTTTTTCGCCGAACGCATGTCGGCTTATCTGCAGGACTGGATCAGCGATCCGAGCTGGCAGAAGGCCCTGATCTGGGGTGGGGCGCTGCTGGTGTCGCTGCCGTTCCTGATTGCCGCCTATCGCAAGATCAAGGCGCTCTCGATGCTGCTGGCGGAAATGGGGGTGAAGCCGGAGATGGCTGGCCGCCACACACAACGGGTGCGCCGGGTGATCGCCGAAGTGATCCCGATTCTCTCGCTGCTGGTGATTTTCCTGCTGCTGGCAGCCTTGTCGGCCAGTATTTTACCGACCAACAAGTTGCTGTTGCTGATTGCCGTGGTCACCGCCGCGGTGGCGGCGCTCCTCTGGCGCTGGTTCATCCGTGTGCATACGCGGATGCAGGTGGCCCTGCTGGAAACCCTGGACAACCACAAGGAGTCGTCCGGCCATTGAAGCGCAGATCCGTAGACCCGTAGCAGCTGCCGAGCCTGCGAACCTGCGTTCGGCGGCGTAGCCGTCGCCTGTTCGAGGGCCCTGGCGGTTGCTGCGCAACCGAACGCAAGCTTCGCCAGCGGCTACAGCAACCGCAGGCAGGGGGCCAGACTCAGCTTTCCAGCCAGACGTCCCGCGCCCAGTGCCATACCGATTCCCAGGTTTCTTCGGCAACCAGTTCGTCTTCGGCTTGCCACAGCACCACGGTGCCGTCTTCTTCGACGCAGTAGTAGTCGTCACCATCCTGGCAGATAGGGATCAGGCTACGGTCCACGCCTGCGTCCCAGGCGTTGGCGGCAACGTCCGGCAGGTAGGTGTGGGATTGCGGGTCTGTGACAGTCACAGGTTCCAGGCTGCCGTAGACCACGTCGCTGACGGTCAGCAGGAATTCCCTGAAGACAAACGGGATGTCGATGAACAGTTGTTCCTCGATTTCCACCAGTTGGTCTTCGTCAGGCAGCTCCAAGGGCACCGGTACCGGTTCGTTGGCTTCTCGCAGTTGTTCGATGATTTCTTCCACGTCCGGGATCCTCTTGCTCAATGGCGCGGTTTGGTTGGGGCGGTTTATACAGTAGCTTGCTATAGATGCAACCGCGAAATAGAAAACCCCAGCCGAGGCTGGGGTTTTTATTACTGCATGCGAACCGCGCGAGGTATTAGCCGTTCTGGCGAATACCGGCGACCAGCCAAGGCTGGTTGTCGCCTTGCGGACGTTCCATGTTCCAGCTTTCGCTGAACACTTCGCCCTGGTCGAAACGCGAGGTTTTCGACACGCCGCTGAAGGTCAGGGTGGCGATGGTCTTGTCGGCGCGATCATCTACGCCGTCCAGTTGCACGGTGAGGTTGTCGATGTAGGTCGACTGGAAGCCGTCGCCCAGGTCGGCACGTTCGCGCTTGAGGAACTCCAGCAGTTGTGGGGTCACGAACTCGGCGATCTTGTCCATTTCGTTGGCGTCCCAGTGCTGCTGCAGGGACTGGAAGTGGTTGCGCGCGGCTTCAATGAAGCGCTCTTCGTTGAACCAGGCCGGAGCGTTGATCACCGGACGAGCGGCAGCCGGAGCGGCAGAACCACCGAAGATCGAACCCATGGCAGGCTTGTTCTCGAACACTTCACGCTGCATTGGCGCGTGACCGGCTGGGGCCAGGTGCTCTTGCTGCTTGCGACGACGAGCGGCGATGAAGCGGAAGATCACGAAGGCGATGACCGCCATGATCAGGATGTCGAAGATCTGCATGCCCTGGAAGCCACCGCCCATGAACATGGACGCCAGCAGGCCGCCAGCGGCGATACCGGCCAGCGGGCCGAGCCAGCGCGAAGCACCGCCGGCCTTGGCCGCAGCGCCCGCGGCACCGGCAGCACCAGCGGTCGCCGCAGCGCCGCCCATGCCAGGAGAAGAAGGAGCCATTTGGCTGGTCTGGTGAGTCGGCGCAGCGCCGGAGCTCTTGCCGCCACCAAAGCGCTTGGCGTTGGCGTCCAGGCTCATCGTCAGGCCGATGCACAACGCCATGGCGATGCTAAGAAAACGTTTCATAAAGGGAGTTCCCATTTGTGGATGGCACGCGCGCCATGTTGCACAGGTGAAGTGTTGCTGGCTAGCGGCAGAGTGTTTCGGGCTTTTGCCTGACAGGCTGGGTTCAGCTCAGCCGGCCTGCGTAGGGCTATGTACTTTTGTCTGTGGGATGGGCCGACAAGTTCAGAAGGACTAGGAGCAAAGATCAACGCCGCATCCTGTAGGAGCGAGCCTGCTCGCGAATGCACACGCCTCGATGCATCTGATAAACGGCGGTGTAGCTATTCGCAAGCAGACGGAGCGCCGTCCGGCGCTCTCCCACAAGGACGCGCGCGAGCCTTTAGATCGCTTCCAGCTTGGCGTAGCCGAGCATCAGCCACTTGCTGCCTTCGCTGAAGTTCACTTGCACCCGGGCCTGGGCCCCGGCGCCTTCGAAGTTGAGAATCACCCCTTCGCCGAACACCGCGTGCTGCACTTGCTGGCCGAGGCTGAACGCGGTTTCGGGGATTTCCGTGCCGGCGAACATGCTGCTCGAACTCTGCTTCTGGCCACCGCCGAACGGCCGGCTGACGCTATTGGACAGCCGCACTTCCTGAATCAGGCCCTTGGGTACTTCGCGTACGAAACGCGAGACCTTGTTGTAGGTCTCGCTGCCATACAGGCGCCGGGTTTCAGCGTAGGTCATCACCAGGTTCTGCATGGCGCGGGTAATGCCGACGTACGCCAGGCGACGCTCCTCTTCAAGACGGCCGGGCTCTTCCAGGCTCATCTTGTGCGGGAACAGACCCTCTTCCATACCGACCAGGAACACGTAGGGGAATTCCAGGCCCTTGGCGCTGTGCAGGGTCATCAACTGGATGCTGTCTTCGTGCTCGTCGGCCTGGGTATCGCCGGCCTCCAGGGAGGCATGGCCGAGGAAAGCAGCCAGTGGCGTCAGCTCTTCGTCTTCTTCGCTGTTCTCGAAGTTGCGCGCGGCGCTGACCAATTCCTCAAGGTTTTCTACCCGGGCCTGGCCTTTCTCGCCTTTTTCCGCTTCGTGGTAGGCAATCAGCCCCGACTGCTCGATGACGGTCTGGGTCATCAAGTGCAGCGGCATCTCGGCGGTTTTCGCCGCCAGGTTGTCGATCAGCTCGATGAAGGCGCCCAGGGCGCCGGCAGCGCGGCCAGTCAGGCCTTTATTGGCGATCAGCAAGCGCATGGCTTCCCACATCGACACATCGCTGTGGCGAGCGTGGTCGCGGATGGCTTCGACGGTTTTCTCGCCAATGCCACGCGCCGGAACGTTGATCACCCGCTCCAGGGCCGCGTCGTTGCCGCGCCCTTCAAGCAAGCGCAGGTAAGCCATGGCGTTCTTGATTTCAGCACGTTCGAAGAAGCGCTGGCCGCCATAGATGCGGTACGGGATGCGTTCGCGCAGCAGGGCTTCTTCCAACACCCGAGATTGGGCGTTGGAGCGGTACAAAATCGCAATATCGCTGCGCGCCAAGCCGGTTTTCAGCGCGCTTTCGATGGTTTCGACAACGTAGCGGGCTTCGTCGTGTTCATTAAAGGCGGCGTAGAGGTTGATCGCTTCGCCTTCACCGCCATCGGTCCACAGTTCTTTGCCCATGCGCCCGGTATTGTTGGCGATCAGGGCGTTCGCCGCCTTGAGGATACCGGCGGTGGAGCGATAGTTCTGTTCCAGGCGAATGGTCTCGGCATCCGGGAAGTCGTCGGAGTACTGATAGATGTTCTCGATTTTCGCCCCGCGCCAGCCGTAGATCGACTGGTCGTCGTCACCCACCACCATCAGGCTGTCGCCGCCCTTGGCCAGCAGGCGCAACCAGGCGTACTGCACGGCGTTGGTGTCCTGGAACTCGTCTACCAGGATATGGCGGAAGCGTTTCTGGTAGTGCGCCAGCAAGCCCGGATGGTCGCGCCACAGGTCGAGGGCGCGCAGCAGCAACTCGGAGAAGTCGATGACACCGGCGCGCAGGCACGCGGCCTCGTAGGCCTCATAGATGCTGCGCATGGTGCCCAGGAACAGGTCGCCACTGGCCTGGATGTGTTGTGGACGCAGGCCTTCGTCTTTCTGGCCGTTGATGAACCACTGGGCCTGGCGGGCCGGCCAGCGCTGCTCGTCGAGGCCCAGCTCACGGATCACCCGCTTGACCAGCCGCTGCTGGTCGTCGCTGTCGAGGATCTGGAACGTCTGGCTCAGGCCGGCCTCCTGCCAGTGCGCCCGCAACAGGCGGTGCGCCAGGCCGTGGAAGGTGCCGACCCACATGCCGGCCGGGTTGATACCCATCAGTTGCTCGATGCGATGGCGCATCTCGGCAGCAGCCTTGTTGGTGAAGGTCACCGACAGGATTGAGTGAGGCGAGGCGTTTTCGACCTGGATCAACCAGGCGATACGGTGCACCAGCACACGGGTTTTACCGGAGCCAGCACCGGCCAGGACCAACTGACGACCCACGGAGGCAGCTACGGCCTGGCGTTGGGCATCGTTGAGTGAGTTCAGCAAAAGGGAGAGGTCATCGCGCATCGGGGCATTCTAGGGTGCCGCGTCAAACCGGGCAAACCGAGCTTTGCATTAACCGATGAAAGAGTTGCCGAGGGCGACCACCCAGTCACGCGGCAGCGGCCCTTACAGGCCGCGGCTCTGCGGTTTTGCGCGGTTTTGCCAGGCACTCGCTTTCGTCGATTTTATCCCTCGCGCCAGTTTGGTCAGGGTGCTTGCTTGTGTATGCTCCGTCGACGTTTCGGGCACGCATGCCCCCTCTATAAGAACAAGAATATCGCCTATGACCTTCAGCTCCAGCCTGGCAGGATCCTTCGTGGAGCCGCAGGTTATCCGCAAGCAGTACGCCATGGAGATGGCGGTCGAGCGCACGCGTATGCTGTACCAGGGCTCGCTGCTGCCGACCTTGCTGATGTTGCTCAATGGCCTGGTCTGCGCCGCTTTGCTCTGGGACCCGCAGCGTTATGTGCTGGTCAGTGCCTGGCTGGTCTGGTTGCTGTTGCTGGTGGCATTGCGGGTGATCCAGGTGGCAGCCTTCGATTCGGCCATGCCCAGCCGCCAGGCGCAGCCGATCTGGCGGCGCATGTTCCTGCTGGGGTCGGCCCTCAGTGGCCTGACCTTGGCCGCAGCTGGTATCGCCCTGGTGCCCACCGACAGTTTCCTGCAGCAAGCCTGGGTGTTTGGCCTGATCGGCGCGGCCACCCTGTGCGCAAGTGTCGCCTACGCGGTCAGCCTGTCGGCCTTCCTGTCCTTTACGTTGCCCTGCCTGCTGCCGGCCATCGGCTATCTGTTCTGGGGCGGCGATCAACAGCAGCAGGGCTGGGGCTGGCTCGGCCTGATTCTGCTGGGCTCCTTGAGTGTGGTGGCGTGGCAGGTCAACCGGCTGATCGGACGAGGGTTGTTGCGCCGCTTTCAGAATCAGGCGCTGATCGAGCATTTGCGGCAGGCGCAAAGCGGTAGTGACCAACTCAACCAGGAACTGGCGCGGGAAATCGACCAGCGCCGCCAGGCCGAAGCCGAGCTGCGCACCGCGCAAGTCGGCCTGGAGACTCGGGTGGCGCAACGCAGCCTCGAACTGGACGCCGCCAACCAGGCGCTGAGCAAAAGCGAAGCGCGCCTGGCGCTGGCGTTGAAGGCCAGCGAACTGGGCTTGTGGGACTGGAATCTGCAAACCGACGAAGTGCATCACACCCAGCTCAAGGAGTTGTTCGGGATCGAGCCCGAGTTCATCACCGAGATGCTCAGCCACCTCAAGCCGCGCCTGCATCCCTCGGACTTGCCGCCGCTGCGGCGGGCACTGGTCGCGCATTTGAAGGGGCGCAGCGAGGATTACCAGATCGAGTACCGCGTGCGTCACGGTGACGGGCACTGGGTCTGGATTGAGGACCGGGGGCGCGCGGTGGAGCGCGACCCTGATGGTCGTGTGCTGCGCATGGTTGGCACGCGGCGCGACATCAGCGCCAGCAAAGGCCTGGAAGAACAGCGCCAGTTGGCGGCGACGGTGTTTGAGGCCGCCAGCGAAGGCATTGTGATTTTCGATCCGAATTACGCGTTGATTGCGGTCAATCAGGCGTTCAGCCGGGTAACTGGTTATCAGGCCGAGGACCTGCTGGGGCGCAATGTGATCGAGCTTCCCTGCAGTCGTGACGCCCGCCGCCACTACCCAACGATTCATCAGGCGCTGGAACAAAACGGCAGTTGGCAGGGCGAGTTGGTGGAGGCGCGCAAGAACGGCGAGCTCTACCCGCAATGGTTGCAGCTGAACGTAGTGCGCGATTCCCGGGGAACTGTGAGCCATATTGTGGGCTTCTTCGCCGATCTCTCCGCTCGGCGCGAATCCGAAGAGCGCATGCGCTACCTGACCCACTACGACGAGCTCACCGGGCTGGCCAACCGTGCGCTGTTCCGTGAGCGTCTGCAGGACGCTCATCAGCGGGTGCGCCAGGGCGGTCGCAGCTTGGCGCTGCTGCACATCAACCTGGATCGCTTCAAATTGCTCAACGACAGCCTGGGCCATGATGTGGCCGACCAGTTGTTGCAGAAAATGGCCCGGCGCCTGGTGAACGCGCTGCCGGAAGCGGACACCATCGCCCGTTTGTCCGGGGATGAGTTTGCCGTGCTGTTTGATGCCTATGGCAGCCTGTCGAGTCTGGCGCGGGTCGCCACTCGGTTGGCGACCAAGCTGCGGGTGCCGTTGAGCATCGATGGGCATGAGCTGGTAGTCAGTGCCTCGATGGGTATCAGCATGCTGCCGGATAACGCGCGGGAAATTTCCGCGCTGGTCAGCCAGTCGAACATGGCCATGCAGCACGCCAAGCACCTGGGCGGCAACAATTTCCAGTTCTACACCGACAGCTTGCAGGCCAGCACCCTTGAGCGCCTGCAACTGGAAAACCAGTTGCGCAAGGCCGTCGAGGAGCGACAGCTGAAAGTCTATTACCAGCCCAAGCAGTGTCTGGCCAGCGGTCGCCTGAACGCTGCCGAAGCGCTGGTGCGCTGGGACCATCCGACCATGGGGCAGGTGCCGCCGGCTGAGTTCATCGGTTTGGCAGAGGAAACCGGGTTGATCGGCCCGATTGGCGAATTCGTGTTGCGTCAGGCCTGCTGGCAGGCATGCGAGTGGCAGCGCCAGGGGTTGGCGCCGATCCGGGTTTCGGTGAATTTGTCGGTGCATCAATTGCGCCAGGGCAAGCTGGTCAGCCTGGTGCGCCAGGTCCTCGAGGAAACCGGCCTGGAGCCACGCTACCTGGAGCTGGAACTGACCGAAAGCCAGTTGCTCGACAGCGTCGAACACATCATTGCTACCTTTCAGCAGCTGCGTGATCTCGGGGTGAAACTGGCGATCGATGATTTTGGCACCGGCTACTCGTCGTTGAGTTACCTCAAGCGCATTCCCGTGGACTACGTGAAGATTGACCAGGCGTTTATCCGCGGCCTGGGCGAGGGCTGTGCCGATGCGGCAATCACCCGGGCAATCATTGCCATGGCCCATGGCTTGTCGCTGAAGGTCGTCGCGGAAGGCGTAGAGCGGCAGGAGCAGCTTGAGTTTCTCAAGGCATCGCGCTGCGATGAGGTGCAAGGCTATCTGATCAGTCGGCCTGTGGAGGCCGTTGCGCTTGCCGAGCAGTTGCGTGCCCAGGATGGCAGATGAGGGGCGGTCTTAGGCATGCCAGCCACCGGCTCCTATGGGTCGTTGGCTGGCATGGTCAAGCTCCAGGAATGACTTCCTGAATTCAGTGAGTAACCTGGATGTCACCCAGGTGCACCAGCAAGGTGCCTTCGTAGAAAATGCTGACGGCCGTCAGTTTCAAGTCGCCGGATTGCCTGAACTCGACAGTTTTATCCACCTCAACGAGTAGAGCGTTTTGCTCGGTATGCTCCAGCGTAAGGTCCAGTCTCAAGGCGCTTGGGTTAGGTTGCTGGCTGCTTTTGGTCAGCCTGGGGGTAATGCCCGAATGGGCGACGGTGACCGTGCCATAGGTGCGAAAGGTCGGGCTGACTGGCATAAGGTCCTGCTGGGCTACCCAGCCACATGTAGTAAGACTCATGGTTATTAACTCCTGTAATGAATAGTGTGTGTGTCCTGCACTGTCACTATCCTTCTACAGGGGAGGATGAATGCGCTACATATGTAGTGTCCTAGTATGTAGATGTGTTTTTCGTCGGCGTGCAGCACCGGGTGCCAGGCCGGTCTGCGCTCTGAGGGCTACATGCAGCGCGCATGGCGCAGGCTGGGGACATGGAGTTATGCATTGAGCAGGCAAAAAGTGAATTCTTGTAGTATAACTACAAGCTTGCTACATCCCCGGCGCCTGCCCATAACAATGAGTCCTGCCCTTTGAACCTGTTGCAACATATCGCCCAGTCTCGCCACCTGTTACGCAAATCGGAACTCAAGGTTGCCGACCACGTGCTGCTTGACCCTGCGGCAGTGATGCACAGCTCCATGGCCGATCTTGCCCACAGCGTTGGCATCAGCGAACCGACCATCGTGCGCTTCTGTCGGGCCATCGGCTGTTCCGGCTTCCAGGACCTGAAATTGAAGCTGGCCCAGAGCCTGGCGGCGGGTGCGAGTTTCGGCCAGTTCGCGATCCACGAAGACGATTCGGTCGCCGACTACAGCCTGAAAATTTTCGACACCACCCTGCACACCCTGATGGAGGTTCGCGAGAAGCTCGATCCGATCGAACTGCAGCGGGCCGTGACGCTCATGTCCCAGGCCCAGCGTGTCGAGTTCTACGGTTTTGGTGCATCTGGCGCGGTGGCGGCGGATGCCCAGCATAAATTCTTTCGCTTGCTGCTGACGGCTGCAGCGTATTCCGACCCGCACATGCAGGCGATGTCGGCGGTCACGTTGAAACCCTCTGATGTGGCGATCTGCATTTCCCAGTCCGGGCGTTCCAAGGACCTGCTGATCACCGCCAATCTGGTGCGTGAGAGCGGTGCGTCGTTGATCACCTTGTGCCCGAGCCAGACGCCGCTGGCCGAGCTGTCGACCGTCAACCTGGCAATCGATGTGCATGAGGACACCGAAATCTACACCCCGCTGACCTCGCGTATCGCCCACCTGGTGGTGATCGACGTGTTGGCCATGGGCGTGGCCATGGCGCGTGGCCCGAGCCTGGTTAACCACCTCAAGAGCGTCAAGCGCAGCCTGCGCAGCTTGCGCTTGTCGCCCAAGTCGGTGAAGGCGCTGGACGACTGATTTCGATCGCGATGGTGGCAGGTCTTGGCGATCTTATCGCGAGCCTGCTCGCCAAGACGTCTGCCAATGTTCACATCCCTGTAACCCACGCGCAGCCAAACCGTCATCCCGGCGGTCTATCTTGAAACTCCCGTACTCGCCTTGGGAGACTCGAAATGGCCCAGCCCTACGAAGAACGCAACAGCGCTATCAAAACCCGCCGTCAGCAGGAAGACCAGCGCCGCATGGCGTTCCGCCGCGCGATTGAAGATCGTTGTGAGCGCCGGCAACTTCTCGCCGAGATTGGCGATTTTTCCGACAGCCTTGAGCTCAATTACTGGCAAGCGAGCCCGGCAGCTTCGCGTCGAAGCGCTCAACCAGCGCGCTGATCTGCACCCGTTCATTGCGGATAAATCCCAGGAACGCATGCGCGACCGGTGACAGGCGCTTGGCTTTGGCCTGCACCACGCACCAGCTGCGATACAACGGCAGCTCTTCGACCGGCAGCTCCTTGAGCCCGCCGGTCGCCAACTCCAGGTTCAGGGCGTGTCGCGTCAACAGCGCCACGCCCAGACCCGCCACCACACATTCGCGCTGGGCCTCGGCCGACGAGACCTCCTGGGTCTGGTTGAAGTGCACGCGCTTCTCCTTGAAATACTCTTCACAGGCCAGGCGCGTCCCGGAACCAGGCTCGCGCAACAGCAAGGTGTAAGGCTCAAGGTCCTGCAAGCGCAGGGGGCCCATGTGGCACAGCGGATGGTCAGGCGGGGCGACGGCGACAATCGGGTTATTGAGGAAGGGCAGGAATTCCAGGCCCATGTCCTGCGGCACCATGGACATGATCACCAGGTCGTCGCGGTTATCCGACAGGCGCCGGATCACTTGCCCACGGTTGACTACCGTCAGTTGCAAATTGACTTCCGGGTGCTGGCGCTTGAAGGCGGCGAACAGATGGGGGACGAAGTACTTGGCGCTGGATTCCACCGCCAGTTTCAGCTGTCCTTGCAGCGAACCCTGCATGTCGGACAGCTGCATATCGAGGTTTTCCAGGCGGCCAAAGATGTCCCGACTGGCGCGCTGTAACGCTTCAGCTGCTTCGGTCATGTAGAGCTTTTTACCGACATAATCGAACAATGGCTGCCCAACCAGCTCTTCAAGCTGACGAATTTGTAGGCTGACGGCCGGTTGTGTGAGTGACATTTCCTCAGCTGCGCGGCTGTAGGAGCGTAAATCGCAGACTTCATTGAAGATCTGCAATTGCCGTAATGTCATACGCATCAATGACTTACGCATTATATAGGTGCTCTGGTGGCGGGCCTGTCGCTCAACTATAAGTCTTTACTTATAGCTAACCCAATAATTATTGATTTTTGTTAATCCCTTGCGCGGGATAGTGTGGCTCTGCGACTGGCTTGAAACATTTAGTCACTCGCCGACCCGGTCTAGCGGGTCGTGGGTAGCAACCGGCTCAAGGGAAACTCCAAGTGATAACAAAGATCCTGATCGCCAACCGTGGTGAAATTGCCGTACGAATCGTACGTGCCTGCGCCGAGATGGGCATTCGCTCGGTTGCCATTTATTCCGACGCCGACCGTCATGCCTTGCATGTGAAGCGCGCCGATGAGGCCCACAGCATCGGTGCCGAGCCATTGGCCGGTTACCTGAACCCGCGCAAGCTGGTGAACCTGGCCGTGGAAACCGGTTGCGACGCGTTGCACCCAGGTTATGGGTTCCTCTCGGAAAACGCCGAACTGGCAGATATCTGCGCAGAACGAGGGATCAAGTTCATCGGCCCGTCGGCAGAAGTCATTCGCCGCATGGGCGACAAGACTGAAGCGCGCCGCAGCATGATCAAGGCGGGCGTACCAGTAACTCCAGGCACCGAAGGCAACGTCGCGGGCATCGAAGAAGCCCTCACCGAAGGCGACCGCATCGGCTACCCGGTGATGCTCAAGGCCACTTCCGGTGGTGGCGGCCGTGGTATTCGTCGCTGCAACAGCCGCGAAGAACTCGAACAGAACTTCCCTCGCGTCATTTCCGAGGCCACCAAGGCCTTCGGTTCGGCGGAAGTGTTCCTGGAAAAATGCATCGTCAATCCCAAGCACATCGAAGCGCAGATCCTCGGCGACAGCTTTGGCAACGTGGTGCACCTGTTCGAGCGCGACTGCTCGATCCAGCGCCGTAACCAGAAGCTGATCGAAATCGCCCCCAGCCCACAACTGACCCCGGAACAGCGCGCCTACATCGGCGACCTGTCGGTGCGCGCAGCCAAGGCCGTGGGCTACGAGAACGCCGGCACCGTGGAGTTCCTGCTCGCCGAGGGCGAGGTGTACTTCATGGAAATGAACACCCGGGTGCAGGTGGAACACACCATCACCGAGGAAATCACCGGTATCGACATTGTCCGTGAGCAGATCCGCATTGCTTCCGGCCTGCCACTGTCGGTGAAACAGGAAGACATTCATCACCGTGGTTTCGCGTTGCAGTTCCGCATCAACGCCGAAGACCCGAAGAACAACTTCCTGCCCAGCTTCGGCAAGATCACTCGCTACTACGCCCCCGGCGGCCCTGGCGTGCGTACCGACACGGCGATCTACACCGGCTACACCATTCCACCGTTCTACGATTCGATGTGCCTGAAACTGGTGGTTTGGGCTTTGACCTGGGAAGAGGCCATGGACCGTGGCTTGCGCGCCCTCGACGACATGCGCCTGCAGGGGGTCAAGACCACCGCTGCGTACTATCAGGAAATCCTGCGCAACCCGGAATTCCGTAGCGGCCAGTTCAATACCAGCTTCGTTGAAAGCCACCCGGAACTGACCAACTACTCGATCAAGCGCAAACCCGAAGAGCTGGCCCTGGCCATCGCCGCCGCCATCGCCGCCCACGCAGGCCTGTGAGGAATATAACAATGTCCAAGATCCACGTTACCGACACCATCCTGCGCGACGCCCACCAGTCGCTGCTCGCCACCCGCATGCGCACCGAAGACATGCTGCCGATCTGCGACAAGCTCGACAAAGTCGGCTACTGGTCGCTGGAATGCTGGGGCGGCGCCACCTTCGATGCCTGCGTACGTTTCCTCAAGGAAGACCCGTGGGAGCGCCTGCGTAAACTGCGCGCCGCCTTGCCCAACACCCGCCTGCAGATGCTCCTGCGCGGCCAGAACCTGCTGGGCTATCGCCATTACAGCGACGACGTGGTCAAGGCCTTCGTCGCCAAGGCCGCGGTCAACGGCATCGACGTGTTCCGCATCTTCGACGCGATGAACGACGTGCGTAACCTGCGGGTGGCCATCGAAGCGGTGAAAGCTGCCGGCAAGCACGCCCAGGGTACTATCGCCTACACCACCAGCCCGGTGCATACCATCGAGGCGTTCGTGGCCCAGGCCAAGCAGATGGAAGCCATGGGTTGCGACTCGGTGGCAATCAAGGACATGGCCGGCCTGTTGACCCCGTACGCCACCGGCGAACTGGTCAAGGCACTCAAGGCCGAACAGTCGCTGCCCGTGTTCATTCACAGCCACGACACTGCCGGCCTGGCCGCGATGTGCCAACTCAAGGCCATCGAAAACGGTGCCGAACACATTGATACCGCCATCTCCAGCTTCGCCTGGGGCACCAGCCACCCGGGTACCGAGTCGATGGTTGCCGCCCTTAAAGGCAGCGAGTTCGACACCGGCCTGAACCTGGAACTGCTGCAAGAGATCGGCCTGTACTTCTACGCCGTGCGCAAGAAGTACCACCAGTTCGAAAGCGAGTTCACCGCGGTCGATACCCGCGTGCAAGTCAACCAGGTACCGGGCGGGATGATTTCCAACCTGGCCAACCAGTTGAAAGAGCAGGGCGCCCTGAACCGCATGAGCGAAGTGCTGGCGGAAATCCCGCGGGTGCGCCATGACCTCGGCTACCCACCGCTGGTGACCCCGACTTCGCAGATCGTTGGCACCCAGGCGTTCTTCAACGTGCTGGCCGGCGAGCGCTACAAGACCATCACCAACGAGGTGAAGCTGTACCTGCAAGGCGGTTACGGCAAGGCGCCGGGTGCCGTCGACGAGAACCTGCGTCGCCAGGCAATCGGCAGCGAGGAAGTGATCGACGTTCGTCCGGCCGACCTGTTGAAGCCGGAAATGACCAAGCTGCGTGGCGAAATCGGCGCGCTGGCCAAGTCCGAAGAAGACGTGCTGACCTACGCCATGTTCCCGGACATCGGGCGCAAGTTCCTCGAAGAGCGCGAAGCCGGCACCTTGACTCCGGAAGTGTTGCTGCCGATTCCTGAAGCTGGCGGCGTGACCTCGGCGGGTGGCGAAGGCGTGCCGACCGAATTCGTCATCGATGTGCACGGCGAAACCTACCGCGTCGATATCACCGGGGTGGGCGTCAAGGCCGAAGGCAAGCGTCACTTCTACCTGTCCATCGACGGCATGCCGGAAGAAGTGGTGTTCGAACCGCTCAACGAATTTGTCGGCGGTGGCAGCAGCAAGCGCAAGCAAGCCACGGCCCCGGGCCACGTCAGCACCACCATGCCGGGCAACATCGTCGATGTGCTAGTCAAGGAAGGCGACACTGTGAAAGCCGGCCAGGCCGTGCTGATCACCGAAGCGATGAAGATGGAAACCGAAGTGCAATCGGCCATCGCCGGCAAGGTCACCGCCATTCACGTGGCCAAGGGCGACCGGGTCAACCCGGGCGAAATCCTGATCGAGATCGAAGGCTGATTTAACGCCTTCATCTGCAACGTTTTACCTCGGGGGAGCACATGCTCCCCTTTTTTTGCCTGCTCTACGGCCGACTGCAGGGGTCGGAAAGCCTGGAGGATGGGCTCGCTGGCGCCGAGCAAGAAAGCCTAGCCGCGCTTGGCGTAGGCCTTGCCGTAATGCTTTTCCATGCGCGCCTGAATCAGCTCCAGGCCGATCGACATCAGCCAGTAGATGATCGCCGCGGTGGTGAGCATTTCGATGTAGCGGTAGCTGGAGCGGCCGTAGGACTGTGCCAGGAACATCACTTCCCAGACCCCCATCACCGAAATCAGCGACGAATCCTTGAGCATCGAGATGAACTGGTTAGTGGTGGGCGGGATGATGGTGCGCATGGCTTGTGGCAGGGTCACGCGCCAGAAGATGACGCTCTCGCGCATGCCCAGGGCGAGCGAGGCTTCACGTTGGCCGTAGGGGACTCCCAGGATGCCGGCGCGGAAGATCTCGCTCAGGTACGCGCCGTAGTTCAGCGACAGGGCAATGATGCCGGCGGCGATGGCGCCCGGGACGATGCCCAGTTGCGGCAGGCCGAGGTAGATCAGCAGGATCTGGATCAGCAGCGGTGTGCCGCGAAAGAACGACGCGTAAAAGCTGGCGATGCCGAAGGCCACGGCGCTGTTCGACAGGCGCCCGAGCGCGGTGACGAAGCCCAGCAACGATGAAGCAACAATCGAGCACAGGCACAGGAACAGGGTCAGCGCGGCCCCTTGCAGGAAACCATTGGGGGCCAGGTGCAGGCCTACCAGGTTCGGTAGCTTGTCGAGGATGATCGAGAACTTCAGGTCGAAGCTCAGGAAGAAGCTGGCGAACAACCCGAACATCGCCGCCCAGGTCAGGTACAGGCGGGTGCGAAAACCGCAGAGGCGCTTGAGCAACGACTCAGCCACCGGTTGCGGTGGCTGGGGAGGAGGGAAGGAAGTCATTGGCTGATGTCGGCGCCGATCCATTTCTGCGACAGCTGGCTCAAGGTGCCGTCCTGTTTCAGTTGGGCGAACACCTCACGCACCTTGGCGTCCCACTGGGCATCGCCTTTCTCGATGGCCACCGAGTTGGGCTCTGAATACAGCGGCTCGCCGGCGAGCTTGAAGCGTTGGTCCTGGGTCAGGCGCGGCTGGGCGGTGACCAGGTTGGTGAGGATTGCATCCAGGCGCACACCGGCCCCCAGGCCGAGGTCCTGGAAGGCCACGTTGTCGGTGTCGTAGGGGGCGATCTGCACGTTCTCGAACGGGTACTGCAACTGGGTGTCTTCGGCGCCTTCGATCACCAGGTTCTTGTTCAGGTAGCTTTCGTAGCTGGAGGCGCTGGTGAGGCCGACCTTCTTGTCGCTCAGATCCTTGGCCCCGTGAATGCGCTCATCCTTGGCGTTGACCACGATCACCGCTGGCGAGGCGTAGTACTGCACCGGGAAGTCGAACACTTCGGCGCGGGCCTTGCTCGGGGTCATGGAGCAGATGCAGATGTCGTATCGACCGCTCCAGCGCCCGGCGGCGATCACGTCCCAGGACGGAGTTTCCAGGCGCAGCTTGACCCCAAGCTTGTCGGCAACGGCCTTGGCCACATCCACGTCGAAACCATCGAGCTGGTTCTGTTCGTTGAGGAACGAGAAGGGCGGGTAGCTCTCCATCAGCACCCCTACCAACTCCTTCTTCTGCTCGACCCGGTCCAGGGTTGCGCCGCCAAACGCTTGGGTGGAGGCAGCCAGAATCGTTAGGCCCAGGGCCAGCAGTGGTTGAAATTTCACGGTCGATCCCTGAACAAAAAAGAGGTTGTGATTAACTGAATGGTGCGTATTAAATAGTTATAAGGCTGACTCTGATAGTGAGTTATTTTCATAAGCATATGAGTGAAAAGCATATGGGCGTAGCAAGGACAGTGATTCTGGATGGCGGCATGGGCCGTGAGCTGCAACGCCGAGGAGCGCCATTCAGGCAGCCCGAGTGGTCGGCGCTGGCGCTGAGCGAAGCGCCGCAGGCGGTCGAGGCGGTGCATGCGGCTTATATCGAAAGCGGTGCCAATGTGATCACCAGCAACAGTTACGCAGTGGTGCCGTTTCATATCGGCGAAGCGCGTTTTGCGGTTGAAGGTGAAGCGCTTGCCGCCTTGGCCGGTGAGTTGGCGCGCCGGGCAGTGGACGCTTCGGGTAAACCAGTGCGTGTCGCGGGCTCCTTGCCGCCGCTGTTCGGTTCCTATCGTCCGGACCTGTTCGATGCTGCGCGAGTCAGCGAATTGCTCACGCCTTTGGTCAAGGGCCTGGCGCCCCATGTCGACCTGTGGCTGGCTGAAACCCAGAGCTCGATCGCCGAAGCGCGGGCGATTCACGCCGGGTTGCCCAAGGATGGCAAACCGTTCTGGCTGTCCTTTACCCTCAAGGACGAAGACACCGATGACGTGCCGCGCCTGCGCTCCGGCGAGCCCGTCGCCGAGGCTGCTGCGGTGGCGGCCGAGTTGGGGGTCCAGACCTTGCTGTTCAACTGCAGCCAACCGGAAGTGATCGGGGCGGCAATCGACGCTGCACGGCAAACCTTCGCCCGGTTGGCTGTGGACATTGATATCGGGGCATATGCCAACGCTTTTCCGCCGCAACCCAAAGAGGCCACGGCCAACGATGGCCTGGACCCGCTGCGCGATGACCTGGATCCGCCGGGCTATCTGCACTGGGCGGCCGACTGGCAGCAGCGTGGCGCCAGTCACCTGGGCGGCTGCTGCGGCATCGGCCCGGAGCACATCGCGGTGCTGGCGCAGAAACTGGTTTAAGCAGTTAGGGCAAAAGATCGCAGCCTGCGATCTTTTGCCCTCAAAGCACTTAGGCGCGGCACTCCACCAGGGTCTTCACCTGCCCCGAGTCCGTCTGGTTGTCATCGGCCAACCACTTCTGGAACCCTGCGCCAATCGTCGGCCATTCCGAGTCCAGGATCGAATACCACGCGGTGTCACGGTTCTGGCCCTTGACCACCATGTGCTGGCGAAACACCCCTTCAAAGCTGAAGCCCAGGCGTTCGGCGGCGTACTTGGAGCGGGCGTTGGCGTTGTTGCACTTCCACTCCAGGCGACGGTAGCCCAGGGCAAATGCCTCCTTGGCCAGCAGGTACACGGCCTCGGTGCTTTTCGGTGAGCGTTGCATCGGTGCGCCAAAAGTGACGTGGCCGATTTCGACGCGGCCCTGGGCCGGGACGATCGACATCAGGCTGAGCATTCCCTGTACGTCGCCGCTGGCGCGATCGATGACGGTGAAAAAATACGGGTCGCTGTGGGCGGCGTGGTTGTTCAGCCAGGCATCGAAGACGCTGCGCTCCGGGAACGGGCCGTAAGGCAGGTAGTCCCAGAGTTTCGGGTCGGCGCCGGGGCCTTGCAGGGCCTTGAACAGACCCTCGCCATGGCGCGCCGGGTCAAGTTTCTCCAGGCAGATGAAGCGCCCTTCGAGCCGTTGCGCAGAGGGCGGCGGGGCGCCTTGCCAGTCTGCAAGTGAAGTCGACATGTTGTTCTCCTTGAACCTTAAAGGGCTTTACGAAACTGGATGAAGCCAGGGCGTTCGGCGATGCGCTCGTAGAGTTGGATCGCGGTGGCATTGGTTTCGTGGGTCAGCCAGTGCACCTTGCAGCAGCCCTCGGCCTTGGCGGTACTGTAGACGAATTCGATCAGTTGACGGCCGACTCCAGTGCCGCGGGTTTGCGCTGCCACAAACAGGTCTTGCAGGTAACAGGAGCTTTCGATGCTCCAGTTCGAGCGGTGGTAGATGAAATTCACCATGCCTATCGCCTTGCCGTCAGCCCAGGCCAGCGCTGCATGGGTCGGCTCGCTCGGGTCGAGCATGCGCTGCCAGGTGCTGTGGCTGACGGTGTCCGGCAGCTCGGTGTTGTAGAAGCCCAGGTAGGCCTGCCACAACGGCAGCCAGGCGGCGTGGTCGTCGGCGCTGACGCGGCGAATTTCGATCTGACTCATGTTCATTCCTTTGGCATCAAGTGGGCGAGTGCCTGGTCATGCGGGTCGGGGCTGGCAGCCAGCCCTTCACGTACGCCGGCGATATCTGTGGTACTGCGGTTCTGGCTGAGCTTGCGCTTGCCTTCCAGGCGCTGGATGGGCAGGGCGAAGCCGACGATGGCCTTGAGCATGCCGTCGATGTAATCGGTGGGCGCGTCGGCGAGTTTCCACGGCTGGGCACGGGCGCTTTCATGGCGCTCGGTCAGGGCGCCCACCAGGTGGCGCAGGCGCTCGGTATCGGTGAACACCTCGGCCGTTCCGTAGGCGTGCACGGCAATGTAGTTCCAGGTCGGCACGACCTTGCCGTGCTCGGCTTTGCTGGGATAAAACCCGGGGCTCACGTAAGCGTCGGCGCCAGCAAAGATCACCAACGCTTCGGCGCCGCCCTGGAGCTCCTGCCACTGCCGATTGGCCCGGGCAAAGTGGCCGTAGAGGGTGCCATGGGGACCTTCGTCGACCTGCAGCAGCAACGGTAAATGGCTGGCTTGCAGGCCCTGCTCGCCATGGGTGACCAGCAGTGCGAGGCGGCTGCCGAGCATTTGTTGCTGCAGTTCGGGCAAATCTTCGAGGGCAAAGGCACTGGGCGTGTACATGGAAAAATTCCTTGGCGAATGCCAGCATCCTAGGCAGGCTATTGGTCTGTTGTAAGAGCCATTAACGGCTAATTTCATAGGTCCATTACCCATGACAAGCGTGCCGCCTTCCTTGTCGTTCAACCCCGCAGGCATCGAGTTGGATCGACGCCAGGGCTTGAGCCGCCAGCTCTACCAGGCCTTGCGCATGCGCGTACTCGACGGTCGCCTGGCCAGCGGTACACGTTTGCCGGCGAGTCGCGACCTGGCGGCAGCGTTGGCGATTTCGCGCAACAGCGTGGTGCGCGCCTACGACCAGTTGTACGCCGAAGGTTTCATCGAGGGGCGGGTCGGCGATGGCACTTACGTCGCACAATTGCCGCAAAACGGGTTGCCGGCAAAAAAACTATCCACAAATCCATCCACAGGGTTATCAACAGGCTTACCCACAGGTTTATCCACAAAACAGGCAGAAACACCTGGAATTTTATCCAGTAAAGTTATCCACAATGCTGCCTTGGAACGGATGCAAAAGCATCATTTGCCCCCGCCACCGAGTGGCCCGCCGAGGGCTTTTCGGGTCGGCGTGCCAGCGTTCGACCTGTTCCCGTTCGAGGTATGGGCCAAGCTGAATGCGGCTTTCTGGCGCAAGCCGGACTTGCAGCAACTGTGTTACGGCGCCCCCGAGGGTGACGCGCGCTTGCGCGGCTTGATCGCCGCCTATCTGCGCAGTTCGCGAGGTATGCAGTGCAGCGCTGAGCAAATTGTGATCACCAGTGGCGCGCAACAGGGGATTAGCCTTTGTGCACAGTTGCTGGTGGAGCCGGGCGATGGGGTCGCGGTCGAGAATCCGGGTTACCGCGCCGCTGGTCATGCGTTCGCGGTGGCAGGTGCGCGTTTGCATGGGGTGGCGGTAGATAGCGAGGGCATCGACTGCGCCGAGCTGGCCAGGGTTACCGATTGCCGTCTGGCCTACGTCACCCCATCACACCAGTACCCCACCGGTGTGGTGATGAGCCTCGCGCGGCGCCTGGAACTGCTGGCCTGGGCTGAGCGTACGCAAGGCTGGATTGTCGAGGATGATTACGATGGCGAGTACCGGTATAGCGGAGCACCGCTGGCGCCATTGGCAGCACTCGATCGCGGTGGCCGGGTGTTGTACGTCGGGACTTTCGGCAAAGTGGCATTCCCGGCACTGCGCCTGGGATACCTGGTATTGCCATTGGGGCTGGTTGAAGCCTTTTCCCGGCGGCGTGCCGTGGACGTTCGCCATTCTGAGGTCAGTACCCAGGCAGTGATGGCCGAGTTCATGGCAGCCGGGCATTTCCAGCGGCATATCCGGCGCATGCGCCGTGCGGCGCTGAGCCGGCGCAATACTCTGCTTAGCGGTTGGCCGGCGGATATCCCGGGCGTGGGCGAGTTACCTGCGATTGCCGCCGGACTGCACATGACCGTGCCTGTCGAGAGCGTGGCGCGTGAGCGTGAACTGATCGAGTTGGCGAGCAGCGTCGACGTCGAGATCAACGGCTTGAGCAGTTATTGGCTACCGACCTGCGTAACCCCGATAGATCAACGTGCGGGGTTGGTGCTGGGGTTTGCGGCAGTACCGGAGACCTCGATCAAGGCGGCGCTGGAACGATTGCGGCCGGTTTGGCGTGTTCGCTGAAGCGGGCGGATTACCCGCCCGCCCGCGGTCGTGCATCAGGGTTGGTCTTGCAGACTGAAGAACAGCGACGGATCACTGATGCGCCGCAGTACGTAGTCGATCGGCGCCAGGGTCGTGAGTACTTTGCGACGTTCGGCAGTGAACTGCTTCAACTTCTCGTCGGCGATCTTCAGGTGCGCCGCGGTGTACTGCGCCAAAGGAGCGTCAGGCGAGTTGTAGTGAAAATGCACAAGCCATAACGGCTGGTCGTTGTCAGTAATGTCGAGCACCTGGTACTCCTGAAAGTAGTCCTGGCGTTTTTTGGTCCTGATTCGGCCTTGTTGGTTGCGCACGACCCTTACCTGGTTGTTGTCCAGCAGCCACTGCAAATAGGCCTGCCGGGGCGGGCGCTCCTTGAGCAGGCTGGCGCGGATACTGATGCCTTGTGTGCGTAAACGAGCGGCGTACTCATTGAGATCTGAGCTCAGGTTAGCCACAGGAAGTCGGGTTCTTCCTGCCTTGTTGATGCGCGCCAGGGCAAGGTCGACATTGATCGCGGCTTGTTCCAGTCGCTGGGCCTGGATATCGAACAGATCCTGCATGTCTGCGGGAATACGGTTAGGTCTGAAGGCATCCTTGCGGGTTCGATCAATAAAACCCTGTACTTCTTCAGTCAAGGTCAGGGCATTGGCAATGATGTCGATATCGTCCAGTTCTGACATCGGTGCAGGACTTTTGCTGGTGGGAACCATTTCCTCGAGCAGTGGCTCGCCGGATGGCGAGGGTCTGGCGGGCACGGGATCCCGTGGTCGGCTCTTGGTGACTTTGCCAGCAGGCCGGGACGGGCCCGCAACTGCGGGTGCCGGTGCGGCCGGCACGGCGCTCGTCCCGCTCACGGGCAGCAGCGCATTGAGTTGTTCCTGCGCCAGTTGCCTGAACTCGCCGATCAATGTGCTGACCCGTTCAAGCCCAGTCGGCTCGACCTTGTCGGGGTATTCTTCGGGGAAGTCTTTAAGACGCTGATCGGCATCGACGTAAATATCGATCAGCCTGCTCAGGGTGTCGATGCGCTGCGCGCTGGTCGCACCGCTATCCGGCGTTCTGATCAAGGCCGTATGCCGGTGGGTGGCGGTTGCGGCCTCGATAATCACCAAGCCCACCGCTTCACGAGCCGGTTCAGCGTTCTGGGTGGCAGTGTTGCGCATGCACAACTCATGCGACATGCCGACTTCGTTGGACTTTAAATCCCACGCGGTGAACACCGGCATCAGTTTTCGCAGGCTTTGTGCAGTGGTCATGCCGGCGCTGCTTACCGCGGCGATTTTCTCCAGCGCCACTTGGGAAATGTGCAGACGGGCGATTATTTCCTGACTCAATGCCAACGCTTGCCTGACACTCTCAACGTGTAGCTGCAATGAGGCGTCTGAGTCGATGGCAGTGTCCTGAGCCAACATGTGGGTGAGTGTTGCATAGGCGTTGCGCTTGAGTACGAGCCATAGGGCGAGGTTCTTTTGCAGCTCGATGGTCATGTGCTGTAAATCTTGGAAATAGCCTTCACTTCCGCCGTTGATGCGCCATTGCTCGAGGTTTTTCAGAGCCTGATCGTAGTCACCAATCAGTTTTTCCAAGTGACTGAGGTAGCGCGCTGTCGCCTGTTCGTGCGCTTGCCCGGTGGCGTCCATCATCTCTGCCTGGGCCTTTATCAAAATGGCATTGTTCGACGCTTCCAGGCGTTTGAAATTCTCCAGCTCGACACCCAGTTGTTTTTTCTGTTGTTCCTTGGCCTTGCGTTGTGCCTTGAGCTGGCTGCGCAGGCTGGTACCACCAGCACCTGCGCGCAACCGCAAACGTGTGTCGACGAACCACTGGCCTTGTTGGGTATGGCTCAACAGAGGTCCGGTTTTCGAGGGTGTTTGTGGATCAACGATTTGTATCTGCTCGTCGTCATTTTCGATAACGCGGTACCAGCGCTCGCCGACCTTTGCATAGGTCTTTGCATCCAGGCGATACAGGCGCGCGGTATCGCGCAGAAGGGTTTCCACGGTTGGGGCGGTGAGATCGGGAGGCGGTACGCTCAAGGCGCTCAGAAAAACCACCAGAGCCGAGGGCGAGCGATGGGGCACTGAGCCGCTGGCTTCAAGTGAGGAGTAATGGCTGGACGCAAGTTCACCGGTGATGGGAGTGGGAACCAAGGTCACAGTGGGGGCCGCCGGTTTGACCGTCGGCGTGACGTTGGTCTCGGGTAACCTGTCGTGGTCAACCTGCGGTGCCGATGCCGTTCGGGGGTCGGTCTTGCGACGTGTGGCGGCGTGATGTGCCAGGATCATGCCCAGGTTCAGCAGCATATCGGCAACCGCGCTCCATTGCGCATAGGCATCACCACGCTGATGGGCGTCCAGCACCTGCTCGATTTCACTGATGCTTTGCCAGATCCAGACCGCAGCCCCCGCCGGGCCGCTGAGAAAATTCGCGGCAACATTGAACAACGCCCAGCCGCTGTCACGCAGCAAGGCCCATCGTCGTTGTGCATTGGATAACGACTGGCGGTCGGAGAGTTCGGCCATGGCCAGGGCATGGGTCTTGAACAGGACCTTGAAGATGTCGCCGCTCAATTCCACTGACCCGAGTTCGACCGGCCCGGTCCAGTCCACGGTTGTCCAGGGCTCGGAGAGCAACTGCGCCGCCAGCCATGGACTGGGCAGGCCGACGGGGAATGTGTACTGGGCGTATTTGAAAGCGATATCCGAGTCTGGCAGCCACGCCAGCACCGAATCCCTCAACTCTCCCGGTTGATGCAGGGCATACAGCAGGTTCTGCGCTGAAGGGAACTGCAGCAATGGCTGTTCGAACAACGGGCGGTAGAGCAGGCAAGGCCCGACTGCCGGCTCGCGCGGGGCGATGATGAACATGTTGGCGACGGTGTCGCCAGTGGTTTGCCCTGACTGGATGAACGTCAGTGGGCGAGTGACCACCGGCTGCGAGTGACCGAGGGTTGGCTTGAGCCATTCGCGCACGTAAAGGCAACCCAGTTGATCAATGCCACCGATACCACGGATCTTGCTCTCCAGCGCTATCAGCGGCAGCAGGGCACGCATCTGGTCGATGTAAAAATGCTGCTGCAAGGGCGCCTGCAGCGGATCGTCGATCAGTTTGTCCTTGATCAGTTGGGGGTATGCCTCACCGACGTCGACCTTGCTCGCCATTTTCGTCAGGTACGCAACGTTCAGCCAGTCAGGGAGCCGTTGTGTCGGCTTGAACCGCAGGGTGGCCTGATACGGTGCGCTGTTTTGCAAGGCGTACTCGCCGAGTGTTTCGGTGTGCACGTCGAGCGGATTGGGCAGTGTCAGTCCGCCGGATTCGAAACTGTTGGTGACGGTGATCTCGAGGCTGTCCAGCGGCAACCCGGCGGCGGGTTTCTTATCGGCAATGATTGCGTCGCGCAGGCGGTTCTGGGCGTAGGTCGTGAGGGGCAGAATCCGCACCAGTTTTTTGTCAGTCTGTTTGTACAGTTTTCCCAGCGCATTGACGGATTGGCTGTACTGATCCAGATCGGCAGCCGAAGCACCAAACAGCCAATCGGGTATTGAGTTATCGAGGCCAATGAGTGCCGTTTTTTCCTGGGCGCTGGCGTGTTCCGCCAGAGCGATTGAATCGAATTTCTGCTGCGTTTCGGCCGTGAGGCTTTCGTGGCTGATTGCGGCGATGGCATCGAGCTGGGTGGTGATCAGCGCCCAAGCCATATGATCGAAAAAATTACCCTCGGGCTCGAACAGCTGCCACTTCAGGTTGCGCCCGGTCGGTTGCGTCTCCACGCGTTCCGGTAACGAAGCCCCCAACTGTTCCAGGGAGTCGAACGTTTCATAACCATTTTCAACGGTGTACATCATCAGCAGGTCACGTTGTTTATAACGGCCAGTGATCACGCAGGCACCGGCCAGTATCAAATGTCGGATATTGCCTTGGGCGTCGACCGAGTCAATATCGATCAGGCATACCCGGATAGTCGAAAGCGCGGAGTCGTGGGCTTGACGCTGCTTTTTGTCCGGATGGAGCGATATGGCCCGGGCCACCAGGCACTGCTCGTCATCCCAATCCTTGAGGTGTTGCACCTCGAGGGTCTTGCGCAAGGCATCGGACAGTTGCAGCCAGTGCGGCGCCCGTTGCCCGGCTTCGTTCCAATACGCAAGCTGGTGTTCGCCGAAGGCCACGAAGAGCAAGGGGGCGTAGTCGTTGAGCAACCTGGCAATGGCTTCGATGCCGAGGTCCAGGTGCACCACGGGCGAGGTTGGCGGATTTAATGTCAGGAAGTGCTCGCCTTCGAGATAGTTGGCAGTGGCCGAACTGAAAAATTGCCGGACCAGTGCCTGGGTCAGTGATTCGAACCGGGTAGGCATGGCCACGAGCGTACCGTCGACGGACTGCCATTGAGGCGTGCCGATCAGCGTTTGGTCGGGGTCGATATTCCGCTCCGGATACAGCTCTTCCAGCGCCCGGCGCAGCAGTCGGGCGGCAACCTCATCGACAGTGGGACCCCGGCTGGTCTGATGAACGACCTGGCTTTTTTCCAGCAGGGCGTGGGTATCGGTGTTCTCAGTATGTTCAGTCATCGTCATTTTCCTTTTTGACGTCCGCGGCTTACGAAAAGAACAGCGAGTGCGCCAGTTGCGGGCTGATTTCACTGCGATAGATGGCGATCATCTGGGCGCTGGTGGCCGCGTGTACGTCCAATGCTGCGGTCAGGAATCGCTGATCGCGCAGTTTCAGGTGGGCGGCGGTAAACGCTTTGAGCGGCGCGTCCTGGCTGGAGTAGTGGAAGTGTGCGTACCACAGCGTTTGCCCACCGCGGCGCTGGCGAATTTCATACTCCTGCAAGTAATCCCGGCGCGGGCCTTTGAGCCGGCGTCGATCACCACCCGAAACTATGTCGATTTCATTCTTGGCGAGTAGCCATTCGACACGGGCGGCTGTGGGCGGTTGTTGTTTGATCATCTCGACCCGTATCCGGTAGCCCTCGGCGTTCAGTCGATCGCGTGCCTGGTTGAGTTGCTCGATCTCTGGCACAGGCGCGTTGCTGGTATTGGCGCTGATCCGGGCCTGCTCCAGACTCCTGGCAGCTTCGTCGAGCAGGTCGGCTTTGTGCTGGAACAGTTCTTCGATTTCCACCGGGATACGTCCTGGTTTTTTCGCGCTCGCTTCGGTTTGTCGAATGAAGCTTTCCACGCCATCAAGCAGCGTCCGGCCTTGAGTGATCTGCGCCTGGAGATCGGCTAGTGGTACGGCCGGGCGAGGACGCCTGGGTTGTAACCGCTCAACCCAGACCCCGGGGGTTTTTTCGTGAAAGGTGGCAATCACGTCGCCGGTCATGGGCGCTTTTACGTCCAGCAATATCGGTTGTCCCGGCGCCGAGGGGCGGACCTCGCCAACGACCGTGCCCCGAAAGCGGGTCTTGATTACCCGTTTGCGCGACACTGGCGCCGGCCTTGAAGGGCCGGGCTGGGGCTCCAGTGGGAGTTGCTCGCGTAGCAACTGCGCCAGGTAACCCTCGGCGGTCTGCTGGAACCCGCTGATGCGCATCCGTAGATGTTTGAACGGTTGCTCCAGCACCGCGTCCTTGTGGTTGAGGGCGAAGTCTTCGAACGCCTGGTCGACGGCGGCAAACTGCTCCAGCGTCCCGTTGAGGCCCTCGATACGGTCGCCCGCAACCCAGGTAGCTCCTTCCAGCATCAATTCCTGCGAGGTCTGGATCACCAGGTTGGTGGTGTCGAGCAGGCGTTCGAATGAGTTTTGAACTTCGATCAGCGCAGCGCTGGTTGCCTCTTTCAGGCAGACCTCGCGGGCCAGCGAGACCTGAAGCGCCTTGAGGTCATTAAGGCTGAACGCGGGCAGTCTTGCCTGATAGGTGCTGGTGACCTCGGCAGCGCTTCGACCCAGTCGGCTCAACTCCTGGAAACGCGATTGAGCAAACTCGATTTTGCCGATCACCTCCTCGGTCAGGTCGATCATTCTCCGGTAGGTTGCGCGGTCGGCAGCCCCCCCTGTGGTTTCTTCGGCCTCAAGCAACCCCAGGGTTTGCGTCAGGGTCTGAGCGAAGGTGGGATTGCGCTCATCAAGCCATGTCTGGTTAAAAAACAGCTGGGTATCGAGCATCTCGACCATGGCAGTTCGGTAATTGGGGGCCGAGTCGAGCAGGTTCAGCGATTTCAGCTGTTCGATAGGGGTGGCGTACTCCAGGGTGCGGCTCTCGAGCTTCTCGAGAAACTGCGTTTGGGCTGCAAGCAGGGCGTCACCACTGAGCGATTTCATCGCTTTGCGCGCATCCGTCAGCTCGGCACGTGCCAGTTCGCGTTCGTTATCAAATTCACCGAGTTGTTTTTTGAGCTCGCTGACGCGCGCTCGGTTTTGCTGTTTCAGTGCCTTGCGCCGACTCGACAAACCGCCGCCACGCAGGCGCAAGCGGGTGTCGATGAACCACTCGCCACGCGCATTGCGGATCAACGCAGGACCGCTGCGCACCGGGTTCTGTCGACTGTCGATAAGCGATACCTCACCCACGTCGTCCACGGCCACCTCGAACCAGCGTTCACTCACGGATACGTAGTACCTGTTCTCGTGATGGTAGAGGCCGCGCAGAACAGCGTTTTCACCGGTGGTCAGGGTGATTTTCTCGGGGCGGGTGATTGCGAAGCGATCCAGGGTGCTGGCCAGATTCAGGGTGGCGTCGGTCGTAACCGATGTGCGGTGTTGTGCAGGATGTTCGCCGATCACATCAGGCTGTTGAACAATGGTCTTAGGGGTGACTGCGGGTTTTTCCGGGCTCTCGGTTACTTCGGTTATCGGCACCTTTTCCTCGACTCTGCGGGCCGTCGGTTTGCGTGTGCTGGCGTGGTGGGCGAGGACCATGGCCAGGGTCAGCAACAGGTCGGTCATGGCGGTTTTTTGTTGTGCGCGGTCGCCTGTATCAGCGGCGTCCAGGGTTTGTTCGACGTCATCCAATACTTGCCAGATCCAGGCGGCCGTCCCGACAGTGCGGCCAAGAAAGGGCAGTGCCGCGTTAAGAATCAACCAGGCTGCATGTTTGAAGGTGCCCCAGCGGTTTTGCGCATTGGATACCGATTGTCGCTGCGCCAATTCGACCAGCGCATTGACGTTGGCCTTGTACAGCGTGGCCAGGGAATCGCTGGCGAGGACCTCAGAACCCAGGGCAAGCGTGCCGCCCATCTGCAAGGGGGTCAGAGGATCGGCCAGGAGTTGTGAAAGGGTCCAGACCGAAGGCCGGTCACCGGTGAATACGTAGTTGCTGTAATTGGCGCGCGCCGCGTCCGGCAGCCAGGCGAGCACCGATTGGCGCAATGTCGGGGAACGCTTGATGGCATAAATCAGGTTGGCTGGCGTCGGGTGTTGGCTCAGGGGCCGATCGAGCATGGGGCGGTAAAGCAGGCATGGCCCCTTATCCATCTGCCGAGGGCCGATCACGAACATGTTGGTCACTTTGTCGGTCGAGTTGCCAATGCGCCAACCGGGTTTGAAAGCCAGTGGGCGAATGACGATCTCCTGACCATCGACCCAGCGATTGGCGTCTAGTACCTGGACCACGGCGGCGACGTAGCGGTAACCCAGTTCGTCGATACCAGCCTGCGCGCGAATCTTTTGCTGCAAGGCCAGCAGTGGCAGTTCGACGCGAAGGTGACTGGTGAACAGGTTCTGTCGCCGCAAGCTGTCCAGCGGATCGTCAAGCAACTTGCTTTTGATCAGTGCCGGGTAGGTCTTGCCGATGTCGACGCTGACGATCAGTGCCTCCAGGTAACTCACCGTCATCCAGGTGGGTAGTGCTGTGGCGCTGGTGCTACGCACGGATTTGTTGCCCAGCGGCAGGGCAATCAGGTTTTGCAGCGCCAGGTCGACCAGGCTCAGGATGGTGCGCTCAGGCTCCACCAGGGGCGTAAAGCTGCCCCAGACCACCACGCTGTCGACCACGATTTCGATATCAGCCAGGTTCAGTCGCTCGGCATCGGCATGCTCTTTGAGCATGGCCTCGCGCAACTGATCCAGGGCGTACTGACGAATCGGCTTGATCCCATCCTCAAAGGACTGCCCGAGGTTTTGTTCCTGAATGGTTGCCAGGTCCATCAGGTGACGGCTGTAAGCGGTGAGATCGCTGGAGGAAGCGTTGGCCATCCAGTCCGGCAGTGCTTGCTCGACTCGGTTGAATCGCGAAGGTGCCTGTTTGTCCGTCGGGTCGAGTTCGTTTTGCGTACGGCTGATGTGGGGCGCCAGGTCAGGGTTGTGGGTTGCGGTATCGTTCGCCAACTCGCCAATCGAGTCGGCTTGCAGGGCAATCAGGTTGCACGCCAGATGGTCGAAGTAATTGCCCTCGGGCTCAATCAGTCGCCACTGCAAGGTATTGTCCGCTGTCGACTCATCGGCGTATGCCTGCAAGGACTCGCCTAGCGCCTGCAAGGAATCATAGGTCTTGAAACCACTGGTGATGGAGTGACTGAGGATTAACGTGCGCGTGCCCACCGTCCCAATGAGTACAGCCATGTCGAGGATGTTGAGGTGGTTCGAGAGACCCTTGTTCAGGTAATCCAGGTCGACCAGGCATGCACGCGACCGATAGCGGTCGTGAAGCGTGCGAGCGCTTTTTTGCGGGTAGGTGAACAGGTTGCGGGCCATCGCACAGAGGTCATTGCTCCAGTTCGGGTTGGTATCGATGTTCCAGAGCTCGCGCAGGGATTTGGATAATTCTTGCCAACGCGGGGCCGAGGCGCGGGTGAACTGGTTCCAGTAATCGACCTGCTGTTCTTGAAACGCGACAAACAGCAACGGCACCAGCTCGTTTAGCAACTGCCCGATGGCGTCAATACTGACGGGCAACTGAGCCGGTGTCCGCTCCTGGGGTTGCAAGGTGAGGTAGTGCTCGCCATCGAGGTAGACCACCGGCGAACCGGCGACGCCATGGCGCACCAGGGCATCGGTCAGCGATTCGACATGTCGCGGCCCAGGAACGACGGCTTGGTTGTGCAAGGTCCAGGTCGGCGTTACCACCATCGCCAGCCGTGGGTCGATAGACAGTAGCGGGTACAGGGTTTTCAAGGCGGGTTGCAGGGCATGGGTGGCGACTTCCCTGATCGAGGGGCCGGCCACCAATTGGGTGAGCAGGGCATCTTGATCGGGTGGTAGGCCTGGTACAGCAGAGGGGCTGGAAGACTCAGTCATGGTCACGTCCTTGCGGGGGGCAGAAGGCACCGTGGGATGTTGGGTGCGCAATCCGTTGCAAAGTAGTGATGGGTAGGGAGGCATTGGCGGTAAAAAAATATTGTGGGCAAAAAAAACCTGCGCTAGCGCAGGTCTGGTAACGGTGGAGCGAGGCGGCTATCAGATGCCCGACTCTTCAAGCGCTTTCAAAACCTTCTAGAACGTTCACCGCGTTGATGCCGATTTCTTCGACCGCATAACCGCCCTCCATGACGAACAGGGTCGGTACGCCGAGCCTGGCGATGCGTTTGCCCATGGCCAGGTAGTCCGGGCTGTCGAGCTTGAATTGCGAGATCGGGTCGTCCTTGAAGGTGTCGACACCCAGGGATACGACGACGATGTCGGCGCCGTAGCTTTGGATCTCTTTACAGGCCTGTTCCAGCGCTGCGCTCCAGGTGTCCCAGCCGCTGCCGGCCGCTAATGGATAGTTGAAGTTGAAACCTTCGCCCGCACCTTCGCCCAGTTCATCTTCGTAGCCAAGAAAGAATGGAAACTCGGCTTCTGGATGGCCGTGGATCGAGGTGAACAGCACGTCGCTGCGCGGGTAGAAAATCGCTTGGGTGCCGTTGCCGTGGTGGTAGTCGACGTCAAGGATCGCGACCTTTTGGTGACCCTGGTCGAGGAATGCCTGGGCGGCGATGGCGGCGTTGTTGAGGTAGCAGTAACCGCCCATCAAGTCGCCAGCGGCGTGGTGTCCCGGTGGCCGGCACAAGGCGAAGGCACTATGAGCCCCGGCCTGGATCGCCGCCTGCGCGGTCAGGGCAACCTGTGCAGCGCTGTAGGCCGCTTGCCAGGTGCCGGCGGTGATCGGTGCGCCGCCGTCGAAGCTGTAGTAGCCGAGTTGGCCGTGCAGGCTGGTGGGCCTGATCGCGCGCAGGGTGCGGGCGGGCCAGGTGTAGGGCAGCAGATCGCCGTCGGTGTTGAACTCGGTCCAGCGCGCCCAGGCGCCTTTGAAGAAGTCCAGGTAGTCGCGGCTGTGGATGCGCGCGATCGGCTCAAGGCCGAAGTCCTTGGGCGTCTCGACCGGCCCCAGGTTCTGCTGTTGCACCCGTGCCAGCACATGGTCGGCGCGTGACGGCATCTCAAAGCATGGCTTGAGTTGCCCGTCGATCAGTTCGCAACGGCCGTGGTGCAGGTGGTGATCGTCCGAGTAGATGGTCAGCATGTTGTTGTTCTCCGCAGGGCTGATTCGGTTGAACACAGTCTTGCGGCACGCAGGGTTTCAGAGAACGGCAGGAAAGGCCAAAAGGGGATCGATACGGCCAAAAAAGATGACCGAAATTCGCCCCTTGATCCCTCAGGGCCTGAACTGGCTCGGCGCGACACCGCTCCAGCGCACGAACGCATGGCGAAAGCTGGCGGTTTCGCTGAAGCCCAATGCCTCGGCGATCCGGTAGATCGGTAGCTGGTCTTCGCAGAGCATTTGCTTGGCCTGCTCGAAGCGCAATTCGTCGAGCAATTCCTGATAACTGCAGCCCAGGTCCTTGAGGTGGCGGCGCAGGGTGCGCGCCGAGCAATTCATCTGCCCGGCCAGGCCTTCGAGCCCTGGCGCGGCGTTCAATTGCGAGCTGAGCAATTGCCGGATACGCCCCAGCCATGCCTGGCGCCCCGTGAATTCCAGGTTCTGCTTGCGGCAGCGTTCGGCCATGGCCTGGTGGGTGATGACATCGGCCAGCGGCAGCACTTGCTGCAACCAGTGCCTGTCGAAGGCAAACGCAGTGTCGCGTGCGCCAAAATGCAGAGGGCAGTTGAAGTGTTCGGCATAGCTCGCCTCATAGTCCGGTGCTGCATGCTCGAAGCGGACCCCGCGCAACGGCAGCGAATGGCCCAGCAGATCATCACAGATGACTTTCAGCGAGACCAGGCAGAACTCGGCATTGAACACCGCCATCGTCGGGCTTTCGCGGTAATCGGCCGCGACGAACCAGACGCGCTCGCCATCGTCCTCCAGGCTCAGCTCGAAGAGTGTTCCCAGAAGCGCCGGGTAGCGTATCGCCAGGCGCAATGCGTCACCTAAGGTGGCACTGGTGAGCAGGGCGTAACCGAGGATGCCGTAGCAGGAAACGTGCATTCGCCGGCCCAGTTCCAGGCCGATGTCACGCTTGAGCGCGACGGCATTGGCGCAGACCTGCATCTCCTGGTTGGTGGTGATGCGCGTGTCGGCCCGGTTCAGGTCCGCGGCACTGATACCGCTGCCGGCCAACAAGGCATCGCTGGAAAGTCCCTCGGCCTTGAAGGTGTTGAGCACCAGCGAGACGGCGTTGAGCGTGGTGAGGTGGGAGTGCAGCATGGGCAATTCCAGCGATGGGGTACTGGAATAGGCAGCAAGTTATGTGCCTGGCGATGAACGTAGTAGACGCGGTCTTGCCAGTGAAAGCGCGGTGTCAGGCAACAACGCTATCGCTGGCAGGACAGTTCTGGGGTGGGCGGTGTGTCAGCTGAGTTCGCCACACAGGTCGAATTCGACCAGCCGCCGGACTTCAGCGGTTTGTAGCCCGGCTCCCAGCAGCGCATGCAGCTTGCCGAATGCCGCCTCGCGGGTCATGCCACCACCCGAGAGTACGCCGGCGTCGCGCAAGCGGCTGCCGGCTTCGTACACATCCAGCTCGACACCCCCTTCATGGCACTGCGTGACCGCAACGACCACTACGCCTTTATCGCGCGCCCGTTCCAGGCTGGCAAGAAACCCTGGGTTATCGCTGGGCCCCGTGCCGCTGCCATAGCATTCGAGCACCAGGCCCTGGATGCCGCTGTTGAGCAAGCCATCGAGGATCTCGGCACCGATGCCGGGAAACAGTGGGAGTACCGCGACGTTAGCCAGTTGTCTGGGCTGTTTATAGCCAAGCGCCGTCGGTATGCCAGCAGCCTTTTCGCCGCCACCCTGGCGCTCCAGTCGCTTGAACGGGTGCCGGCCGAAGCTGCGCACTTTCGCGCAGCGGGTCGGGTCCAGTAGTTCGCCGTGGAAGTACAGGTGCACGCCCGGTGCCAGCCCCTGGCCGAGGGCGACCAGGGCACCGCTGAGGTTTTCCCAGGCATCGCTGTCGGTCACGCCGGCCGGCAGCATGGAACCGGTGAACACCACGCGGGCGTGCAGGCCCAGCAGTTGGAAACTCATGGCCGCTGCGCTGTAGGCCAGGGTGTCGGTACCGTGCAGGACCAGCACGCTGTCACAGCCGTCGATCTCGACCGCCTCGACTACGGCCTCGCGCAGGCGCTGCCAGTAGGCCGGGGTCATGTTGGCGCTGTCGATCAGCGGCGCCATTTCGCGAAACCGCCACTGCGCCAGCACCAGCTCGGGCTGGCTGTGCAGGTAGTCGCGCATCCGTGTTTCAAAGCCGGACGCCGGCGCCAGGCCATGGGCACTGGCTTGCATGCCAATGGTGCCACCGGTGTAGAGCACCATGACGTGTTGGGCGGCGGGATAGGTAGATGAGTTCATGGTCATTCTCCGAGAACGATGACGGCGTACGACCGAGCATGACCCCGGTCGTACCTTGTGTCACGTCGGGCGCAGGGGATGCGCCCGGTTTTTTACCGATCAGCGTTGCGCTGCGGTCACGCCTTGCAGTTGCTCCTGAGCCTGGGGCGCGGCGGGAGGGTTGGCTGGCCAGGCCTTGAGGTCCAGGTCCAGGTCGGGGAACTTGCTGGAGTCGAACACCGGGGTTTTGATGCCGGCGGCACGCTGGTCATCGTAGTCGCGCAGGATGCGCATACCGACCTTGAACAGCAGGAACAGCGCGATCAGGTTGACGAACGCGAGCATGGTCATGGTGATGTCGGCGAACGCGAACACCGTGCTGAGGTTCTCGATGGCACCCCAGAAGATCAGCACCAGCACCAGGGCGCGATAGCCGATCAGCGCCTTGCGGTTCTCGCCGATCAAGTAGCGCAGGTTGCTCTCGCCCAGGTAGTAGTTGTAGAGGATCGAGGTGAACACGAACAACGCCAGTGCCACGGAGATGAACATTCGGCCCCACTCGCCGACGACTGCGGCCAGGGAGTTCTGGGTCAGGGCGATGCCGTCACCTTCGAAGCCCGGGGTGTAGAAACCCGACAGCAGGATCAGCAACGCAGTGCAGGTGCAGATGATGAAGGTGTCGAGGAATACGCTGAACGCCTGGACCACGCCTTGCGCGACCGGGTGCTCGACCGACGCCACGGCGGCGACGTTGGGCGCACTGCCCAGGCCGGCTTCGTTGGCAAACACTCCGCGTTTCACCCCCATGATGATGGCGCTGCCCACCAGGCCACCGAAGGCCTGGTCCAGGCCGAAGGCGCTCTTGACGATGGTCATCAGCATGCCCGGCACCTGGTCGAACTGCAGCACGATCACGTAGATGGTCACCGCGATGTAGACTAGGGTCTTGACCGGCACCAGCAGGTCGGCGATGGCCGCGATGCGCTTGATCCCGCCGACGAACACCAGGCCCAGCAGCACCGCCAGGCCGAGGCCGGTGTAGGTGGTGTCGAGGCCGAAGGCGTTGTTCAGCGAGTGGGTCACGGCGTGGGCTTGCAGGCCGTTGAAGGCGAAGCCGAAGGTGATCAGCAGCAGGAACGCCATGATCATCCCCAGCCAGCGTTTCTGCAGGCCGTGCTGGATGTAATAGGACGGACCGCCACGGTACTGCCCTTCAGAGTCGCAGCGCTTGTAGAGTTGGCCGAGGGAGCATTCGAAGAAGCTGCTGGACATGCCGACCAGCGCGGTCACCCACATCCAGAACACCGCGCCTGGGCCGCCGAGGGTCACGGCAATGCCGACGCCAGCAATGTTGCCCGCACCGACACGGCCGGCGAGGCTGAGCATCAGGGCCTGGAATGAACTGAGCTGGCCAGCGCTGCTTTTGAGGCTGTCGCGGAACACCGCGAACATGTGGAAAAAGTGCCGCAATTGAACGAAACGCGAGCGGATCGTGAAGTAACCACCGAGCCCGACAATGAGCACGATCAGTACTTTCCCTGAGAGGAAGTCGTTAATGACTTCGAGCATGGAGTATTCCTCGCTGTTTTTTGTGTTGGCAAATGCTGACCAGGCAGACACATTCCGTTACACCCGTTTGTGCACAGCACTACAGGCCAAGCGGTATTTGTCCCGGCTTCATATCGCGGGTTTGTTATTAGTTCGGGTTTCGCACGGGTTGGATCTCGCTACCGACGACCGCTCCTGCGAAGAGGGGCGGCACTATACCTATCCATGGAGCACACGTCTGCAACAGCTGATTAAAGGATTCAGCTATAGCCCCCGTACCGAGGGTTTTGCAGGTAAAAAAAAGGGCTTGGAGAATGATCTCCAAGCCCTCAAAAGGTGAGAGGTGTCTAGTCCCTCGACCTGGTGAGCGGTGCTACAGCATCAGGCCTTCAGAGGCACCAGACGCGGGGCAATCATGTTTTCCGGGCGCAGGATGTCGGCGAGCATTTCTTCGTCGAGCAAGCCTTCTTCGCGCACCAGTTCCAGTACGCCGCGGCCGCTTTCCAGAGCGATGCGGGCGATACGGGTGGCGTTTTCATAGCCGATGTACGGGTTCAGCGCGGTGACCAGGCCGATCGAGTGCTCGACCAGTTCGCGGCAGCGGGCTTCGTTGGCGGTGATGCCGACGATGCAGTGCTCGCGCAGCATGTCCATGGCGCGTTGCAGCAGGCGGATCGAGTCGAAGATCTTGAAGGCGATCAGCGGCTCCATCACGTTCAGTTGCAGCTGGCCGCCTTCGGCCGCGATGGTCAGGGCCAGGTCGTTGCCGATGATCTGGAACGCTACCTGGTTGACGGCTTCCGGAATAACCGGGTTGACCTTGCCTGGCATGATCGAGCTGCCTGGCTGACGCGCTGGCAGGTTGATTTCGTTGATGCCGGTGCGTGGGCCGCTGGACAGCAGGCGCAGGTCGTTGCAGATCTTCGACAGCTTGACCGCGGTGCGCTTGAGCATGCCGGAGAACAACACGAAGGCACCCATGTCGGAGGTCGCTTCGATCAGGTCGGCAGCCGGGACCAGCGGTTGACCGCTGATCAAGGCCAGGCGTTCAACGGCCAGGTGCTGGTAACGCGGGTCGGCGTTGATGCCGGTACCGATCGCGGTGCCGCCCAGGTTGACTTCGGTCAGCAGCTCCGGAGCCAGAGTCTTCAGGCGTGCCAGGTCTTCACCCAGGGTGGTGGCGAAGGCACGGAATTCCTGGCCAAGGGTCATCGGCACGGCGTCTTGCAGCTGGGTACGACCCATCTTCAAGACGTGGCCGAATTCTTCACCTTTGGCGGCGAACGACTGGATCAGGCTGTCGAGGCTGGCGAGCAGGGCGTCATGACCCAACAGCAGACCCAGGCGGATGGCCGTTGGGTAAGCGTCGTTGGTCGACTGCGCCATGTTCACGTCGTTGTTAGGGTGCAGGTACTGGTATTCGCCTTTCTGGTGGCCCATGGCCTCCAGCGCGATGTTGGCGATCACTTCGTTGGCATTCATGTTGGTCGAAGTGCCAGCGCCGCCTTGAATCATGTCCACCACGAACTCTTCGTGGAAGTCGCCGCGGATCAGGCGAGCACAGGCTTCGCTGATGGCAGCGTGCTTGGCTTCGCTGAGGTGACCCAGCTCGCGGTTGGCGTCAGCAGCGGCCTGCTTGACCATTGCCAGACCCACAACCAGCTTCGGGTAATGCGAAATCGGAACGCCGGAGAGACGGAAGTTGTTCACCGCTCGCAGGGTCTGGATGCCGTAATACGCTTGAGCCGGTACTTCGAGTACGCCAAGCAGGTCTTTTTCGGTGCGGAAAGATGCAGCGGAGGACATGATAGAAATCATCTCGATATGGACCCGGTCTGTGCCGGAACGCTGTGAATGCTAGGCTTGTAGAGAATTTTGGGCCAATGCTGTTAAACACTGGCCTATGCGTATTCGGCATAATGCCGATGTGACGCCGCCCGAGCGGCGAGCGTGCGACCTAAAATGGTGCGTGTCCGGGAGGACCTGATGAATCTGGAAAGCAAATGGCTGGAGGACTTTAGTGCCCTGGCTGCCACCCGCAGCTTCTCCCAGGCGGCTGAGCGACGTTTCGTCACCCAGCCGGCGTTCAGCCGGCGAATCCGCAGCCTGGAGGCCGCACTGGGCCTGCAACTGGTCAATCGCTCGCGCACGCCGATCGAGCTGACGGCGGCCGGCCAGTTGTTCCTGGTAACCGCACGCACCGTGGTCGAACAACTGGGCGAAGTGCTGCGGCATTTGCACCACCTTGAAGGCGGCCAGGGCGAGGTCATGCAGGTGGCGGCCGCGCACTCCCTGGCCCTGGGGTTCTTCCCGCGCTGGATCGCACAATTGCGCAACGAAGGCCTGAACATCGCCACGCGCCTGGTGGCGACCAACGTCGGCGATGCGGTGCATGCGCTGCGCGAGGGCGGTTGTGACCTGATGCTGGCGTTCTACGACCCGGATGCCGCCATGCAAATGGACCCGGAGATCTTTCCTTCGCTGCACTTGGGCCACACCGAAATGCTGCCGGTGTGCGCGGCCGATGCCGATGGAAAACCGCTGTTCGATCTGGAAGGCGAGGGCAGTGTGCCGTTACTGGCCTACAGCGCCGGTGCGTTTCTCGGCCGTTCGGTGAATATGCTGCTGCGCCAAAGGGCACTGCGTTTCACCACGATCTACGAAACCGCCATGGCCGACAGCCTGAAAAGCATGGCCCTGGAGGGGCTGGGCATCGCCTGGGTGCCGCAGCTGAGCGTGCGTGCCGAGCTGACGCGTGGCGAATTGGTAGTGTGTGGTGGACCGCAATGGCATGTGCCGCTGGAGATCCGTTTGTATCGCTGTGCGCTGGTGCGCAAAGCGAATGTCCGGTTGTTGTGGCGCAAGCTCGAGAGCGGCGTAGCGGGTGCTACTGTTTGAGTGCCAAGAATTCATGGCCACTGCTGTGGCCATGAATTGCTGTTAATTCGGCGTCAGCGTGTTAATAGCGCAAACACGCCATGCTCGGATTTCCGGTCGCGCGATGCGAATCGAACTTACGCAAAAGTACTAAGGTGTTTGCGAATGTTTTCCCTGTTCTTATCACTGTATCGATAAGCGTTTCCACGTGCGCTGGAGAATTCGTCCGAGAGCATGATCGTGTCGTGCCACCAGCCGTTATAGATGACTTCGCTGTCTTCATGTGTCGCGCCCAACATGTGGCCTATTTCATGTGCTGGAATTTGTTTGGAGGTGATCGCCGCAATTGCGCAATGACCTTTGACAAGGCCGTATCCGGCTATCCCTCCGAAGAGCCCCCCTGCCTTTGCGTAGATATTGTTTCGGGTCAACAAGAGGACTTTCGTCAGGCCCGGTTCATGTTCTTCGTATTTTAATATCTTTGTATACCAGTCCTGTATCAGGTTTCTCCACCCTCGCAGCGCAGCTACACCATCTTCGTTTATGTAGTTGTATCCTGATAAGTGCGGAACTACATGATGAGAGTGCATTACAATTCTGACGTCCCGTTCCGAGATTGATTCAAGTTCTGTTTTCAGCCAGGAAAAGTAATCAGTGTATAAATCATTTTTTTGATATTCCTGAAGGTCATTGTGAAGGACAACTATTATGGTAATAGGCTTTTTCATATTTGTACTCCCTGTTCAATTATGATTTTTTTGCCGTTTTATATTTACGTTGTCTGGCGGTGTCCGCAATTTTTTAGTGGGTTTAATTGTTTCGAGTAAGCGTTTTAATAAACTAGCGATCTCGAGATCCGAACACATTCAGGCAGTCAATTGACTGACTTGATAGTCAAGAAATACCTATTTTTCGAGCGCGTGACAGATGGTCGCCACAGGGGCTGTTTATCCGCTTCTTTGAGGTATACTGCGCGGCCTTCGGCCGGTTACGACTGGCCATAATTCGTACAAACAAGCCACGCATCCTGCGTGGCTTGTTGTTTTTTGATGCGCCTGCGGGCGCCCAGAGAGAAGAGGCGCGACGATGAGTGCACTGGTTGGCGTGATCATGGGCTCCAAGTCCGATTGGTCCACCCTTAGCCACACCGCCGATATGCTGGAAAAGCTCGGCATCCCTTACGAGGTGAAAGTGGTCTCTGCCCACCGCACCCCGGACCTGCTGTTCCAGTACGCCGAGGAGGCTGAGTCGCGTGGCATCGAGGTGATTATCGCCGGTGCTGGCGGCGCGGCCCACTTGCCTGGCATGTGTGCGGCCAAGACCCACCTGCCGGTCCTGGGCGTGCCGGTGCAGTCGTCGATGCTCTCGGGCGTTGATTCGCTGCTCTCTATAGTGCAGATGCCTGCGGGCATTCCGGTCGCCACCCTGGCCATCGGCAAAGCGGGCGCGATCAACGCAGCCCTGCTGTCGGCGAGTATCCTTGGCGCCAAGCACCCGCAGTTCCACGCGGTGCTCAAAACCTTCCGTGCTGAGCAGACAGACAGCGTCCTGGAAAATCCAGACCCACGCATCGCCTGAGGTTGTTGACGATGAAGATCGGTGTAATCGGTGGCGGCCAGTTGGGCCGCATGCTGGCCCTGGCGGGAACTCCGCTGGGCATGAACTTCGCTTTCCTGGATCCGGCGCCGGATGCTTGTGCCGCCGCGCTGGGTGAGCATCTGCGGGCCGATTACGGCGATCAGGATCACTTGCGTCAACTGGCCGACGAAGTCGACCTGGTGACCTTCGAGTTCGAAAGCGTCCCGGCTGAAACCGTGGCCTTCCTGTCGCAGTTCGTCCCGGTCTACCCGAGCGCCGAAGCGCTGCGCATTGCTCGCGACCGCTGGTTCGAAAAAAGCATGTTCAAGGACCTGGGGATTCCTACCCCGGCGTTCGCTGACATCCAGTCGCAAGCTGACCTGGACGCCGCTGTGGCTGCCATCGGCCTGCCCGCCGTGCTGAAAACCCGCACCCTGGGTTATGACGGCAAGGGCCAGAAAGTCCTGCGCACCGCGCAAGACGTGGAGGGTACCTTCGCCGAGCTGGGCAGCGTGGCCTGCCTGCTGGAAGGCTTCGTGCCGTTCACCGGCGAAGTCTCGCTGATTGCCGTGCGTGCCCGTGATGGGGAGACGAAATTCTACCCACTGGTGCACAACACCCACGACAGCGGCATCCTCAAGTTGTCCGTGGCCAGCACCGAGCACCCGCTGCAAGCCCTGGCCGAGGACTACTCGAGCCGTGTGCTCAAGCAACTGGACTACGTCGGCGTGATGGCGTTCGAGTTCTTTGAAGTCGACGGTGGCCTCAAGGCCAACGAAATCGCTCCGCGGGTCCACAACTCCGGGCACTGGACCACCGAAGGCGCCGAGTGCAGTCAGTTCGAAAACCACCTGCGCGCCGTTGCCGGCCTGCCGCTGGGCTCGACGGCGAAAGTCGGCGAAAGCGCCATGCTCAACTTCATTGGCGTGGTTCCGCCGGTGGATAAGGTCATCGCCATCGACGATTGCCATCTGCACCACTACGGGAAGGCGTTCAAGGTCGGGCGCAAGGTCGGCCACGCCAACCTGCGCTGCGCCGACAAGGTCACGCTCGAGCAGCAGATCCTCAAGGTCCAGGCGCTGATCGCCGAGCAATAAACCCATGGCACGCTGGGAACCTTCGGTGCCCAGTGTTCTCTGATGGCAGGATGCCAAAGTCTGTCTAGGCTTTGGCATAGCTATTTCACTCAGAGGGAAGCGCCATGGGAATTATCGGAACCATCTTCATCGGATTGATCGTGGGCCTGCTGGCTCGTTTCCTGAAACCGGGTGATGACAGCATGGGCTGGATCATGACCATCCTGCTCGGTATCGCCGGCTCACTGGCCGCGACCTACGGCGGCCAGGCACTGGGCATCTACCAGGCCGGTCAAGGCGCGGGCTTCCTCGGTGCCCTGGTGGGCGCGGTGGTGCTGCTGGTGATCTACGGTCTGGTCAAAAAGAACTGATTCAAGCGATCAAGCCCGCTGCGCAGTTCACGCGCAGCGGGCTAGAATGCCCGGCGACCTGACTTCCCTTCTTTGCCGAGCACCTTCATGCGCCGTCTTCTGCTGACTCTTGTATTGCTGGGCACTGGCCTGGCCCATGCTGGCGACCTGCCGGAAACCGACTGGCTCGAACTGATGCCCAAGTCGGATCAGAAGGCGTTGGAAGCCATGCCGGAAATCGACCACAACTCTCCGGAAGCCAATGGCACTTTTACCGACAAGGGTGGCTTGAAGCAGAGCAAGGGCTTGCCGGCGGTGATGTATTCGACCAAGACTGTGGCCGCGATGAACCACAAGCAGGTGCGCATCGGTGGTTACCCGGTGCCACTGGAAACCGACGGCAAGGGCCGCAGCACGCTGTTCTTCCTGGTGCCATACCCGGGCGCCTGCATTCATGTGCCACCACCACCGCCCAATCAACTGGTGCTGGTGCGCTACCCCAAGGGCTTGAAGCTGGACGACATCTACACGCCCTTGTGGGTCAGCGGCACGTTGAAGATCGAGACGGTCAACAACGACCTGGCCGATGCCGCCTACGCCCTCGATGCCGCCCAGGTGCGGGTGGTACAAGAATCCGACCTGTAGGAACTGCCGCAGGCTGCGGTCTTCTTGAGCTAAACCGCCAAACTCGCGATGCTCACACCCAGCGTATGACTCTCCCCGGGCGCCAACGTGACCACATCACCCAGCACATTGGCCGTCTCGATGCACAGCATGCGCTGCCAGCCATCGTCGGCCATGTCGCTGAACGCTGCTGCGCGTTCGATCCAGGGATTCCAGATCACAGCCGAGCGTGAACCGCGGGCGGTCAATTCGATACGTCGCTCCCAGGCCGGGTCGACAATGCTCAGTTTGTCCGGGGTATTGAGGTAAATCCGGTCGGTTTCGCCACTGAACCGCAGATCGCCGTGCTGAGTGACGGTGTTCCAGTTGTCCAGGGTTTCGATGTACTCCAGCCCGTCCACGCCTTCGACGTGCACGTTGCGCACGTCGCTGACCGCGAAGTAGCTGTGCAGCGCCTGGCTGATGGTGACGCTGTCAGTGCCCCGGTTGTGGCTGGTCAGATCGATCTGCAGTTGCTCATCCAGACGAATGTTCAGCTTCAGGTCGACCTGATGGGGCCAGCCGGGCAGGCCGTTTTCCGGGACGGGCAGGGCAAACACTACGTTCAGGCTGTCGCCCTCGGTTTCGATGCCTTCCAGTTCCCAGTCCAGCGCCCGCACCAGGCCGTGGGCGCTGGCGGGCTGATCGCTGACGCGCATGGCCTGCACGCTCGGTGGGTTGCGTTCGAAGTTGCCGAACCACGGCCAGCACACGGGCACCCCGGCGCGGATGCTTTTGCCGGTCTGGAACACCGCCTCGTCGTTGAGCCAGATCAGGGGCGGCTGCCCGGCCAGTTGATAGCTGAGGATATGCGCGCCTTGCTGGGCTACCAACAATTCGGCCTGACCCTGGCGAATCCGCCAGCAGTTCAGTTGATCCAGTTTTACCGCTTCAACATTGGGCGTGTTCATGGGACAGCTCTCGATCGGCAACAGGGGGGATTCAACAGGCTCGCGGGGGTACCGAGCGGGTACGACCGCTGCCGTCGATGGCAACAAACACGAACGCCGCTTCGGTGACCTTACGCCACTCGCTGGACAGCGGATCGTCGCTCCAGACCTCGACCAGCATCTTGATCGACGTACGACCGATTTCCTGGGCCTGGGTATAGAACGAGAGCTGTGCGCCGACGGCGACCGGTACCAGGAAAGCCATGCGATCGATGGCCACGGTGGCAACGCGCCCACCGGCGATCTTGCTGGCCATCGCCGTGCCGGCCAAGTCCATCTGGGACACCAGCCAGCCGCCGAAAATATCGCCAAAGCCGTTGGTCTCGCGAGGAAGTGCGGTGATTTGCAGGGCCAGGTCGCCTTGCGGGATCGGATCGTCTTGTTCGAGTTCTATCATGCCGGGGGTGCCTCTAACCCGTGACTCTCATTGGTACTTCAGGTGAATAGCCGTCTTGAGAAAAACGATTCAGCCCGAACATACTACGTTCGTCGCGTTTTCCATAAGGCGTGCTAAAGGGAAACTCTGCGAAATCGACTGGTCGCACCAGCAGCGTCTTCGCACAGCAACCCTTGCAGCGTGTTGCAGGCTGCGAGTATATCGAGCGGTAGACCGCGCGACGACCGTCCGGTTCTCATTTTGACTGTCAATTACGCGCATCCCTGTGCTTTTTCGAACAATTTGCTATCGTGCCGAACCTGCCCAAGCCCCAGCCAGCGTTGTTGGGGTTGCAGATCTGACTATAAGAGAAGCCCTTGCCATGACCACAGCGCCATCGAGCATAGCGTCACCCGCGCAGCCCGCACGTCCCTTGACCCGCAACGACTACAAGACCCTGTCGCTTTCCGCCCTGGGCGGTGCGCTGGAGTTCTACGACTTCATCATCTTCGTGTTTTTCGCCACGGTGGTCGGCAAGCTGTTCTTCCCGGCGGACATGCCCGAGTGGCTACGCCTGATGCAGACCTTCGGGATCTTTGCCGCCGGGTACCTGGCACGGCCACTGGGCGGCATCGTCATGGCCCACTTCGGTGACCTGCTGGGTCGCAAGAAGATGTTCACCCTGAGCATCTTCATGATGGCGGTGCCGACGTTGATCATGGGCCTGCTGCCGACCTACGCGCAGATCGGCATGTGGGCACCGATCCTGCTGCTGCTGATGCGGGTGATCCAGGGCGCCGCCATTGGCGGGGAAGTGCCGGGGGCCTGGGTGTTCGTTTCCGAGCACGTGCCTGGGCGGCACATTGGCTATGCCTGCGGCACGCTGACGTCAGGCCTGACCGCCGGCATCCTCCTGGGCTCGCTGGTAGCCACGGCGATCAACAGCATCTATACCCCTGAGCAAGTCGCCGACTACGCCTGGCGGATCCCGTTCCTGCTGGGTGGCGTGTTTGGCCTGTTCTCGGTCTACCTGCGTCGCTGGCTGCACGAAACCCCGGTGTTCGCCGAGTTGCAGCTGCGCAAGGCCCTGGCCGAAGAAGTGCCGCTGCGTGCGGTACTGCGCGACCATCGCGGGGCGATCGCCATCTCGATGCTGCTGACCTGGCTGCTGTCGGCCGGGATCATCGTGGTCATCCTGATGACCCCGACCGTGCTGCAAACCGTCTACCACTTCTCGGCCACCACCGCATTGCAGGCCAACAGCCTGGCGATCGTGTTCCTGAGCCTGGGCTGCGTGGCGTCCGGCGCCCTGGCTGACCGCTTCGGTGCAGGCCGGGTGTTTGTGTTCGGCAGCGGCTTGCTGCTGGTGAGTTCGTGGACCTTCTATCACAGCCTGTTCAATCACCCGGACTGGCTGTTCCCGATGTATTCCCTGACTGGCCTGCTGGTCGGCACCATCGGTGCGGTGCCCTACGTCATGGTCAAGGCCTTCCCGGCCGTGGTGCGCTTCAGCGGCCTGTCGTTCTCCTACAACCTGGCCTACGCCATCTTCGGTGGCCTGACACCGATGGTCGTCACTCTGCTGCTCAAGGAAAGCCCGATGGGGCCGGCCTACTACGTGGCGATCATCTGCGGCGTGGGGATCGTCGTGGGTGGGTATCTGTGGAAGAAGGGGCGCTAGGCCCGACTTCTTGCATCGTTAGTACTGACATCATTGCAAGCAGACGGAGCGCCGCCCGGCTCTGCGTCTGCTGGCGATTGGAGACACCACGAATCAGCGCGTAACAGCCCATGCTGGCCTTTCATCTAATTGTCATATTCAAGTCATAGAGTGTTCACACGGCCTGCCGATACTTGGCCCCGACCTAAAACACCCTATTACCAGGAGTAAGGCATGAAACTGAAGCGTTTGATGGCGGCAATGACTTTTGTCGCTGCTGGCGTTGCGACTGCCAACGCAGTTGCCGCTGTTGACCCTGCTATCCCGAGCTACACCAAGACCACTGGTGTGTCGGGCAACCTGTCCAGCGTCGGCTCCGATACCCTGGCTAACCTCATGACCCTGTGGGCTGAGAACTACAAAAAAGAATACCCGAACGTCAATATCCAGATTCAGGCTGCCGGTTCCTCGACCGCACCACCTGCGCTGACTGAAGGCACCGCTAACCTGGGCCCGATGAGCCGCAAGATGAAGGACAACGAGCTGCAGGCCTTCGAAACCAAGTACGGCTACAAGCCGACCGCCATCCCGGTCGCCGTGGATGCTCTGGCCGTGTTCGTGCACAAAGACAACCCGATCAAGCACCTGACCATGGAACAGGTCGATGCCGTGTTCTCCTCGACTCGCCTGTGCGGCGCCAAGGCCGACGTGAAAACCTGGGGTGACCTGGGTGTGACCGGCGACCTGGCCAACAAGCCGGTACAGCTGTTCGGTCGCAACTCGGTATCCGGCACTTATGGCTACTTCAAGGAAGAAGCCCTGTGCAAAGGCGACTTCAAGCCAAACGTCAACGAACAACCGGGCTCGGCCTCGGTGGTGCAATCGATCAGCTCCTCGCTGAACGGCATCGGTTACTCGGGTATCGGCTACAAGACCGCTAGCGTGAAGACCGTGGCCCTGGCCAAGAAAGGCAGCACTGACTTCATCGAAGACACCGAAGAAAACGCCCTGAACGGCAAGTACCCACTGTCGCGTTTCCTCTACGTGTACGTCAACAAGGCCCCGAACAAGCCTCTGGCCCCGCTGGAAGCCGAGTTCGTGAAACTGATCCTGTCGAAACAGGGCCAGGAAGTGGTCGTCAAGGACGGTTACATCCCACTGCCAGCCAAGGTAGCCGCCAAGGCACTGGCTGACCTGGGTCTGCACGAAGGTGGCGCTGAAGTCGCAAAAAAGTAAAACCCTGATCCGGGCTCGCCCCGGATCAATGTAGGAGCGGGCAAGCCTCGCTCCTACACATGCCGGTGTTTACCGGCCCTCAATTTTCTATCCGCTGCCAGTTTCCACAGGCGGCGGATTTGTTGCGTCACTGCATTGTCATCTTTCTGTCATACAGGATCGCTAGGGTGTGCGCATGAATGATCTGGCCAATTCCCCAATGACTACGACTTCCCCTCCCAAGCGCATTGATTTCAATACGCCTGAGCTGCAACGCAAGCGGCGCATTCGTGCGCTCAAGGATCGCCTGACCCGCTGGTACGTGCTGATCGGCGGCCTCGCCGTGCTCGGCGCGATCACCTTGATTTTCTTCTTCCTGGCCTATGTCGTCGCCCCGCTGTTCCAGGGTGCCGAGCTGACCGCCAAAGACTCGATCACGCCTGCCTGGATGCAAGACGCCGGCAAGCCGCTGATGATTTCCCTCGAAGAGCAGAACCAGGTCGCCATGCGGGTTTCCGACAAGGGGCAGGCGCTGTTCTTTGACCTCGACAGTGGCGCCGAACTGCGTCGCGTCGACCTGCCGATCCCGGCCGGTACCAGCGTTGCCTCGATCGGTGAAGACCAGCCCGGCAGCCCGCTGGTGATCGTTGGCCTGTCCAACGGCCAGGCCCTGGTGTTCCGTCACACCTATAAAGTCAGCTACCCGGATGGCAAGAAGACCATCTCGCCGGCCATCGAGTACCCCTACGGTGAGGCGCCGATTGCGCTGAACGAGCAGGGCGCCGCGCTGGAGCACGTCAGCCTCAATGCCACCGACACGACCCTGGTGGTCGCCGGTTCCAGCGGTGCGCAGTTGCACGTCCTGGCGCTGACTAAAGAAGAAAACATGATGACCGGTGAAGTCACCAGTGATCAGCAGCGCATCGATTTGCCGCAAATGACCGAGCCGGTGAAGAACATCTTCATCGACCCGCGCCAGCAGTGGCTGTACGTGCTTAACGGCCGTGCCCAGGCCGATGTGTTCAGCCTGCGGGAAAAAAACCTCAACGGTCGCTACAAGCTACTGGAAGATGGCGAAACCCAAGTCACTGCCAGCACCCAACTGGTGGGCGGTATCTCGCTGATCATCGGTGACTCCAAGGGTGGCCTGGCCCAATGGTTCATGGCCCGTGATCCGGATGGCGAGCAACGCCTGAAGCAGATCCGGACCTTCCAGATGGGCATCGCGCCTATCGTTGAAATCACCGCCGAAGAGCGTCGCAAAGGCTTTGTTGCCCTGGACGCGTCCGGCAAGCTCGGCGTGTTCCACAGCACCGCCCACCGCACCTTGCTGGTGGACCAGGTGGTCGACGGCCAGGGCATCTTCGGCCTGTCGCCGCGTGCCAACCGGGTGATCGTGGAGCAGGGCGGCAAGCTGCAACCGTTGCTGCTCGACAACCCGCACCCGGAAGTTTCCTGGAGCGCACTGTGGAGCAAGGTCTGGTACGAAAACTACGACGAGCCTAAATACGTCTGGCAATCGACCGCGGCCAACACCGACTTCGAGCCCAAGCTGAGCTTGTCGCCGTTGACCTTCGGTACCTTGAAAGCGGCGTTCTACGCCATGCTGCTGGCCGCGCCACTGGCCATTGCAGCGGCGATCTATACCGCCTACTTCATGGCGCCTGGCATGCGCCGCAAGGTCAAGCCGGTGATCGAGCTGATGGAGGCGATGCCGACGGTGATCCTCGGCTTCTTCGCCGGCCTGTTCCTCGCTCCCTATGTGGAAGGGCACTTGCCGGGCATCTTCAGCCTGCTGCTGTTGATGCCAGTCGGCATCCTGGTGGCGGGATTCACCTTCAGCCGCCTGCCTGAGTCGATCCGCCTGAAAGTGCCGGACGGCTGGGAAAGCGCGATCCTGATCCCGGTGATTATCTTCGTCGGCTGGCTCTCGCTGTACATGAGCCCGTACCTGGAGACCTGGTTCTTCGGTGGCGACATGCGCATGTGGATTTCCCACGACCTGGGCATTACCTACGACCAGCGCAACGCCCTGGTAGTCGGCCTGGCCATGGGTTTTGCGGTGATCCCGAACATCTACTCGATCGCCGAAGACGCCGTGTTCAGTGTGCCGCGCGGCCTGACCCTGGGCTCGCTGGCCCTGGGTGCCACGCCATGGCAGACCATGACGCGGGTGGTGATCCTGACCGCCAGCCCGGGCATTTTCTCGGCCCTGATGATCGGCATGGGGCGCGCAGTCGGCGAAACCATGATCGTGCTGATGGCCACCGGCAACACCCCGGTGATGGAGATGAACCTGTTCGAAGGCCTGCGGACCCTGGCGGCCAACGTTGCGGTGGAAATGCCGGAGTCGGAAGTCGGCGGTAGCCACTACCGCGTGCTGTTCCTCTCGGCCTTGGTGCTGCTGCTGTTCACCTTCGTCATGAATACCCTCGCGGAACTGATTCGTCAGCGTCTGCGCAAGAAATACTCGTCGCTTTAAGAAAGGTAGAAGTCTGTGAAACAGAACTCCCTGAAAGGATGGTTCAAGAGCGGCGCCCCCGGCGTCTGGATCAGCGGTGGCGCGGTGGCCATCGCCGTCATCATGACCATTGGTTTGCTGGCAGTGATTGCCGTGCGCGGCCTGGGCCACTTCTGGCCCGCCGACCTGGTGCATGCCCAGTACGATGTGCCGGGCCAGGCCAACCATGTGGTCATCGGCGAAGTGGTGCAGAAGGAACAAGTGCCACGTGAGCGCCTGAAAAGCGCGGGCCTGCCGGTCCCGGACCAGGGCCCTGAGTTCATGACCCGGGAGCTGATCAAGGTCGGCAACCGTGATCTCAACGGCAACGACTTCACCTGGATCGTCGGTGAATGGCTGACCAACCAGACCACGCCGCCGGAACTGATGGCAATCGAGCGTCGTGAATGGGGCAACTTCTACGGCTACCTGGTCAACGTCAAGCAAGACGGCAAGGTCATCGCTGAAGGCGAGGCCGCCTGGCCTGAGCTGCAAGCGCGGATCGAGCGAGTCAGCAAACTGGCGGCTGAACTCAAGACCCTGGAAAAATCCGACATTGGTGCGATCAACGCCGGCCTGGAGCGTATCCGCCTGCACGGTCGCAAGCTGGAACTGGACGGCAAGTTGGACGCCGCGGCCCAGGCCGACATGGAGTCGGATCGCGCCGAGCTCAATGCCCGCTACCAGGACATTGAAAAGCGCTTGGGCGATCTGCATGCGCAGGTCAATCGCGACAGCCTGACGGCCCGCGATGGCAACGGCAAGGAAGTCGAAATCGAACTGGGCAAGGTGGTTCACGCCTTCCAGCCGAACGCGATGAGCACCTTGACCAAGGTCGGCTTCTACTTCAGCAAGGTCTGGGAATTCCTCAGCGACGACCCACGTGAAGCCAACACCGAAGGCGGGATCTTCCCGGCGATCTTCGGCACCGTGATGATGACCCTGATCATGGCGATGATCGTCACCCCGTTTGGTGTACTGGCGGCGGTTTACCTGCGTGAATATGCACGCCAGGGCACCATGACCCGGTTGATCCGCATCGCGGTGAACAACCTGGCGGGTGTGCCGGCGATTGTCTACGGGGTGTTCGGCCTGGGCTTCTTCGTCTATGTCCTGGGTGGCTCGGTTGACCGCCTGTTCTTCCCGCAAGCCTTGCCGGCACCGACCTTCGGTACGCCAGGACTGCTCTGGGCCTCGCTGACCCTGGCACTGCTGGCGGTGCCGGTGGTGATCGTGGCCACCGAAGAAGGCCTGGCGCGGATTCCCCGCACCGTGCGTGAGGGCTCGTTGGCCCTCGGTGCGACCAAGGCGGAAACCCTGTGGAAGATCGTGCTGCCGATGGCCAGTCCGGCGATGATGACCGGCATGATTCTCGCGGTGGCCCGAGCGGCCGGCGAGGTAGCACCGTTGATGCTGGTGGGCGTGGTGAAACTGGCGCCGTCGTTGCCGCTGGACGGTAACTACCCGTACCTGCACCTGGACCAGAAGATCATGCACCTGGGCTTCCACATTTATGACGTCGGCTTCCAGAGCCCGAACGTCGAGGCCGCACGCCCACTGGTGTACGCCACGGCGCTGCTGCTGGTAATGGTGATCGCCACGCTCAACCTGTCGGCAGTGTGGATCCGTAACCACCTGCGCGAAAAATACAAAGCACTGGATAGCTAATACAAGTCCTGTGGGAGCTGGCTTGCCAGCGATGGCAGCACTGCGGTGTTGCTGCCAGACCGAGTCGTCTGCATCGCTGGCAAGCCAGCTCCCACAAGGATCGACGCAAGCCACAGATTTTGAGTATTTCATTGGCTAGGCCAGTGGCTCATAAAACCGAATTTGTTAGCACAGGGAGCCTCCCATGCAGCACGAAGCACATACCCACGGCATCAACATGTCGGCCCTGGGTCGCGACAAACAGAGCCTGAACCTCGAGCAGGAAACCGTAGCCATCGAAGTGCCGGGCCTGAGCCTGTTCTACGGCGACAAACAAGCTCTGTTCGACGTCAGCATGAACATTCCCAAGCAGCGCGTGACCGCCTTCATCGGCCCGTCCGGCTGTGGCAAGTCGACCCTGCTGCGTACCTTCAACCGGATGAACGATCTGGTCGACGGTTGCCGTGTCGAAGGCGCGATCAACCTGTACGGCAACAACATCTACCGCAAGGGTGAAGACGTGGCCGAGCTGCGTCGCCGGGTCGGCATGGTGTTCCAGAAGCCCAACCCGTTCCCCAAGACCATCTATGAAAACGTGGTCTACGGCCTGCGGATCCAGGGCATCAACAAAAAACGCGTGCTCGACGAGGCGGTTGAGTGGGCGTTGAAAGGCGCGGCGCTGTGGGATGAGGTCAAGGACCGCCTGCACGAGTCGGCACTGGGCCTGTCCGGTGGTCAACAGCAGCGTCTGGTGATTGCGCGGACCATCGCCGTGGAGCCGGAAGTGCTGCTGCTCGACGAACCCTGCTCGGCACTCGACCCGATCTCGACGCTGAAGGTTGAAGAGCTGATCTACGAGTTGAAATCCAAGTTCACCATCGTCATCGTGACCCACAACATGCAACAGGCCGCCCGGGTTTCCGACTACACCGCGTTCATGTACATGGGCAAGCTGGTGGAATTCGGCGACACCGACACCCTGTTCACCAATCCGGCGAAAAAGCAGACCGAAGACTACATCACCGGACGGTACGGCTAGTTGAAGCAGCTTCAAGCGGCAAGTTAGAAGCGAAGCGGCATGGATCACCACATAACAGCTTGCAGCTTGTAGCTTGCAGCTCTTGGTTAAACGCTTTTTCGGAGCGAACGCATGATTTCCAAAGAAGGCCTCACGCATCACATTTCCGCGCAGTTCAACGCTGAGCTGGAGGAAGTGCGCAGCCACCTCCTGGCCATGGGCGGGTTGGTCGAGAAGCAGGTCAACGACGCGGTCACGGCGCTGATCGAGGCCGACTCCGGCCTGGCCCAGCAAGTGCGCGAGATCGACGACCAGATCAACCAGATGGAACGCAACATCGACGAAGAATGCCTGCGCATCCTGGCCCGTCGTCAGCCGGCGGCGTCCGACCTGCGTTTGATCATCAGCATCTCCAAGTCGGTGATCGACCTCGAGCGCATCGGCGACGAAGCCACCAAGATTGCCCGCCGGGCCATCCAGTTGTGCGAAGAAGGCGAGGCTCCGCGTGGCTACGTCGAGGTGCGCCACATTGGTGACCAGGTGCGCAACATGGTCCGCGACGCGCTGGATGCCTTCGCCCGCTTCGATGCCGACCTGGCGCTGTCCGTGGCCCAGTACGACAAGATCATCGACCGTGAGTACAAGACTGCGCTGCGCGAACTGGCCACCTACATGATGGAAGACCCGCGCTCGATCTCGCGCGTGCTGAGCATCATCTGGGTCCTGCGTTCGCTGGAGCGTATTGGCGATCACGCCCGCAACATCTCCGAGCTGGTGATCTACCTGGTGCGCGGCACGGACGTGCGTCACCTGGGCCTCAAGCGCATGAAGGAAGAAGTTGAAGGCACCAGTGGCGAAACCGCTAATGTTCCGGGTAAATCTGACGATAAGTAAGATTGCCCAAGTAAAAACGCCCGGCCATTGGCCGGGCGTTTTTGTTGGTCGGGACAATAACGAGGGGTGGTCGATGAGTAAGGTCAGTGTGTTGGTCGTGGACGATGCTGCGTTCATTCGTGATCTGATGAAGAAGTGCCTGCGCAACTACTTCCCGGGCATGCGCATCGAAGACGCGGTCAACGGCCGCAAGGCGCAAAGCCTGCTGACCCGCGAAACCTTCGACCTGGTGCTGTGCGACTGGGAGATGCCGGAAATGTCCGGCCTGGAGTTGCTGACCTGGTGCCGCGAGCAGGACGCCCTCAAGACCATGCCGTTCATCATGGTCACCAGCCGTGGCGACAAGGAAAACGTCGTCCAGGCGATCCAGGCCGGTGTTTCGGGTTATGTGAGCAAGCCCTTCACCAACGAGCAATTGCTGAGCAAGGTCAAACAGGCCCTGAATAAAATCGGCAAGCTCGATGCCTTGCTGAATCAGGCCCCGGCCAAGCTGGCACCGGCATTCGCCAATGACTCGCTGAATGCCCTGACCGCCGGCAAGGCGCCAGTGACTGCAGCGCCAGCGCCCAACGCGTATCTGCAAAACCGCCCGGCGGAGCCCGCCAAGGGTTTGCTCAGCAGCCCGCCGATCAAGGCCCCGATGCCGTCGCCCGCCGGTGGCCGTGGCCAGGGTCAGTTGCGCCTGCCCAGCGGCATCCAGGCCTGCGTGATCAAGGCCCTGAGCATCAAGGAAGCACTGCTGGTGGTCAAACGCAGCGAGACGCTACCGCAAGTGCTGGACAGCGCCGTGCTCGACCTGGAGCAGGGTGACAACGCCGAAATCGCCCGCCTCAACGGCTACCTGCATGCCATCGTCGCCCACGAGCCGAAACCCGACAGCGAGTGGCTGCAACTGACCTTCCGCTTCGTCGACCAGGATGCCCAGAAGCTCGATTACATTTCCCGGCTGATCGCCCGGGGCACGGCGCAGAAGCACTTTGTACCGGGTGCGTAATCAGCTTTTGAAACAGCTGGCGCCAGCCTGGGGCCATTCTGACTGCTAGGCTCACCTCAAGCCTGCCCCGACAGAATGCTGCCCATGCTCGCGCGATTGCTGATTTGCTGTGGCCTGCTCATGGCCTCGAGCCTGGCCGTGGCCACGACCATCTACAAGACCCAGCACGCCAATGGCGTGGTGTCCTATAGCGATCGGCCGTCCCGTGGGTCCCAGGTGTTTGTATTCCGCGACCGGATGGACGAGCGCCTCGACCGCCAGGTGCACCTGCAGATCAAGAAGCAGGCGGGCAGCCACAGCGTGTATGTGCGCAACGACCTGTATGCGCCGGTCGAGGTCGAGTTGAGTTTTCACCAGGTGAAAAACCTCAGTGGCGCGCCTGCCCAGGCCATCCGACGGGTCCTGCCAGCGCGTAGCAACACCCGTCTGGCGCTGCTCAAGGCGTCCCGCGCCGGCAAGCCGCTGATCTATACCCCCAGGCTCAAATACGCCTTGGGCGACCCCTCAGGCGCCACGCTGAGCTATCGTTACCCGCTACCCTGGCGCGGCGGTCCGTTTCGCCTGAGTCAGGGTGCCAACGGCCAGTACAGCCATTACGGACCGAAGAATCGCTACGCCATGGACATCGCCATGCCTGAAGGCACGCCGATCATTGCGGCACGGGCCGGGGTGGTGGTGAAAACCGAGAACCGCCAGAGCGGTCGCGGCACGGATCCGGCGGGCAACTTTGTGCGGGTGCTGCACAACGACGGGACCATGGGCGTGTACCTGCACCTCAAGCAGGGTTCGGTACGGGTCCGTGAAGGGCAGCGGGTGGCGGTGGGCAGCGCCCTGGCGCTGTCCGGCAATACGGGCAACAGCAGCGGTCCGCACCTGCACTTCGTGGTGCAGCGCAATACCGGGTTGGGGCTGGTGTCGATCCCGTATCAGTTCAGCCAGCCGGTGGGCAGCCTGCCGAACTTCGCGTTGGGGAGATAGGTGGGCCTTCAGGTAAAAGATCGCAGCCTGCAGGCTGCGATCTTTCCCGGGTTCAATCGAGCATCAGTACCTTGGCCAGGACGATTTTCGGGCCTTTCATCTTTTTGATGATGATCCGCAAACCTTCGACTTCCAGCACTTCTTCCTCTTCCGGTACCCGCTTGAGGCTGTCGTAGACCAGCCCGGCCAGGGTTTCGGCTTCGACGTGGTCCAGATCCACGCCCAGCAGGCGCTCGACCTTGAACAGCGGGGTGTCACCGCGGACCAGCAGCTTGCCCGGCTGGTAGGCCAGGATGCCGCGCTCGGCCTTGCGGTGTTCGTCCTGGATGTCGCCGACCAGCACTTCCAGCACGTCCTCCATGGTCAGGTAGCCGATGATGTTGCCGTCGGCTTCCTCCACCACGGCGAAGTGCGAGCCGCCTTTGCGGAACTGCTCCAGCAACTGCGACAGCGGCATGTGCCGCGACACGCGCTCCAGCGGGCGGGTCAGCTCGGCCAGGTTGAACGACTCGGGAATGTGGTCCAGCGCGGCCAGTTCCAGCAACAGGTCCTTGATGTGCAGCAGGCCGACGAACTCCTGGCGCTCGCTGTCGTACACCGGGTACCGGCTGAACTTGTGGCGGCGGAACATCGCCAGGATTTCCTTGAGCGGTGCGTTGAACTCCAGCGTCACCAGGTCTTCCCGGGAGTTGGCCCAGTCGACCACTTCCAGCTCGCCCATTTCCACGGCCGAGGCCAGCACGCGCATGCCTTGGTCGCTCGGGTCCTGGCCACGGCTGGAGTGCAGGATCAGCTTCAGTTCTTCACGGCTGTAGTGGTGCTCGTGATGCGGGCCGGGCTCACCCTGGCCGGCAATGCGCAGGATCGCATTGGCACTGGCGTTGAGCAGGTAGATGGCCGGGTACATGGCCCAGTAGAACAGGTACAGCGGCACGGCTGTCCACAGCGACAGCAGCTCGGGCTTGCGGATCGCCCAGGATTTCGGAGCCAGCTCACCGACCACGATGTGCAGGTAGGAAATGATGAAGAAAGCGGTAAAGAACGACACGCCCTTGATCACTTCCGGCGATTCGACGCCCACGGCGCCCAGCAGCGGCTCGAGAATGTGCGCAAACGCCGGTTCACCCACCCAGCCCAGGCCGAGGGAGGCGAGGGTGATACCCAGTTGGCAGGCCGACAGGTAGGCGTCGAGCTGACTGTGCACGGTGCGCAGGATGTGGCCGCGCCAGCCGTTCTTGTCGGCAATCGCCTCGACCCGGGTCGAGCGCAGTTTGACCATGGCAAATTCCGCCGCAACGAAGAAGCCGTTGAGCAAAACCAGGATCAGTGCAAAAAGAATCATGCCGAAATCGGCGAAGAGTGTAGCGAGGGACAAGCCAGGGGAAGGGTCCATGATGGAGTTTTGCGGGTTCCGTATATTCGAATAAAGGGGGTGCAGACGAGCCTGAAAGGCAGGCCCAAGTCAGCCAATGTAGCGGCTGACAGGGCAATTGCCTAGGGGGAAGTAGCGCGGGGGGCTAGTCGGTCAGGCTGCTGGTGCGTGATTTGCTCACCTGCACCGGCACAAAATGGCAGGTGAAGGTGCTGCCATGGCCTGGCACGCTGCTGATTTCCATCCGGGCGCGGTGGCGCAGCAGTACGTGCTTGACGATCGCCAGGCCCAGGCCGGTGCCGCCGGTGTTGGAGTTGCGGCTCGAGTCGACGCGGTAGAAGCGTTCGGTCAGGCGTGGCAGGTGCTTATTGTCGATGCCGATCCCCGAGTCCTGCACGCTCAGGTGCGCGCCTTGCTCATCGCCCCACCAGCGGATGCGGATATGGCCTTCGGCCGGGGTGTATTTCACCGCATTGAACACCAGGTTGGAGAACGCGCTGCGCAACTCGGCCTCGCTGCCCTTGAGCTGAATCGAGGGGTCGGCTTCCAGGGTGATTTGCTGGTTGCGTTGCCCGGACAGCGCCAGGGCGTCGCCCTTGATCGACTGCAGCAGGCTGTCGATCGCCACTGGCTGGTTGTCCGAGGGGTAGTCGGTGGCCTCGAGCTTGGCCAGTAGCAGCAAGTCATTGAGCAAGGTCTGCATGCGACCGCCTTGCTGCTGCATCTGCTGCAGCGCGCGGGTCCAGCGCGGGTTCACGTCTTCGACGTTGTCCAGCAGGGTTTCCAGGTAGCCGCTGATTACCGTCAGTGGCGTGCGCAGTTCATGGGAGACGTTGGCGATGAAATCCTTGCGCATCTGTTCCAGTTGATGGATGCGCGTCACGTCGCGCACCAGCATCAGGTGCTCATTGTTGCCATAACGGGTGATGTACAGCTGGATGCGCATCCGGTCGTTGGTCGGCGAGGGGATTTCCAGCGGCTCGGCGTAGCTGTCTTGCTCGAAGTACTCCTTGAAGCGCGGGTGGCGCACCAGGTTGGTCACCGGTTGGCCGCTGTCCTGGGGCGTCTTGAGTCCCAGCAGGGTTTCGGCGGCGCGGTTCCACCATTCCAGGTTGCCATCGCTGTCGAGCATCACCACCGCGTCCTTGAGTGCCGCTGTGGACTCCTGGACCCGGTCGATCACCGCTTGCAGGCGCCCGCGCACCCGTTGATCGCGGCGTTGCAGGTGGTAGATGCTGTCGAATACTTCGCCCCACAGGCCGTAGCCATCGGGCGGTGCTTCATCGGGTTTGTGCAGGCGCAGCCACTCGTGCAGGCGCAGCAATTGCTTGAGGGTCCAGCCCAGGTAAAGACCCAGGCCCACGGCCAGGCTCCAGCCGTAATAGCCGGTGATCAGGCCGATCACCAGGCAGCCGGTGACCAGCAGCAGCATGTGGCGGATCAGGGTGCCATGCCAGTTTTGGTTCACTTGAACATGCGTCCTTGTCAGCGTTTGGAGCGGGTCGGGGTGTAATCAGGCCTTGGTCGAAAAACGATAGCCGGTGCCGCGCACGGTTTGTACCAGACTTTCGTAAGCATCACCCAGGGCTTTGCGCAGGCGACGGATGTGCACGTCCACGGTGCGCTCCTCGACATACACATTGCCGCCCCAGACCTGGTCCAGCAACTGGCCACGGGTGTAGGCGCGCTCCTGGTGGGTCATGAAAAACTGCAGCAGGCGGTATTCGGTGGGGCCCATCTCGGCCGGTTTACCGTCGATGGTTACCCGGTGGCTGATCGGGTCCAGCAGCAGGCCGCCCACTTCAATCGGGGCTTCACCTTCGGTAGGGCCGGTGCGGCGCAGCACAGCCTTGAGGCGAGCGACCAGCTCGCGGGGGGAAAACGGCTTGGTGATGTAGTCATCCGCGCCCACTTCCAGGCCCTGGATCTTGTTGTCTTCTTCGCCCTTGGCGGTGAGCATGATGATCGGGATATCACCGGTCAGCTCGTCACGCTTGAGGCGGCGGGCCAGTTCGATCCCCGAGGTGCCAGGCAGCATCCAGTCGAGCAGGATCAGGTCCGGTTTGCGGTCGACGATAATGGCGTGCGCCTGTTGGGCGTTCTCCGCCTCCAGGCAGTCATAGCCGGCCATTTCCAACGCAACGGCGATCATTTCGCGAATGGGCGCTTCGTCGTCGACGATCAGAATGCTCCTGCCAACCATGGGTTTAATCCTCTTGTCATTTAACTGTCTTGCGCCGCATTAGATAACGGAATTATTGCAGTCGTGTTACAGCATTCCAGTGTCTCTGCGAGGCGCGTGATCCTGGGCTAAGCTCTAAGTCCGAATCCTGACTACCACAAAAGAAGGTTTCCATGACTGACTATGCTCACTCCTTCAAGGCCTTGGTACTCGCTGCTGCCCTGGCCTTGCCGGCAATCGCCATGGCTGCCGAGCCGGCAATGATGAAAGGCGGCATGATGGTCGATCCCCAGGGCATGACGTTGTACACGTTCGACAAGGACAGTGGTGGAAAGTCGATGTGTAACGATGATTGCGCAAAAAACTGGCCACCGCTGACGGCGCCGGCGGATGCCAAGGCCGACGGCAAATGGACAGCGATCAAGCGTGACGACGGCAAGATGCAATGGGCGTATGACGGCAAGCCGCTGTACACCTTCGTCAAGGACGAAAAGCCCGGTGAAATGAAGGGCGACAAGATGAAAGACATCTGGCACGTGGTCCATGAGTCGCAGAAATAACCCGTTGTTGTAGCAGCTGGCGAAGGCTGCGTCCGGCTGCGCCAGCTGCTACAAAATCTCCACCGCCCCGTCAGCGCAACGCGTAATCCAGCACGATCCCGACAAAAATCGCCAATCCTGCCCAGTGATTGTGCAGGAACGCCCGGAAGCACTTCAGTCGGTCCCGGTCGCGGGTGTACCAGAACTCCCAGGCGAAACAGCCGGCAGCCGCCAGCAAGCCGAGGTGGAACCAGCCCCCCAGGGCGAACTTCGAGCCGGCCAGCCACAGGCAGCCCAGCGCCAGCCCCTGCAGCGTGAGAATGATTGCCCGGTCGGCATCGCCAAACAGGATCGCCGTGGATTTCACGCCGATCCTCAGGTCATCATCGCGGTCGGTCATGGCGTAGTAGGTGTCGTAGCCAACCGTCCACAGCAAGTTGGCGATCCACAGCAGCCAGGCGATGGCCGGCAGCTCGCCGGTCTCGGCGGTGAACGCCATCGGCATGCCCCACGAGAACGCGGCGCCCAGCACCACTTGCGGGTAATAGGTGTAGCGCTTCATGAAGGGGTAGCTGGCCGCCAGTGCCAGGCCACCGAATGACAACCAGATCGTCGCCGCGTTGGTGCACAGCACCAGCAGGAAGCTCAGGCCCATCAGCAGCGCAAAGAACACCAGCGCCTCCCGGGAGCTGATTCTGCCGGCAGCCAGTGGGCGTTGGGCGGTACGCTTTACATGGCCGTCGACCTTGCGGTCGGCCCAGTCGTTGATCACGCAGCCGCCGGCGCGGGTCAGTATCACGCCGAGGATAAAAATCACGATGTTGGCCAGGGACGGCGAGCCTTCACCGGCGATCCACAGTGCCCACAGGGTCGGCCATAGCAGCAGGTAGATGCCGATGGGTTTGTCCATGCGCGTCAACTGGACGAAGTCCCAGGCGCGCGGGTTCAAGCGATTCAGCGATTTGAGCAGGTTCTGGTACATCAGCCATTCTCCGCAGGCGCGCCAACCGCCCGCCACAGGGCCGGCAAGAAGATTTCTGCGACCAGCACGCTCAAGCCACCGCGGTCGAAACGCGAACGGCGGCCCCACAAGGCCGGGGCCTGAACCTCAGGGGGCAGCCAATCAACGGGGTAGTGGCAGACCTCGATGGCGCGGCGCTGGAACGCCTGGTCGCAGAACAGCAACTCCCCCAGGGAGCGGCTGCCCAATTCATCCATGTTCAAGCCGCCATCGCGCAACGCACTGCGCGCCGCCACGCTGCGGGCAAATACCCAGGCCTGGCCGTGGCCGCGCAAATACACCTCGCGCACCCAACCTTCACTGTCCGGCGGCAAGTCGAGGACGGCGCATTCATCGGCGCGCAACGGCTGCCAACCTTCGTACAGCGGCGTGACGCTGAAACCGTCATTCGACAAGCGCGTCAGGCGTCGGGTGAGCGAGCCTTGATCGAACAGCCAGTCGAGGGTTTGCGCATCGGGAAGGGGTGTCAGCTGGCTTTGCGGTAGCCAGAGCGGAGTGGGGGCGAGGGCGTTTGAGTGCGGCACAGTGAGTCATTATTGGCAGCAAATGAGGCGGCGAGCTTAACATGTTGGTCGGCGATATTGAGTGATCGGACCGGCCTGCGGCGTCGAACACGCTTGCATCTGTCGAGTGCGATCAGTACAAAACGCCCTGAGCCGGACGGCGGACCCTTGGCGGGCGACTGTCCGCGCCAGATAAAGCCTGTGAATCCGAGGAAACAAGCAATGAAGAAGTGGCAATGCGTAGTCTGTGGGCTGATCTACAACGAAGCCGACGGCTGGCCGGATGACGGCATCGCACCGGGCACCCTGTGGCAGGACGTGCCGGAAGACTGGCTATGCCCGGACTGCGGCGTGGGCAAGATGGATTTCGAAATGATTGAAATCAACTAACCGATTCGAGGAGTAAGGAATGAACGCACCTGTCGTGATCGTCGGCACTGGGCTGGCTGGCTACAACCTGGCCCGGGAGTTTCGCAAACTCGATGGCGAAACTCCGCTGTTGCTGATTACCGCAGATGACGGGCGTTCCTACTCCAAGCCGATGCTCTCCACCGGCTTTGGCAAGAACAAGGACGCCGACGGCCTGAGCATGGCCGAGCCTGGCGCCATGGCCGAGCAGCTCAAGGCCGAGGTGCGCACCCATACGCGCATCAGCGGCATCGACCCGGGCCACAAGCGCCTGTGGATCGGCGAAGAGGCGGTAGCCTATCGCGACTTGATCCTGGCCTGGGGCGCAGAAACCGTGCGTGTGCCGGTGCAGGGGGACGCGCCCGAGGCGATCTTCCCGATCAATGACCTGGAAGACTATGCCCGTTTTCGCGCAGCCGCCGCCGGCAAGCGCCGGGTGCTATTGCTGGGGGCCGGGCTGATCGGCTGTGAGTTTGCCAATGACCTGATCCTCGGTGGTTATGAGGTGCAACTCGTAGCGCCGTGCGAGCAGGTCATGCCGACGTTGCTGCACCCAGCCGCCGCGGCTGCGGTGCAAGCCGGGCTGGAAAGCCTGGGGGCGCAATTCCACCTGGGGCCGGTGCTCAACCGTTTGCAGCGCACCGCTGACGGCCTGGAAGGGCATTTGTCCGACGGCCAGGTGCTGCCTTGTGACGTGGTGGTCTCGGCCATTGGCCTGCGCCCGCGAATTGATCTGGCGGCGGCCGCCGGCCTGCAGACCAATCGTGGGGTGATGGTGGACCGGCACCTGAAAACCTCCCACGCCAATATCTATGCCTTGGGTGACTGCGCCGAGGTCGATGGGCTGAATCTGCTGTACGTGATGCCGCTCATGAGTTGTGCGCGGGCGCTGGCACAAACCCTGGCCGGCAACCCGACCGCGGTGAGCTACGGAGCGATGCCGATCACCGTGAAAACCCCGGTGTGCCCGCTGGTGGTTTCCCCGCCGCCACGGGGCTCTGAGGGCGTCTGGACGGTGGAGGGGCAGGGCGCCGACATCAAGGCGCTGTGCCGCGACAGCAGCGGCAAGCTCCTGGGTTACGCCCTTACGGGGGCGGCGGTGATGGACAAATTGGCTCTAAACAAGGAGCTTCCGGCGCTTCTGGCATAAATACAGGTCGTTCTGTCGGAATCACCCCGCTTTAACCCCTACAAAGGTCGCGTCGAGACTGGCGTAGCCCGTATCCGCGTGCCATCCTCACACCCGTCTGCCGCAGAGTAGAGCCTGCGGCGCCTTGGGCGCTGTTCCGGAAGAACAGCACGGACATAACAACAAAAAACCGTCAAAGAGGCTTCACTCATGCGTAAACCAGAACTCGCCGCCGCAATCGCCGAAAAAGCTGATCTCACCAAAGAGCAGGCCAACCGCGTTCTCAACGCCGTTCTTGAAGAGATCACCGGCGCACTGCACCGCAAGGACAGCGTCACCCTGGTAGGGTTCGGCACTTTCCTGCAGCGCCACCGTGGTGCCCGCACCGGCAAAAACCCGCAGACCGGTGAGCCAGTGAAAATCAAGGCCAGTAACACCGTTGCGTTCAAGCCAGGCAAATCGTTGAAAGACAGCGTTAATCCGTAACCCCCGACCACCCTCCCGTATAACGGGTGAGCTGGATCGAAAAATGGGCACGCCAATCAGATTGGGTGCCCATTTTTTGTGGCCGCTGACTTGGGCTGGCTGCGGGCAAAAACTGGCCAGCGGAGGTCTTTGGTTTGAATCGTTGACGGTGACTTGGTAGTCATCTTACGTAAAAAGCAGCTCATCTCCCGACAACGATAGGTAACAGTGGCGTTCCAGTTTGAACTCGTTAAACTGCCCCGGCGTTCACTTTTTTCTTCTGGGGCTTGAGCATGAAATTTCGTTTTCTCCTGTGGATGCTGGGCTTGCTGATGCGCAAGGCCAGCCGGACCAACCCGGCTTTTCAGCAGCAGTTGGCCGACAAGGACCTGGTGTTCCAGTTGCAGACTCAGGACGGCAAGGTGGCACGGCATTTCGTGGTCAAAGACCAGCGCATCACCAGCAAGTCCGGGCTGTATGCCGAGCCGGCCTTCGCCATCGCTTTCAAGGACGCAGCCTACGGTTTCGCCACGATGCAGGCGAAGAACAAGCAACTGGCATTCATGACCGGGATCCAGGACAAGTCGATCCAGATCAAGGGCAACCCGGCGCTGGTGATGTGGTTCCAGGGGCTGACCAAGTATCTGAAGCCGCGCAAGGCCAAGCCTAAGGCGTGAGGTCGACGCTGGCGCCGGGCAGCGTAGTGCCTAGGTGTGGGAGAACTGCGACGCCAGTTCGCGCAACAGCACTTCGGCATCCAGCACCTTGCTGACCGCTTCCTCGGCTTTGTCGCGGGTCAGGCCCAGGCGCTCGAGCAGGGCGTCGGGGATGTTGGTGTCCGGGCCGGAACCGACGCCTCGGCTGCGTAGCAGGCGTACGGCCAGGCACACCAGGTTGGCATACTCGGCGAATTCGCCGTCGTAGCTTGGGTCGTGCTGGAAGCGCAGGGCGGTGGCCAGTTCGTCGGGCATGTCCCAGTGGCGCATCAGCCAGGCGCCGATCTGTTCCCGGCTGATCCCCAGCAAATGCTGCTCGATATAGGTGTGGCACAGGTGCGGGTTGACCTCCAGGTGACGGCAGATCAGCGAGAAGTGTGGCGGGAAGACATGGGCCAACAGCAGGTAGCCAAAGTTGTGCAGCAGGCCCGCCAGGTAGGTCAGGCCGGCTTCCGGGCGTTGGGCCCGCGGCATGGCCCGGGTCAGGCCTTCGATGACGGCGGCGGTGTAGATTGACTGCTGCCAGTACGGCGTGGCCTGTTGTGGGTGATCCTTGGGCAGGCTCAGGGTTTTCCCCAGGGCCAGGCCCAGTGCCAGGTTGATCACCAGGTCAAAGCCCAGTACGCGGACAATTGCGTCTTCCACCGAGCGGATCTTGCCCGGTGACGCGTAGTACGGCGATGCCGCCCAGCTCACGACCTGGGCGGCGAGTGCCGGATCGGTTTCGACGACGCCGGTGATGTCGTCGATGGTGGCATTGGGGTCGACCCGCAGTTTGATGATTTTCTGTGCGGAACCGGCCAGGGGTGGAATCTCGATGGTCGCTTCCAGGCGTTGCTGGATGCGGCGCGCGGTGAAGGCCTGGACGGCCTGGGTGATTTCCTCGCGGTCATCTCCCGGTCGGTCGAGGTTCGGCCGGATGCGGCTCAGCGGCTCGCCAAACTTTGCGGCGCTGGCCTGGGTGAGCATGCTCTTGAAGTCTTCGTCGCGGATTTCCAGGAGCATGCCTGGCTCGCCGGAATTGATCAGCAGCAGTGGCTGGTCGAGCAGGCTTTGTTCGTACAGGCACGGAGAGCTGGTGAGGGCCGGCAGGCCGGGCAGCAGGCTCAGGTTGTGCTTGCCGAGCATGCGCTCCAGGCGGTCCTGCGGCACTGCGGTGAGGCGGCGACCGGTGAGTTCGGCCAGGCGATTGAGGTCCAGCAACTGGCTCTGCGGGAACAGCACCATGAGCGCACCGATGGCGTCGTCGAGCAGCACTGCCTGGACCTTGCGCTCGGCATTCAGGCCTGGGTGTTCAAGCACTTCGGTGTAGCCGATGCCTAGCTTGCCGAGCAATAGCCGGATAACCGACGGCGTGTGCGGGGTTTCGCCAGCGAGAGCAACTTCAGTCATGGTCTGGATCCGATCCCTACAATTTCGAGAGTATAACCAGCTTGCGGGTGCCCTTGCTGGCCAAGCCAGGCGACACGTTACACCTGGCCGTATTGTTGACCATGGCGTAGCCAGCGATCCAGCAACGGGCTGACATGGTGCGGCCAACGTTCCAGCAGCGCCTGGGCCGCGTCGCGCACCGCGGGTAACAGGTCGGCGTCGCGCATCAGGTCGGCGACCTTGAATTGCAGCAGGCCGGTCTGGCGAGTGCCAAGCATTTCGCCGGGGCCGCGCAGCTCAAGGTCCTTTTCGGCGATCACAAATCCGTCGTTGGTTTCGCGCATGATGCCCAGGCGTTGCCGGCCGATCTGCGACAGCGGTGGGTGGTAGAGCAGCACGCAGTGGCTGGCGGCGCTGCCTCGGCCCACCCGGCCACGCAGTTGGTGCAATTGCGCCAGGCCCAGGCGCTCCGGGTTTTCGATGATCATCAAGCTGGCATTGGGCACGTCGACCCCGACTTCGATCACCGTGGTGGCCACCAGCAGTTGCAAGGCCCCGGCCTTGAACTCGGCCATCACCGCGGCCTTTTCCGCAGGCTTCATGCGGCCGTGGATCAGCCCCACCTTCAATTCGCCGAGGGCGGCGGTGAGGTCGGCAAAGGTGGTCTCGGCGGCCTGGCAGGTGAGTTCTTCCGATTCCTCGATCAGGGTGCACACCCAATACGCCTGGCGCCCTTCGGCACAAGCCCCGCGCACGCGCTCGATGACTTCGACGCGGCGCGTGTCGGTGACCAGCACGGTATTGACCGGGGTGCGCCCGGGCGGCAGTTCATCGAGGATCGAGGTGTCGAGGTTGGCGTAGGCGCTCATGGCCAGGGTGCGTGGAATCGGCGTGGCGGTCATGATCAACTGGTGTGGACACATCCGCCCGCCCACGCCTTTCTGGCGCAGCGCGAGGCGTTGCTGGACGCCGAAGCGGTGCTGTTCGTCGATGATCACCAGCGCCAGGTTCTTGAACTGCACTTCATCCTGAAACAGTGCGTGGGTGCCGACCACCATTGGCGTGCCGCTGGCGATCTGTTCGAGGGCGGCGACACGGTTCTTGCCCTTGAGCTTGCCGGCCAGCCAGGCGACTTCCAGGCCCAGGGGCTCGAGCCAGCGCTTGAAGGTGATGAAGTGTTGTTCGGCGAGAATCTCGGTGGGCGCCATCAATGCCACCTGGTAGCCAGCTTCCAGTGCTTGCAGGGCGGCGAGGGCGGCGACTACGGTCTTGCCGGCGCCGACATCGCCCTGGATCAGCCGCAGCATGGGTTCGTGCTGGCTCATGTCGTAGGCGATTTCATTGCCCACCCGTTGCTGCGCGCCGGTCGGCGGGAAGCCCAGGTTGGCCAGGTATTGGGCCGGCAATCGGCTGGCCTTGGGCATGGCCGGCGCGCGTAGCGAACGCATGCTTTCGCGCAGGCGTTGTTGCGACAACTGATGGGTCAGCAACTCTTCGAATGCCAGGCGATGTTGCGCCCAGTGGTGGCCCAGGGCGAGTTCGTCGACATCGGCATCGGCGGGTGGGTGATGCAGGTAGCGGATTGCGTCGTCCAGCGGCGCCAGTTGGTAGTCACGCGCCAGTTCGCTGGGCAACCAGTCCGGCAGGCTGCTGGGGCCGAGCAAGGTCAGGGTTTGCTGGCACAGTTGGCGCAAACGCTGTTGGGTCAGGCCTTCGGTGAGCGGGTAGACCGGGGTCAGGGTTTCATCTACCGGCGGCGGTTCGTCGCCGGTGATGGCGCGGTACTCCGGGTGGTAGATCTCCAGGCCCGATGCGCCGGGCCGTGCTTCGCCGTAGCAGCGCACGCGGGTGCCACGTTTCAGGCCTTCCTTTTGCGCGTTGCTGAAATGGTAGAAACGCAGGCTCAAGCCGCCGGTGCCGTCCTGCAGGCGTACTACCAGGCTGCGGCGCCGGCCCATGACCACGTCGGCGCCGCTGACGGTGCCTTCGATCACAGCATCCTGCCCGGGCCGCAAATGACCGATGGGCACCACCCGGGTGCGGTCTTGGTAGCGCAGCGGCAGGTGAAACAGTACGTCCTGGAGGTTCTCCAGGCCGACCTTGGCGAGTTTTTCGGCCATGGCTTCGCCGACACCCTTGAGTGCCGTGACCGACACTTGCGACAGCTCCGTCATGGCGAACGCTTAACCCGCAGCCGTGGCCGGCTTGGCCACCGAGCAGAGGCGGATCGAGTCGGCGAGGATTTCAATTGCTTTGGGCCGCGGGAAGCTGGCGCGCCAGGCGATGGCCACGGTGCGGAACGGCACCGGTGGGGTCAGCGGGCGCACTTCGATCACGCCGGGGGCGTAGTGGTGACTGTCGACGGCCGACAGCGGCAGGATCGAGATGCCCAAGCCCGAGGCCACCATGTGGCGGATGGTTTCCAGCGAGCTGGATTCGACCGTGGTGTGCTTGGCACCGTCGTTGCCCTTGGCCAGGGTCGGGCAGGCTTCGAGGACCTGGTCGCGGAAGCAGTGACCTTCACCGAGCAGCAACAGGCTCTTGTCGTTGAGCAGGCTGGCGTCGATGGTGTCTTTCTGGGTCCAGGGGTGCTGGGCCGGCATCAGGACGTAGAACGGCTCGTCGTAGAGTTGCAGGGTCAGCACGTCGGCTTCGTTGAACGGCAGGGCGATGATGATCGCGTCCAGCTCGCCGTTGCGCAGTTTGTCGCGCAGCACGTGGGTGAAGTTCTCTTCGATGTACAACGGCATCTGCGGGGCGACCCGGTGCAGTTGTGGAATCAGGTGCGGGAACAGGTACGGGCCGACGGTGTAGATCGCGCCGACCTTGAGCGGCGCGGTCAGCTGGTTCTTGCCGGCCTGGGCCAGTTCACGGATGCCTTGGGCCTGCTCCAGGACCTTCTGGGCCTGGGCGACGATGCCTTCGCCGACCGGAGTCAGGCGCACCGCGCTTTTGCTGCGCTCGAAAATCAGCACACCGAGTTCGTCTTCAAGCTTTTTCACGCCCACCGACAGGGTCGGCTGACTGACGTGGCAGCGTTCAGCCGCGTGGCCGAAATGCTGTTCTTGGGCGAGGGTAACGATGTAGCGTAATTCTGTGAGGGTCATAGCGGGCGTCCGTGAAGTTGCGGGCCAAGCATACCGGCTGCAATCGATAGACGCACGTTATCAGACTGAGTGTGTGGAGTGACACTGGGCAATGCATCTTTGCCGTTGCCGGATATGCAGAAGGCACCTTTCGGTGCCTTCCTTGTGTGCGCCCAGCATGGGCGCAATCTTGCGGGTGAAAGTCCCGTCGTAAGCTGACCACAGCGAACGAAGTGAAGCGCAACTGCATGAGGGCGACCGAGTGTGGGGAGGAAGCGTGAATCGAAGCCATGAGCCGATGTACAAGAACCGGATACAAGGCGAAGCCGATCAGGGCGAGCGGGCACAAAACCGCGAAGCTCTTGTGGTCAAGGGTCAGGCAGCGTAAATCCGGCGGTTGTGTGGTGAAGGATTGCGTTCTTACCTGGGGAGATCTCGCTTTGTGCCTGAAAGGGCGACGGCGCTAGCTGGAGCGAGAAGTCAGCAGAGGCCATAGTAGTCTTTTTTTTTTGACGAAGGGCCGAACGAGAGAAAGCGTCATAGGCCATGTTGATGCGAGAAACCGGAAGTCAGATGCCCGCCAAACGCGGGGCGGATGGAGACTGCGAGCGGTGAAACCGTGAGAAGCTCGATCAGCGACGAGGTCAATCGCCCGCAAAATGAAACCGACAACGCAGGGCAAGGGCTGCTGGAGCGGGCCTTTGCGAGAGAAAACCTGAAGCGGGCATGGAAGCGGGTCAAGGCTAACAAAGGTGCATCGGGAGTCGACGGTCTGGGTATTGATCAGACAGCCGAACACCTGCTGACCCAGTGGGCAGCGATTCGTGAACAGCTTATGTCAGGCGTCTACCGGCCCTGTCCGGTACGACGGGTAGTCATTCCCAAGCCAGATGGCGGTGAACGCGAGTTGGGTATTCCGACGGTCACTGACCGTTTGATCCAACAGGCCTTGCTGCAAGTCTTGCAGCCGTTACTCGATCCTACTTTCAGTGAACACAGCTACGGCTTCCGCCCGGGACGCTGTGCGCAGGGCGCTGTCTTGGCGGCTCAGCGCTACGTGTCCTCGGGACGCAAAGTGGTGGTGGATGTTGATCTGGAGAAGTTCTTCGACCGGGTTGATCACGATATTTTGATTGATCGTTTAGGTAAACGGATTGCGGATCGGGCGGTTATCCGTCTGATTCGGGCGTATCTGGATGCGGGAACGTTGATCAATGGCGTGATCGAGAAAAGCCGCTACGGGGCGCCGCAAGGCGGCCCGCTGTCGCCGCTGTTGGCGAATGTGCTGCTGGATGAAGTGGATCGGGAGCTTGAGCGTCGAGGTCATTATTTTGTGCGCTATGCCGACGACGCGAACGTTTATGTTCGCAGCCAGAAGGCAGGTGAGCGAGTCATGGTCTTGCTGAAACGCCTTTATGAAAAGCTGCACTTGAGCGTCAACGAAAGCAAAAGTGCAGTGACGAGTGCGTTTGGCCGCAAGTTTCTGGGCTACGAATTGTGGTCAGCCCGCGGCGATGTCAAACGCGCTGCATCCTACAAAGCGCAGAAGCAGTTCAAGCAGCGAATACGCTGGTACACCCGACGCTCGTGTGGCCGCAGCTTGCAGCAGATTGTCGATGAACTGCGACCTTACCTTTTGGGTTGGAAAGCTTATTTCGGGTTGTCGCAAACCCCAGCCGTCTGGCGTGCGCTGGACGAATGGATACGACACCGATTGCGAGCTATCCAGCTTAAACAATGGAAGCGCGGAACGACGACATATCGTGAGCTGCGAGCACTTGGCGCGAGTAACCAAGTGGCGCAGAACGTGGCAGCAAACACCTGCCGCTGGTGGCATAACAGTCGTCTGGATCTAAATCGCGTGCTTAATATTGCGTGGTTCGACAGGCTGGGATTGGTACGTCTCTCATAACCTCAATCTCTCGAACCGCCCGGTGCGGACCCGCATGCCGGGTGGTGTGGCAGGGGCGCGGCCTGTGAAGGTCGTCCCCTATGCCGATAGGGCATGGTGTTGCTTAACGGCGCTTCTTCTCCAGCGAGTACACAAACGGTGCGACGATTTCGATCGAGCCGTTGTTGAGCATATCGGCCGGTGGCTTGGGCAGGGGCTGGGCGCGGCGGATCATTTCCAGGGTGGCCCGGTCCAGATCGGCGTTGCCGGAGCGTCCTACCAGCTCATAGGACAACACCTTGCCTTCGGCATCGACCACAAACCGCAAGCGGTTCAGGCCTTCCTTGCCGCGTGCCTGGGCGCCCGGCGGGTACTTCTTGTACTTCTGCAGGTGCGCCAGCAGTGTGCCTTGCCAACTGGCCTTGGCGGCATTTTGTGCTGCCGTTGGGCCGGGGCTGGGCTGTGCCGATTTGGCGGGCGGTACGTTGCTTGGCTGGGCCTCGGACGGTGGCGTTTCCGAAGGTTTTTCCTTCACCGGCTCAGGCTTTTTCTCTACCGGTTTAGGCGGCTGAGGCTTGGGCTTGGGTTTTGGCTTGGGCACCGAGATCGTCGGTTTTGGCGCTTCGGCCAGTTTCGGCAGCGGCAGTTCTTCTACCGGTGTCGGCGGTTGGGGTGGCGTTACGACCTTGGGCGGTGCCGGTTGCGGTGGCGCCGGAACCGGCGCCAACTCGACCAGCATCGCCATCGGCGGCAGCGTGACGGGGGGCGAGGACTTCCAGTTGAGCGCGAGGATTACCGCGACCGCGTGGACGCCGAGCACCACCGCCAGGCTAGCGCTGTAACGCGTCAGCTTTTGGCGCGTCGTGATCATTTTTTGGCTGCCGTCTCAAGTCCGACCAGGCCGACCTTCAGGTAACCGGCTGCCCGCAGGGCATCCATTACGTGCATCAGGTCGCCATAGTCCACGCCTTTGTCGGCCTGGAAGAAGATGGTGGTGTCCTTCTTGCCCTGGGTGCGAGCATCAAGGGTCGCGCCGAGGGTCTCGGTCTTGACTTCGTCTTCGCCCAGGTACAGCCGTTGGTCGGCCTTGACGCTGAGGAACACCGGTTTCTCCGGTCGCGGCGCCGGCTTGGCGCTGGAGGCGGGCAGGTCAACCTTGATGTCCACGGTGGCCAGCGGGGCCGCCACCATGAAGATGATCAACAGCACCAGCATTACGTCGATGAACGGCGTAACGTTGATTTCGTGGTTCTCGGCGAGGTCGTCGCTCGCGCCTTCCTTCAAATGCAAGCCCATGGCTGATTACCCTACTTTGACCATATGCGGCTGCGAGGAGCGCTCGCTTGGCAGGTGATCGAGGTCGCGGCTGACCAGCAGCAGGACTTCAGCGGAGGCGTCGGAGACCTGAGCCTTGTAGCCGGCGATGGAGCGGGCGAAGACGTTGTAGATGACCACGGCAGGAATCGCCGCCACCAGGCCCAGCGCGGTTGCCAGCAGGGCTTCGGCGATGCCGGGGGCGACCACGGCGAGGTTGGTGGTCTGGGTCTTGGCGATGCCAATGAAGCTGTTCATGATGCCCCACACGGTGCCGAACAGGCCGACGAAGGGAGCGGTGGAGCCGATGGTGGCCAGCACGCCGGTGCCATTGCTCATGTTGCGACCGCAGGCCGCGACCAGGCGCTCCAGGCGGAAGCTGACACGTTCCTTGATGCCTTCCTTTTCACGGCTGTTGGCCGACAGGCGCATCTCTTCCAGGGCGTCATGGACCAGCAGGTTGGCCAGGGTCCCGGCCTTGGTGGCGGTAGCGCTGGCTTCCTTGAGGGTGGTGGCCTTTTTCAGGTGAGTGATTTCACTGCGCAGGCGACGCTTGGCAGCCATCAGCTCGAAGCCCTTGGCGATCCAGATGGTCCAGGTGATGACCGAGGCGATGGCCAGGCCGATCATCACGATCTTCACGATGATGTCGGCGTTCTGGTACATGCCCCACGGCGACAGGTCATGGGCCATGCCCAAGGTGTTGTCGGCTTCCAGGACTTCAGGCTCGTCAGCGGTAGGTGCGTCGCTAGCCAGTGCCGGGTCGGTAGCGACCGGCGTCACGGTTGGCGCTGCGTGGTCGGCGTTGCCATGGGCGGCGTCGGCGGCCGGTGCAGGTGCTACTGCTGCGGCTGGCGCGGTGGCGGAGGTTGGCTCATCGGCGAACGCTGCGGTGGGGGCCAGCAGGAGACTGAACACCAGTGCGGCTACGGCGCTCAAGGCGCGCAACGGGCGGACGGGTGTGGTTGGCGAAGCGGAGAGTGGATTGCGTGTCATGCTGGCCGGACCTGAGAGAAAAAGAGGGTTAATGTCCTTCCAGGCCTCGTGGGGCCGAGAACAAAGTGGCGGGCATTATTGCAATTAATTCTTGTTAACAGAAGTAATAGCGTCTCTTTTTTTCTTCTATTACTAGCCGCTCGTCCATTGTCGAGGCTAGTCTGTGCCTTTATCAGGGGAGTGAATTGATGTCCGCGCCTAGTGTATTGATCGCCGGTTGTGGTGATGTCGGCGGCCGTCTGGCTGAGCAAATGCTGGCAAAAGGCTGGCAGGTCTATGGGTTGCGTCGCACCATTGCCAACTTGCCGGCTGGGGTGATCGGGGTCGCCGGTGATCTGTTCAACGAAGATTGCCCAGAGACCTGGCCTGTCGGAGCTGTGGACTACCTGGTGTATTGCGCGGCAGCCACCGATCACGACGAGGCGGGCTATCGCGCGGCCTATGTGCAGGGCCTGCAGCATGCGCTGGGCTGGCTGGACGACTACGGCCAGGTGCCCGAGCGTTTGCTGTTTGTCTCCAGCAGCAGTGTCTACGAGCAGCAGGACGGTGGTTGGGTCGATGAAACCGCTCCGGCCGAGGCTTCGGCGTATTCCGGGCGGGTGATGCTGGAGGCCGAGCAGATAGCACTGGGCAGCGGCATCCCGGCCAGCGTGGTGCGCTTGACCGGAATTTACGGTCCGGGCCGCGAGTGGCTGTTGACTCAGGTGCGTCGTGGCTATCGTGTGGCCGTGGACCCGCCGTTGTATGGCAACCGGATTCACGCCGACGATGCGGCCGGGTTGCTGGCGTTCCTGCTCGATGCCAACCATCAGGGTGTGGCGCTGGACGATTGCTACATTGGCGTCGACGATGCACCCGCCCCGCTGGCCGAGGTGGTGATGTGGCTGCGCGAATACCTGGGAGTGACGGAGTGGGCCGAAGACGCCAGCGTGCGGCGTACCGGCAGCAAGCGTTGCAGTAATGCGCGGGCGAAGGCGTTGGGCTGGAAGCCCCGGTATCCGACTTATCGCGAGGGCTATGCAGCGATTCTGGCGGGCAAGGCCTGAGGCGGGAGCGAGCCGGGCGGGATTGCGGCTGCGCGCGATGCACGTCATCGATTACGCGCGCTGCCTGAGTCCATGCGTTAGCCCTGAGTTCATCGCGAGCAGGCTCGCTCCCACCGTTTCCTGGCGGCTTACTGCTTTTCCAGGGTCCACTGGCGAGTGCCAGGGGAGAACGACGGTTTTTCATCGGCCTGTGCGCCGTTGACCGCCTGGAAAATCTCCATGTCATCGCCCTTGCGGGTAAAGATCCATGGGTTGCCCTGCTCGTTGAGTTGCAGCCAGATGGTGTCATTGCCACCGCTCATCGACGCGCAATCACCGGCCAGGCACAAGGCGTAGCGATCGGCACCGGGCAAACCCTGCACTGAGCCGTCGGCCTGGAACTGCACAGTATTGCCTTCTCCAGGGCCGTTGACGATCTTCCAGCCACCGCCCAGGTAGGCCGAATAAAGTGCACGCTCAAAGCTGGCACCCAGCGGGGCGCCTACGGGAACGGCTTCCTTGGGCAGGTCAAACGTCTGCTCCGGCTCATTGTCGTTGGCCGCTTGTTGCAGTTGTTTGCCATCGCGTTTCAATTCGCTGCCGGAGCTGCCGTACACCTCGATCTTCCAGGTGCCGGATTGTTCGCCGAGGATCTTGCCTTCGATGTTTTCAAAGCCATTGGTGTAGCGCGCCTGGCTGGCCTTGGTGTTGACGTCCCATTCCAGGTTCGGGCCATTGGCTTGCAGGGCTTCACGCAGCGGAACGCCCTTGGCTGCGGCATCGATAGCCGCCTGGTTGATCCAGGTGCCGCTGATGTCGCGGTCGGCAGGGTCACTGGCACAGCCGCCGAGCAGCACCGCAAGCAACGAGAGAGCTAGCGCTTTGCGCATGAGGAAATCCTTTGGGAGCGGGGTCGGCGTTACCTGTCAGGTAACGCCGCGCGTGTTACTCGATTACCAGAATGGCGTCCATTTCAACCTGGGAGCCCTTTGGCAGGGCAGCCACGCCGATGGCGGCGCGGGCAGGGTAAGGCTGGTCGAAGTACTTGCCCATGATCTCGTTGACCTTGGCGAAGTGGCTCAGGTCGGTGAGGAAGATGTTCAGCTTGACGATGTCCTTGAAGGATCCGCCGGCAGCTTCTGCTACTGCCTTGAGGTTCTCGAACACCTGGACGGTCTGGGCTTCGAAGCCTTCAACCAGTTCCATGGTTTTTGGGTCGAGCGGGATCTGGCCGGACATGTAGACGGTGTTGCCGGCCTTGATCGCCTGGGAATAAGTGCCGATAGCGGCTGGGGCCTTGTCGCTGGTGATAACTGTCTTGGTCATTGATGACTCCTTGTAATGGCTTGGCTACGTTAGCGAGCTATGCACGCATGCGGGTGATGCGGATCACCCCGGTCAGGGCGCGCAGTTTCTTGATCACGCGGGCCAGGTGCACGCGGTCGTGTACGCTGACCACCAGTTGAACCACGCTGATGCGACCATCGCGTTCGTCCATGCTGATTTTCTCGATGTTGCCGTCGGCGGCATTGACGCTGCTGGCCAACAGGGCGATCAGGCCGCGCTGGTGTTCCAGTTCGACGCGCAGCTCGACGTTGAATTCGCCGGTGACATCCTTGGCCCACGACAACTGGATGCATTTTTCCGGGTTGTGGCGGATTTCGCTGATGTTGCGGCAGTTGTCCAGGTGCACGACCATGCCTTTGCCCGCGGACAGGTGGCCGACGATCGGATCGCCCGGAATCGGCGTGCAGCACTTGGCGTAGCTGAGCACCAGGCCTTCGGTGCCGCGGATCGCCAGCGGACCTTCCGGGCTGGGCAGTTGTTCGCCTTCGCCCAGTAGGCGTCGGGCCACGACATAGGCCATGCGATTGCCCAGGCCGATGTCTTCGAGCAGGTCTTCGATCAGTTCGAGGCGGTACTCGGCGAGCATGGCCTTGACCCGCTCGGCCGGGATTTTTTCCAGCGAGCTGTCAAAGCCGTTGAGCACCTTGTTCAGCAGGCGTTCGCCGAGGCTGATGGATTCGGAACGGCGTTGCAGTTTCAGGGCATGGCGGATGTGGGTGCGTGCCTTGCCGGTGACCACAAAGTTGAGCCACGCCGGATTAGGTCGAGCGCCCGGGGCGCTGACGATCTCGACTGTGGAGCCGCTTTGCAGGGGCTCGGACAGCGGTGCCAGGCGGCGGTTGATCCGGCAGGCGATGCAGCTGTTGCCGACGTCGGTGTGCACCGCGTAGGCGAAGTCGACCGCCGTGGAGCCTTTGGGCAGCTCCATGATCCGGCCTTTGGGCGTGAATACGTAGACCTCGTCCGGGAACAGGTCGATCTTCACGCTTTCAATGAATTCCAGCGAGTTGCCGGCGCGTTGCTGCATTTCCAGCACGCCCTTGACCCACTGGCGGGCGCGGGCATGGGTGCCTTTGGGCTGCTCGTCACCGCTGGACTTGTACAGCCAGTGCGCGGCGATGCCATTGTTGGCCATCTCTTCCATTTCACGGGTACGGATCTGGATCTCGATCGGTACGCCGTGCATGCCGAACAGCGTGGTGTGCAGCGACTGGTAGCCGTTGGCCTTGGGGATTGCGATGTAATCCTTGAAGCGCCCCGGCAGTGGTTTGTACAAATTATGTACAGCGCCTAGCACGCGGTAGCAGGTATCGACCTTGTCGACGATGATCCGGAACGCGTAGACGTCCATGATCTCGTTGAAGGCCCGACGTTTGCCGCGCATTTTTTTGTAGATGCCGTAGAGGTGTTTCTGCCGGCCGCTGACTTCGCCCTGGATTTCATCGACGGCCAGGCAGTGGCTCAAGGACTCTTCGATCTTGTTGACGATTTCCTTGCGGTTGCCCCGGGCGCGTTTAACGGCCTGGTTGATCCGCGCGGAACGCATTGGGTGCATGGCCTTGAAGCCGAGGTCTTCGAACTCTATGCGGATGGCGTGCATGCCCAGCCGGTTGGCAATGGGGGCATAGATTTCCAGGGTTTCCTTGGCGATGCGCCGGCGTTTTTCACCGGACAGCACTTCCAGCGTACGCATGTTGTGCAGGCGGTCGGCCAGCTTGACCAGGATCACGCGAATGTCGCGCGCCATGGCCATGGCCATCTTCTGGAAGTTTTCCGCTTGGGCCTCAGCCTTGGTCTCGAAATTCATCTGGGTCAGTTTGCTGACCCCATCGACCAATTCGGCCACGGTTTCGCCGAACTGCGCTTGCAGCGCTTCCTTGGCAATACCGGTGTCTTCGATCACGTCATGCAGCATTGCCGCCATCAGGCTCTGATGGTCCATGTGCATGTCGGCAAGAATATTGGCCACGGCAAGAGGATGCGTGACATACGCCTCGCCACTGCGGCGGCGTTGGCCGTCGTGGGCTTGTTCGGCGTAGAAATACGCTCGGCGGACCAGGTTGACCTGGTCATTGCCGAGGTAGGTCGATAAGCGATCGGCGAGGGCGTCTATGCTCGGCATGATGACTCCTGCCGATGGCTGTGATCCCGCGCCGTGCTACGTCGACCAGGCATAGGCTTAGACGGCCTCGTTGGACTCGTCCTCGAACGCTGCGAACAGCGGTTCGTCTTCGACGATTTCAGCATTGGCGATGAACTCGTAGCTCATCAGGCCTTCGGCGATTTCACGCAGGGCGACAACGGTAGGCTTGTCGTTTTCCCACTGGACCAGTGGCTCTTTGCCGCCGGTGGCCAGTTGACGGGCACGCTTGGTAGAGAGCATGACCAGCTCAAAGCGGTTTTCCACGTGTTCTAGGCAGTCTTCAACGGTTACGCGGGCCATGGTATTCCTCGGAGCGAATGCAATATGCGCGCTGCCCGGTTGGGCGAGCGGACTCAACAGTTTAAAAAATCACCAGCGATTAGGGAAGCGCTGATTTTTTAACCAAGCTCTTCAACGCGCTGCAAGTGCCAATGTAAAGCCCTTGCAGCGGTTTTGGGAAGTGCTGTTTAACCGAGCAATTCGGCCAGAAGTTTGCCGTGAAGCTGCTGCTGGCGCTTCTGATGCAGCTGATTGGCGCGAAAGATCGCCTGCAAATCGTGCAAGGCGTGGGCGAAATCGTCGTTGATGATCAGGTAGTCATAGTCGACGTAGTGGCTCATTTCGCTGACGGCTTCGCGCATCCGGCCGTCAATGATCTCGTCGCTGTCCTGGCCGCGATTGGTCAGGCGCTGGTGCAATGCCTGCAGGGACGGCGGCAGGATGAAGATCGAGCGGGCCTGCGGCATCAATTTGCGCACTTGCTCGGCGCCTTGCCAGTCGATTTCCAGGATCAGGTCATGGCCTTCGTCCAGGGTCTGCTGCAGGTGGCTTTGCGAGGTGCCGTAGAGGTTGCCGAACACCTCGGCGCGCTCGAGGAAGTCGCCGTGCTCGATCATCTTCACGAACTCGCTGCGCTCGACGAAGTGATAGTTCACCCCGTTCTCTTCACCGGGACGCATGGCGCGGGTGGTGTGGGAGACCGAGACGCGGATCCGCTGGTCGGCGTCCGTCAGGGCCTTGACCAGGCTGCTCTTGCCTGCGCCCGAGGGGGCGGAAATGATGTACAGGGTGCCGGTGCTGTGGGTCATGTCGGGGTTGCCTTACTCAATGTTCTGCACTTGTTCGCGCATTTGCTCGATCAACACTTTGAGGTTGACCGCAGCCTGGGTGCTGCGCGGGTCGAAAGCTTTGGAGCCCAGGGTGTTGGCTTCACGGTTGAGCTCCTGCATCAGGAAGTCCAGGCGCCGGCCGGCGGCGCCGCCGGACTTGAGGACGCGGCGAACTTCAATGATGTGGGTGCTCAAGCGGTCCAGTTCCTCGGCGACGTCGCTCTTTTGCGCGAGCATGACCATTTCCTGCTCCAGGCGTTGCGGGTCGAGTTCGGCCTGCATGTCGGCAAAGCGGTCGAGGACTTTCTGGCGTTGGGTGGCGAGCATCTGCGGGACCAGTTCGCGCAGGGTCACGACGTCTTCTTCAATGGCGCTCAGGCGCTCGCTGATCAGTCGCGCCAACTCCGCGCCTTCGCGCTCGCGGCCAGCCTTGAGCTCCTTGAGGCCCTGGTTGAACAGCGCCAGCGCCTCGGCATTCAGCGCTTGCGGGTCGCTGGCATCGGCCACCAGGACTCCTGGCCAGGCCAGCACTTCCAGCGGGTTGAGTGCCGCGGGATTGCTGATCAGGCTGGCAATGGTTTCGGCGGCGGCGATCAGTTGCGCGGCGCGCTCGCGGTCAACCTGCAGCGCCTTGCCGGCGGTTTCTTCGGTAAAACGCAGGGTGCATTCGAGCTTGCCTCGCGACAGGCCCTGGCGCAGTGCCTCGCGCACGTTGCCTTCGAGGTCACGGAAGGACTCTGGCAGGCGCAGGTGCGGTTCCAGATAGCGGCTGTTGACCGAGCGCAACTCCCAGCTCAGGGTGCCCTGGCTGCCGGCTTTTTCGACGCGGGCAAAGGCGGTCATGCTGTGCACCATGGCGGTACCTCGCGATGCAGGTCGCTAGCGAACCCCGGGGTTCGGCGGACCTGCTTGAATGAATTAAAGCCCACAGGCAACAAAGGCGCGCGATTGTAGCGCAGTGCAGCGGGAGCTCCCAAACGAGGCGTGCGACAAAGCGCTGCAGCTCGTCGCAGCGTGCGCTGCAGAGCCCTCGCTCGTCGCCGGTTTTTTTTTAGAAGTGCCCAGGCGTGCCCGGCCGCCCTATAATGCTCGGCAGATTTCCGTCCTTCGTACAGGTATCCCCTATGAAACGTCCAAGTGGTCGCGCTGCCGATCAGCTTCGCTCGATCCGCATCACCCGCAACTACACCAAACATGCCGAGGGATCTGTACTGGTCGAGTTCGGTGATACCAAGGTGATCTGCACCGTCAGCGTCGAGAACGGCGTACCGCGCTTCCTCAAGGGCCAGGGCCAGGGCTGGTTGACCGCCGAGTACGGCATGCTGCCGCGCGCCACCGGTGAACGTAACCAGCGTGAAGCGAGCCGTGGCAAGCAAGGCGGCCGCACCCTGGAAATCCAGCGCCTGATCGGCCGTTCGCTGCGCGCTGCGCTGGATATGTCCAAGCTCGGCGATGTAACCCTGTACGTCGATTGCGACGTGATCCAGGCCGACGGCGGTACTCGTACTGCCTCGATCACCGGCGCCATGGTGGCCTTGGTCGATGCCTTGAAAGTGATCAAGAAGCGTGGCGGCCTGAAAGGCGGCGACCCGCTCAAGCAAATGATCGCAGCCGTGTCGGTGGGCATGTACCAGGGCGAGCCAGTGCTGGACCTGGACTACCTGGAAGATTCGGCAGCCGAGACCGACCTGAACGTGGTGATGACCAGCACCGGTGGTTTCATCGAAGTGCAGGGCACCGCCGAAGGCGCGCCGTTCCAGCCTGAAGAGCTGACCGCGATGCTGGAACTGGCGAAAAAAGGCATGGCCGAGATTTTCGACCTGCAACAGGCTGCGCTGGCTGACTGATTGTTCCGGTCGCCAGCAAGGAGAGTGTCATGAGTGATGAGCAACTGCCGCTGCCCGTGCCGAGCCGTGAGGTTCGCCAGTGGGCGATGTTCTGTCATCTCTCGGCCTTGCTGGGGATCTGGGTGCCCTTCGGCTCGCTGATCGGCCCGCTGATTCTGTGGCAAATGAAGCGTGAGATGGACCCGTTCATCGACGACCAGGGCAAGGAGGCGCTGAATTTCCAGATCAGCGTGGCCATTGCCTCGGCGATCTGCCTGCTGTTGATGGTGGTGGTGATCGGCTTCTTCTTGTTTGGCCTATTGGCCATTGGCGCGTTGGTGCTGACCATCATTGCCGGAGTCAAGGCCAATGAGGGGCAGGTGTATCGCTACCCGTTCACCTGGCGACTGATCAAATAATAACCAGGTGCATTGCCGGTGGGAGCGGGCTTGCCCGCGATAGCGATCTGGCAGGCAGCACATGGGCTGAAGGTCATGGCCTCATCGCGGGCAAGCCCGCTCCCACAAAAAAGCCGACATCGCTGTCGGCTTTTTTGTGTCTTGCGAAACGACGCCTAGATGGTCAGCGTCCAGTCGTAGTCCACGATCAGCGGTGCGTGCTGCGAGAACCGCGGTTGACGTGGCAGGCGTGCACTGCGAACAAAGCGGCGCAGGCCTGGGGTCAACAGCTGGTAGTCGAAGCGCCAGCCCAGGTTGAGCATCTCAGCCTGTTCGTTGTCTGGCCACCAGCTGTACTGGTCGCCTTCACGGCTGACTTCGCGCAGGGCGTCGACATAACCCATGTTGCCGACAATCTCGTCCATCCAGGCACGCTCAGGTGCCAGGAAGCCCGGGGATTGCTGGCTGTCGCGCCAGTTCTTGATATCCAGCTTCTGTTGCGCCACGTACAGCGAGCCACAATAAATGTACTCGCGCCGCTTGCGCCGCTGTTTATCCAGATAACGGGCGAAATCGTCCATTAGCTTGAACTTCTGGTTCAAGTCTTCATCGCCGTTCTGCCCCGAAGGGAGCAGCAAGGTCGCGATGCTGACCTTGTCGAAATCGGCTTGCAGGTAGCGCCCGTAGCGGTCGGCCGTCTCGAAACCGAGACCGCTGATGACAGCCTTCGGTTGCAGCCGCGAATACAAAGCCACGCCACCTTGGGCGGGGACTTCGGCATCGCAGGCATAAAGGAAGTAGCCATCCAGTTGGAAGGCTGGATCGTCCAGTTCAAAGGCGGAGGCGCGGGTGTCCTGCAGGCAGATGACGTCGGCATTCTGGGCTTGCAGCCAACTGAGCAAACCGCGCTCGACTGCCGCCTGAATACCATTGACGTTCACACTGATGATCCGCATAAATGGCCCCAAAAATCGCGTGCGTGTATGATACACGGCGTCAAGCTAATTAGCTAAATCCGTGGTATTTGGGGTTTTTTGCATGCAAGCGTATCAGCGCGATTTCATTCGTTTTGCCATCGATCGCGGCGTTTTGCGCTTCGGTGAGTTCACCCTGAAGTCCGGGCGCACCAGCCCTTACTTCTTTAATGCCGGCCTGTTCAACTCCGGCAGCGCCTTGGCGCAGCTGGGTCGCTTCTATGCGGCGGCCATTGTCGAGAGCGGTATTGCCTTCGACGTGCTGTTTGGTCCGGCGTACAAGGGCATCCCGTTGGCGGCCACCACCGCAGTGGCCCTGGCTGAACACCACGACCGTGACCTGCCATGGTGCTTCAACCGCAAGGAAGCCAAGGCCCACGGCGAGGGCGGCAGCTTGGTTGGTGCGCCGCTGACCGGCGAAGTGCTGATCATCGACGACGTGATTACCGCGGGCACCGCGATCCGTGAAGTGATGCAGATCATCGCTTCCCAGGAAGGCGCCAAGGCTGCTGGCGTGTTGATCGCCCTCAACCGTCAGGAGCGTGGTAGTGGCGAACTGTCGGCGATCCAGGAAGTGGAGCGTGACTTCGCGATTCCGGTGATCAGCATCGTTTCGTTGAACCAGGTCCTGGAGTTCCTGGCCGATGATCCTCAGCTCAAGCAGCATCTACCAGCCGTAGAAGCCTACCGCGCGCAGTTCGGCGTCTGATACGCCGCCCTGTAGGAGCAAGCCGCAAGCGGGCACTCGCTCCTACAAGGACCGCAGGCAAAAAAAGACCCCGCTCAGCCAGGCTGAGCGGGGTCTTTTTGCAGGTGCCAGCGCTTAAGGACGCTTGCGATTGCTGATCAGGGTGCCCACGCCGGTATCGGTGAAGATTTCCAGCAGGATCGCATTGGGTACCCGGCCATCGATGATCAGCGAACTGCCCACGCCGCCCTGTACGGCCTCCAGCGCGCACCGGATCTTCGGTAGCATGCCACCGTAGATGGTGCCGTCGGCGATCAGTTCGTCGACCTGTTGGGTCGTCAGGCCAGTCAGCACAGTGCCTGATTTGTCCATCAGGCCGGCGATGTTGGTCAGCAGCATCAGCTTCTCAGCTTTCAGCGCTTCGGCCACTTTACCGGCCACCAGGTCGGCGTTGATGTTGTACGACTCACCGTTGGCCCCCACGCCGATTGGCGCGATCACCGGGATGAAGTCACCCTTGACCAGCAGGTTGAGCAGATCGGTATTGATCCCGACCACTTCGCCCACTTGCCCGATGTCGATGATTTCCGGTTGGGTCATCTCTGGCGTCTGGCGTGTAACGGTGAGCTTCTTCGCGCGAATCAGCTCGGCGTCCTTGCCGGTCAGGCCGATGGCGCTGCCGCCATGGCGGTTGATCAGGTTGACGATGTCCTTGTTGACCTGACCGCCGAGGACCATCTCCACCACGTCCATGGTCTGGGCGTCTGTCACGCGCATGCCGTCGATGAAATGACTCTCGATCGACAGGCGCTTGAGCAGGTCACCGATTTGCGGGCCGCCACCGTGCACCACCACCGGGTTGATGCCCACGGCTTTCATCATCACGATGTCGCGGGCGAAGCCGGTTTTCAGCTCCTCGCTTTCCATCGCGTTGCCGCCGTATTTGATCACCAGCGTCTTGCCGACATAGCGGCGAATGTAAGGCAGCGCTTCGGACAGGACCTTGGCGGTGTTGGCGGCGGCTTCGCGTTCGAGGGTCATTCAGGGCTCCGGCACTTGTGTAAAAGGCGCTTCAAATAATCAAAACGGGAGTTGGAGGTCAGGTGCGACACGTTTCAGTTGAGCGTGGAACACATCCTTGATGCGCTGCAATTCGGCCTCGTCGTCGGCCTCGAAGCGCAGCACCAGCACCGGTGTGGTGTTGGAGGCGCGAACCAGGCCCCAGCCCTTGGCGTAGTCGACCCGTACACCGTCGATGGTGGTCAGGTCGGCGCCGTCGCCCCACTGGGCGTCGTGCAGTGCATCAATGATGCTGAATTTGCTCTCTTCGGTCACATGGATATTGATTTCCGGCGTAGAAATATCGTTCGGGAAGGTCTCGAACAGTTCCTGGGCCGTGGATTTCTCCTGGCTGAGGATCTCCAGCAGGCGAGCGGCGCTGTAGATGCCGTCGTCGAAACCGAACCAGCGCTCCTTGAAGAAGATGTGCCCGCTCATTTCGCCAGCGAGCAGGGCGCCGGTCTGCTTCATTTTTTTCTTGATCAGCGAGTGACCGGTTTTCCACATCAGTGGTCGACCGCCGTACTCCTTGATCAGCGGGGTCAGGCGACGGGTGCATTTGACATCGAAGATGATCTCGGCGTCCGGGTTGCGTGCTACCACGTCCTTGGCAAACAGCATCAGCAGGCGGTCCGGGAACACAATGTCGCCGGTATTGGTCACTACGCCGACACGGTCACCATCACCGTCGAAGGCCAGGCCCAGGTCGGCATTGGTTTGCTTGACCTTGGCGATCAGGTCCACCAGGTTTTCCGGTTTGCCCGGGTCCGGGTGATGGTTGGGGAAGTTGCCGTCGACTTCGCAGAACAGCGGGATCACTTCGCAATTCAGGGCCTCGATCAGCTGTGGGGCAATCACGCCGGCAGCGCCGTTACCGCAGTCAACCACCACTTTCAGGCGGCGTGCGAGCTTGATGTCCTGGACAATCTGGGCGCTGTAGCGATCGAGAATCTCGACCTTGGTGATGCTGCCTTGGCCGCTGGTCAGGTTGTTGCTTTTCAGGCGCTGGTGCAGGGCCTGAATCTGTTCGTTGGCCAGGGTGTCGCCAGCGATCACGATTTTGAAGCCGTTGTAGTCCGACGGGTTATGGCTGCCGGTGAGCATCACCCCGGACTTGCCCGCGAGGACGTTGGCGGCGTAGTACAGCGCCGGGGTTGGCACCAGGCCGACGTCGCTGACATGGCAGCCGGCATCGGCCAGGCCCTGGATCAGTTGCTCGACCAGTTCCGGGCCGGACAGGCGGCCGTCACGACCGACGCTGATGTTCGGCTCATCCTGGGCCAGGGTCTGGGCGCCGATGGCGCGACCGATCCAGTAGGCCGTTTCAGCGGTCAGGGTCTGCGGGACCACGCCACGGATATCGTAGGCGCGAAAGATGCTGTCGGGAAATGCAGGGGCGACGCGGGTTGTGTTACTCATCACTGGGGTTGCTCCAACTCAAAGGTTGCTGGACGGGCCGACGAGAGGTTCGTCGACGGGTTCAAACTGAAGGCTTTGACGGCGTTTTCGGTACAGAGTTCGTGGTGCACAAGTGCCATGCCATGGGGCTGGCACTGGTGCAGTCGACTGTTGTCTTGAATTCGCTCGCCAGATCCTGCAGTTGGCGTCTGTGCAAGGTTCATCCTGAAATGCAAAGCGTAGTGCCAGGGCCGTGCAGAGCGCCCGGTCCTGGCACTGGTGTTATCAGTGGCTGCCGGAATGGCCGAAACCACCGGTGCCGCGTTCGGTTTCAACGAACTCTTCAACCAGATCGAAGTGCGCCTGCACCACCGGTACCAGCACCAACTGGGCCAGCCGCTCACCCACCACGATGTTGAAGTCGGTCTGGCCACGGTTCCAGCAGGACACCATCAGTGGCCCCTGGTAGTCGGAATCGATCAGGCCGACCAGATTACCCAGCACGATGCCATGTTTGTGGCCCAGGCCCGAGCGCGGCAGGATCAATGCAGCCAGGCCCGGATCGCCGATGTATACCGACAGGCCAGTAGGGATCAGCAGGGTTTCTCCCGGCTTGATGACGGTGTCCTGTTCCAGCATCGCCCGCAGGTCAAGGCCGGCGGAACCGGGAGTGGCGTACTGGGGCAGCGGAAACTCGCTGCCGATGCGTGGGTCGAGGATCTTGGCTTGCAAAGCGTGCATACGAATTAAACCTGGTTCAGACGTTCGGCGATAAAAGTGATCAGCTGGCGGGCAATCTTGCCCTTGCTGGTCTGGGCAAAAAGGGTGGCGTGCAACTCACGGTCGATCACGCTGCAGGCGTTTTCCTCGCTGTTGAAGCCAATGCTGGGGTTGGCCACGTCGTTGGCGACGATCAGGTCGAGGTTCTTGTCCTTGAGCTTGCGTGCGGCGTAATCGAGCAGGTGTTCGGTTTCGGCGGCGAATCCGACGCTGAACGGACGATCAGGTCGGGTGGCAATGGTGGCCAGAATGTCAGGGTTGCGCACCATTTGCAGGACGAAGCCGTCGCCAGTCGTAGGGTCTTTCTTGAGTTTTTGCGGGGCGACGACTTCCGGACGGTAGTCCGCAACCGCAGCAGATGCGATGAACAGGTCGCAAGGGATCGCGGCCTCGCAGGCGGCCAGCATGTCGCGGGCGCTGACCACGTCGATGCGCGTCACCCGGTCCGGGGTCGGCAGGTGCACGGGGCCGGTGATCAGGGTCACACGGGCGCCGGCTTCCACCGCAGCTTCGGCCAGGGCAAAGCCCATTTTTCCGGAGCTGTGGTTGGTGATGTAGCGCACCGGGTCAATGTTTTCCTGGGTCGGACCGGCAGTGATCAGCACGTGCCGACCGGTCAGCGCCTGGCGCTGGAAGCAATCGGCGGCGCACTGGGCCAGGTCATCGGCCTCCATCATGCGGCCCATGCCGACGTCGCCGCAGGCCTGGCTGCCCGAGGCCGGGCCGAAGACCTTGAAGCCGCGGCTTTCAAGCAACTGGGTATTGGCCTGGGTGGCCGGGTCGCGCCACATCGCCTGGTTCATGGCCGGCGCCAGAGCCACGGTGGCGTCGGTGGCCAACACCAGGGTGGTCAGCAGGTCGTTGGCGATGCCTTGGGCCAGACGGGCGATCAGGTCCGCCGTGGCGGGGGCGATCAGCACCAGGTCAGCCCACTTGGCGAGCTCGATGTGGCCCATCGCGGCTTCGGCCGCAGGGTCCAGCAGGTCCAGGTGCACCGGGTGCCCGGAGAGGGCCTGCATGGTCAGCGGGGTGATGAACTCGCTGCCGCCGCGGGTCATGACCACGCGCACTTCGGCGCCCTGGTCGATCAGGCGGCGAACCAGTTCGGCGCTCTTGTAGGCAGCAATGCCGCCGCCGACGCCCAGAACGATGCGTTTCCGATACAGCCGCTGCATAGGTCTGCCTTTCAATTCGTTGGTGACATACGTGGCGAAACCCCCTCCCCAGGGAACAATCGCCCGCAAAAAAGATGGGCTACGATATCACAGCGACCGCTAGGGAACAGCGGCGCCCATCGACAGGGAGGTGCTATGAGCATTCGAGATTGGCCGACGACAGAGCGGCCGCGGGAGAAACTTCTGGAGCAGGGTCCGGCGAGTCTGTCCGACGCCGAATTGCTGGCGATCTTTCTGCGCACCGGGGTCGCCGGGAAAAGCGCGGTGGACCTGGCCAGGCACTTGCTGCAGCAGTTTGGCGGCTTGCGTAACTTGCTGGAGGCGGACCAGCAAACGTTTGTCGGCCAGTTGGGGCTGGGGCCGGCGAAATTCGCCCAGTTGCAGGCGGTGCTGGAGATGGCGCGTCGGCATTTGGCCGAGCACCTGCGCCAGGCATCCGTACTCAAGAGTCCGATCGAGGTGCGCAACTACCTCAAGGCCATGCTGCGGCATGAGCCCCATGAGGTGTTTGCCTGCCTGTTCCTCGATTCCCGGCATCGGGTCCTGGCATTCGAAATCCTCTTTCGCGGCTCGATCGACACCACTAGCGTGCATCCGCGCCAGGTGGTCAAGCGCGCCCTGGCACACAACGCGGCGGCGTTGATCCTGTGCCATAACCACCCCTCGGGAAACGCCGAGCCGAGCCCGGCCGACCGGGTGCTGACCAAGCGTTTGCAGGAGACGATGGAGTTGGTCGATGTGCGGGTGCTCGACCATTTCATCGTCGGTGATGGTGATCCGTTGTCGATGGCCGAATATGGCTGGATCTAGGTGCCGAATGCGCCCCCCATCCATGGCCATGCGGGAGCGCCGCCCGGCTGCTCCTACGGTTTGATTTTCGAGAAGTCCTGGCGCCCGAACGGGCTGACCGAGTAACCCTGGACATCCTTGCGGGTCAGGGCATAGGCGGTCGGGTGGGCCAGGGGTAGCCACAGCGCCTGCTGCTGGATCTGCCCCTGGGCCTGTTCGTAGAGCTTGGTGCGCACGCCCTGCTCGGTGGTGGTCTTGCCGGCGTTGATCAGCTTGTCCAGGCCTTGATCGCAGTATCGTGCGAAGTTGGTCCCGGACTTCACGCCCGCGCAGGAGAATTGCGGGGTCAGGAAGTTGTCTGGATCGCCGTTGTCACCGGCCCAGCCCATGAACAGCAGGTCGTGCTCGCCGGCTTTGGCCCGACGAATCAGTTCGCCCCATTCGATCACGCGTATTTCTGCCTGAATCCCGATTTCCGCCAGGTCAGCCTGCAACAATTGAGCGCCCAGGCTTGGGTTGGGGTTGAGCAGGCTGCCGGAAGGGCGGGTCCAGATCGTGGTCTTGAAGCCGTCCTTGAGTCCTGCCTTGACCATCAGCGCGCGGGCCTTGGTGAGGTCCTTCGGGTAGCCCGGCAGGTCCTTGGCATAGCTCCAGGTGTTGGGCGGGTAAGGGCCGTTGGCGGCTTGGGCGGTGTCCTCGAACACGGCCTTGAGGTAGCTGGCCTTGTCGAAGGCCAGATTGATCGCCTGGCGCACCTCCGGTTTATCCAGCGGCGGATGCTGGCTATTGATGGCGACGAAGGCGGTCATGAAGGCCGGCGTGCTCTCGATCTTGAGGTTCGGCTCCTTGGCGGCAGCCTGGACGTCCAGCGGCTTGGGCGACAGGGCGATCTGGCACTCGTTGCGCCGCAGCTTCTGCAGGCGCACGTTGGCGTCCGGGGTGATGGCGAACACCAGGGTGTCGATCGCGGGCTTGCCAGCGAAGTAGTCGCGGTTGGCCTTGTAGCGGATCGATGCGTCTTTCTGGAAGCGCCCGAAAATGAACGGCCCGGTGCCAATCGGCTGGTTATTGAGTTTCTCGGGTGTGCCAGCCTTGAGCAACTGATCGGCGTATTCAGCCGAGTAGATCGAGGCGAAACCCATGCTCAGCGTGGCGAGGAAGGTCGAGTCGGGGTGGTCAAGGGTGAAACGAATGGTCAGCGGGTCGAGGGCGTCGATTTTCTTGATCAGCGCAGGCAGCTGCATGGATTGGGCGTGCGGGAAGCCACTCTGGGCGATTTTGTGCCATGGCTGTGCGGGGTCCAGCATGCGGTCAAAGCTGAACTTCACGTCTTCGGCGGTCAAGGTACGCGTCGGGGTGAAGTACTCGGTGCGATGGAACTTCACCTCCGGGTGCAGCTTGAAGACATAGGTCAGGCCGTCGGCCGAGACTTCCCAGCTATCGGCCAGGCTCGGGACGACCTTGCCACTGGCGGTATCAAAGTCCACCAGGCTATTCATCAACACGTCGGCCGAGGCGTTGGTGGTGGTCAGCGAGTTGTATTGAACGACATCGAACCCTTCCGGGCTGGCCTCGGTGCAGACGCTCAGGGCGGCAGCCTGGGCCAAAGGGCTCAGCAAGAGTGGGGCAAGCAACAGCGGTAGGGCAGCGAGGCGCATGTGTGGATTCCTTTGCAGATCGAAGGCCCATCTGCGAGTGCAGTCTGGAAAAGGCTTACCCTAGTGGCCTGCCCGGCAAATGACTATCCCCTTTTTGTTTTGTGTCCTGCTCGACGGTACGTATTTTTGCCGTTTATTGCGCTTCGGGCGCAGCGAATTAGCGTAAGGTGGCGTGCCGGTACCCTCCATATGGGGGAGCAGGGTGATGCTCTGCGACGAGCGGTCGCTACCATCGATAGCCTTTATCCAAGGCGTCTGGCGCCGTAATTCCGGGGTTTTTGAAAACTCTCTTCACACCAATAGTTGTTGCTATGGGGTCTTTCTGGTATAAAGCAGCGCTCTTTTCTAGGGGCCCGGTTCCTTCACTGTAGGTGTAGCCGGTAAGACCTCTAAAGAAACGCGGCGCCTGGCGCCAAATGACTGAGAGATTAAGCGGCCAACCCATGCCGGGTTGGGCATGTGGTTTTAGAGGGCTGAGGCATGTCGAGAGTATGTCAAGTTACCGGTAAGGGTCCGGTGACTGGGAATAACATTTCCCACGCAAACAACAAAACCCGTCGTCGTTTCCTGCCGAACCTGCAGCATCATCGCTTCTGGGTTGAAGAAGAGAAACGTTTCGTGCGTCTGCGCGTATCTGCCAAAGGCATGCGTATCATCGACAAGCGTGGCATCACTGTCGTGCTGGCCGAAATCCGCAAAGCTGGCAAGATCTAAGGGAGCTAATCATGCGTGAATTGATTCGTTTGATTTCGAGCGCCGGTACTGGTCACTTCTACACTACCGACAAGAACAAGCGCACTACTCCGGACAAAATCGAGATCAAGAAATTTGATCCGGTTGTTCGCAAGCACGTGATCTACAAGGAAGGCAAAATCAAGTAATTGATTTTTCCCTCTTGAGAAAAAGGCCCGTATCGCAAGATACGGGCCTTTTTTGTTGTTTTTTCGAACCTGATGCTTTTAACGACCCAGTAATTCCTCAGCGAGGATCGATCAACCGATTAGCCGCACTTGAAGTGGCTGTAGTTATTTTTTGCATCGCTGAGCACTCGCAGGCGATCATTCCTGTAGTCCTGGGTATAGCTCTCGCCGGTTTTTTCATGGCGTACGATTGCAGCCCCTGACAACTCGCGCAGCTCTTCCAAAAGGAGGGGTGTGACCTGAGCCGGCCTGAGGGTGCTGTATCCAAAGTTGTCATTGCATAGGCCGGGCTGATCGTTGTTCTCGGAGGCCGAGGCTTCAAGCATTCCCATGCTCAGTGCAAGCAGGGGGGGCAGGGCTATACGTTGCAGATAAGTGATTCCAGGCATGTTTGCTTCCTTGCGTGATTGATTTCAAAGCCCCTCGTTTATCGGGGCACAGTGACATAGTCATGTGAGACAGCACGAGCGAGTGCGGTAAATATGTATCGCTCTGTGTAAGTATTTGCGTCAAACGCGCGCACTACTCCGGACAAAATCGAGATCAAGAAATTTGATCCGGTTGTTCGCAAGCACGTGATCTACAAGGAAGGCAAAATCAAGTAATTGATTTTTCCCTCTTGAGAAAAAGGCCCGTATCGCAAGATACGGGCCTTTTTTGTGGGCCTGGGAAAAGCTTCAGTTGCTCAACCGCACTGAATGCTGACGATGACATTGTCGGCATTGGTCAGCAGGCTGATCCGTCGCGGGACTCGCTTGCGGTCTGATGCATGGCGAGGGCCGGTGACCCGCACCGGTGCGCCATTGGCCAGTGCTCGCACTTCCTCGAGCAACTGAGGGGTGTAGGTCTGGCCGATGGTGTACTCAGCGATGGTGACGTCGCATGAGTCTGGAGTATCGGGCATGTTGCCTCCTTGCGTTGTAGGTCTGGATTGAGGCACGTCCTGTGCGCTCCTGTTGGAAAGGCCGGTATCGCGAGATGCAAGCCTTTTCATGTGTCCCTGGGGACGGCTCGATCCTCCTCCCGGCCATGACCCGTTATGCGGTATTTATTTATGGCTTTTGTTCAAACGCCACGTAGATCTTTCGGCACGTTTCCAGGACTTCCCAGGTGCCACGGAACCCGGCCGGGATGACAAATCGGTCACCGGTGCGCAGGGTCTTGGCATTGCCGTCGGTGTCGCGCAACACCGAAACCCCTTGGACGATTTCGCAGTACTCGTGTTCGGTGAAATTCACCGTCCACTGACCGACTGCGCCTTCCCAGACCCCGGCATTGAGCTGGCCGCACGGGCTGTTGTAGTGGTTGTAGACGGTCTGCTCAGGGTCGCCCTTGAGGATTTTGGCCGCGTCCGGGCGGTAGCGTTCGGCGGCGGTGCCGGCCTGGCTGAAATCGACGATGTCCTGGATGCTCATTCTGGTAATCCCCCCGTGTTTGCTTGGAAAGCCCCGAGTCTATGTTTATTAAAATGAACATCGCAAGGCCGTTTGCCGGCCTTGTGTCAAATATATTGAAACTTGAGGTGTGGCTGGTTTAGGGTGGCGGGTGCCTAGGGCCGATTGCAAGGCTGGCCGGGCAGAATTCCTGACAGCGCCCGCGAAGAACGCGGGTGTCGTATTCAATAAGAGGAGGACACTCGTATGACCACCCTGACTCGTGCCGACTGGGAACAACGCGCCCGCGACCTGAAAATCGAAGGCCGCGCCTACATCAATGGCGAATACACCGATGCGGTCTCCGGCGAGACCTTCGAGTGCATCAGCCCGGTCGATGGCCGTCTGCTGGGCAAGATTGCCAGCTGTGATGCCGCCGACGCCCAGCGCGCCGTGGACAATGCCCGCGCCACGTTCAATTCCGGTGTCTGGTCTCGCCTGGCCCCGGCCAAGCGCAAGGCCGTGATGATCCGCTTCGCCGGCCTGCTCAAGCAAAATGCCCAGGAGCTGGCCCTGCTGGAAACCCTGGACATGGGTAAGCCGATCAGCGACTCCCTGGACATCGACGTTCCTGGTGCCGCCCAGGCGCTGAGCTGGAGCGGTGAAGCGATCGACAAGATCTACGATGAAGTGGCCGCGACCCCTCATGATCAACTGGGCCTGGTGACCCGTGAGCCTGTGGGCGTGGTGGGCGCTATCGTGCCGTGGAACTTCCCGCTGATGATGGCGTGCTGGAAACTCGGTCCTGCGCTGTCCACCGGTAACTCGGTGATCCTCAAGCCGTCCGAAAAATCCCCGCTGACCGCCATCCGCATCGCGGCCCTGGCCGTCGAGGCCGGTATCCCCAAAGGCGTACTCAACGTACTGCCAGGCTACGGCCACACCGTGGGCAAGGCCCTGGCCCTGCACATGGATGTCGATACCCTGGTGTTCACCGGTTCGACCAAGATCGCCAAGCAACTGATGATCTACTCCGGCGAGTCGAACATGAAGCGCGTCTGGCTGGAAGCCGGCGGCAAGAGCCCGAACATCGTGTTTGCCGATGCGCCGGACCTGCAGGCCGCCGCCGAATCCGCTGCTGGCGCAATTGCCTTCAACCAGGGCGAAGTCTGCACCGCCGGTTCACGCCTGCTGGTCGAGCGCTCGATCAAGGACAAGTTCCTGCCACTGGTGATCGAGGCCCTGAAAACCTGGAAGCCAGGCAACCCGCTGGACCCGTCTACCACCGTGGGTGCGTTGGTCGATACCCAGCAAATGAACACCGTGCTGTCGTACATCGAGTCTGGGCATACCGACGGCGCCAAGCTGGTGGCGGGCGGCAAGCGCATCCTCGAGGAAACCGGTGGCACCTACGTGGAGCCGACGATTTTCGACGGCGTGAGCAATGCCATGAAGATTGCCCAGGAAGAAATCTTCGGCCCGGTACTGTCGGTCATCACCTTTGATACCGCCGAGGAGGCTATCCAGATCGCCAACGACACGCCGTATGGCCTGGCCGCAGCGGTATGGACCAAGGACATTTCCAAGGCTCACCTGACCGCCAAGGCACTGCGCGCCGGTAGCGTGTGGGTCAACCAGTACGATGGCGGCGACATGACTGCGCCGTTCGGCGGCTTCAAGCAATCGGGCAACGGCCGTGACAAGTCGCTGCACGCGTTCGACAAGTACACCGAGCTGAAGGCGACCTGGATCAAGCTGTAAGCCTTTCAGGGAGCCTGGCTCCCTGAACGACGTAGATCCCTTGTGGGAGCGAGCTTGCTCGCGATAGCGGTATGACAGTCGACGTCGTGTTGAATGTTGCGCCGCCATCGCGAGCGGGTTCGCTCCCACATTGCTTTGTGCCACACATAAGAATATCCACAGGAGCGTGGAACATGCGTTGGGCGACTTATTTCGCCGTTCTGGCCTCGGTCCTGAGTGTCGGCCTCGCCCTGGGCGTGAGCATGCCGTTGGTGTCGTTTCGCCTGGAAAGCTGGGGTTATGGCGCGTTTGCAATCGGGGTGATGGCGGCCATGCCGGCAATTGGCGTCCTGCTGGGGGCGAAGATCTCCAGCCACCTGGCGGCTCGCCTGGGTACGGCTAACCTGATGCGCCTGTGCTTGTGGGCCGGAGCCCTCTCCATTGGCCTGCTGGCGTTGTTGCCCAGCTACCCGGTGTGGCTGGTACTGCGGCTGATGATCGGAGTCATCCTGACCATCGTGTTCATTCTCGGCGAGAGCTGGATCAACCAGTTGGTGGTTGAGCAATGGCGTGGCCGGCTGGTGGCGCTGTATGGCTGCAGCTATGCCTTGAGTCAATTGGCTGGACCGTTGTTGCTGGGGGTGCTGGGTACCGACAACGATATCGGTTTCTGGGTCGGGGTCGCGCTGCTGGTGACTTCGCCGCTGGTCTTGATGGGGCGTAGCGGGGCACCGAGCAGCGAAGCCCTGAGTGTGACCTTCAGTGACTTGCTGGGTTTCTGCCGTGGCCTGCCGGCGATCGCTTGGGCGGTGTCGTTGTTTGCTGCGTTCGAGGCGATGATCCTGACCCTGCTGCCGGTGTATTGCCTGCAACAGGGGTTCACCGCAGAAATTGCCCTGGCCATGGTCAGCACCGTGGTAGTCGGCGATGCGTTGCTGCAATTGCCCATTGGCGCCCTCGCGGACTATCTGTCGCGGCGAACCTTGTTTGCCGGCTGCGCGGTGATTCTGATGCTGTCGAGCCTGGCGATTCCGCTGTTGCTCGACACCTTGCTGATCTGGCCGCTGTGGGTGCTGTTCGGTGCCAGTGCCGGCGGCTTGTTCACCTTGTCGCTGATTCTGGTGGGCGAGCGTTATCGCGATGATGCGCTGGTGCGGGCCAACGCCCACATCGCCCAACTCTGGGGTATCGGTTGCTTGATTGGCCCGCTTGCAGCGGGTGCCGGCAGTCAGTGGGTCAGCGGACACGCCTTGCCATTACTGATGGCGGCCGGGGCCTTTGGCCTGGTGTTGTTGTTGCTGCGCCAAGGGGCGTTTGGCGAGGCGGCGGCGCCGATCTGAGGCCCGGGTTTACAGTATCCGCTCCAGGCCCAGGGTGTCGCTGAACCAGGCATTGAAGCGGCGCCACCAGTTTCCCGGCTCGCGAGTCAGGGTGTGCAGCTTGCCATCGTCTTCAGTGACCCAGACCAGTTGACCCTCCTGTAACCGCACCGCATAGCTGAGAGGAGGCGCCATGCCTTCCAGGGCGAGTTCGCGAACACGCTCGGCAAGCGCCGGGCTGTCGACCAGCACCCCGACTTCGGTGTTCCACAGCACCGAGCGCGGGTCGAAGTTGAACGAGCCGATGAACGCCTTTTGGCGATCGAAGATGATCGCCTTGCTGTGCAGGCTGGATTCGGAGCCGCGGTAGCTGGAACTGCGAAACAGGCTTGGCCCGCTACCGCCGCCTTCGCCCGGTTGCCGGCGTAGTTCAAACAGTTGCACGCCGTGCTCCAGCAGCACCTTGCGGTAAGGGGCGTAGCCGCCGTGGACGGCGGGCACATCGGTGGCCTCCAGCGAGTTGGTCAGGAAGCTGACGGACACTCCGGCATCGGCCCGCCCGGTGAGATACACCAGTCCGGGTGGGCCGGGCACAAAGTAGGCTGAGATCATGATCAGCTCTTTGCTCACCCCTTGCAGTTCGGGGGCCAGTTGGGTGGTCAGTAGCAGTTGCGGATCCGGCTCACCCTTGGCCAGCACTTTGCTCGGAGCGTCCCACAACGCCTGGTTCCAGGCCCAGATCAGCTCGCTGCGCCAGAGGTCCAGGCGCGGATCGGTCTGGTAGGCCTTCAACTGCTGGTACAGGGCCTGGTTTTGCCGATGGCTTTCGTCCAGGGACGCTTGCAGCTGCGCGCGGGTCTCGGCCAGGTCCTTGGCCGTGGGCTGGCTGGAGACAAACTCATCGATCGGCTTGCTCAGGGCGCTGTTCCAGTACTGATCGAAGCTGTGGCCGAGCTGCTCAGCGACGGGGCCGACACCTAGCAGGTCGATGTCGGTAAAATTCAGCTTGGGCTGCGCATCGAAGTACTCGTCGCCCAGGTTGCGCCCGCCGACAATCGCGGCGCTGTTGTCCGCCAGCCACAGCTTGTTGTGCATGCGCCGGTGCTGCAGCGAGAGATTGAGCAGGCGGCCCATAGTGCGAGTGACGCCGGTGCTGCGGCCCAGTTCCAGTGGATTGAACAGGCGAATCTGAATCTGTGGGTGAGCGGCCAGTGTGGCAATGGTCTGGACCTGGCCATCGCTGGTGAGGTCGTCGAGCAGGATGCGCACGCGCACGCCTCGGTCAGCGGCCTTGAGCAGTTCGCTGACTAGCAGTCGGGTACTGATACCGTCGTGGACGATGTAGTACTGCAGGTCGAGGCTGCGCTGCGCATTGCGGATCAACTCGGCACGGGCGGCGAAGGCTTCGCTGCTGTCCGATAGCAGGCGAAATCCGGATCGCCCTTCATGAGGGGCGGCCTGGGCCTGGATCGAGCGCCCGAAAGAGGACTCGGCAGCAGGCAATGCCTGGCTAGGCTCGCGGGGCACGTTGAGCGAGGCGCAACTGCTCAGCAACGCGGCGAGCATCAGGCAGAGCAGGGCTTTTTTTCGGCGCAAGTCGAATGTTCCTGCAGATGGGCAGGTAGGGAGTATGGCACGGCTGGCGAAGTCGTCGCGGCGTGCCGATGGCGCCTGGGAAGCTCTCGGGCATCGAGTTCCCAGATGAACTAGCTGGCCTCGGCCAGCAGGGCGATCGCCGCTGCACCCACCTTACGCACCGCTTCCTCGACCTGAGCCGTGGGTTTGGCTGCGTAGTTCATGCGCAGGCAATTACGGTACTTGCCCGAGGCGGAGAAAATGCTGCCCACGGCGATCTGTACGCCCTGGTCGAGCAGCACCCGATTGAGCTTGAGCGTATCAAACCCTTCCGGCAGTTCGACCCACAGCATGAAGCTGCCCTGGGGGCGGCTGGCGCGGGTGCCGAGGGGAAAGTAGCGGCTGACCCAATCGAGCATCAGGTCGCGATTGCGCTGGTATTGGTTACGCATTCGCCGTAGATGCGGCTCGAAATGCCCGCCCTTGAGAAACTCGGCGATGGCAATTTGCGGTTGTGGCGCGGTCGAGCCGGTGCTGATGTATTTCATGTGCAGCACCCGCTCCAGGTACCGTCCGGGAGCGACCCAGCCGATCCGCAGGCCAGGTGCCAGGGTCTTGGAGAACGAACTGCAGAGCAGCACGCGACCGTCTTCATCGAAGGACTTGATGGTGCGCGGTCGAGGGTAGGTGTAGGCCAGTTCGCCATACACATCGTCTTCGATGATCGCCACGTCAAACCGTTGTGCCAGGGTCAACAGCGCACGTTTGCGCGACTCCGGCATGATGTAGCCGAGCGGGTTGTTGCAGTTGGGGGTCAACTGTATGGCTTTGATCGGCCACTGCTCGAGGGCCAGTTCCAGGGCGTCGAGACTGATTCCGGTGAGGGGGTCGGTGGGAATCTCCAGGGCCTTCATGCCCAGCCCCTTGAGAGTCTGCATGGCACCGTGAAAGCTCGGCGAGTCCACCGCGACGATGTCGCCTGGTTCGCAGATGGCGCGAATGCTGGTGGACAACGCTTCGTGGCAGCCCGTGGTGATCACCAGGTCGCTGGCGCTCAGTTGGCTGCCTGAGTCGAGCAGCAGGCGGGCGATCTGCTCGCGCAGTTCCAGCACCCCGTAGATATTGTCGTAGTACAGCCCTGGCATGTCCTGGCGCCGACTGATCCGCGCCAGGCTGCGCAGCAGGGGCTGCATGGTCGGTGTGGTGATATCCGGCATGCCGCGGCCCAGTTGCACCACGTCCTTGCGTGGCACGGCGCGGATCAGCTCCAGCACCTGGTCCCACTGGGAGATGTCGACCGGGCGCTGGGCCGGGCGGCCTACCGCCGGCAGTTCGGGCAGTTCCCGCCCCACAGGGACAAAGTAGCCGGACTTGGGCTTGGGCCGCGCCAGCCCGCTGTCCTCCAGCACCCGATAGGCCTGCTGCACCGTGCTCAGGCTGACCCCATGCTCGACACTCAAGGCCCGCACGGAAGGCAGACGGTCACCGGGCCGGTAGAAGCCCTGTTCGATGCGCGTGCCGAGCAATTCGGCGAGGTTGACGTACAGCGTCATGTTTCAGCCTCGGTGTGAGAGGAGGGACCAGTACAGATCAGGCAAAAAACCATCATTCAGCGGCTAATTCAGCAAATCTGTATGGAGGTAATACAGGTCCATTGAATCTGTAATGGTTTTGCCTGCCCGCGCATCATGGAATCTCTGGCTACCCAAGTAAACAGGAGCACTAAAAATGAACGGTTTGAGCGATGTGCGGCTGACGTTACACAGTCAGGAACTGGTGGCAGGGCACGACCAGGGCATGCCGACGGCGATCCGCAATGCCCCGTCCTGCCTGGGGCGCTGGGGTTTGCTGTGGCACCGTCTGCACACGCGCAAGACCCTGCTCGAACTCACCCCGGAACAACTGCGCGATGTCGGCTTGAGTCGTGAGCAGGCGAGGGAAGAGGGGCTGAAGCCGTTCTGGCAGCTTTGAGCGGCTCTTCGGATCAGGCCAGCTCTTTGAGTCGGTGCCACAACATCCCCAGGGCCAGCAATGGCGAGCGCAAGTAGCGGCCGCCCGGGAAGGTCACGTGCGGTACTTTGGCGAACAGGTCGAAACCGCCGCTGTGCTGGCCGCTGATGGCTTCACCCAGTAGTTTGCCGGCCAGGTGAGTGGCATTCACCCCGTGTCCGGAGTACGCCTGGGCGTAATACACATTCGGCTGGTCCTTGAGCCGGCCAATCTGGGGCAGGCGGTTGGCGCCGATGCCGATCATGCCGCCCCACTGATAGTCGATCTTCACCGCGCTCAATTGCGGGAAAACCTCCAGCATCTTCGGTCGCATGTAGGCGCCGATGTCCGCCGGATCGCGGCCCGAATAGTGGCAGGCGCCGCCGAACAGCAGGCGTCGGTCTGCCGAAAGCCGGTAGTAGTCCAGCGCCACGCGTTGGTCGCACACGGCCATGTTCTGCGGCAGCAGGGCGTGGGCCTGCTCTTCACTCAAGGGTTCGGTGGCGATGATGTAGCTGCCGGCGGGCAGCACTTTGCCGCTCAGGTGCGGGTTGAGGTGATTGAGGTAGGCGTTGCAGCCCAGCACCAGGGTCTTGGCGCGGACCGAACCTTGCGCGGTGTGGACCTTGACCTCGGGCCCGTAGTCGATGCGGGTCACTGCCGATTGCTCGAACAGACGGACCCCCAGTTGCTGGGCGGCAGCGGCTTCACCCAGGGCCAGGTTCAGCGGGTGCAGGTGCCCCGAGCCCATGTCGATCAGTCCGCCCACGTAGCGGTCTGAGCCCACCACGCTGTGCATCTCGTGCGCTTGCAGCAGGCGGGTGGTGTGGCGATAACCGAGGCTGCGCAGTTCGTCCGCGTCCGCGGCGAAACCTTCCAGGTCGCGGGGTTTGTTGGCGAGGTCGCAGTAGCCCCAGGTCAGGTCGCAGGGGATCTGGAACTGCTCGACCCGCTGGCGAACGATGTCCACTGCCTCCAGGCCCATCAGTTTCATCTGGCGTACGCCTTCGGCCCCCAGCACATTGCTGAATTGGTCCAGGCCATGGCCGACACCACGAATCAACTGCCCGCCATTACGTCCGCTGGCGCCCCAGCCGATTTTGTGTGCTTCCAGCAGCACCACGCGAAGACCGCGCTGGGCCAGTTCAATGGCTGTGTTCAGGCCGGAAAAACCACCGCCCACCACGCACACGTCGGCCAGTTGCTCACCGGCAAGTACCGGATGATCCGGCTGCGGCAGGCTGCTCGCGGCGTAATAGGAGGCGATATGGGTGCTCGGGACAGGCGGCTGAACACGGGCAGTCATGGGTTGATCCTGATTATCGGGTGTTGAGTAAATTTTACGGAGCATAAGCCGGACCTTTCTGCCTGGGCAACACTGGTCGGTTGTTGCTGTCTGGCGCAGGGCTTTTAGGGCAAAATCCGACCTTGTTCACCTTAGGGGTATTTGTTTCGATGAGCTGCAACCGCGAGACCGTTCGTACCCTGCGCCAGCAGATTCCCTCGTTCGAGTGCGTGCCTGGCTGTCATGACTGCTGTGGTCCGGTCACCACGTCGCCGGAAGAAATGTCCCGCCTGCCGCGCAAGACTCGCGCCGAGCAGGATGCCGCCCTGGACGAGCTGAACTGCGTACACCTGGGTCCCAATGGCTGCACCGTGTATGGCGAGCGGCCGCTGATCTGTCGCTTGTTCGGCACCACCAAGACCCTGCCATGCCCCAACGGTCGCGGACCGGTGGAGTTGATCCACCCACGGGTCGAGGCGCAGGTGTTCGAGTACATGGCTGCTAACCGACAGGTTTTGGTGTAGGTCACAGCGCACGGACACTTACCACAGGCCTCAATCCGGAATCGGCAAGCTCAGGCTCTCCTTCACCTCTTCCATCACGATGTAGCTCTTGGACTCACGCACGTGGGGCAGTTTGAGCAGGATATCGCCGAGCAATTTGCGGTACGAGGCCATCTCGGAAATCCGTGCCTTCACCAGGTAGTCGAAGTCCCCGGATACCAAGTGGCATTCCAGTACGTGCGGCAGTTTCAGCACCGCGCGGCGGAACTCTTCGAAGGTGTCACCGGACTTGTAGTCCAGGCTGATCTCGACGAACACCAGCAAGCTGCCCTTGAGGTGTTGCGGATTGAGCCGGGCGTTGTAGCCCATGATGATCCCTTCGCGCTCCAGGCGCCGCACCCGCTCGGTACAGGGCGTGGTCGACAGGCCGACCTTCTCCCCCAGCTCAGTAAACGAAATGCGCCCGTCAGCCTGGAGGATGCGCAGGATGTTGCGGTCGATCTTGTCCAGCTCACGTTTGGTTTGAGTGTTGGTCCGCATAGGGGATGCGCCTCCGTGAAAAGCCAAATTGCCGAGAATTGTCGCCAAATATAGGCACTTATATAGTGAAAAGCACTGGCAAATGTTTTTTACACTGCGCTCATCATTGCTTGTACACAACAACGTCAGCGGTTTGCCGCGATGAGGGATAAAAAAATGCGCGTTCTGGTCTTGGGTAGCGGCGTAATCGGTACCGCCAGTGCCTACTATCTGGCTCGGGCCGGCTTTGAAGTGACGGTCGTGGATCGTCAACCGGCCGCTGCCATGGAAACCAGTTTCGCCAACGCCGGCCAGGTATCGCCGGGCTATGCGTCGCCATGGGCTGCTCCGGGTGTGCCGCTCAAGGCCATCAAGTGGCTGTTGCAGCGCCACGCCCCGCTGGCCATCAAGGCCACCGCCGATATCGATCAGTACCTGTGGATGGCGCAGATGCTGCGCAACTGTACCGCCAGCCGTTATGCGGTGAACAAGGAGCGCATGGTCCGCCTGTCCGAGTACAGCCGTGACTGCCTCGACGAATTGCGCGCCGAAACCGGTATCGCCTACGAAGGCCGCAGCCTGGGGACCACCCAGCTGTTCCGTACCCAGGCGCAACTGGATGGCGCCGCCAAGGACATCGCGGTACTCAAGGAGTCCGGTGTGCCGTTCGAGCTGCTCGACCGCGCCGGCATTGCCCGCGTCGAACCGGCCCTGGCCAGTGTCACCGACATCCTGGCCGGTGCCCTGCGCCTGCCGAACGATCAGACCGGCGACTGCCAGATCTTCACCACCCGCCTGGCGGAAATGGCGATCAAGCTGGGCGTTGAATTCCGCTTCGGCCAGGACATCCAGCGCCTGGACTTCGCCGGTGACCGGATCAACGGTGTGTGGATTGACGGCAAGCTGGAAACCGCCGACCGCTACGTGCTGGCGCTGGGCAGTTACTCGCCGCAGTTGCTCAAGCCGTTGGGCATCAAGGCCCCGGTGTATCCGCTCAAGGGTTACTCGCTGACCGTGCCGATCACCAATCCGGCCATGGCTCCGACCTCGACCATTCTCGACGAGACCTACAAGGTCGCGATCACCCGTTTCGACAACCGCATCCGCGTCGGTGGCATGGCGGAGATTGCCGGTTTTGACCTGTCGCTGAACCCGCGTCGGCGTGAAACGCTGGAGATGATCGTCAACGATCTCTATCCTCAGGGCGGCGACCTGCAGCAAGCCAGTTTCTGGACCGGCCTGCGTCCGACCACGCCGGATGGCACGCCGATTGTTGGTGCCACTCCGTTCAAGAACCTGTTCCTGAACACCGGTCACGGCACGCTCGGCTGGACCATGGCCTGTGGCTCCGGCCGCCTGCTCGCCGATCTGATGGCCAAGAAAACGCCGCAGATCAGCGCCGAAGGCCTCGATATTTCTCGCTATGGCAACACCCACCAGGAGTCTGCAAAACATGTCAATCCAGCGCCAGCTCACCAATGAGCGTTTGAGCCAGATCGTAGTCCACAGCGGTACGGTGTACCTGGCAGGACAGGTCGGCGACGACATGAACGCCGGAGTTGAACAGCAGACCCGCGAGACCCTGGCCAACATCGAGCGTTTGCTCGATCTGGCCGGTACCGACAAGACCCGGTTGCTGTCGGCGACGATCTACCTGAAAGACATCGATGCCGACTTCCAGGGCATGAACAGTGTCTGGGACAGCTGGCTACCGAAAAACGTCGCGCCAGCGCGGGCGACGGTGGAAGCCAAGCTGTGCGAACCAGAAATCCTGGTAGAAGTGTCGATAGTCGCCGCTCTGCCGTAAACGATCCCTCTGCCGGTGCTGTTGGCGGTTCATACTGTCTTCAGCGCCGGTTTTTTCTTCCCTCCCCGCCAACCGCCTGGAAGCCTGCCGCCATGCGTCCTGCTCGTGCCCTGATTGATCTGCAAGCCCTGCGTCACAACTACCAACTGGCCCGTGAAGTCTCGGGGGCGCGCGCCCTCGCGGTGATCAAGGCCGATGCCTATGGCCATGGCGCAGTGCGCTGTGCCCAGGCGCTGGAAGCGGATGCCGATGGGTTTGCCGTAGCCTGCATCGAAGAAGCCCTGGAGCTGCGCGCTGCTGGCATCCGTGCGCCGGTGTTGCTGCTCGAAGGCTTTTTCGAAGCCGATGAGCTGTCGCTGATCGTCGAGCAGGATTTGTGGTGTGTGGTGCATTCGTTGTGGCAGCTCGAAGCGATCGAGCAGGCGACGCTGCGCAAGCCGATCACCGTCTGGCTCAAGCTGGACTCGGGCATGCACCGCGTCGGCCTGCATCCTGCGGATTATCAGGCGGCGTATCAACGGCTGCTGGCCAGCGGCAAGGTCGCGAAGATCGTGCTGATGAGCCACTTCGCCCGCGCCGATGAGCTCGATAGCAGCAGCGCAAGCGAGCAGGTCGCGGTATTTGAAGCGGCGCGCCAGGGCTTGTCGGCGCAGGTCAGCCTGCGTAACTCGCCGGCCGTGCTGGGTTGGCCGCAGGTGCCCAGCGACTGGGTGCGCCCCGGCATCATGCTGTATGGCGCCACCCCGTTCGAGGAAGCCAACTCTGTGGCCGCGCGTTTACAGCCGGTGATGACCCTGGAGTCGAAAGTCATCAGTGTGCGCGAATTGCCGGCCGGCGAACCCGTGGGTTATGGCGCCCGTTACATCACGCCAAAACCCATGCGCCTGGGTGTGGTCGCCATGGGCTATGCCGACGGTTATCCGCGGCAGGCGCCGACCGGTACGCCGGTGCTGGTGGCGGGGCAGCGCAGTCAGTTGTTGGGGCGTGTGTCGATGGACATGCTGTGTATCGATTTGACCGATGTGCCCCAGGCTGGCCTGGGTTCGACGGTCGAGTTATGGGGCAAAAACATCCTCGCCAGCGATATCGCGATGGCTGCGGGCACCATTCCTTACCAGATCTTCTGCAACCTGCGTCGGGTGCCACGGCTCTATTCCGAGGCCTGACGGGCCGCGGGGTACAGCCGCTGGGGCGCTGGCGAACCGGACCTGGGCTCAAGTGTTGTAAATACTGAACGCTGTCGCCATGATAACGCTCAATATTTACATAACCTGAATCCTGGGAGGCAAATGCATTGGACGTCGGTGAACGACTGCAATCGATCCGCAAACTAAAAGGTCTTTCCCAGCGTGAGCTCGCCAAACGCGCGGGTGTGACCAACAGCACCATTTCCATGATCGAGAAAAACAGTGTCAGCCCTTCCATCAGTTCGCTGAGGAAGGTGCTTGGCGGCATCCCCATGTCCATGGTCGAGTTCTTTTCCGAAGAGATCCTCCAGGAAAAACCAACGCAGATCGTCTATAAAGCCAACGAGCTGATCGATATCTCCGATGGCGCGGTGACCATGAAACTGGTGGGCAAGGCCCATCCGAGCCGTGCAATCGCCTTCCTCAACGAGATCTATCCACCGGGTGCCGATACTGGTGAAGAGATGCTTACCCACGAAGGGGAGGAAACCGGGATTCTGCTCGAAGGGCGCCTGGAATTGGTGGTCGGGCTTGAGACCTTCGTGCTCGAAGCCGGTGACAGCTACTATTTTGAAAGCACCAAGCCACATCGTTTCCGCAATCCGTTTGATGCGCCTGCGCGACTAATCAGCGCAGCCACACCAGCCAATTTCTAAGAAAAGAGGCGTCCGCCAAGGTTTTTCGAGGCGCCCGAGCAGTATTTCGCCATGACTTAATACCCCTAGGACTTTAGGGTTGTTTCAGTGTGGCGGGCTAACCGTTATACTTGCGCCCGCCTGCGAAACCGTGGCCGTGGGCGTGACTAGCCACCATTGAGGGTGTACGCGTGAACCTAATTATGAAAATGCTGGCCGCACCAGCAACCGTATTGGCCCTTTGGGCAGTCAGCGCTCAAGCTGCGACCAACGACGATATTGCCAAGCGCCTTGAACCAGTCGGCCAGGTCTGTGTGCAAGGTCAGGAGTGCAAGGGGATGGAAGTCGCTGCTTCGGCAGGCGGCGGCGGGGCGAAAACCCCGGATGAGATTATTGCCAAACATTGCAACGCTTGCCACGGTAGTGGCCTGCTGGGCGCACCGAAAATCGGTGACACTGCAGCCTGGAAAGAGCGTGCCGATCACCAGGGCGGCCTTGACGGCATCCTGGCCAAGGCCATTACCGGGATCAACGCAATGCCTCCTAAAGGCACCTGCGCAGATTGCTCCGATGATGACCTCAAAGGTGCCATCCAGAAGATGTCCGGCCTGAAATAAGCCGCCGTCTTCAGCAAAAAAAGCCGCTTGCGAGCGGCTTTTTTGTGCCTGGGATTTGACCTCAAGACTGGTCATGGCACGCAAGACCCGGCAAGCTCGGGTTAGCGTCATTCATGGATAGGTCGGGAGGGGTCTGATGGTGCAGTCCGTTTCAATCGAGCAGGCAGTCGATGAAGTACTGGCGCGGTTACCCGCGCACATCCACCTCGGCATGCCGTTGGGATTAGGCAAACCCAACCGCTTCGTCAACGCGCTCTATCAACGCATCGCCCAACTGCCCGAGCGCCAGCTGACGGTCTACACCGCTTTGAGCCTGGGTCGTCCGCCCCTGGGCGACGGCCTGCAGCGACGGTTCCTGGAGCCTTTCATCGAGCGCGTGTTTGGCGACTACCCGGAGCTGGACTTCCTCGCTGACCTGCGTAAAGACCAAACGCCCGCAAACATCCACATCCAGCAGTTTTTCATGCAGCCTGGCAGCTTGCTGCACAGCGCTTCGGCACAGCAGGACTACGTCAGCAGCAATTACAGCCACGCCGCCCGGGATATCAACGCCGCCGGCTTGAACCTGGTGGCGCAACTGGTGGCCCACGACCCGCAGCACCCCGGCCGCCTGAGCCTGAGCTGCAATCCCGATATCACCCTCGACCTGCTGCCCATGATTGCCAAGCGCAGGGCGGCGGGTGAAACCATCCTGATGCTCGGCCAGGTGCACAGCGACCTGCCGTACATGCCCGGTGATTCAGAAGTCGACCGCGAGACGTTCGACTGGCTGATCGACGAGGAGGAGCGCAGTACCCTGTTTTCCACCCCCAACATGCCAGTGGGTTTCCAGGATCATTTCATCGGCTTGCACGCTAGCACCCTGGTGCGCGACGGTGGCACCCTGCAGATCGGCATTGGCTCCATGGGCGATGCGCTGACCGCCGCGTTGCTCGCGCGGCAAGCGGACAACGAGCATTACCGCATGCTGCTGACCGACCTCGACGCGCACTACTGGGCCCCCCTGATCAGTCGCGAAGGAGGTGTCGAGCCTTTTGCCAAAGGGTTGTACGGTTGCAGCGAAATGTTCGTCAACGGCCTGTTGGCGTTGTCTGACGCCGGCATCGTGCGGCGCAAGGTTTACCCCGACGTTGCCCTGCAACAGCAGGCCAATGCCGGCACCCTGGATGAGTCGATGGCGCAGGGCGGCGTGTCGATTCACGGTGGATTTTTCCTCGGCCCGCGCAGCTTCTACCAACGCCTGCGCGATCTGCCCCAGGACCAGCTCGGCGAATTCAACATGACCGCCATCAGCTATATCAACGAGCTGTACGGGCAGGAGCAGCTCAAGCGCCTGCAGCGCCAGGATGCACGCTTCATCAACAGTGCCTTCACCATGACCCTGATGGGGGCCGGGGTAGCGGACCAACTGGAGGATGGGCGAGTGCTGAGTGGGGTCGGCGGGCAATACAACTTTGTCGTCCAGGGCCATGCCCTGGAGGGCGCGCGCTCGATCCTGATTCTGCGCAGTTGCCGTGAGTCGGGCGGCGACATCAGCTCCAACATCGTCTGGCAATACGGCCACTGCACGATCCCGCGCCACCTGCGCGACATCGTGATCACCGAGTACGGGATCGCCGACCTGCGCGGTCAAACCGATGCCAAGGTCATCGAATTACTGCTGAACATCAGCGATTCACGTTTCCAGCCGGGCTTGATCGAGCAGGCGCAGAAAGCCGGCAAGCTGGCCAAGGATTTCCGCCTTCAAGAGCGCTTCACCGACAACACCCCGCAGCGCTTGCAGGCCATCGCCGCACGGCACCCACAGTTGTTCCCGGAGTATCCGTTGGGCAGTGATTTTTCCAGCGAGGAACGGGACTTGTTGCGGGCGTTGAACTGGCTCAAGAGCAAATTCAAGCTGACCGAGATCCTCCAGTTGGGCAAGGCCGCGCTGGATGCGCCGCAGGCGTCGGAGTACCTGCAGCACCTGGCGCGCATGCAACTGACGACGCCTGAGGGCTTGAAGGAGGATCTGTATCAGCGCTTGCTGCTGGCAGGCTTGAAGGCCACGGCGCAGTAGCAGCCCCCACCAAACACTGGTGGGAGCGAGCGGGGGGTATTACTCGATGAAGGTCACTACGCCGCCTGCCAGGGATTTGACCCGGGCCAGGGATTCCACGCGGTAGCCCTGGGAGTCCAGCTCGGCACGGCCGCCCTGGAACGACTTCTCGATCACGATGCCCAGGCCGGCCACGGTGGCGCCTGCCTGCTTGATGATCGAAATCAGGGCCTGGGACGCCTTACCGTTGGCCAGGAAGTCGTCGATGATCAACACGCGGTCGCTGCTGGTCAGGTGGCGCGGGGAGATGGCCACGGTGCTTTCGGTCTGCTTGGTGAACGAGTAAACGGTCGCCGACAGCAGGTTTTCAGTCAGGGTCAGGGACTGGTGCTTGCGGGCGAAGATCACCGGAACGCCCAGGTTCAGGCCGGTCATGATGGCCGGGGCGATGCCCGAGGCTTCGATGGTGACGATCTTGGTGATCCCCGAATCCTTGAACAGCGCGGCGAATTCGTCGCCGATCAGCTTCATCAACGCCGGGTCGATCTGATGGTTCAGAAAGGCGTCGACTTTCAGGACCTGGTCGGAAAGCACGATGCCTTCTTCGCGAATTTTCTTGTGCAGTGCTTCCACAACAGCTTCCTCTGGTGGCGCGACGGGCGCCGAAAGTAGATTAAAAAGTAGTCGATTCTAGCGCTTTAACATCGCGCGTATATCTGCCAATGCGGTATTACCGCGCACGGCTTTGACTTCGGTCGGGGTGTCGTCATTGCCTTCCCAGGCCAGGTCGTCCGGCGGCAACTCATCGAGGAACCGGCTCGGGGAGCAGTCGATGATCTCGCCGTACTGCTTGCGCTTGGCGGCGAAGGTGAAGGCCAGGGTCTGGCGTGCGCGGGTAATCCCGACATAGGCCAGGCGCCGTTCTTCCTCGATGGTGTCGGCTTCGATGCTGGAGCGGTGCGGGAGGATTTCTTCCTCCATGCCCATGATGAACACGTAGGGAAATTCCAGGCCCTTGGAGGCGTGCAAAGTCATCATCTGCACGCCTTCGGCGCCGTCTTCCTCTTCCTGCTGACGTTCGAGCATGTCACGCAGGACCAGCTTGCCGATGGCATCCTCCACGGTCATGTCGCCTTCTTCGTCCTTCTCGAGGGTGTTCTTCAACGCCTCGATCAGGAACCAGACGTTGCCCATGCGGTAGTCGGCGGCCTTGTCGCTGGAGCTGTTGGTGCGCAGCCAGTTTTCGTAGTCGATGTCCATGACCATGCTGCGCAGGGCCGAAATCGGATCTTCGCCGGCGCACTGCTCGCGGACCTTGTCCATGAAGCGCTTGAAGCGCGCCAGGCGGTCGGTGAAGCGGCTATCCAGGTGCTCGCCCAGGCCGATCTCGTCGGTGGCGGCGTACATCGAAATCTTGCGTTCGGTAGCGTAGTTGCCGAGCTTTTCCAGGGTAGTCGAGCCGATTTCCCGGCGCGGGACGTTGATCACGCGCAGGAAGGCGTTGTCGTCATCCGGGTTCACAATCAGCCGGAAGTAGGCCATCAGGTCTTTCACTTCCTGGCGTCCGAAAAAGCTGTTGCCGCCGGACAGGCGATACGGCACCTGGTGGTGCTGCAACTTCAGCTCGATCAGCTTGGCCTGGTAGTTACCCCGGTACAGGATCGCAAAATCGCTGTATGGGCGGTCGGTACGCAGATGCAGACTGAGGATCTCCACGGCTACGCGCTCGGCTTCGGCATCTTCGTTGCGGCAGCGGATCACGCGGATCTCGTCACCGTGGCCCATCTCGCTCCACAGCTGCTTTTCAAACTCGTGGGGGTTGTTGGAGATCAGCACGTTGGCGCAACGCAGGATGCGGCTGGTGGAGCGGTAGTTCTGCTCCAGCATCACCACTTTCAAGGACGGGTAGTCGTCCTTGAGCAGCATCAGGTTTTCCGGACGGGCGCCGCGCCAGGCGTAGATCGACTGGTCGTCGTCGCCCACCACGGTGAACTGGTTGCGTTTGCCGATCAGCAACTTCACCAGCAGGTACTGGCTGGCGTTGGTGTCCTGGTACTCGTCCACCAGCAGGTAGCGAACTTTGTTTTGCCACTTTTCGAGGATGTCGGCGTGTTCCTGGAACAGCTTGACCGGCAACAGGATCAGGTCGTCGAAGTCCACCGCGTTGAACGCCTTGAGCGTGCGCTGGTAGTGGGTGTAGACGATCGCCGCGGTCTGTTCCTTTGGATTGCGCGCATTTTCCAGCGCCTCGGGCGGCAGGATCAGGTCGTTCTTCCAGGCGCCGATCATGTTCTTGATCTCGTCGACGCCGTCGTCGCCCGAGTATTCCTTCTGCATGATGTCGGTCATCAGGGCTTTGACGTCGGTCTCGTCGAAGATCGAGAAACCGGGCTTGTAGCCCAGGCGCACATGCTCCTTGCGGATGATGTTCAGCCCCAGGTTGTGGAAGGTGCACACCGTCAGGCCGCGGCCTTCACCGCCCTTGAGCAGGGTGCCGACGCGCTCCTTCATCTCGCGCGCCGCCTTGTTGGTAAAGGTCATGGCGACGATGTACTGGGCGCGGATGCCGCAGTTCTGGATCAGATGCGCAATCTTGCGGGTGATCACGCTGGTCTTGCCGGAGCCAGCGCCGGCGAGCACCAAAAGAGGGCCGCCGACGTAGCTCACGGCTTCTTGCTGCCGGGGATTGAGTCGGGACATGACGGAAAAAGGAGTCGTTTGCGAAAAGGGCGGGCATTTTAACAGGATGCACGGATTCTGCCGCCTCTCTCCGACTTGTGACGTAGCACTCGATCTGTATTTGCCGGTTTTGTTACTTTCGCGCAGGATGCAGGGAGAATTTGCGTCTAATGTTCGATCTCTGAAGTGGCACAAATTTATGATTGAGAATCAATGACATTTGTCATTGTTCAGCTGTGCGTCATAATGTCACCGCCAACATCTTTGCAGAGTCTAGGGAGCTAGCTTGTCTACGCCTGTCGAACCCTTGCGTTTGCTGCTGCTGGCCGAAGAGCCAGTATGGGCAGCGTTGTTGCGCGAGTGTCTGGCTCCGATGGGGAGCTCGGCTGTGCTGATCAGTGCACCGACCTGGGAGTCGGTGAGCAGTCTATTTACCGATAACCGCTCTGCGGTCCTGCTGACTATTCCTGCTCTGCAACCGGAACCTGGGCGGTGCAGCCTGCCGACGGTGTTGCTGCTCGAACATGAACCCCTCAACCCACCGGACGGTGTCAGCGACTGGCTGGTGCGCGATGCGCTGGATGCCGGCATCCTGCGGCGTTGCCTGCGGCATGTGCGCGAACGCGGGGTGCTGGAAAACACCTTGCAACGTCTTGCCGAACAGGACCCCTTGACCGGCATCGCCAATCGCCAGGGCTTCCAGACCTTGCTAGCCACGCGCCTGGTGGAAAACGACGGCCGGGGCCTGGCGCTGGGGCACCTGGATCTCGACAATTTTCGCTACGCCAACGACGCCCTGGGCCATCAGGCCGGCGACCGATTGATCCTGCAGGTGGTCGCGCGGCTCAAAAGCCAGCTTGAGGCCGGTGATCAACTGGCGCGCCTGGGCAGTGACGAATTTGCCTTGCTCATCGACACCCGCCGCGCGCCGCAACGCGCCGAGTGGATGGCCGAGCGCATCACCGAAGCCTTGTCCGAACCCTACTGGATCGACGGTGAAAGCCTGTTGATCGGCGCCAGCCTGGGGATTGCCCACGCGCGTGCCCAGGCCGGTGCCGACCCGCTGATGTGGCATGCCCATATCGCCATGCAGCAGGCCAAGAGCACCCAGGGTTGCACCTTCCATATCTTCAACGAGCGGATCAACCGCAACGCCCGCAGCATGGCTGACCTGGAAAGCGAGTTGCGCCGAGCCTTGCGCCGCGATGAGCTGGAGCTGCATTACCAGCCACGGCTGAACCTGGATGACGGGCAAATTGTCGGCCTCGAAGCCCTGGTGCGCTGGCGGCATGCTGAACGTGGCTTGTTGCCGCCCAGTGAGTTCGTGCCGCTGGCCGAGCAGAGTGGGCTGATCGTGCCGCTCGGTTACTGGGTCATCTCCCGCGCCCTGCGGGACATGCAGGCGTTGCGCGAGCGCGGCCTGCCGCCGTTGCACATGGCGGTCAATCTGTCGTTCCGCCAGTTTCAGGACAGCCAGTTGCTCTCGACCTTGAGCCGCTTGATCGCCGAGCGGGGAGTCGATGCGCAGTGGCTGGAGTTCGAACTCACCGAAACCGCGGTGATGCGGCGCAGTGATCTGGTCCAGCAGACTATGGATGCCCTGGGTCGCCTCGGCGTGCGGTTTTCCCTGGACGACTTTGGCACCGGGTTCTCCTCGTTCGTGCACCTCAACAGCCTGCCGATCGCCTTGTTGAAAATCGACAAGAGCTTTGTTGGCGGTATGGAAGGGCGTGAAGAGAATCGCAAGCTGGTCCACGCGATGATCAACCTGGCCCACAACCTCCATCTGGAAGTCGTCGCCGAGGGCGTCGAAACCCCGGAGCAGCTTGAGTTGTTGCGCGGCTTTGGTTGCGACCAGGTGCAGGGCTACCTGATCAGCAAGCCGTTGCCGCTGTCTGAACTGGTGGAGTACCTGACCTTCGGCTCCAGCCAGCAGACGGTGCTGGAAATCGTCAACTGAGCTCGCCCCACAGGCAGGTCAGTCCGGCTGAGACATCTGGAAATCAGCTTGCGGCGCCGGCTCTTGCCGGATCATCCGCTTCATCTTCCACTCGAACCCCAGCGTCAGGCTCACAGCCGCGCAGGCCAGCCCCAGGGCCAGGCCCCACCAGACTCCGGTCGGCCCCCAGTGCAGGTGGAAGGCCATCCACCAGGCGGCCGGTGCGCCGATCAGCCAGTAGCAACCCAGGCCCACCAGAAAGGTGGTCTTGGCGTCCTTGAGGCCACGTATGCAGCCCATGGCGATGGTCTGCACACCGTCGAACAGCTCGAACCATGCGGCCACGGCCAGCAGGCTGACGGCCAGTTGGATGACGTCGGCAAACTGTGGGTCGTTGTGGTCCAGGAACAAACCGACCAGTTGATTGGGCAGCAGCCAGAACACCATGGCGAAACCCAGCATCGCCACCGCGCCAAAGCCAATCCCGACCCGTCCGGCCAGGCGTGCGTCGAGCAGTTGCCCGGCGCCGTAATGCTGGCCGATGCGCATGGTGATGGCATAGGACAGCCCTGCCGGCACCATGAACGCCACCGAGACAATTTGCAGGGCAATTTGGTGGGCACCCAGTTGCGTGCTGCCCATGGTGCCCATGCACAGGGCCGCGAAGGCGAACAGCCCGACCTCGACCGCATAAGTTCCGCCAATCGGCAGGCCCAGGCGCCACAACTCCCGCAGGTACTGGCGATTGGGCCGGGACAGGCCTGCGCGCAATGGGTACGCCTCGTACGCCGGGTGCCGGCGAATGTGCCAGGCCAGGCCCAGGGCCATGCAGTTGGCCACGATCGCGGTCACCAGGCCGATCCCCACCAGGCCCATTTTCGGCAGGCCGAACATCCCGGTGATCAGCGCGTAGTTGAGCAGGAAGTTGGCCAGGGTGCCGATGACGCTGATGACCATCACCGGAGTGGCCCGGCCGATGGCGCTGGTGAAGCCGCGCAACGCCATGAAGCTCAGGTAACCAGGCAGGGCAAACGGCAGGATCAGCAGGAACTGGCCGGCCATCTCGACGTTACTGGCCGTCTGGCCGAACAACAGCAACACCGGTTTGAGGTTCCACAACAGCAGGCCCGCGACCAATGCCATCAACCAGGCCAACCATAGCCCGGCCTGGGTCAGGCGTGCCGCACCGGGAATGTCGCCCGCGCCCTGGCGGATCGACACCAGCGTGCCGACCGCGGCGATCACGCCGATGCAGAAAATCGACACGAACGAATAGGTCGCCGCTCCCAGGCCACCACCCGCCAGCGCCTCGGGGCTGATTTTGGCCATCATCAAGGTGTCGGTGAGCACCATCAGCATGTGCGCCAACTGCGAGGCGATCAACGGCCCCGCCAGCCGTAGGATGGCCCGCAATTCGGTACGTGCTGGATGCTGCATGGTCATCACGCGTGTTTCCTGGAAATAAGGGGTAGCCGCTGATTCTCGGCGCTCTCAGACGAATGCACAAAGGGATAAAAACGATCACTGGCATGATTAAAACTCATGCTGTCGAGTTTCTGCTAGGGTTTGCCCATTGCGCTATAGGAGCTTTCCTGATGTCCCGTCGTCTTCCTCCGCTGTATGCCCTGCGTGCTTTCGAGGCTGCGGCGCGGCACAGTTCGTTCACCCGTGCCGCGCAAGAGCTGTCGATTACCCAGAGCGCCGTCAGCCGGCATATTCGTACGCTGGAAGATCACTTTGCCTGCCGACTGTTTCAACGCAGTGGTCGCAACCTGCAATTGACCGAGGCCGCTCGCCTGTTGCTGCCCGGAGTGCGTGAAGGTTTTGGTGCACTGGAGCGCGCCTGCAACACCTTGCGCAGCGAAGATGACATCTTGCGCATGAAGGCTCCTTCGACCCTGACCATGCGCTGGTTGCTGGCGCGGCTTAGTCGCTTTCGGCATCTGCAGCCGGGCAATGAAGTGCAACTGACCAGCGCCTGGATGGACGTCGACTCGGTGGATTTCAATCATGAACCCTTCGACTGTGCGGTACTGCTGAGCAACGGGCATTTTCCACCGGACTGGGAAGCCAGTTACCTGTTCCCGGAGCTGTTGATACCGGTCGGTGCGCCGAACCTGCTCAACGATCAGCCCTGGGATCTCGAGCGGCTGGCCAGTACCGAACTGCTGCACCCCACCCCTGATCGTCGCGACTGGCGCAGTTGGCTTGAGCGCATGGAGCTCTCCGAGCAGGTGTCGCTCAAGGGCGGGCAAGTTTTCGATACCCTAGAGCTGGGGATGATCGCCGCGGCGCGTGGCTATGGTGTGTCCATGGGCGACCTGTTGATGGTGGCCGAGGATGTGGCGCAGGGACGCTTGAGCCTGCCCTGGCCGACCGCCGTTGCCAGTGGCCTGAATTACTATCTGGTCTGGCCGAAAACCCGTCCGGGCGGTGAGCGTTTGCGGCGGCTCAGCGACTTCCTGCAAGGCGAGGCACAGGCCATGGAGCTGCCGGACGTCGAGCGTCTGGACTGAGTCGGCAGCGGGGTTATTGATTGGCCGGCCGATAGTGCAGTGCTTCAGCCAGGTGTTCGCGGCTGATGTCCTGCGCCTGTTCGAGATCGGCCAGGGTCCGGGAGACCTTGAGTAGTCGATGGGCCGCCCTGAGCGACAGGGTCAGGCGTTCGCAGGCGCTTTCCAGCCAGCGTTCGTCCACTGTGGACAACTGGCAATGCCGGCGCAGCCCCGGCAGGTCGAGGAAGGCGTTGGCGCAGCCCTGGCGCTGCTGCTGAACCTCGCGAGCCATGGCAACGCGCTCGGCAGCACGGGCGGAGTTGTCGCCCGGCTGGGTGGCGGGATTGAGTGCAGTGGTCTCGCGGGCGACGGTCAGGTGCAGGTCGATGCGGTCGAGCAGCGGACCGGAGAGCTTGTGCCGGTAACGCTGGACCATCTCAGTGGTGCAGGAGCAGCGACCGCTGGGCTCGCCCAGGTAGCCACAGGGGCAGGGATTCATGGCCGCCACCAGTTGGAAACGCGCCGGGAAGCGCACTCGATCCCGGGCGCGGGAAATCACGATATAGCCAGATTCCAGCGGCTCTCGTAATACCTCCAGCACCTTGCGATCGAACTCCGGCAGCTCGTCGAGAAACAGCACGCCGTGGTGGGCGAGGGTGATTTCCCCGGGCTGGGGTTTTGAACTGCCGCCTACCAGCGCCGGGCCGGACGCCGAGTGATGGGGCTGGCGGAAAGGACGTTGCGGCCAATGACTCAACGGCACACCGCTGGCGACCGACTGGATCGCCGCCACCTCCAGGGCCTCACTTTCCGTCAGCGGTGGCAGTAATCCGGGCAAGCGACTGGCCAGCAGGGTTTTCCCGGTCCCGGGTGGCCCGCTGAACAGTAGGTTATGGGCACCCGCCGCGGCAATCAGCAGGGCCCGCTTGGCGGCGGCCTGGCCTTGTACTTCGCTCAAGTCGGGGTAGGGCTTGCTGGCGTGGAGCAAACCGTTGGAGCGGTAAGGCTCGATGGGTGTATGGCCGTTGAAGTGAGCGACCGCTTCCAGCAAGTGATGCACCGCGAGCACCTTGAGCCCGGAGGCCAGGCAAGCTTCCTCGGCATTCGCCCAGGGCACCACCAGCGCCCGCCCGGCCTGGCGCGCCGCCAAGGCGGCCGGCAACACGCCGCGCACCGCCCGCACCTCACCGGAAAGTGCCAGTTCCCCCAGGCACTCCACGTCATCCAGGGTCAGGGTTGGCACCTGCACGCTGGCCGAAAGAATCCCCAGGGCAATCGCCAGGTCAAAGCGCCCACCGTCCTTGGGCAAGTCGGCGGGAGCGAGATTCAAGGTGATGCGCCGCGCTGGAAACTGCAGGCCCGAATTGATGATCGCGCTGCGCACCCGGTCCTTGCTCTCTTTCACCGCCGCTTCGGGCAAGCCGACCATCGTCAGTGATGGCAAGCCATTGGCCAGGTGGACTTCGACAGTGACAGCCGGTGCCTCCACGCCAATCTGGGCGCGGCTGTGGACGATGGACAGGGACATGAGCATTCCTTGAACGAAAAAGAGCCGCTTCCTGCGGTTGTTCAAGGGTAGTTGCGAGGGGGTGTTTTAGCACCGCGCGAGACGCGCCAAACGTTCGCAGGATGTTGCCGGTGGCCTGGCTTATGTGTGGGGGCGAGCAGGCTCGCACCCACAAGGGGCAGGGAATTACTCGGCAGGCGGATTGAGCCTGGCTTCCAGCTCCGCGACTTTCGCTTCAAGGCTTTCCAGGCGTGCCCGGGTGCGGGCCAGGACGACCATCTGGCTGTCGAATTCTTCCCGGCTGACCAGGTCCAGCTTGCTGAAGCCGCTTTGCAGCAGGGCCTTGAACTGGCTTTCGATTTCGCTTTTGGGCAGCGGGGTGTCGCTGCTGAACAGGCGGGAGGCGTGGCCGCTCAGGGCGTCGAGGAGGTCTTTGGGCGCGAGCATGTAGGGAGTCCTTAAACTGATGGCGGGCAGTGTATCACGCAGTGTTCAGGCTCATTTATCCCGGTGCGGCGCACGCTTTTCGCGCATCGGTCCGTCTGTCGGCGCACCGTTATTGTGCGTATCTCTGGGCGCGCATTTCTGCAATGGCCTGGGTTTAAAGGCAAGGGATTGAAATCAGTGGTTTTTCTGGAGATGGCAAGCTTTCTGCTAAGGCTTGAGTAACCCATGCACTGATGCAGTCGCTGTGACGAATGCAGTGCGGCAGGCGAAACGGGGAGTTTCGTCGGCAGCGGTTAACTGGCGTCAGTCGGGCAGGTACGGCCGACGATGCGTTACAAAGCCAGGCACTGCGCTTAGACTTGAGTCGGGTTTGTTTTCCTGGGGCAAGTCCACCAATTCGGGAGAGAGTTTTCATGAAGCTAGTCACTGCCATCATCAAGCCGTTCAAACTGGATGACGTCCGCGAGGCACTGTCCGAGATCGGCGTGCAGGGCATTACCGTCACTGAGGTCAAAGGCTTCGGTCGGCAGAAGGGTCACACCGAGCTGTATCGCGGCGCGGAGTACGTGGTCGATTTCCTGCCCAAGGTGAAGATCGATGTCGCCATTGACGACAAGGATCTGGACCGGGTTATCGAGGCGATAACCAAGGCGGCCAACACCGGCAAGATTGGTGACGGCAAGATTTTCGTGGTCAATCTGGAACAGGCTATTCGCATCCGTACCGGCGAAACCGATACCGACGCGATCTAAGCCGCCACAACCCCAACGCCCCAGGAGAAAACAATATGACTCTGCGTAAATTCGCAGGGCTAGGAGCCCTGTTGTCCCTCGTAATGCCCAGCCTGGCCATGGCGGCAGACGAAGTGGCGGCTCCAGTCCTCAACTCCGGCGATACCGCCTGGATGCTGACCGCGACAGCCTTGGTGCTGTTCATGACCATTCCCGGCCTTGCGCTGTTCTACGGCGGCATGGTGCGCTCCAAAAACATTCTTTCCGTGATGATGCAGTGCTTCGCCATTACCGGTCTGATCAGCATCCTGTGGGTCATTTATGGCTACAGCATTGCGTTCGACACCGCGGGCATGGAGCAGGGCGTCGTCAACTTCAACTCGTTCTTCGGCGGCATGGGCAAGGCGTTCCTCGCCGGTGTCACCCCGGCGAGCCTGACAGGGCCGGCGGCACTGTTCCCTGAAGCGGTGTTCATCACCTTCCAGATGACTTTCGCCATCATCACCCCGGCGCTGATCGTCGGTGCCTTCGCCGAGCGGATGAAGTTCTCCGCAATGCTGATCTTCATGGGTGTGTGGTTCACCCTGGTGTACGCACCGATCGCGCATATGGTCTGGTCCGGCCCCGGTGGCCTGATGTGGGACTGGGGCGTCCTGGACTTCGCAGGCGGCACCGTGGTGCACATCAACGCCGGTATCGCCGGTCTGGTGGCCTGCCTGGTGCTGGGCAAGCGCAAGGGTTTCCCGACCACCCCAATGGCTCCGCACAACCTCGGTTACACCTTGATGGGCGCGGCCATGCTGTGGATTGGCTGGTTCGGCTTCAACGCCGGTTCCGCCGCGGCGGCCAACGGTACTGCCGGCATGGCGATGCTGGTAACCCAGATCGCAACCGCTGCCGCTGCCCTGGGCTGGATGCTGGCCGAGTGGCTGACCCACGGCAAACCTAGCGCCCTGGGCATCGCCTCGGGTGTGGTTGCCGGCCTGGTGGCCATTACTCCAGCCGCTGGCACCGTGGGCCCGATGGGCGCCCTGGTGATCGGCTTGTCGGCCGGCGTGGTGTGCTTCTTCTGCGCTACGACCCTGAAACGCAAAATGGGCTACGACGATTCCCTCGACGCCTTCGGCGTGCACGGTATTGGCGGTATTCTCGGTGCGATCCTCACCGGCGTATTTGCTGCACCGTCGCTGGGTGGCTTCGGCACCGTGACCGACATCGCTGCACAAGTCTGGATTCAGTGCAAAGGCGTGGGTTTCACGGTGATCTACACCGCGATCGTCACCTACGTCATCCTCAAGGTATTGGACGCCGTCATGGGTCTGCGCGTGACCGAAGAGGAAGAGGCAGTCGGCCTGGACCTGGCACAACACAACGAGCGCGGCTACAACCTGTAAGCAGGCGCCGAAAAAAACTTGCCCGGCTTGCCGGGCATTTTTTTGTTCTGGATTTGTCACTCAGGCCTAGGCTGAAAGGATTTTTCTGACAGCTTTGCCGGGGTTTTCCGCAGCGGTTTTTCCAGGGGCGATGGCTTACAGCATGGCGCGAATATTAGGGTCTTTGTTTTTTCCCAGAGCGCGCTAGAATGCGCCCCGAACGTGCGGAGAACTGTATGTGGCAACAGACTCTGATTACCCTGCGGGCCAAGCCCCGGGGCTTTCATCTGGTAACGGACGAGTTACTCGCCGGCCTGCCCGAACTCAAGGCATGCCGGGTCGGTCTGTTGCACTTGTGGCTGCAGCATACCTCGGCGTCGTTGACCATCAACGAGAACGCCGATCCGGCGGTACGTCGCGACTTCGAACGGTTTTTCAACCGGTTGATCCCACAAGGCGCAACCGGTTATGAGCATAACGACGAAGGCCTGGACGACCTCCCGGCGCACTTCAAGGCCAGTTTGCTAGGCTGTCAATTGAGTTTGCCGATCACGGCGGGCCGATTGGCGTTAGGTAGCTGGCAAGGTGTTTATCTGGGCGAGCACCGAGATCATGGCGGTGCTCGTAAAGTCCTCGCCACCGTGCACGGTGAAGGGGCATAAACCGCTGGTTACCAGTGGATTTTGAATTTTTTCTGGCAGTCGTCGACAGACGACGAAGCTGGGCTATAACTAATCTGCTTTTCGCAAGTCATGAGGTAGAACATGAGCGACGATGATCTGGAAAACGACGACCTCGAAGTAGGCGACGAAGACGAGGCCGAAGAAGGCCTTGAAGCTGCGGCGGAAGACGTTGCTGACGACGATGGTGGCGACGATACGCCGGCCCCGACCGCCAAAGGCAAGGCCAAGGCTGCGGTGTCGGTAGACGAGCTGCCGAGCGTTGAAGCCAAGAACAAGGAGCGTGATGCTCTGGCCCGTGCGATGGAAGAGTTCCTGGCCAAAGGCGGCAAGGTTCAGGAAGTCGAGGCCAACGTGGTGGCCGATCCACCAAAGAAGCCTGATAACAAGTACGGCAGCCGGCCTATCTAAGGGTCTGCACTGTGTTTGCTGAAAAAGCCCGCCGTCGCTGCGGGCTTTTTTATGGGTGGTGGTGGGTGGATCCGTTGCTGCGGTAACGGCTGCTTAGGGTTTCGCCCTTACGTGAACTGCCCTCCAATCCCCCGTAGCAGCTGCCGAGCCCGCGAGGCTGCGTTCGAAGACGCAGTCCTTGTCACCGTCAATACCACAAGCAGAGGCTTAACGCAGCTCCGACCAGCGTGCCAGCAACTCCGGCAGTTCTGTCAGGCAACGAATCTCAGCATCCGGTGCCTGGTCTGCTTCCCATGCCTTGCCCGCCGGGTTGAACCAGATTGCGCGCAACCCCGCTTGTTGGGCCCCGGCGATGTCATCACCGGGATGATCGCCGACATGCACCGCATTGGCGGCAGTGGTTGCACCGCGCTGCAGGGCTTCGTGGAACAGGCGGGCATCGGGCTTGGCGATGCCGATGTCTTCGGCGCACAGGGCAAACTTGAAGTAATCGGCCAGCCCCAGGCGGCGTACGTCGGCGTTGCCGTTGGTGACCACGCCCAGGGCATAGCGGTTGCGCAGGATCTCCAGTGTCGGTTGCACCTCGGGGAATATCTCGAGCTGGTGCCGTGCGTGCAGGAAGACTTCGAAGGCCTGTTCGGCAAGTTCGCTTGCCTGTGGGTGGGCGTAGCCGGCTTCTTCCAGGGCGTGCAGCAACACCCGGCGGCGCAAGGCGCTGATGCGATGTTTGAGCTGCGGTTCGAGGCCCAGTACCCGTTCACGGATGGCCCACAAATGCTCGACCGGCAAGGCGCCCAGGACCGGCGTGTGCTCGGCCAGCCACTGGCGCAGTACGGCTTCCGCGCTGACGATCACCGGGGCGGTGTCCCACAGGGTGTCGTCGAGGTCGAAGGTGATCAGTTGGATTGTCATTGCTCATCGCCCTTGATGCGTTTGGCCCGAGGGTGGGCGCTGTCGTAGACCGTGGCCAGGTGCTGGAAGTCCAGGTGGGTGTAGATCTGGGTAGTCTTGATGTCCGAGTGGCCAAGCAACTCCTGCACGGCGCGCAAGTCTTGGGAAGACTCCAGCACGTGGCTGGCGAAGGAGTGCCTGAGCATGTGCGGGTGCAGGTTCTGCCCCAGCTCCCGCTCGCCTGCGGCCTTGACCCGAAGTTGCACGGCGCGTGAACCGAGGCGTCGGCCTTTTTGGCTGACGAATAGCGCATCGTCCGGCGGATTGGCCAGGGCGCGCAAGGGCAGCCAGCACTCGAGGGCCTCGCGGGCTTTCCTGCCGATGGGCAGCACCCGGGTCTTGCTGCCCTTGCCGAGCACTTGCACCAGGCCATCCGCGAGGTCGAGCTGGTCGAGGTTCAGGCCGGTGAGCTCCGACAGACGCAGGCCACTGGAGTAGAACAGCTCGAGAATCGCCTGGTCGCGACGGGCCAGGAAGTCGTCCTCGACGGCCCCTTCGAGCAGTTGCAGGGTGCGGTCGGTGTCGAGGGTCTTGGGCAGGCGTCGCTCGCCTTTGGGCGGGGCCAGGCCGTTGGCCGGGTCGTGGTCGCACAGGCCTTCGCGGTTCAGGTAGTGATAGAGCCCGCGCACGGCCGACAGCAAGCGCGCCAGGCTGCGCGAGGACTGGCCCTGGGCATGCAGACGCGCGACCAGGCCGCGCAGGCGCTGGATGTCCAGCGCGCTCCAACTGCCGATGTGCAGTTTCTCGCAGTGTGCCAGGACCTTGTTCAGGTCACGGCGGTAGGCTTCAAGCGTGTGCGGCGACACCTGACGCTCACTGCGCAGGTGCTCGCAGTAGGCGTCCAGTTGCCGTTCCATGGTCAGCGCACCGAGCGCAGGGTGCTGTTGACCCGTGGCAATACGCGGCCCATGACTTCGGCGATGTAGCTGAGGAACAGGGTGCCTACCGAGCTCTTGTAGTGCTGCGGATCGCGGCTGGCGATGGCCAGCACGCCATGCAGGCCCTGGTGACTGATGGCAACCACGGCCGTGGAGCCGATCTGCAGGCGTTGTTCTTCGCCAAACAGGAAGTCCAGTTCATGCTCGCGCAGGGTGCCGCTGACGCTTTTGCCTTCGGACAGCAACCCGCCAATGGCCTTGTGCGCTTCGGCGTCGCTGACCCAGCGGCCGACCGGCAAGGGCTCGTCGCTGAACAGGATCAGGCTGACAAAGGGCACCTGGAAGTCCTGGCGCAGGCTGTCTTCAACACTGATGACCAGGTCATCCAGGCTGTTGGCGTCCATCAGGGCGAGGATCAGGCGGCGGGTCTTGTCGAACAGCCGATCGTTGTCGCGGGCGACATCCATCAACTGCGAAAGACGGTGGCGCATCTCGATGTTGCGTTCGCGCAGGATTTTCATCTGCCGCTCGACCAGCGAGATGGTATCGCCACGCTGGTGCGGTATGCGCAGGGCCGGGAGCAGTTCTTCGTGCTCGACGAAGAAATCCGGATGAGCCTCAAGGTACGCGGCAATCGCCGCCGCCTCCAGGCTCTCGGAAGGGCATTCGTCGGGCTGCGGGGCTGGAACCTTGGGCTGATCAGTCATGGATTTAGCTCACTCAAAGACGCACTTGTCCTTCGTATACGCGTACTGCCGGACCGGTCATCATCACCGGTTGGCCAGGACCTGCCCATTCAATGGACAAGCGCCCGCCGGGCAGGTCGATCAATAGCGGCGAATCCATCCACCCCTGGCTGATCGCGGCCACTGCAGCGGCACAGGCGCCGGTACCGCAGGCCTGGGTTTCCCCGGCGCCCCGCTCCCAAACGCGCAACTGCGCACGATTGCGGTCGATGACCTGGAGGAAACCGACGTTGACCCGTGCCGGAAAGCGCGGGTGATGTTCGATCTTCGGCCCCAGTGCATGCACCGGCGCGTTGTTGATGTCGTTCACGCGCAGCACGGCGTGCGGGTTGCCCATGGACACCGCGGCCAACTCGACGGTCTGGCCGTCGACCTCGACCGGGTAGCTGTTGGCTTGCGCGTCGGCCTGGAACGGAATGTCCGCTGGCACCAGGCGTGGTGCCCCCATGTTGACGCTGATCTGACCGTCATTGCGAATATCGAGTTCGATTATGCCGCTCTTGGTCTCGACGCGGATCTGGCGCTTGGCCGTCAGGCGCTTGTCCAGCACAAAGCGGGCGAAGCAGCGCGCGCCATTGCCGCATTGCTCCACTTCGGAACCGTCGGAGTTGAAGATCCGGTAACGGAAATCCACCTCCGGGTTGCTCGGTGCTTCGACGATCAACAACTGATCGAAACCGACACCGGTGTGGCGGTCGCCCCATTGCTTGGCGTGCTTGGGCAGAATGTGCGCGTGCTGGCTGACCAGGTCGAGGACCATGAAGTCGTTGCCCAGGCCGTGCATCTTGGTAAAACGCAGCAGCATGGGGTTACTCCGGCAGCAGGCTTTCGCCAGCAAACAACTCGGCTACCGTCTCGCGGCGACGCACTTCGAATGCCTGATCACCGTCCACCAGCACTTCGGCGCAACGGCCGCGGGTGTTGTAGTTGGAACTCATGACAAACCCGTAGGCACCGGCCGAATGCACGGCCAGCAAGTCGCCTTCTTCCAGCGCCAGTTGACGATCCTTGGCCAGGAAGTCACCGGTTTCGCAGATCGGGCCGACGATGTCGTAGGCGCGTGCCGCAGTGTCGCGTGGGCGCACGGCCGTGACGTCCATCCAGGCCTGGTACAGCGCCGGGCGGATCAGGTCGTTCATGGCCGCGTCGACGATGGCGAAATCCTTGTGTTCGGTGTGCTTGAGGTACTCGACCTGGGTCAGCAGCACGCCGGCGTTGGCGACGATGAAGCGGCCCGGCTCGAACACCAGCGCCAGGTCGCGACCGTCGATACGTTCGCGCACGGCCTTGATGTAGTCGGCAGCCAGCGGTGGCTCCTCATCGCGATAACGCACACCCAGGCCGCCACCCAAGTCGATGTGGCGCAGGTAGATCCCGCAATCGCTGAGGCGGTCGATCAGCGCCAGCAGGCGGTCGAGGGCATCAATGAAGGGGGGCAGGGTGGTCAGTTGCGAACCGATGTGGCAATCGACGCCGACCACTTCCAGGTTCGGCAGTTGGGCGGCGCGCACATAGACGTCTTCGGCGTCGGCGATGGCGATGCCGAACTTGTTTTCTTTGAGGCCGGTGGAGATGTACGGGTGGGTGCCGGCATCGACGTCCGGGTTCACGCGCAGCGAGATCGGTGCACGCACACCCAACTCGGCGGCCACCACTTGCAGGCGCTCCAGTTCGTCGGTGGACTCGACGTTGAAGCAGTGCACGCCGACTTCCAGGGCGCGGCGCATGTCGTCGCGGGTCTTGCCCACGCCGGAGAATACGATCTTGTCGGCCGCACCGCCTGCAGCCAGGACCCGTTCCAGCTCGCCACGGGAGACGATGTCAAAACCGGCGCCCAGGCGCGCCAGGACATTCAGTACGCCCAGGTTGGAGTTGGCCTTGACCGCGAAGCAGACCAGGTGCGGGGTGCCAGCCAGGGCATCGGCATACGCCAGGTACTGGGCTTCGATGTGCGCACGGGAGTAGACATAGGTGGGGGTGCCAAAGCGCTCGGCGATGGCGGACAAGGCAACACCTTCCGCGAACAGCTCACCGTCACGGTAGTTAAAAGCGTCCATGATGTTCCCTTAGTAGGTGCTGTTGCTGTTGCTGTGTTCGTGCGCTTTGGACTGCGACGATTTGGCCTGTTCATCTGCAGGCTTGCTGTCATCGGGCAGGTACAGCGGGCCTTTTTGACCGCAGGCCGATAACAGGCAGGTAAAAGCGACGAGCGAAGCGAGCGCAGCAAGGGAAGAGATCAGGCGCTTCATGGCGAAATCCTTGAGAATGCGTTAATTGCGCCGGAGTATACCGGCCACCCGGCAGCTTGCCTATGCGACGGGCCACCCGTCCGGCGGGCCTTTGCCCGTGGCTTGCGATCGAGCAGACAATGGCAGGCGGTTATTGGTCCACCTTGCCCGGTGCTTGGTCGGTATCCTTTGCAATCGCCGGGGCGCGTCCGTATCTTGCGGCGCTTGAGCGTAAGTAGACACTTTTTGAGGTTGCCGCAATGAGTTTGACTGAAGCCCGTTTCCACGACCTGGTCGATGCCACCCAGCAGACACTGGAAGATATTTTCGACGACAGCGGCCTGGATGTTGATCTGGAAAGTTCGGCTGGGGTCCTGACCGTCAAGTTCGAAAGCGGCAGCCAGTTGATCTTCAGCCGCCAGGAGCCACTGCGCCAGTTGTGGCTGGCAGCGGTGTCCGGCGGGTTCCACTTCGACTACGACGAAGAAAGCGAGCGCTGGATGTGTGACAAGAGCGAAGAGCAGCTGGGCGAAATGCTCGAGCGCATCGTCAAGCAGCAAGCCGATGCCGAGCTCGACTTCGAAGGTCTCTGACAGCGTGACCGAACCTGCCCCCGTTCGTGCGCCCAAGCCGCTGTACAGTAATGTCAGCCCGGCCGTGCCATCGCCCTGCACCAATGTCTGCCGGCTGGATGAGGAAAAAGTCTGCAAGGGCTGTTTCCGCCATGTCGAAGATATTCGTGAATGGCGTTCGGCGGACGATGAACGACGCCGGGTGATTTGCGCCCAGGCGCACAATCGCCGCGCCCACGTCGCTCGGTAGGCGCCACCTGCCGCGACCGGCTTGTATATTTTTTGAGCTGTGATAGTGTCCGGTTACGCCTCAACCCATCGAGGCGCGTGAAAACCCCGCCTGTTTTATGGCGGGGTTTTGCTTTTTTCGTGCAGAAGAAAGGAGTCTGCCTGAATCATGACCGTACCTTCCATCACTCTTACCCGTCTGGACGTACAACGTCTGGAGCGCCTGATCGACAGCCTGGATGACACGCTGCCGGGCGTGATCGCGCTGCAAACCGAACTGGATCGCGCCGATACTCTGGTCGGTCACGATGAGGTGCCTGCCGATGTCGTAACCATGAACTCGCGTGTTCATTGCCGTGAAGAAAGCGGCGGCAAGGACTATCACCTGACCCTGGTCTACCCCAAGGACGCGAATGCCGATGAAGGCAAGATTTCCATTCTTGCGCCGGTCGGCAGTGCACTGCTGGGCCTGAAGGTTGGCCAGCACATCGACTGGCCAGCACCGGGTGGCAAGACCCTGAAGCTGACCCTGCTCGAAGTCGAGAACCAGCCAGCCAATGGCGGCGATTTCTCCCTCTGAGAAGGCTTCAAACCTGTTCGAGCGCCTTGTTCAAAGCGCGCTCCAGGTCTGCCTTGTAGCGCAGGTACAGATTGCTCGAGCCGGGGCTGTCAGCCAACAGTCCTGACAGATCCAGGTCGGTGATATAGCAGCGATAGGGCTGCATCTCCCGGCGACGCCCGACTATCTCCCGCGCCACCACGGCAAACAACTGATCGCCGTACTCCAGTTCGCTGTACTCCCGTTGATTGCAATACAGGGTGACCTGCACCTTCCCCGGCGCAGCTTTGCCGACAATCGCCTGCACGTCATAGAACGGCCTGTCGGCGGGGATCTGCGGTGCTGGCTGCGGCTCTACCCGGCGGGCCCGCCCCGTGCCCGCGGGCAGTAACTGGTAGTAGTGGATGTCCAGCTGCGGCAGTGGCTGCGTGGCGTCCATGGGCAGCATGGCGTCGCGGCGAAACAGGATCGACTGCACGAACCGCTGCAGGGGCACCAGCAGGCTGTTGTCATCGTGATAGGGCTGGCGCTGGTACCACAGGGCGTTGAACTCATCCAGCACATACAGCTCGGCCCCGCTGTCGCCGACGCGGTAGAACACTTGAATGCAGCCGGGCTGGCCCATGGGCAGGATCAGCGCCAGGTCGTGTTCTTCCAGGGCCATTGGGTCCAGGTGCAGCGGGCTGTAGGCGGTCTGTTCCTGGCCCAGGTAATCGAGCAGGGCGGGCAGGGTGCCCAGGGCCATATGCCGGACCTGGCCGGGTACCAGCTCCAGCACGTGGTAGTGCTGCTGGACCTGGATCAGGTAGCGCTGGTTGAGGTCGCTCAGCAACAGGTGCTGCGCGGTGTCGAAGATCTCCTCGACCCGCCGGGCAATGAACTGTGCGCGGTTGTGGCAGAAGCACTGGACCCGCAGGCGCGGCTGCCGGGGGCCTTGGGGCAAGTGGTTGAGGTAATCGCGCAGGCAGTCGAGCAGGGCGTGGGGCCCGTCATGACGATTGACCAGCACTTCATTCCAGCTGTTGAGCGTGACCTGGTCGAGGGTCAGTACCAGGTTTTCACGGACCCCGGCATAACTCAGCGAGTCGGTGCGCTCGGTGGTCATCAGGATGTTCAGGTCGCGGTGATGCTTGAGCGGGTCGATGCCCACGTTCACCAGAATCAGCACCTCGGCTGGCTCGATGGCACGCAGCAGTTGCTCCTCGTCGACGCTGGCCAGGGGCAGGGCGATGGTCTGCTGCAGGCTGCCCAGCAGGTTGAACAGCTCGAACTCACTCAGGTCGCTGTTGCCTGGGTGCAGCGCCAGGCGCGTACTGCTGTCGATCACGCCGTTTCGGTGGCACCAGGTCAGCAACTCGAGGAGGTGGCTGCTGCGTTTGAGCGGCGCGAAGTGTTCCCACTCCAGGTTACCCAGGCTGCCGTTGTACAGGCCCCAATGGGTCTGCCCGGGGGCTTTTTTGTTGGCCGACTGCACCAGCGTCAGGGTGTCTTCGGCCAGGTCCGGGGCAATGCCCGGGTTGATGAACTCGACCTTGTCGGCCTTGCGTTCGAAGGCCGCATAGAGCCGGCGGCCGAGTACATTGAGGTCGCGTTTGTTGATCAGGCTGACGCTGCGTTCAGTGCGGGCAAACTGGCTGAGGAAGCGATAGCTGTAGTTGAGCTCGTTGACCAGGGCCCGACGCTCGGCACTGACCTGGCGGACCTTCCACTGGCTGCGGCTGTCGAGCAATGCCAGTTGTCGATGGTCCCAGCGCCACTCCTCGGCCAGCCGTTGCAGGAGCTGGCTCTGCCAGCGGCTGTTGCGTTGAGCGCTGGTGCCGGTGAGCTTGCGGTTGACCTTGAGGTACAAGGCGCGTCGCACCAGCTCCAGGCGTTCCGTTTCGCCCCGGGCGTTGAGGTATTGCTCGATACGGCGGTACACCATGATGTAGGGGTCGAGTTCGTCCAGCTCCAGGCGGTTGGCGAACACCGCTTGCTTGAAGCGCAGGCTCAGGCATTCGACCTGCGGATGCTCGCTGGCGTAGACCTCGATCAGCAGCAGTTTGAGCACCGACTTGTAGGGCGATTCGATGCCTTTGAACAGTTGCCAGAGCCCGGCGCCGATGAATTCCCCGGGCGGAATGTGCGCCAGGTGACCGAGGTCGAGGGTCTCCTCGGCGCGCACAAAACGCTTGGACAACAGGGTGTGGGTGTACAGCTCGTAGCCGGGTTCTTCATACACCGGCACCAGCCACCAGATTGGCGTGCGCCCGGCGAGCCAGATCGCAGTGCGATAGAACTCGTCCAGCAGCAGATAGTGCTGGCTGGTGCCGCAGTCTTCTGAGCTGAGCTGGCTATCGCGCTCGCCGCGGACAAACCGCTGTGGCTCGATCAGGAAACAATGGGCCTCGGCGCCCTGGCTGGCGGCCCAGGCTTCGAGCAACTGAGCCTTTTTTCCCAGTTCAGCGAGTTCGTCCGCGCGAAGGTCCGGGGCGTGGCAGATCCACAGGTCCATATCGCTCTGATCGGCCTGGGCCAGGGTGCCGAGGCTGCCCATCAGGAACAGACCGTGAATCGGCTGTGGCGGGTTGCCGCGACGGGCCTTGTAGGAAAAGGATCGGGTCAGGCGCTGCGCTTCCGCGAGGGTGCTGGCATCAGGTTCGAAATTCGCCACGCCGGCGGGGGTGCTGCTCGAGACGTAGCCTGGCAACAGGGGATGATTGACATGGAAAAACAGCGGCAGCAGCTTGAGGACCATTTGCTGGCGCGGTGTTAACCCTTCCATGGCCCGGGCCATGCGGCCGTTATTGAGCGTGAGGAAGCGTGCGCGCAACTGGCTGAGAACCTTGCGATCGATTCCCTCGTCCAGGTCGGGGCGGATTTCATGGGTGCGGGTCATGTCAGCTCAAACCGGCTCGCAGTCAACGAACGTGGGAAAGTTTCAGGTGCTGGGGCAGTCTACAGCCTCGCGCACAGGACTTTTAAGCTGATTGTTGATTTCTGGCGCCAAACATCTATCGGTTGGCGACAGTCTGCCCGCGGAAATCCCGATGCAGGGGTTCCCGTGGGCGATACCGGTGTCGCTATGCGGTTTCTTCGACGGACAGGATGGTCAGTACAGTCTGCACATTCTGCGCGGCGTCACGCCCCAGGCTGGTCAGATACCCGCCATCGGGTTGATCGATCAATTCTTTTTCGAACAGGCGTTGTGCGGCAGCAATAGCTTTCGGGGCAGCGGTCTGATGAATTTTCAAACCTTCCTGGGAACTGTCCAGGTTGAAGAGTGCAAGGATTTCCAGTTCGGCAACCAGCTCAGGGGTAAGCGACATAAGGACTCCAGACTTTCTAGGAATATGACTGTAGCGCCCCTAAGGTGAACGCACTCGGGCGAGCTGTCCAGTGTTGGCTGCGGGCTTTTCGCCCGCCCGGGTGATTCTTATTTCTTTTCCGGCGGCAGCTCGGGTAGGGCACGCAGGGCAGCTTCGTACCACTGGGTGTCGAACGCGCGGTCTTCTTCGAGGATCGCGTCGATTTCCACCGCCAGCACGTGGGCCATCAGGCTGAGGATTTCCTCGCGCTCGTAACCCACCAGGGTCAGTTTGTTGAAGGTGGCTTTGGCTGCGGGCGGGTTGTCGCTTGCGATCTGGTTTTCGATGGCTTCGACCAGGGTGTTCTCGGCGAACTCTTCGTCGTCGATGTCGTCGTTCGTATTGGTGTCGGGGGTCAGCTCGCTCATGGCAGGCTCCTCAAGGTAAGGCCAGCAGTTTACCTGCATTCAGCGCCGTGATGCTGCTGGCGAGAGTGCCCCTGAGGATCTATAACAGTCGCTGCCAACCCCCTGCACGGCCTGGAGGCTTTGTGATGCTCAAGCTTTATGGTTTTTCCGTCAGCAATTACTACAACATGGTCAAGCACGCCTTGCTGGAGAAGGGCCTGGCATTCGAGGAGGTCGCCTTTTATGCCGGTCAAAGCCCGGAGGCGTTGGCGATCAGCCCGCGCGGCAAAGTGCCGGTGCTGGGGGTCGAACAGGGATTTATCAACGAAACCAGCGTGATCCTGCAGTACCTCGAAGACACCCAGGGAGGCACTGTGCTGTTACCCAAGGCGCCGTTCGAGCGGGCCCAGGTGCTGGCACTGGCCAAGGAAATCGAGTTGTACATCGAACTGCCGGCCCGCGCGTGTTTCGCCGAGGCGTTTTTTGGCATGCCGGTACCTGACGCGATCAAGGAAAAAGCCAAGGGCGAGCTGCTGCTGGGTATTGCGTCCCTGGGGCGGCACGGCAAGTTTGCTCCCTACGTGGCGGGTGACAGCCTGAGCATCGCCGACCTGTACTTCTTGTACAGCGTCAGCCTGGCCTGTGCGGTGGGGAAAAAACTGTTCGAGCTGGACCTGTTGGCAGAGCTGCCGGCGGCCAGGGCATTGCTGGAGCGCTTGCAGGAAACGCCGATTGCGCAGCGCATCAATACCGACAAAGAGGCGGGGATGCCTGCATTTTTGGCGATGATCGCTTCAAAAAAGTGAAGCTTTCGCTGGCGAGCCGCAAGCGGGCGTCGCCAGCGAAGCTTCCAGCGATTTAGCGACTGGCCAACAGCGCCTGGCCGCGAATCACCGCCGCCTTCACCTGAGCCGGTGCAGTGCCGCCAATGTGGTTACGGGCATTGACCGAACCTTCCAGTGTCAACACGGCAAATACGTCCTGCTCGATCTGGTCGCTGAACTTGCGCAGCTCTTCCAAGCTCATTTCCGCCAGGTCCTTGCCACTTTCCACGCCGTACTTCACGGCGTGACCGACGATTTCGTGGCAGTCACGGAACGGCAGGCCGCGGCGTACCAGGTAGTCGGCGAGGTCGGTCGCGGTGGAGAAACCGCGCAGGGCCGCTTCACGCATGATGGCGTGTTTTGGCTTGATCGCCGGGATCATGTCGGCGAAGGCCCGCAGCGAGTCGCGCAGGGTGTCGGCAGCGTCGAACAGCGGTTCCTTGTCTTCCTGGTTGTCCTTGTTGTAGGCCAGGGGCTGGCCTTTCATCAGGGTCAGCAAGCCCATCAGTGCGCCGAACACCCGGCCGCTCTTACCGCGCACCAGTTCCGGAACGTCGGGGTTTTTCTTTTGCGGCATGATCGAGCTGCCGGTGCAGAAGCGATCAGGCAGATCGATGAACTGGAACTGCGCACTGGTCCACAGCACCAGTTCTTCGGAGAAGCGCGACAGGTGCATCATGGCGATGCTCGCGGCGGCGCAGAATTCGATGGCGAAGTCGCGATCCGAGACGTTGTCCAGCGAGTTGCCGCCCACGGCGTCGAAGCCCAGCAGTTGTGCGGTCAGCTCGCGGTCGATCGGGTAGGTAGTGCCAGCCAGCGCGGCGCTGCCCAACGGCATGCGGTTGGTGCGCTTGCGGCAGTCGACCAGGCGCTCGTAGTCACGGCTGAGCATTTCGAACCAGGCCAGCAGGTGATGTCCGAAGGTCACTGGCTGCGCGGTCTGCAGGTGCGTGAAGCCCGGCATGATGGTCTCGGCTTCGCGCTCGGCCTGCTCCAGCAGGCCTTTTTGCAGGCGAGTGATTTCAGCCAGGATCAGGTCGATCTCGTCGCGTAGCCACAGGCGGATATCGGTCGCTACCTGGTCGTTACGGCTGCGGCCGGTGTGCAGCTTCTTGCCGGTGACGCCGATGCGGTCGGTCAGGCGCGCTTCGATGTTCATGTGCACGTCTTCGAGGTCGATGCGCCAGTCGAAGGTACCGGCCTCGATTTCACCCTGGATGGTGCGCAGGCCGTCGATGATGCTGTCGCGCTCGGCGTCGGTCAGCACGCCGACCTTGGCCAGCATGGTGGCGTGGGCGACGGAGCCCATGATGTCGTGGCGATACAGGCGCTGGTCGAAAGTGACGGAGGCGGTGAAGCGGGCGACGAAGGCGTCGACGGGTTCACTGAAGCGGCCGCCCCAGGACTGATTGGTCTTGTCAGTGCTCATGAATTCGCTCGTGATCGGCTGAAGGAGAATGGCGTAAAAACCTGCGGCGGATAATAACAGGGTTGCCAATCGTGTCGTTGACGCTGGTCGATACGTTTTTTCCTGATGGAGGGCCATACTCAAGAGGTCGCCGCCACGAATGCGCAACGATATTTGTCAATTGCCCACTTTTGGCACGGCGAGCGTCTACAGTTGCACGTTAGGAGCCGCGCGAACGATACGCGCAGGGCTCAGACGCCAGGCCGAAAACCAACGAGCGGGGTGTTCATATTGGCTACCAACATTCCCTGCGGTGATGCCTGGCCAGGACTGATTTTGAACGCGTCTGCACCGGCACCGATAAATATTGCTGTCCGACGTGCGGCACTTTTTGGCGCTCGCGCTAGTCTTAGCGTGGATCGCGGTGACGGATGTCACTTCACCTGTCTACGCTATCCTTGTGCGAGACTCACGCAGGAATCCAGCGCAATATGAATGTCCTGATCGTTGATGACGAACCCCTAGCCCGCGAGCGCCTGAGCCGTATGGTCGGCGAACTCGAGGGATACAGTGTCCTGGAGCCCAGCGCCACCAATGGCGATGAGGCGTTGACCCTGATCGACAGCCTGAAACCTGACATCGTGCTGCTCGATATCCGTATGCCCGGCCTGGACGGGCTGCAAGTCGCTGCCCGCTTGTGCGAGCGTGAAACGCCACCAGCGGTGGTGTTCTGCGCAGCCCAGGATGAATTTGCCATTGAGGCCCTGCAAGCCAGCGCAGTGGGTTACCTGGTCAAGCCGGTGCGTTCGGAGCAACTGCTCGAAGCCCTGAAAAAGGCCGAGCGGCCCAACCGGGTACAGCTCGCGGCTCTGACCCGCCCGGCGGCCGAAAGCGGCAGCGGGCCACGCAGCCATATCAGCGCCCGTACCCGCAAAGGCATCGAGCTGATTCCGCTGGGGCAAGTGGTCTATTTCATTGCCGACCACAAATACGTGACCTTGCGCCACGAAGGCGGCGAAGTGCTGCTGGATGAACCCCTCAAGGCCCTCGAAGACGAATTTGGCGACCGTTTCGTGCGCATCCACCGCAATGCGCTGGTGGCCCGCGAGCGTATCGAGCGTCTGCAACGTACGCCACTGGGGCATTTCCAGCTGTTTCTCAAAGGCCTCAACGGCGATGCGCTGATTGTCAGCCGGCGCCATGTCGCCGGTGTACGCAAGATGATGCAACAGCTGTAGAGCGTGTCGGGCAACGATTACGCGGCCTTTTCGCGGGCAAGCGAGGCCAGGGAGGCCGCGCTGTTTCTGATACAAGTCAAAGCGAATTTGGCTGAGCTGTTATTATCCGCCGTATCTATTCAGTACGGATTGATCCATGTCCCCTCGCGAAATCCGCATCGCTACCCGCAAAAGTGCCCTGGCCTTGTGGCAGGCCGAATACGTCAAAGCTCGTCTGGAGCAGGCTCATCCCGGCCTGATCGTGACGCTCGTGCCCATGGTCAGTCGCGGCGACAAGCTGCTTGATTCGCCCCTGTCGAAGATCGGTGGCAAGGGCTTGTTCGTCAAGGAACTGGAAACCGCGCTGCTCGAAAACGAAGCCGACATTGCCGTGCACTCGATGAAAGACGTGCCCATGGACTTCCCCGAAGGCCTGGGCCTGTTCTGCATCTGTGAGCGCGAAGACCCGCGCGATGCCTTTGTCTCCAACACCTACGCCAGCCTCGACGCGTTGCCCAAGGGCAGTGTGGTCGGCACTTCGAGCCTGCGTCGCCAGGCGCAACTGCTGACCCGTCGTCCGGACCTGCAGATCCGCTTCCTGCGGGGCAACGTCAACACGCGCCTGGCCAAGCTGGATGCCGGCGAGTACGACGCGATCATCCTCGCCGCCGCGGGGCTGATTCGCCTGGGCTTCGAAGACCGCATCAGCGACTCGATCAGCGTCGACGACAGCCTGCCGGCCGGTGGCCAGGGCGCCGTGGGCATTGAATGCCGCAGCGCCGACAGCGAGATTCACGCGCTGCTGGCGCCTCTGCATCACCAGGACACTGCTACCCGGGTCACTGCCGAGCGCGCCCTGAACAAGCACCTCAATGGTGGCTGTCAGGTACCGATCGCCTGTTACGCCGTGCTTGAAGGCGAACAGCTGTGGTTGCGTGGCCTGGTCGGCGATCCGAACGGTGGCCTGTTGCTCAGTGCCGAGGCCCGTGCGCCGCGCGCCGCTGCCGAGGCCTTGGGTGTGCAAGTGGCCGAAGACCTTCTGCGCCAGGGTGCCGATGACATTCTGAAAGCGGTCTACGGTGAGGCAGGTCACGAGTGACCGGCTGGCGCCTGCTGCTGACGCGTCCGGCAGAGGATTCGGCGGCACTGGCGAGCCTGCTGGCCGAACAGGGGATTTTCAGCAGCAGCTTGCCGCTTTTGGAAATGGCACCCCTGGCATTGACTGACACAATGCGTGCGGTGATCGACGGTTTCGACCGTTACTGCGCGGTGATAGTGGTCAGCAAGCCGGCGGCCAAAATGGGCCTGGCCCTGCTCGAGCAACGCTGGTCGCCGTTACCACGCTTATCGTGGTTCAGCGTCGGCGCGGCGACGGCCCAGGTCCTGCAGGCACACGGCCTGGACGTCAGCTTTCCGCTGGAGGGCGATGACAGCGAAGCATTGCTGCAGGTCAGGCAGTTGCGTGAGGCGATCGCGCAGCCCGCCGCGCGCGTGTTGATCCTGCGCGGCGAGGGTGGGCGCGAGCTGCTGGCTGAGCGTTTGCGCGAGCAAGGTGCTAGTGTCGATTACCTGGAGGTGTACCGTCGCGACTTGCCGCAGTACGCCGAGGCGGCCTTGCCGGAGCGGATTCAAGCGGAACGCTTGAACGGCCTGGTGGTCAGCAGTGGACAGGGTTTTGCGCACCTGCACCAAATGGCCGGTGATGCCTGGCCGGCGTTGGCGCAGTTGCCCTTGTTTGTGCCGAGCCCGCGTGTCGCCGAGATGGCACGGGCGGCAGGCGCCCGAACAGTTGTGGATTGTCGTGGTGCCAGTGCCACGGCCTTGCTAACGGCGTTGGGAGCAACCCGACCCGTTCTCTAATGCAAAGGATGGATACGTGAGCGAAACAGCCTTGCCTAAAGATGACGTCCAGCCCGCGCTCGAGGCGCCGGTTGAAACTGTGAACAGCCCAGAGCCACGCCGGGGTAACGGGCTGGCGATTCTGGCGTTGTTGGTGGGCGCCGCGGGCGTGGCCGTTGGCGGCTGGGGCGTCTGGCAGATGCGCAGTCTGCAGGCCAACACCCAGCAACAAGTGGCGCAATTGCAGGCACTGAGCGACCAGGCGCAGGGCCTCAAGCTCAATGAGCAACGCCTGACGACACGCCTGGAGCAATTGCCGGGCGCCGACGAACTGGACGCCCGGCAGCGCCTGGTCACCCAGTTGCAAGGCGACCAGCAGCGCTTGAACCAGCGATTGGAAACCGTGCTGGGGGCCAGTCGCAAGGACTGGCGTTTGGCTGAGGCCGAACATTTGTTGCGCCTGGCCAGCCTGCGTTTATCCGCCCTGCAAGACATCAGCAGCGCCCGGGCATTGGTCCAGGGTGCTGACGAAATTCTTCGTGAGCAGAATGACCCCGGTGCCTTTGCGGCCCGCGAGCAGCTCGCCAAGAGCCTGGCAGCGTTGCGCAGCACCGAGCAGCCGGACCGCACCGGGTTGTTCCTGAAGCTGGGGGCCTTGCGTGACCAGGTCGCCGAGCTCACCGAACTGGCGCCCGAGTACCACGACCGCGGCGACTCGCTGCTCGGCCTGACCGCCGATGGCGATGGCGCCAGTCGCTGGGCGCAGTGGTGGGATCAAGTCTCGCGCTACATCCGCATCGATTTTAATGCCGACAAAAACATCCGTCCGTTGCTTGCCGGCCAGAGCCTGACCCAGGTCCGCCTGGCCTTGAGCCTGGCGATCGAGCAGGCGCAATGGGCCGCGCTCAACGGTCAGGCGCCGGTCTACAGCCAGGCGCTGACCGAGGCACGGGATGTGCTCAAAGGCAGCTTCAATCAGGACAACCCGCAAAGCCAGGTGATGCTTGAACAGCTCAACGAACTGAGCCAGCAGCCGGTTACGGTGCTGACCCCTGATCTGGCGACCACCTTGAGCGCGGTCCAGGGTTATCTGGAGCGGCGTAACGTGAATGCCGAGGAGTCGGTCAAACCTGCAGCCAAGGCCGCTGCGGGCGCTACGCCGGAGACCAGCCCATGAAACGTCTCTATGTGATTGTGTTCCTGGTGATCGCCGCCGCTGGCGCTTTGGGGCTGGCGATTGCCCAGCACTCTGGGTACGTACTGATCGCCTACAAGACCTTCCGTTATGAGTCGAGCCTGTGGGCGACCTTGCTGCTGGTCGCGCTGATCTGGCTGGTGCTGTGGGGGATCAAGGCCCTGGTCGAGTTGGTGGCGGTCTCCAGCGGTGTAGTCAACCCCTGGTCGAACCGCAACCGCAGTCGGCGGGTTCAGGTGGCGATCGAACACGGTCAGCTGGATCTCGCCGAAGGCCGCTGGGCGAGCGCCCAACGCCACCTGCAGCGGGCCGCCGAAGCCGAGCGCCAGCCGCTGCTCTACTACCTGGGTGCTGCCCGGGCAGCCAATGAGTTGGGGCGCTATGAAGAAAGCGACAACCTGCTGGAGCGCGCCCTGGAGCGCCAGCCCCAGGCCGAGTTGGCGATTGCCCTGAGCCACGCGCAATTGCAGACCGACCGTGGCGATACCGACGGCGCCATGGCCACGCTGCTGGCCATGCACGAACGTCATCCCCACAGTGTTCAAGTGTTGCGCCAATTGCAGCGCCTGCATCAGCAACGTGGCGACTGGTCCTCGGTGATCCGCCTGTTGCCCGAGCTGCGCAAGGACAAGGTCTTGCCGGCCAGTGAACTGGCTGAGCTGGAGCGGCGGGCCTGGGGTGAAAACCTGACCCTGGCGGCGCGCCAGGAAGAGGGTGGGGCCGTGGGCTTGCAATCGCTCAATCGCGCCTGGCAGCAACTGACTTCGGCCCAACGCCAGGAACCACAACTGGTGCTGGCCTATGCCGAGCAGTTGCGTCAGCTGGGCGCCGAGGTCGAAGCCGAAGAGGTCCTGCGGGCAGCCCTCAAACGTCAATACGACAGCCACCTGGCGCGCCTGTATGGGTTGTTGCGCGGTAGTGATCCGGCGCGCCAGTTGCAGACTGCCGAGGGTTGGCTGAAGCAGCACCCCGACGATCCGAGCCTGTTGCTGACTCTCGGCCGCCTGTGTCTGCAGACCAGCCTGTGGGGCAAGGCGCGAGACTATCTGGAGAGCAGCCTGCGTCTGCAGCGCAATCCGGAAGCCTGTGCCGAGCTGGCGCGGCTGTTGGCTCAACTGGGTGATACCGACCGCAGCAATCAACTCTTCCAGGAAGGGCTGGGGCTGCTGGATGAGCGCCTGTTGGCTTCACCGTTACCGGTTCCCGTTCGCGCGTAGGATGGGGTCAGGCAGGGCCGTCCAAAAGGGGCGGACCTGCCGTGTCACGAAGGCCGGATTACACCTCGATCTTCGCGCTGTAGGCGCAGTCTTACAGTGGGCTACATGGAGTCCTGCTGCGGCTGTTGGCATTTCCCTGCGTTCTTGTCGAAGTCTCCACGCACCCCCGCCTTGAAAGGCCTCAGCGCTTTCCTCTACCGTAATGGCCTGTCCCTTCTTCTACGGATAAGCCATGTCTTTGGCCTGCTCACGCTCCTTGTTCTTCATGGCGTTCCTTGCTGGTGCCATGGCCTTGGGCGCTTCGTATTATCTGGAGTACGCCATCGGCCTCGAGCCTTGTGGCCTGTGCATGCTGCAGCGGGTCTGTCTGCTGCTGTTCACGCTGGTCTGCATGAGTGCTGCCTTGCATGGCCCCCAGCGCCTGGGCAGCGTCGTGTACTGGCTGGCGGGCCTGACCTGTGCCGTTGCGGGCACGGCCATCGCGTGGCGCCAGGTGCTGTTGCAAAGTGACCCGGTCAAGCAATTGGTGGCCTGTGCGCCAGAAACCCTGGGCTATTCACCCGACACTCCGTTGTTGTGCCTGCTCAAGCGAATGTTCAATGGTACTGTCGATTGTGCGCATATTTCCTGGTCGCTGTTCGACCTGAGCATCGCTGAGTGGAGCCTGATGTTTTTTGTCGCGGTGCTGATTCTCGCCACTTACCAAACTCTGCGACTGGTCTGGTATGCCTGTCAGCGACCGTCCAGCGGCGAGTCGTCGCACCCGGGCTGGACAACGGATTAAACACTTGTATGAACTTTATCTCCTGCGTACCTTGAAGCAGTTGGCGTGCGAGCATAATCTGGCCCGCACGTGTCATTGGATTCATGTTGCTCGATGGTGCCTTGCCTGGCCGAACCTTGATCCTCAAGTCTTGCGGCCAGCGCGGGTGGCATTACCCAAAAGGGAAGAGAGATCACCATGCTCGAAAGTTGTCAGAATGCTCAGGAACGCTGGGGTGGAGTGCACCTGCTGATCGATCGCTGGTTGCAGGAGCGTCACGAGCTGGTTCGGGCCTATGATGCTCTCGGTGCCAAGCCCGAGGCGCTGGGCGACAATCGACAGCCTTTACAGGAGTTCTGCGGGGTCCTGGTCGACTACGTCTCTGCCGGCCATTTCGAGATCTACGAACAGCTCACCGGTGAGGCCAAGGCGTTTGGCGACAAGCGCGGTCTGGAGTTGGCTGAAACCCTCTACCCACGCATCGACGTCATCACTGAAAAGCTGCTGGCGTTCAATGATCTGTGCGATGCCGGCAAGTGTGTTGCCGAGAAGTTCAAGGAGCTGGGTGGCTTGCTCCACGAGCGCTTCGAACTGGAAGACTGCCTGATCGAAGTGCTGCACACCGCCCACAAGGAAGAGGCTCCGGCACAAGCCTGAACCTTGAGCGGTTGGTAACCTCCAAAACGGTGCGCATGGCGCGCCGTTTTGCGTTTTCGCGGATTGATCAGCCGGAGACGCCGAGCAGCTCCACTTCAAATACCAAGGGTGTAAACGGGGCGATCAGGTCTGCGGCGCCGTCGGCACCATAGGCCTGTGCCGAAGGAATCACCAGGCGCCATTTTGCCCCCACCGGCATTTGCTGCAGGGCGGTGCGCCAACCACGAATCACGCTGTCGAGACTGAACCATTGTGGCTGCTCGTTCTGATCGAACACCGTGCCGTCGGGTAGCCTGCCAATGTAGCGAACCTGGACCTTGCCATGGGGGCCGGCCTTGGCGCCGCTGCCGGCAACTTGTTCGGTCAGCAGAATGCCGTCCGCCAGTTCGCGCACGCCCAGGCGGGACTTTTCGCTAGCCAGAAAACGCTGCTCCGTTTGCAGGGCAACTTCACTTTGCGGTACGCCTGGCCGCTCGCTCATTCGTGCTTCGTGCTCGGTCAGGATCCGCTCGATCTGCTGGTCGTCGAGCGCCAGCGGCTTGCCTTGATAGGCCTGTTGCAAACCTTCGATCAGCGCCTGGATCTGCAGGTTGGGAGCCTCCTGGCGCAGGCGTTCACCCAGGCTCGCACCGAGGCTGTAGGCGAGATCATGAGCCTCATCCCCAGGTTTTTTTTCAGCAGCCTGCGCCATTGAAAAAATCAGGCACAGGGGTAAAAAAAGCAGACGCGACATGAGCATTCTCCAGCGTGGAATGCGCAGGATTATGCCAGTGAGAATGCCTCGGTCGGTGAACTGCTTTGAGGTGCAGGCGGAACATTTTCAGTTCCGTGCAACCCACGGCAATCGATACTGTCAACATGCCCTAGCGGCGGTAGCAGCAGAGGTCTAGTATGAGCCGCACTCACGTCAGCCAGGAGGTAACCCATGTCGGCCAATAAGAAGCCTGTAAATACTCCGTTGCACTTACTCCAACAGCTTTCGGGCAGCCTGCTCGAACATTTGGAAAATGCTTGTTCACAAGCCTTGGCTGATGCTGAAAAACTGCTCGCCAAGCTGGAAAAGCAACGCGGAAAAGCTCAGGAAAAACTGCACAAATCGCGCACCAAATTGCAGGACGCTGCGGCGGCCGGCAAGTCCAAGGCACAGGCCAAGGCCAAGGGTGCGGTCAAGGAACTTGAAGACCTGCTCGACGCGCTCAAGGACCGTCAATCCGAGACGCGCAACTACATCCTCAATCTCAAACGCGATGCCCAGGAAAGCCTGAAACTGGCCCAGGGTGTAGGCCGGGTGAAAGAGGCCGTTGGCAAGGTCTTGACCCAGCGTTCGGCCAAGCCAGCACCGGCGGCAAAAAAACCTGCGGCCAAACCGGCAGCGACCAAGGCTCCAGCTAAAACTGTGGCCAAGCCTGCAGCCAAGACCCCGGCTAAAACTGCAGCCGCCAAACCAGCGGCCAAGCCAGTGGCAAAAACCGCTGCAGCCAAACCAGCGGCCAAGCCAGTGGCGAAAACTGCTGCGGCCAAACCAGCAGCCAAGCCAGTGGCAAAACCAGCCGCCGCCAAGCCTGCCGCGAAAACCGCCGCCGCAAAACCGGCCGCCAAGCCAGTAGCGAAAACCGCTGCCGCGAAACCGGCCGTCAAGCCAGCAGCCAAACCGGTTGCCGCTAAACCAGCGGTCAAGCCGGCTGCTAAACCAGCCGCCAAGCCTGCTGCCAAGGCACCTGCCAAGCCAGCAGCAAAACCTGCGGCAGCCAGCGCTGCGAAACCTGCAGCCAAGCCAGTAGCGGCCAAGCCCGCCGCCAAGCCTGCGGTGAAAAAGCCGGTGGCCGCGAAACCGGCTGCTGCCAAGCCTGCCACCGCTGCCGTGGCTGCCAAACCGGCGACCCCCACGCCAGCCGCTGCGCCAGCGTCAGCGCCGGTCGCAGTGACCAGCACCGCGCCAGCCGCCACCAACAGCACCACCAACACCCCGACCAGCGCTTCCTAAGCCGAGGTCAACGCGACGCGCAGCTGCTGCAGCGCGTCGCGATCAAGGTTGGCGGCGTCCGTCGCCAATCCTTCCAGCCACGCGGCCAAGTCGTTCGCTTGAGCTGCCGGCCAGTCCTGTGCCGAACTTTCCAGACGCCCCAACAGTTTCCGCTCGGCTGCAAGCTCCAGTGCCTTGACCTGCGCGCGCAGAGTCGCGAGCTGTGGGTCAGATGCCGCGGCAGTTTTCCATGACGTGCGCAATTGCCGGAGGGGCTCCACCACGTCGCGGGACCAGGGCAAGGCGACTTGCTGAAGGTCTAGAAGGCGTTGGCGGTTGCAGGCGACACCCCGTGCACCGAGCCAGGCCGCGCAGAGCAGCAGGCAGACATTGGCCCCGGCGCCTTGCAATCGCAGGCACGCGTCCTCCACGCCAGGTCGTGCATAGGTGTCGAGGGAAAAGCTCCACAGGTCAGAGGACATAGTGCTACTCGCGCTAGTTGCGAGCGAAGCTGGTAGACTCCGCCGCCATTATGATTCGACTTCAGAACCTGACTTTACAGCGTGGCCCGCAACGTCTGCTAGAAGACGCCGAGCTGACCCTGCACGCCGGCCACAAAGCCGGCCTCATCGGTGCCAACGGCGCCGGCAAATCGAGCCTGTTCGCCTTGATCCGGGGCGAGCTGCACCCGGATTCGGGTGACTGCTTCCTGCCGGCCGATTGGCGTATCGCCCACATGCGCCAGGAAATCGAGACGCTCGAACGCCTGGCGGTCGACTACGTGCTCGATGGCGACCTGCGCCTGCGCGAGGTCCAGCGCGACCTGGCGACAGCCGAAGCGGCCCATGATGGTGCCGCCCTGGCGCGCCTGCATTCGGAACTCGATAGCGCCGACGGCTATACCGCCGACGCCCGTGCGCGCAAATTGCTCGCCGGGTTGGGGTTCACCAACGAGCAGATGGACCGTCAAGTCGGAGATTTCTCCGGTGGCTGGCGGATGCGTCTGAACCTGGCGCAGGCATTGATGTGTCCATCGGACCTGTTGCTGCTCGATGAGCCGACCAACCACTTGGACCTCGACGCCATCATCTGGCTCGAAGAGTGGCTAAAGAGCTACCCCGGCACCCTGCTGCTGATTTCCCACGACCGAGACTTCCTCGATGCGGTGGTCGATCACGTGGCCCACGTCGATCAGCGCAAGATCACCCTGTACCGCGGTGGCTACACGGCGTTCGAACGGGCCCGTGCCGAACGTCTGGCGCAGCAACAACAGGCCTACGAGAAGCAGCAGGCTCAGCGGGCGCACATGGAAAGCTACATCGCCCGTTTCAAGGCCCAGGCCACCAAGGCCCGCCAGGCCCAGAGCCGGATCAAGGCGCTGGAGCGGATGGAGGAGCTGTCCGCGGCCCACGTCGATTCGCCGTTCGACTTCGTGTTCCGCGAGTCGACAAAGATCTCCAGCCCACTGATCGACCTGTCCGACGCCCGCCTGGGGTATGGCGACAAGACCATCCTGGAGAAGGTCAAGCTGCAACTGACCCCCGGCGCCCGGATCGGCCTGCTCGGCCCCAACGGTGCCGGCAAGTCGACCCTGATCAAGAACCTAGCCGGTGAGCTCGAGCCGCTGGCAGGCCGCCTGACCCGTGGCGAGAACACGGTGGTGGGTTACTTTGCCCAGCACCAACTGGACTCGCTGGATGCCAAGGCCAGTCCGTTGCTGCACTTGCAGCGCCTGGCGCCGACCGAGCGTGAGCAGACCCTGCGCGATTTCCTCGGCGGCTTCGACTTCCGTGGTGCACGGATCGACGAGCCGGTGCTGAACTTCTCCGGCGGTGAAAAAGCTCGCCTGGCGCTGGCCCTGATCGCCTGGGAGCGGCCGAACCTGCTGCTGCTCGACGAACCGACCAACCACCTGGACCTGGAAATGCGCCTGGCGCTGACCATGGCCTTGCAGGAATTCAGTGGTGCGGTACTGGTGGTCTCCCACGACCGTCACTTGCTCAAAAGCACCACCGACAACTTTTTCCTGGTGGCCGATGGCAAGGTCGAGGAGTTCGACGGCGACCTGGAAGACTATGCCCGCTGGCTGGTCGAGTATCGCCAGCGCAACGCGCCGGTGAGCAACACCCCGGTCAACCCGGACAAGACCGACAAGAAGGCCCAGCGCCAGGCAGCCGCGGCGTTGCGCCAGCAACTGGCACCGCACAAGCGCGAAGCCGACAAGCTGGAAGCCGAGTTGGGCAAGCTGCACGAGAAACTGGCCAAGGTCGACACCAGTCTGGGCGACAGCGATATCTACGAGCCGGCGCGCAAGAACGAATTGCGTGACCTGCTGGCCGAGCAGGCCAAATTGAAAGTCCGTGAAGCCGAGCTTGAAGAAGCCTGGATGCAAGCCCTGGAACTGCTGGAAGGCATGCAGGCGGAGCTGGAGGCGTTGTCGTGATGGAAGCCTTCAAGCTGCCATTGCCGGCCGTGTGGGTCGAGCCGATCTGGCTCGGCGTGCAGATCCTGCTGATCCTGTTGGCGGGTTACCTGACGCAGCGCTTCGTGGCGAAAGGCCTGACTCGTCTGGGTGAGCGTTACCCGTTTCCGCCGCAGTTGCTGATGCCGCTGCGCGGCGGCCTGCGCTGGCTGATCATGGGCAGTGCGCTGATCTTTGTCCTTGAGCGCCTGGGGGTTTCCGCCACGGTGCTGTGGACCGCTCTATCCGGCTTTGTCGCGGTCGCCGCGGTGGCTTTCTTCGCCATGTGGAGTGTGCTGTCGAACCTGCTCTGCGCGATTCTGATCTTCACCGTCGGGCCGTTTCGCCTGGGGGATGTGGTCGAGTTGGTGGACACCACCGACAAGCCCGGCGTCAAGGGTCGAGTGGTGGCGATCAACCTGCTGTACACCACGTTGATCGAGGCCGAGGAACTGGGCACCGGTAGCGCCATGGTGCAAGTGCCCAACAGCCTGTTCTTCCAGCGCTCCGTGCGCCGCTGGCGCGGTAGCGACGTACTGCCTTCCAGCGGCTTTGAAAAATAGCCGACACGCTGGTCGGCAGCGGCCACTTCCTGCAAAAAATCGATAGTCATTCGCCGGCTGGCGCATTAGCTTAGACGCCTGACAAGAAGCTTGAGTCGAGGTGTGCGATGGTGCTTGAAACATGGCTGGCGTTTTTTGCCGCCTGCTGGGTGATCAGCCTTTCTCCGGGCGCCGGCGCCATCGCGTCGATGTCCAGCGGTTTGCGCTACGGGTTCTGGCGCGGTTATTGGAACGCCCTGGGCCTGCAACTGGGCCTGGCCTTGCAGATTGCAATCGTCGCGGCCGGGGTCGGGGCGATTCTCGCGACGTCGGCCACTGCGTTTTATGTGATCAAGTGGTTTGGTGTTGCCTACCTGGTGTTTCTCGCCGTCAAGCAATGGCAAGCGCTGCCCAGCGACCTGAACGATGATGCGGCGGTTCGCCCGATCGGCAAGCCCTTGGCCCTGATGTTCCGCGGTTTCCTGGTGAACGTCAGCAATCCCAAGGCGTTGGTGTTCATGCTGGCGGTACTGCCACAGTTCATTGACCCGCACGCACCGCTGGTGGCGCAGTACCTGATCCTGGGGGCGACGATGATCTGCGTCGACCTGGTGGTGATGGCCGGCTACACGGGCCTCGCGTCCAAGGTGCTGCGCCTGCTGCGTACTCCCAAGCAACAGAAACGCATGAACCGTACCTTTGCTGGTTTGTTCATTGGTGCTGCGGCGTTTATGGCGACTCTGCGTAAAGCGGTGGTGTAAGCCGTCCGGCACCCGGCAAGGCGACCCTGAGGGGTCGCCTTTTTCATTTCTGCGCGGGATAAAACGCCCAAAGCACGACAAAGCTTGAGTGAAGCTCATTCGAAGTGAACAATATGTAACTTCGTATTTCCAATTGAGATTCATTCATGACTGCCCCGTCCCGTTTTCTGGCCTGGCTGGTGCTCCCGTGGTTATCGCTGTGCAGTTTCAATCTGCTGGCCGACACCGTGGAAGGCGCTCCCCAGGCCCTGCACGTACTCGATTACATTGGCGCCGATTACCCGGCGGCGGTCGAGGCAGGCAAGGTGATCGATGCCGCCGAGTATCAGGAGCAGGTCGAGTTTCTGCGGGCGCTGCAGGGTTTTATCGCGGGATTGCCGGCCAGGCCGCAGAAGCCTGAGTTGGAGCAGGGCGTGCTCGCACTGAGCAAGGCGGTCGCCGAGCGCCAGGACGGTGTGAGTGTCGCCCGCCAGGCGCGGCAGTTGGGTGCGAAGCTGGCGGTGGCCTACGAGGTCAGCCAAGCGCCGATCATTACCCCCGACCCCGTGCGCGGTGCACCGTTGTATGCCCAGCATTGCTCGGTGTGCCATGGCGCCAGCGGTGCTGGCGATGGCCCCGCCGGGGTCGGCCTGGAGCCTGCGCCGGCGAACCTGCGGGATAGCTCGCGCCAGGACCGCCTGAGTCTCTACGCGATCTACAGCACCCTTGGGCAGGGCATCGAAGGCACCGACATGCCGGCGTTCGCCGATCAACTGGACGAGCGTCAGCGCTGGGACCTGGCCACTTACATCGCTAGTTTCAGCGTCGACGCGGCGGCGGTGAAAAACCAGCAGACCTACAACCTGGCCGATCTGGCGCGCCAGACGCCGGCCGAAGTGCTGGCGGCCGACGGACCTGAAGCGGCGGCCACCTTCCGTGCGCAACGGGCCCAGCCTCCGCAAGTCAAGCGTGGCCCGGGGCAGTTGCTCGACTACACCGCCGCGACCCTGGACAAGAGCATCGCCGCCTACCGTGCCGGCGACCACGACCAGGCCTACGACCTGTCGGTGGCGGCGTATCTGGAGGGGTTCGAGCTGGTCGAGAGCTCGCTGGATAACGTCGACGCCACAGTGCGCAAAGACACCGAAAAGTCGCTGATGGCCTACCGTCAGTCACTGCAGGACGGTTTGCCGGTGGAGCAGGCCCAGCAGCGCCTGGATACCGCCAAAGCCAAGCTCAAGGAGTCCGCCAGCCTTCTGGGCAGCGATGGCTTGAGCTGGTCGCTGAGCTACATCTCTGGCCTGTTGATCCTGTTGCGCGAAGGCCTGGAGGCGATCCTCGTACTGGCGGCGATCCTCGCGTTCCTGCGTAACACTGGCCAGCAGTCGGCGGTGCGCAGTGTCAATGTCGGCTGGGGCCTGGCCTTGCTGGCCGGTCTTGCCACCTGGGCGTTGGCCGCCTATGTGATCGATGTCAGTGGCGCCCAGCGCGAACTGCTCGAGGGGGCGACCGCACTGTTCGCCAGCGTCATGGTGCTATGGCTGGGTGTCTGGATGCACGACCGTCGCCATGCGGCGGCCTGGCAGGATTACATCAAGAGCAGCCTGGTGGGCGGAGGTGGGCGTTTCGGTTTTGCGATCCTGGCGTTTTTCTCGGTGTACCGCGAGCTGTTCGAAGTGATCCTGTTCTACGAAACCCTGTGGCTGCAAGCCGGCCCGGCCGGGCATAACGCGGTGCTGGCGGGTGGTGCAACCGCGCTGGTGCTGCTGATCGGCCTGGCCTGGGTGATTTTGCGCGGCTCGGCGAAATTGCCCCTGGCCCTGTTCTTCGGCATCAATGCCGGGCTGCTCTGCGCCTTGTCGGTGGTGTTTGCCGGGCATGGGGTGAAAGCTTTGCAGGAAGCCGGGGTCTTTGGCACGCGTCCGGTGCCATTCTTTGACTTTGACTGGTTGGGGATTCACGCTGATGCCTATTCGCTCGGTGCGCAGGCAGTGGCGATCCTGGCGATTGTCGTGTTGTACAGCCGCAGTCGTATGGCCGAGAAGCGGCGCATGCCGGTTTCGTAACCAGCATTCGACTTGCCCGCGATGCTTTCAACAGAGGAAAACACAATGCGTGTCTGGATCGATGCCGATGCCTGCCCCAGGGCGGCGAAGGATCTGGTAGTGAAGTTTGCCCTCAAGCGTCAGTTCGAGGTGCTGCTGGTGGCGGGGCAGCCGCAGACCAAGCCGGGCCTGGCGCTGGTCAAGTTGATCGTGGTGCCCAGCGGCCCGGATGCGGCGGACGACTACCTGGTGGAGCATGCCGTACCCGGCGAGTTGGTGATCTGCAGCGATGTGCCGCTGGCCGACCGCCTGGTGAAGAAGGGCGTTGCCGCGCTGGACCCGCGCGGCAAGGAGTTCGATGCACAGAACATGGGCGACCGCCTGGCGGTGCGCAATCTGTTCACTGACCTGCGTGAACAGGGGCAGATGAGTGGCGGTCCGGCGCCGTTCGGCGAACGGGAAAAACAGGCGTTCGCCAATGCGCTGGACCGGATCCTGACCCGGCTCAGCCGCCAGGCCTGAACGTTGCCACCCAGGCCCTTTGCGCTGACACGCCAGCTCCTGCTGCGGGGTAGGTCAGGCGTCGTTTTCGTGGGTCAGTTCGAGCACCCGGTCCACCAGCTTGTTGATACCTGAAGCCACTTCGCTGATCGACTGCGCCAGCATGTAGGCCGGGGTGCTCACCAGTTTGCGCGCCTTGTCTTCGACGATGTCGGTGACGGCGCAGTCGGTGTGGGTGGCGCCCATCTTGGTCAGCGCCGCAGCGGTATCGGCGTCGTTGCCGATGGTGCAGGTGACGCCGGGGCCGTAGATCTTCGCCGCCAGGGCCGGGGAAATACAGATCAGGCCCACCGGCTTGCCGGCTTCGGCAAAGGCCTCGGCCAGGGCCAGGACTTCCGGTTGCAGGCTGCAGCCCGCGCCTTCGATGGCAAAGTTGGAAAGGTTTTTGGCGGCGCCAAACCCTCCGGGAACGATCAGCGCATCGAAGTCCTCGGCGTTGGCGTCACGCAGGTCCTTGACCTGGCCACGGGCGATGCGGGCCGACTCCACCAGCACATTGCGCGACTCGGGCATTTCTTCGCCAGTCAGGTGATTGATCACATGCAACTGGGTGATGTTCGGGGCAAAGCACTGCACCTGTGCGCCACGCTGGTCGAGGCGCAGCAGGGTAATCACGCTTTCGTGGATCTCGGCGCCGTCATAGACGCCACAGCCGGAAAGTATCACTGCAACTTTTTTGCTCATGGGTTCTTCTCCAGGTTCATGGCGCTAAATGTCCACTAATTTGTCGCTCGTTGCCATAGGGTTGCTGCGTGTCTGGGCCTAATCTCTGGACAACCACTGCCCACGGGTCGCGTCATGAATTTCATTTTGTATGCGGTGCCGTTTTTCTTCGTGCTGATTGCCATCGAGCTGCTGGCCGACCGTTGGCGGGGAGTCAGTCATTACCGCCTGGCGGACGCGATCAACAGCCTCAGCACGGGCGTGTTGTCGACCACCACCGGGCTGCTGACCAAGGGCGTGGGCCTGCTGACCTACGCCTTTGCCCTCGAGCACCTGGCGCTGTTCGAACTGTCGGCGGACAACCCGTGGACCTGGGTGTCGGCCTTTGTCCTCTATGACTTGTGCTACTACTGGCTGCACCGCTGTGGCCATGAGCGCAACATCCTCTGGGCGGCACATTCGGTGCACCATCAAAGCGAGGACTACAACCTGTCCACGGCGCTGCGCCAGACCAGCACCGGGTTCCTGCTGGGCTGGATCTTCTATCTGCCGCTGGCAGTGCTCGGCGTGCCCCTGCTGGTGTTTGTCAGTGTCGCGGCGCTGAACCTGCTGTACCAGTTCTGGGTCCACACCCGGCACATTCCCAAGCTGGGCTGGTTCGAGTGGTTCTTCGTGACCCCATCCAATCATCGTGCTCACCATGCACAGAACGCTCTCTACATGGATCGCAACTATGGCGGGGTGTTCATTATTTGGGACCGGCTGTTTGGTTCTTATCAGGAAGAGGACGACAACGAGCCGGTGATTTTTGGCGTGACCACGCCGCTGGCCAGCTGGAATCCGTTGTGGGCGAACGTGCAGTTCTACGCGCAGTTGTGGACCGATGCGCGGCGCGCCGAGCGGCGATGGGACAAGCTGCGGATCTGGTTCATGCGTACCGGTTGGCGGCCGGCGGACGTTGCCGCCAAGTACCCGCTACACAAGCCGCAGTTGAGCCAGTTCCGCAAGTTCGAGGTGCCATTGGCCGGGCGCCAGCAACTGTACGTAACCCTGCAGTTCTGTGTGTACGTTGCCTTGGGCAGTTACCTGCTGGGTCGCGAGCAACACCTGCCCGGCAGCGCGTTGCTGCTGGGTTGGGCCGCGCTGGCGTTCGGTCTGTTTGTGTTGGGCATGGCCCTGGAGAATCGCCCGCAGGCGCTCAGGCTGGAACTGCTGCGGCTGCTATCGAACCTACCGCTGGTATGGCTGGCACCGCTGGCGGGGCTATGGCCGGCCAGCAATCTGATCTGGGTCGGCCTGAGCGCTTACAGTGTGCTGAGTGGGATTGCGCTGTACGCTTGCCAAAAGTCGTTCACTCGGCTGGCGTCGTAGGCTCGTTCTTGGCCTTTTCGGCGATCAAGGCCTGCTCGTCGGCATAGACCTGACGGGCCAGGCGAGCGTTCTTGAAACGGCGACGCAGCCACAGGACGACACCCAGCACCAGCAGGGCACCTAGCACCCATAGCTCGTACTTCTTGACGCTGCCCAGCATGCCTTCGAGCACTGCGCCAAAATGATAGGCGGCAGCCGCCAGCGCGGTAGCCCAGATCGCCGCGCCGATGCCGTTAAGGATCAGGTAGCGTCCCGGCGGGTATCCCGACAGGCCGATGGCCACCGGCATCACCGTGCGCAGGCCGTAGACGAAACGAAAGCTCAGGACCCAGATGTCCGGGTGCTTGCGGATATGCTCCAGCGCCCGGTCGCCCATCATTTGCCAGCGTGGTTTGCGCGCCAGCAGCTTGCGCCCGTGCTTGCGTCCCAGGAAGTACCACAGCTGGTCACCGGCATAGCTGCCGAGGAACGCCACGACCACCACCACATTGATGTCCATGTATCCGCGGAACGCGAGGAATCCCGCAAGAACCAGGATGGTTTCGCCTTCGAAGAACGTGCCTAGAAAGAGGGCAAAGTAGCCAAAATCATGCAGGAATTGTTGGAGCATTGTCTGGGTGCTGGCGAAATGAACGCGCAGCCTAACCCTTCGGGCTCAGGGAGGAAAGTATCCAAATGTGTCTCGACGTGAACATTTCCTACAAGGACAATGAATGCGGCTACTGGTCACAGGGGTGCACACAACTGTCATACGACGGTCATAATGAGCGCTTATAACTGTCACGCTCGCCCGCCAGCGCGGGCTCAGGAGTCTGCCGTGAGCTTTACCCCCGCCAACCGTTTGTTTCCTGCAACCCGCCTGCGTCGCAACCGTCGCGATGACTTTTCGCGCCGTCTGGTGCGGGAAAATGTCCTGACCAGCAACGACCTGATTCTGCCGGTGTTTGTGCTGGACGGTGAGAACCGTCGCGAAGCGGTGGCCTCGATGCCGGGCGTAGAGCGCCTGACCATCGACTTGTTGCTCGAGGAAGCGGCCCAGTGGGTAGAACTTGGCATCCCGGCCATCGCGCTGTTCCCGGTGACCCCGAGCGAGCTCAAGTCCCTGGACGCCGCCGAGGCCTGGAATCCGGACGGCATTGCCCAGCGCGCTACCCGCGCGCTGCGTGCACGGTTCCCGGAGCTGGGGGTGATCACCGATGTCGCGCTGGACCCGTTCACCACCCACGGCCAGGACGGTATCCTTGATGAAGAAGGCTACGTGCAGAACGACATTACCGTCGATGCATTGGTCCGCCAGGCATTGTCCCATGCTGCGGCAGGTGCCCAGGTGGTGGCCCCCTCGGACATGATGGATGGACGGATCCAGGCGATCCGCGAAGCGCTGGAGCTGGCCGGTCATGTCAACGTGCGGATCATGGCTTACTCGGCCAAGTACGCCAGTGCCTACTACGGTCCGTTTCGCGATGCAGTCGGCTCGGCCCTGAACCTGGGCAAGGCAAACAAGGCGTCCTACCAGATGGACCCGGCCAACGGCAACGAAGCCTTGCATGAAGTGGCTAGCGACTTGTCAGAAGGTGCGGATATGGTCATGGTCAAGCCAGGCATGCCGTACCTGGATATTCTTTATCGAGTCAAAGAAGAATTTAAAGTGCCGACCTTTGTCTATCAGGTCAGCGGTGAATACGCCATGCACATGGCGGCAATCCAGAATGGCTGGTTGAGCGAAGGGGTGATTCTTGAATCCCTGACCGCTTTCAAACGCGCCGGTGCTGATGGCATCCTCACCTACTTTGCCGTACGTGCCGCTCAATTGTTACGAGAGCAAAAATAGCCCTCCCAGGAACACGCGATGAATACCGAAGGACTCACTGAAGTTGCTGTAAACGAAGCTCAGCCCGTGGTCGAGCCCGTCGTTGAATCCACCCCCGAAGCGCTGCCGGAACGTGAACCGGTCGCAGCGCCGCCGGTGGTGGTCGCCGACGCCGCCCCGGCGGCGCCGGCCATCGCGATCCCGGGCCTGGATGACAGCAGCCTGTACATCCATCGCGAGCTGTCGCAACTGCAGTTCAACATCCGCGTGCTGGAACAGGCGCTGGATGAGTCCTATCCCTTGCTGGAGCGGCTGAAGTTCCTGCTGATCTTCTCCAGCAACCTGGACGAGTTCTTCGAGATTCGTGTCGCCGGGCTGAAGAAACAAATCACCTTCGCCCGCGAACAAGCCGGTGCCGACGGCCTGCAGCCGCATCAGGCGCTGGCCCGCATCAGCGAACTGGTGCACGGCCATGTCGATCGCCAGTACGCCATCCTCAACGACATCCTATTGCCGGAGCTGGAAAAACATCAGGTCCGCTTCATCCGTCGGCGTCACTGGAACACCAAGATCAAGACCTGGGTACGCCGCTATTTCCGCGACGAGATCGCACCGATCATCACCCCGATCGGCCTCGATCCGACGCACCCGTTCCCATTGCTGGTGAACAAGAGCCTGAACTTCATCGTCGAGCTCGAGGGCATCGACGCCTTCGGTCGTGACTCCGGCCTGGCGATCATCCCGGCACCACGTTTGCTGCCACGGGTCATCAAGCTGCCGGAAGAAGTCGGCGGCACCGGCGATAACTATGTGTTCCTGTCGTCGATGATCCATGCGCACGCCGACGACCTGTTCCAGGGCATGAAGGTCAAGGGCTGCTACCAGTTCCGCCTGACCCGCAACGCCGACCTGTCGGTCGACACCGAAGATGTCGAAGACCTGGCCCGCGCCCTGCGCGGCGAGCTGTTCTCGCGGCGCTACGGCGATGCGGTGCGCCTGGAGGTGGCCGACACTTGCCCGAAACACCTGTCCGACTACCTGCTCAAGCAGTTCAACCTGCACGAGACCGAGTTGTATCAGGTCAACGGCCCGGTCAACCTGACGCGCCTGTTCAGCATCACCGGCCTGGACAGTCACCCCGAGCTGCAATACACGCCGTTCACCCCGCAGATCCCGAAACTGCTGCAGAACAGCGAGAACATTTTCAGCGTGATCAGCAAGCAGGACATTCTGTTGCTGCACCCGTTCGAGTCGTTCACCCCGGTGGTCGACCTGCTGCGCCAGGCTGCCAAGGACCCGCATGTGCTGGCGGTCCGCCAGACCCTGTACCGTTCCGGCGCCAACTCGGAAATCGTCGATGCCCTGGTCGACGCCGCGCGTAACGGCAAGGAAGTCACTGCGGTGATCGAGCTGCGTGCGCGCTTTGATGAAGAGTCCAACCTGCAACTGGCCAGCCGCTTGCAGGCTGCCGGTGCGGTGGTGATCTACGGTGTGGTCGGCTTCAAGACCCACGCCAAGATGATGCTGATCCTGCGTCGCGAGGCTGGCGAAATCGTCCGCTACGCGCACCTGGGTACCGGTAACTACCACGCCGCCAACGCCCGCCTGTATACCGACTACAGCTTGCTGACGTCCGACGATGCCTTGTGCGAAGACGTCGGCAAACTATTCAGCCAGTTGATCGGCATGGGCAAGACGCTGCGCATGAAGAAGCTGCTGCATGCGCCGTTTACCCTGAAGAAGGGCATGCTCGACATGATTGCCCGCGAAACCCAGTTTGCGCTCGACGGCAAGCCGGCACATATCATTGCCAAGTTCAACTCGCTGACCGATCCGAAGATCATCCGCGCGCTGTACAAGGCCAGCCAATCAGGGGTGCGCATCGACCTGGTGGTGCGTGGCATGTGCTGCCTGCGGCCAGGCATCGCCGGGGTCTCGCACAACATTCACGTGCGCTCGATCATCGGTCGCTTCCTCGAGCACACGCGGGTGTTCTACTTCCTCAATGGCGGCGAGGAGCAGATGTTCCTGTCCAGTGCCGACTGGATGGAGCGCAACCTGGATAAACGGGTTGAGACCTGCTTCCCGGTAGAAGGCAAGAAACTGCTGACCCGGGTCAAGAAAGAGCTGGAGCTGTACCTCAGCGACAACACCCACAGCTGGAGCCTGCAGTCGGACGGTCGGTACATCCGCAACACCCCGACCGGCAACCAGAACCCGCGCAGTGCGCAGGCGACGTTGCTCGAGCGTCTGGGTAGCCCGATCTTGCCGGTCAGCAGTTGATCGACAGGTAGCAGGCAAAAAAATGGCGATCCCTGGGGATCGCCATTTTTGTTTCTGCACCGCTCAGGCCATGCCTCAGCGCACGTTGAGGGTGAACCCGATCCGCGCCAGCCACTCGGCCTCCAGGGCGAAGTCGGCCTGGGTCAGCTGATTGTCGTCCAGCCACTGTTCCGGGAACTGCACTTCCAGGCTGTCGCGGTTGGCGTGCAGGGTGACCTGGGGCATCGTCTGGGTGCCGCGGATGTGATGGAACAGGATCGCGAAGCGCAGCAGCACGCACAGGCGGATCAGCTTGATGCCTTCGTCGCCGAACTCGGCAAACTTGTCCTTGGGAATGTTGCGTCGGTGACCACGTACCAGCAGCGCCAGCATCAGTTGGTCTTCGCGGGAGAAGCCGGCGAGGTCGGAGTGCTCGATCAGGTAGGCGCCGTGCTTGTGGTAATGGTAGTGAGCGATATCCAGGCCGACTTCATGGACCTTGGCGGCCCAGCCCAGTAGCTCGCGCCACACACCGTCATCCAGCTCCCAGTCCACCGCCACCTGGTCGAACGCGTGCAGGGCCTTGCGTTCAACCCGAGCGGCTTGCTCCAGGTCGACGTGGTAACGGTCCATCAGCGAGCTCAGGGTGCGCTCACGGACGTCTTCGTGGTGATGGCGGCCCAGCAGGTCGTACAGCACGCCTTCGCGCAGGGCGCCGTCGCAATGGTCCATGCGCTGCAGTTCAAGGGCGTCGAAGATGGCTTCGAGAATCGCCAGGCCGGCCGGGAAGATCGCCCGACGGTCAGGCTTGATGCCTTCGAAGTCGATCTTCTCGGCGTCGCCCAGCTTGAACAGCTTGCGCTTGAGCCAGGCCAGGCCTTCGGCATTGACCTCGCCCGCGCCGTGGCCGCCGGCCTTGAGGGCCAGGCCGATGGCGCGAATGGTGCCCGAGGAGCCGATGGCCTCATCCCAGGTCAGGCGGTGCAGGGCGTGTTCGATGCTCATGATCTCCAGGCGCGCTGCGGTGTACGCCTGGGCGTAGCGTGCCGGGGTGATCTTGCCGTCCTTGAAGTAGCGCTGGGTGAAGCTCACGCAGCCCATTTGCAGGCTTTCGCGCAGCAGCGGCTCAAAGCGCTGGCCAATAATGAATTCGGTACTGCCGCCACCGATGTCGGCGACCAGGCGCTTGCCCGGAGTGTCGGCGAGGGTGTGGGAAACGCCCAGGTAAATCAGGCGCGCTTCTTCTCGCCCGGAGATGACTTCGACCGGGTGGCCGAGGATTTCTTCGGCGCGGCGGATGAATTCGCCACGGTTGCGCGCTTCACGCAGGGCGTTGGTGCCGACGATCCGCACCGCACCCAGGGGCATGCCGTTGATCAGTTGGGCAAAACGCTTGAGGCAATCGAGCCCGCGCTGCATGGATTCTTCGTTGAGTTGGCGCGCCTCGTCGATCCCGGCCGCCAGTTGCACCTTTTCGCCGAGCCGCTCGAGAATGCGGATCTCATTGTGGTGAGCCTTGGCCACGACCATATGGAAGCTGTTCGAGCCCAGGTCGATAGCGGCGATCAGGGACAGATTCTTGGCTTGGGATTGGGGCATGGTCTAGAGGTCTCGGTCGATAACCCGACCATCGTGCCACGATCAATCGCTGCCGCCAACGCGCAGTGTTTAAAGCATTGATCCAACTCAGTTGTGTGGGTGAGCGCTGTGGGGGCAATCGCGAGCAGGCTCGCTTTCACATGGACTCAGGCAATGCACGCGACGGGCGGTCGGCGAACCGCCAAATCCTGCTGGGCGTCGCCAAATTGCGTCCCTGGCTCCCGCCGCCGCCGGAGTTGAGCTATACCCAAACTCACGCAACACCATAGCGAGACTCAATCAACTGCGGCTTCCTGAACGAGGGAAGGGCGGCTATGATGGGCCACGTTTTTTTGCTTACAACCTGGAGACTTCCATGAGCAGCGATCTTATCAAACACGTTAGCGACGCTAGCTTCGAAGCTGACGTACTCAAGGCCGAAGGTGCTGTACTGGTCGACTACTGGGCTGAGTGGTGCGGTCCATGCAAGATGATCGCTCCGGTCCTGGACGAAATCGCTGAGACCTACAAAGGCAAGCTGACCGTTGCCAAGCTGAACATCGACGAAAACCAGGAAACCCCGGCCAAGCACGGCGTGCGTGGTATTCCGACGCTGATGCTGTTCAAGAACGGCAACGTCGAAGCCACCAAGGTCGGTGCGCTGTCGAAGTCGCAACTGGCTGCCTTCCTCGACGCCAACATCTAAGCGTCGTTGCAGGTGGTACCCGAAAAGCCCCGCAAATTGCGGGGCTTTTCGTTATTGAGGGCTAGACGCTCCGAAACTCAGGTGGTACATTCGGCCCCGCACTGGTTTCTCCATTGCCCCCTGCTAGCCGTCGCCGACGCACTCCTTTTCGAATAAGTACGCGATCCTGTCGCCTTCTCTGCGGCGCGGCCTCATTAAGCCAAAAGCTTAATTTCCCCCCCTCCATAAATGATTACGTCATTCCTATATGAATCTGACTGAACTCAAGCAAAAGCCGATTACCGAACTGCTCGAATTGGCCGAACAGATGGGCATAGAAAATATGGCCCGTTCGCGCAAGCAGGACGTGATTTTCTCCCTGCTGAAAAAGCACGCGAAAAGCGGCGAGGAAATCTCCGGTGATGGCGTGCTGGAGATCCTCCAGGACGGCTTCGGCTTCCTGCGCTCTGCAGACGCTTCCTATCTCGCCGGCCCAGACGATATCTACGTCTCGCCGAGCCAGATCCGCCGTTTCAACTTGCGCACCGGTGACACCATCGTTGGCAAGATCCGCCCTCCAAAGGAAGGCGAGCGTTACTTCGCACTGCTCAAGGTCGACACGATCAACTTCGATCGTCCGGAGAACGCGAAGAACAAGATTCTCTTCGAGAACCTGACCCCACTGTTCCCGACCGTGCGCATGAAGATGGAAGCCGGCAACGGTTCCACCGAAGACTTGACCGGTCGTGTCATCGACCTGTGCGCCCCGATCGGCAAAGGCCAGCGCGGTCTGATCGTTGCTCCGCCGAAAGCCGGTAAAACGATCATGCTGCAAAACATCGCAGCGAACATCGCCCGTAACAACCCGGAAGTTCACCTGATCGTGCTGCTGATCGACGAGCGTCCGGAAGAAGTAACCGAAATGCAGCGCACCGTGCGCGGCGAAGTGGTTGCCTCGACGTTCGACGAGCCGCCAACCCGCCACGTGCAGGTTGCCGAAATGGTTATCGAGAAGGCCAAGCGCCTGGTTGAGCATAAGAAAGACGTGGTCATCCTGCTCGACTCCATCACTCGTCTGGCGCGTGCCTACAACACCGTGATCCCGAGCTCCGGCAAGGTCCTGACCGGTGGTGTCGATGCCCACGCCCTGGAGAAGCCAAAACGTTTCTTCGGCGCGGCACGGAACATCGAAGAAGGCGGCTCGCTGACCATCATCGCCACCGCGCTGGTTGAAACCGGCTCGAAGATGGACGAAGTGATCTACGAAGAGTTCAAGGGTACCGGCAACATGGAACTGCCCCTGGACCGCAAAATCGCTGAAAAACGCGTCTTCCCGGCCATCAACATCAACCGTTCCGGCACCCGCCGCGAAGAGTTGCTGACTGCCGACGACGAGTTGCAGCGTATGTGGATCCTGCGCAAGCTCCTGCATCCTATGGATGAAGTGGCTGCCATCGAGTTCCTGGTCGACAAGCTGAAACAGACCAAGACCAACGATGAGTTCTTCCTGTCGATGAAACGCAAGTAAGTCGAGCGGGACCGCAAGAGCCGGGGAAACCCGGCTTTTTGCTATCTGACTTTTCATGATCTGAGCTGTCACTATTTTGAACCGTCGGGTTCGGCGCTAAACTCATGCCCCCGAACGCCACGGCCAAGCGAGGCTAACGCATGCAGTATCGCGACTTGCGCGACTTTATCAGCGGCCTGGAACAGCGCGGCGAACTCAAGCGCATCCAGGTTCCAGTGTCCCCTGTGCTGGAAATGACCGAGGTTTGCGATCGCACCCTGCGGGCCAAAGGGCCGGCGTTGCTGTTCGAGAACCCCACCGGCTACGATATCCCTGTGCTCGGCAACCTGTTTGGCACACCTGAGCGCGTGGCGCTGGGCATGGGCGCCGAAGCGGTCAGCGAACTGCGCGAAATCGGCAAGCTGCTGGCCTTCCTCAAGGAGCCAGAGCCGCCGAAGGGCCTCAAGGACGCCTGGTCGAAGCTGCCGATCTTCCGCAAGATCATTGCCATGGCGCCCAAGGTGGTCAAGGACGCGGTGTGCCAGGAAGTGGTCATCGAGGGCGACGACGTCGACCTGGCGATGCTGCCTGTGCAGACCTGCTGGCCGGGCGACGTCGGCCCGCTCATCACCTGGGGCCTGACGGTCACCAAGGGGCCGAACAAGGACCGCCAGAACCTGGGCATCTATCGCCAGCAAGTGATTGGCCGCAACAAGGTCATCATGCGCTGGCTGAGCCACCGTGGCGGCGCGCTGGACTACCGCGAATGGTGCGAGAAGCACCCGGGCCAGCCGTTCCCGGTGTCCGTGGCCCTGGGGGCAGACCCTGCGACCATTCTCGGCGCGGTGACGCCCGTGCCGGACAGCCTGTCCGAGTACGCGTTCGCCGGGCTGCTGCGCGGTAACCGCACCGAGCTGGTGAAGTGCCGTGGCAACGACCTGCAAGTGCCGGCCACGGCCGAGATCATCCTCGAAGGCGTGATCCATCCGGGTGAAATGGCCGACGAAGGTCCCTATGGCGACCACACCGGCTATTACAACGAAGTCGACAGCTTCCCGGTGTTCACGGTCGAGCGCATCACCCACCGCGTCAAGCCGATCTACCACAGCACCTACACCGGCCGGCCGCCAGACGAGCCGGCGATTCTTGGCGTGGCGCTCAATGAAGTATTCGTGCCGATCCTGCAAAAGCAGTTCCCGGAGATCACCGACTTCTACCTGCCACCCGAAGGTTGCTCGTACCGCATGGCGGTGGTGACCATCAAGAAGCAGTACCCGGGCCACGCCAAGCGGGTAATGCTGGGTGTCTGGTCGTTTTTGCGACAGTTCATGTACACCAAGTTCGTTATCGTCACTGACGACGATATCAACGCCCGCGACTGGAACGACGTGATCTGGGCCATCACCACGCGCATGGACCCCAAGCGCGATACGGTGATGATCGATAACACGCCGATCGATTACCTCGACTTCGCCTCGCCGGTTTCCGGCCTGGGCTCGAAGATGGGGCTCGATGCCACGCATAAATGGCCTGGTGAAACCACCCGCGAGTGGGGCCGGGTTATCGTCAAGGATGAGGCGGTGACGCGCCGGATCGATGCCATCTGGAATCAGTTAGGAATAGATTGATGCGTGTAACCTTGCAGCCGTCCGGAGCAGTGCTTGAGATACTGCCCGGCGAGCGGATCCTCGATGGGGCGCGGCGCCTGGGCTACGACTGCCCGCAGAGCTGCCGCAATGGCAATTGCCACGTGTGCGCGGCGTTGCTGGTCGAAGGCCGGGTCGAGCAGAGCGGTCATGTACGCGACCACGGCGAGTTCTACACTTGCATTGCAGAGCCGCTGGAAGACTGCATCGTGTTGTGGGATGGCGTCCTTGCGCTGGGAGAACTGCCGGTGCGCAGCGTGTCGTGTCAGGTAATTGAGTGCGTGGACGTGGGTGGCGATACCTGGCGGGTACGCCTGCGCGCGCCGGCAGGCAAGCCGCCGCGCTATCACGCCGGCCAGTACCTGATGATCGAACGGGAAAACGGCGAAAAGTCGGCGTTTTCCCTGGCCTCGGCGCCCCACTCGGGGCGTGACCTGGAAATCCACGTGCTCGCCCGCGAAGCCAGTGCCCTGAGCCTGATCGAGCAGTTGCAACGCAACCGCATGGCCCGGGTCGAGCTGCCATTCGGCGATACCCACCTGGCCGAGTTACCGGAGGGTCCGCTGGTGCTGATTGCGGCGGGTACCGGCATGGGGCAGATCCACAGCCTGCTCGAACATTGCCGGGCCAAAGGCTTCAAGTACCCGGTGCACCTGTACTGGGGCGTGCGCCGCCCGGAAGATTTCTACCAGATGGAACACTGGGACGAATGGCTGAAGTTGCCCAATCTGTTCCTGCACCAGGTGGTCAGCGACCTGTGTGGCTGGGAAGGGCGCTGCGGCATGTTGCATCAAGCGGTCTGTGAGGATTTCCCGGACCTCAAGCCCCTGCATGTCTACGCCAGCGGCTCGCCGGCCATGGTCTATGGCACGCTGGATGCCTTGGTCGAGGCGGGTATGGACGCCCACCAGATGCGCGCCGACGTATTTGCATATGCGCCGCGATCTTGATCCGCGCTCTTGAGCCTCGATCTTGATCCACGCTCTTGAGTTCGAAACTTCGTTATAACTCCCTATATAGCCCATCGGTATTTATTCAAACGGATAAATACCGATAGGCTATATGTCATTCAGGCGCTGGATTAATTTCGGTGCCATGCTCTATAAACTGTCTTAAAACAAATGTGCCTTATTGTTACAGCGGTGCGTTCTATTAAGTAATTGTTTACCCGCGGGGAGCTGAACGCTATTCGCCATGACAGCCATTGAATCTGATTTTCTCAATCTGGCTTACCCTCCGCGGCTCGATCTGGGGCCGCAGCTGACGCACGAGCAATTGCTCCACTCCATGCAAAGCACCATGGCCCGCCACCAAGGTGGACCGGTCTGGTTGTTCGCCTACGGCTCGTTGATCTGGCGCCCCGAATGCTCGGCGGTCGAGCGGGTGCGCGGTCGAGTGCATGGCTACCATCGTGGTTTGTACCTGTGGTCCCACGAACACCGGGGCACGCCGGAGTTGCCAGGGCTGGTATTTGGCCTGGATCGCGGCGGTTCATGCAGTGGTTTTGCCTACCGCTTGCCCGAGGAGCAACTGCAAGCATCGTTGTTTGCCCTGTGGCAGCGCGAAATGCCGGTCCCGTCGTACCGCCCACACTGGCTCAACTGCCGCCTGGAAGATGGCAGCAAGGTTCAGGCATTGGGTTTTGTCCTGGAGCGGCACCTGCCCAGCTATGCCGGCAACTTGCCGGACCATGTGCTCAGCCAGGTCTTTGAAAGTGCCAGCGGACGCTACGGCAGCACGCGCGATTATGTCGAGCAGACCGCCAGCGCGCTGCGCAGCCACGCCATGCCAGACCGGAATCTGGAGGCGCGGCTCAAGCGTTGTGGGTCATCCAGGGATCAGGCGATGGCTTCGCGGCCCTGACTGGCGATTTGCTTGTGGCGCAGGGTTGGCGCCAGGAACGCCATGGCCAGCAGGCACGCACCGATCAACAGCACAAACCCGCCATCCCAGCCGAAGTGGTCGACGGTGTAGCCCATGGCCGCACTGGCGGCGACCGAGCCGCCCAGGTAACCGAACAGTCCGGTGAAGCCCGCCGCCGTACCTGCGGCTTTTTTCGGTGCCAACTCCAACGCCTGCAAGCCGATCAGCATCACCGGGCCGTAGATCAGGAAGCCGATGGACACCAGGGCGATCATGTCGACGGTCGGGTTGCCGGCCGGGTTCAGCCAGTACACCAGGGTCGCCACGGTCACCAGCGCCATGAACACCATGCCGGTCAGGCCACGGTTGCCGCGAAACACCTTGTCCGATAGCCAGCCACACAGCAGCGTGCCCGGAATACCGGCCCATTCGTAGAGGAAGTAGGCCCAGGACGTCTTGTCGACGGTGAAGTGCTTGGCTTCCTTGAGGTAGGTCGGAGCCCAGTCCAGCACGCCATAGCGCAGCAGGTAGACAAACACGTTGGCGAGGGCGATGTACCAGAGCATTTTGTTGCGCAGCACGTATTTGACGAAGATTTCCTTGGCGCTGAATTCTTCTTCATGGCTGGCATCGTAGCCGTGGGGATAGTCGTTCTTGTACTGCTCGATGGGCGGCAAGCCCACGGACTGCGGGGTGTCGCGCATCACGATGAAGGCAAACACCGCCACCAGCAGGGCCACTGCAGCGGGTACATAGAATGCCGCATGCCAGTCGTTGAACAGGCCCATGCCGATCAGGAACAGTGGACCGATCAGGCCGCCGCCGACGTTATGCGCAACGTTCCACACCGACACCACGCCGCCGCGCTCTTTCTGCGACCACCAGTGCACCATGGTCCGCCCGCTCGGCGGCCAGCCCATGCCCTGGGCCCAGCCGTTGATGAACAGCAGGATGAACATCATCGTCACGCTGGAGGTGGCCCAGGGCGCGAAACCGAACACGAACATCACCCCAGCCGACACCAGCAGGCCGAAAGGCAGGAAGTAACGCGGGTTGGAGCGGTCGGACACCAGGCCCATCAGGAACTTGGACAAGCCATAGGAAATCGCGATCGCCGACATCGCCAGGCCGAGCTGGCCCCGGGTGTAGCCTTCTTCGATCAGGTAGGGCATGGCCAGGGAGAAGTTTTTGCGCAGCAGGTAATAACCCGCATACCCAATGAAAATCCCGGCGAAAATCTGCCAGCGCAAGCGCCGGTAGGTGCTATCAACGTCTTCTTCAGGCAAGGGTGCCTGGTGGGCGGCAGGGCGAAAAAAAGCAAACATTCAAGAGCTCCAAATTTCTTGTTTTGACTGCGGATGCGAATGTTACAGTTTCGTTACCGAAAATAGCACTGCATCTCATCTGCAAAACAGTCGTAAACGAACAAAGTCGCGCGTTCTTTTATGAACATGTCGCTCAGGTATAACTGGAGGGCGGTGTAGGAGATTTCCCCGGAGGCGAACTCCGGCGGTTGCCTGGTAAAAAACGGCAATGATTTGGGAGATATCCCGCGAAGCTGTCGGAAGTTGGGGGATAGGGCGGCAAAGCCCTTCGCCTTAACCTTTTGCGTAGGTGCCAACAGTGGCACAGAGATCGCGGAGGGTGTCATGCGTTGGTTAGGTTTGCTTTTGGTCTGGTGTATTTCGAGTGACGGCTTGGCCGCGCAGTTGTTCCTGATTCCAGAGAACACGCCCAAACCGGTTTATCCCCGGGCACTGCATAGGGCTGGGATCAACGGTGAGGTACGGGTAGGTTTTACGGTGCAGGCCGATGGCTCGGTGAGCGGGGTCAGGATTCTCCAAAGTGTTCACCCGGATCTCAGTGCGGTAAGCCAAGAGGCGATCGAGCAGTGGCGCTTCAAGCCCTGGACGGTGGGGGGCGAGAAGCCGGCTGAACTGGAAGTCATAGCGCCAATGCAGTTTCACCTGGATGATTCGACCGGCCTCAACCAATGGCTCAAAGAGGTGAAATGCCGAGAGATCAACCCGGGTTTCGCCCATACCGCCGATTACCTGTGGGTCGACCTCGCAGCGTTCCGATACACCCGGGCTTACTTGTCGAGTGGCTTTTTCCAGCATCAATGGACGACGGCAGAGCGCCTGGCAATGATTAAAAGGCTGAACCGCCAGGTGCTGAGCATTGCCAGGCGCTGCCTGGATTACCCCGCATCCAGGTTCTTCCGGTTCCTGCCGGAGGAGATTCGCAAGGTGCTTTAGCCGGTACGCTCTGTACAGCGTTGTCAGCTGTACAGCGCGCGCCCCGACTCAGCGAACCTGCACCACCACCTTGCCCACCGCCTTGCGCTGGCCCAGGTCATTGATGGCCTGGGCCGCGTTGGCCAGGGGATAGACCTGCGACACCAGCGGCTTGAGCTTGCCTTCGGCAAACCAGCCGAACAGTTGCTGGAAGTTCGCCGCGTTGTCCTGGGGTTGGCGTTGGGCGAACGAACCCCAGAATACTCCGACCACAGCAGCGCCCTTGAGCAGGGCGAGGTTCACCGGCAATTCAGGGATCCGCCCGCTGGCGAAACCGACCACCAGCAGGCGGCCATTCCAGGCGATGGACCGGATGGCCTGGTCGAACAGGTCGCCGCCGACCGGGTCGTAGATCACGTCGGCGCCCTGGCCGTCAGTCAGGCGCTTGATTTCGTCCTTGAGGTTGGTTTCGCTGTAGTTGATCAGCTCATCGGCACCGGCGGCCTTGGCCACTGCCAGTTTCTCGGCGCTGCTGGCCGCGGCGATGACCCGGGCACCCATGGCCTTGCCGATTTCCACGGCAGCCAGGCCCACGCCGCCGGATGCACCCAGCACCAGCAGGGTTTCCCCCGGCTGCAGGTGGCCGCGTTGCTTGAGCGCGTGCATCGAAGTGCCGTAGGTCATGCTGAAGGCGGCGGCGGTGTTGAAGTCCATGGACGCAGGGATAGGCAACACGTTGTAGCCCGGTACCGCGACCTGCTCGGCAAAACTGCCCCAGCCGGTCAGCGCCATGACCCGGTCGCCGACCTTGAGGTGGCTGACCTTCTCGCCCACCGCGCTGACCACGCCGGCCGCCTCACCCCCCGGGGAAAACGGGAAGGGTGGCTTGAACTGGTACTTGCCCTCAATGATCAGCGTGTCCGGGAAGTTGACCCCCGCGGCGTGCACTTGCAGGAGGATTTCGTTCTTCTTGGCGACAGGACTGGCGACTTCTTCCAGCACCAGCGATTCGGCAGGGCCGAAGGCTTTGCACAGCACGGCTTTCATCAGGGCTATTCCTTTGGGAGTGATGGCCGATAAGTGTAGGTGGGTGAGTCAAGGGGTCAACGAGCATGCCCCACCCTGATAGCCGCCCATAAGCTTTGCGCTTGGGCGCTGGGGGGTGGATGGTTATGCTAGGCCGCAAACCGGATAAGGAGCGAAGTGTGAAAGCGTGGATCATGTTGATGCTGGCCCTGTCGCTGCCTATGGCAGCGCAGGCCGAAGAAGCCAAGGAAGCCAAAGAGGGCGAAGCGCCGAAGGTCAGCTATATCAGTCTGACCCCGCCGTTCGTGGGCAATTACGGCCTGGATGGCACGGCCAGGCTCAAGGTCTATAAAGCCGACGTGGCGCTGCGGGTCACCGGCGAGGAAGCCGCCAAGGCGGTCAAGGCCAATGAGCCGTTGATTCGTAACCAACTGGTGGCGCTGTTCGGCCAGCAAACCAGCGAGACCATGAACAACGTCGAAGCCAAGGAAAAACTGCGCCAGGAAGCCCTGAAGCAGACCCAGCAAGTGATGAACGACGAAACCGGCAAGCCGATGGTGGACGATCTGTTGTTCAACAACCTGATCATCCAATAGGGTTTCTGGCGTTTGTTCGGGCCCCATCGCGAGCAAGCTCGCTCCCACAGGGTTTGTGGCGTGTATGCGGGATCTGTGGGCACCCAGAGCCATTGTGGGAGCGAGTGCCCGCTTGCGGCTTGCTCGCGATAGCGGTCTGTCAGGACGCCAGGCTCTTGCGAAACCGCGCCAGGGCAATCGCAAAGAACGCCAGGCCGATCACTGCCAGTGCCAGCAGGTCCGGCCAGACCACGTCGAGCGCGGCATCGCGGAACAGGATCGCCGCACTGAGGCTGACGAAGTGGGTGGAGGGCGAGCCCTGCATCACCCACTGCAGCCACTGCGGCATGCTGTCCAGCGGGGTGCTGCCGCCCGAGAGCAGCAGCATCGGAATGATCACCGGAATCGCCAGCAGGCCGAACTGCGGTGTCGAGCGGGCCAGGGTTGCGAGGAATATCCCCAGCGCCGTGCTCGCGAACAGATACAGCGCAGTCACCAGCAGGAACAGCCCCAGGGAGCCCGCTAGCGGAACTCCCAACAGCCCTTTGACCACCACCTCCAACGACACCCAGGTGCACAGCACCACCACCAGCATGTTGCTGCCGATTTTCGCCAGCATGATTTCCAGCGCCGTCAGCGGCAGCACCAGCAAATGGTCGAGGGTGCCGTGTTCGCGCTCGCGCAGCAGCGCGGTACCGGTCAGGACGATGGCGAGGATGGTGATGTTGTTGACGATTTGGATCACCGCCAGGAACCAGCCTCCCTCCAGGTTGGTGTTGAACAGTGCGCGGGTGGTCAGCAGGGCCGGTGCCTTGCTGGCCGTATCCGGCTGCCCGCCATAGTTGAGCAGTTCACGCTGGAAGATCCGCCCGATGTAGCCGGCCCCCATGAAGGCCTGGCTCATGGCGGTGGCGTCGACGTTGACCTGCACGGCCGGCGAGCGACCCGCCAGGAGGTCGGCCTGGAAGTTGGCCGGCACGTTGATCACAAAGGTGTACTGCCCGCGGTCCATGACTTGGTCCAACTGGTCGTAAGGCAGCGGCACGGCAGCCTGGAACTGCGGCGGTTGCAGGGCGTCGGCGAGCTGGCGCGAGAGATGACTGTGGTCTTCGTCGACGATCGCCACACTGGCGTTGTTGACCCCGATCACCGAGCCGGCGGCGGGCATGTAGATCGCCACGCTGAAGGCGTACAGCAAGAACAGCAGCAAGACGCTGTCGTGGCGCAGGCTCGTGAGCTCCTTGAGCCCCAGGCGCAGGATGTGCGAGAGCTGGTGCATCAGACCTCCTGCTTCTTGAGCATGATCAGGCTCAGCCCGGTGAAACCAAGGAAAAACCCGAACAGTGCCAGGCACTGTGGCCACAACTGGCGCACATCCAGGGCTTTGGTGAAGGTGCCGACGGCGATGTCGAGGAAGTAGCCGGCTGGGAACAATTGCCCCATCAGGGCTGCGGCGCCTTCGAGCGAGGAACGCGGCACGATCAGGCCGGAGAACTGGATGGTCGGCAGGCTGGTGATAATCATGGTGCCGAGGATGGCGGCGATCTGGGTGCGGGTGAACGCCGAAATCAGCAGGCCCATGCTGGTGGTCGCCAGCACATAGAGCAGGCCACCGAAGGCCAGGGTCAGACCGCTGCCTTTGAACGGCACGCCGAACAGCCAGCGGTTCATCGCCACCAGTAAGCCGAGATTGACCAGGCTGACGGCCAGGTAGGGCGCCTGCTTGCCCAGCAGGAACTCCAGGCGGGTCAGCGGCGTGGCGTAGAAGTTGGTGATCGAGCCCAGCTCTTTTTCCCGGACGATGCCCAGCGCGGTGAGCATGGCCGGGATGAAAGCCAGGATCAGCGCCATGACTCCCGGGCCGATGGCGTTCACGCTGACCACGTCCTGGTTGTAGCGAAAGCGCGTTTCCAGTCTGGCCGCCGGGCGTTGGTTGAGCGCCGGGCTGCTTTGCGCGGCGAGTTGCTCGAGGTTGGCCTGGTGCACCGCCTCGACGTAGTTGCGGCTGGTCTCTGCACGAAACGGCATGCCGCCATCGAGCCACGCGGCCACGGCCGGTTGACGCCCGGCGTACAGATCGCGGCCGAAGCCTGGGGGAATTTCCAGTGCAAGCTTGATTTCCGAGCGTTGCAGGCGCTGGTGTAATTGCCTGGCATCGTGGATAGGCGCTTGTTCGGCGAAGTAGCGCGAGCCGCGAAACGCCTCGAGGTAAGCGCGGCTTTGCGGGGTCTGGTCCTGGTCGTAGACGGCGAAAGCCAGTTTCTCGACGTCCAGGGAGATGCCGTAGCCAAAGATCACCATCATGAACAAGGCCCCGGCGAGGGCGAAGGCCAGGCGCACTTTGTCGCGCAGCAACTCCTTGCCCTCGCGGCTGGCCACGGCAATCAACCGCCGCAGGCTGAATGCGGCGCCGCCCGTGGGTGCCGGAGCTGTCGCGGCGTTGACCGCTGCCGGGGGTGGCGGCGCCGGGCTGGCGTCCTGCGCATCTTGCAGGCAGCGGACGAAGGCGTCTTCCAGGGTGTCTCCAGCAAACTGCTGCTGCAGCGCCGCCGGGGTGTCGCAGGCCAGCACCTTGCCAGCGTGCATCAGCGAGATCCGGTCACAGCGCTGGGCTTCATTCATGAAGTGGGTCGACAGGAAGATCGTCACCCCTTGCTCGCGGGACAGCTCGATCAGCAGTCGCCAGAAATCATCCCGGGCGGCCGGGTCGACGCCGGAAGTCGGTTCGTCGAGGATTAGCACTTCCGGGCGGTGCAGTACCGCGACCGCCAGTGACAAGCGCTGTCGCAAGCCCAGCGGCAGTGCTCCCGACTGTTGCCCGGCAATGCTGCCCAGGTCGAACCGCTGGATCAGTTCCTCGATGCGCGTGGCGCTCTCGGCCTTGGGCAAGTCGAACAGCCGCGCGTGCAACTCGAGGTTCTGGCGCACGCTGAGTTCGCCGTAGAGCGAGAAGCTCTGCGACATGAAACCGACCCGCTTGCGCGTAGCCAGGTCCTTGGCATCCACCGGTTTGCCGAGCAACGTGGCGCTGCCTTCGCTGGCTGGCATCAGGCCGGTGAGGACCTTCATGGTGGTGGTCTTGCCGCAGCCGTTGGAGCCGAGGAAACCGAAAATCTCGCCACGACCGATGGCAAAGCTGACCTTGTTCACGGCCGTGAAGTCGCCGAAGCGCAGGGTCAGTTCGTGGGCCTGGATGGCGATGTCGAGGTTGTCGTGGGGGCGCGGTGGAATAACCAGCGGTTGGCTACTGCGTTTGCGGTCACCTTGAAAGTAGGTGAACGCATCGTCCAGTTTGCCGCTGGGGGTCACGGCTGCCAGGTCGCGACTCAGGCCGTCGGCGATCAGCTTGCCGGCGTCGAGCATCAGGCAGTGCTCGAACTGTTCGGCCTCCTCCATATAAGCGGTGGCGACCAGCAGGGTCAGTTGTGGGCGCTGGCGGCGGACATCTTCTACCAACTCCCAGAAGTGCCGGCGGGACAGCGGGTCGACGCCGGTGGTCGGCTCATCGAGGATCAGCAGGTCCGGTTCATGGATCAGCGCGCAGCACAGGCCGAGTTTCTGTTTCATCCCGCCGGACAGCTTGCCCGCCGGCCGCTCGGCAAACCGTGCCAGGTCGGTGGCCAGCAACAGGCTCTGCATGCGTTGTTCGCACTCGTCCTTCGACAGGCCGAACAGGGTGGCGAAGAAGCGGATGTTCTCGTTGATCGACAGGTCCGGATACAGGTTGCCACCCAGGCCCTGGGGCATGAAGGCGATGCGCGGGTACAGGCTGTTGCGATGGCGGCGCTGGTCGATAGATCCGCCCAGCACCTGCAGGTCTCCGCGTTGTAGTTTCTTCACCCCGGCAATCAGCCCCAGCAGGCTGGATTTGCCCGCACCATCGGGGCCGATCAGGCCGCAGCGTGTGCCGCTGGGTAGGCTGAACGCGATGTCGATCAGTGCCTGTTGTGCGCCGTAGGCATGGCACAGGCCTTTGGCCTGCAGCGCCAGGGCGCTCATTGCAGGTTGGCCGGCCAGTCCACCGTCGCCGTGCGCACATAACCGGCGCCCGGCATTCCCGGTTTGGCCTCGGGCACGGCGGCCGGGTCAGTCAGTTTGAGCTTGACCCGGAACACCAGCTTTTGCCGCTCGTCACGGGTTTCCACTTCCTTGGGGGTGAACTGCGACTTGGCCGCGACAAAACTGATTCTGGCCGGCAATGGCCGGTCGGGCAGGGCGTCGAGCAGGATGCGCGCCTCGGCACCGACGGTCAGGCGCCCAGTGACCGAGGCCGGCAGATAGAGGTTCATGTACTGGTCGTTTGGGTCGATCAACAGCAGTACCCGGCCGCCGGCACCGAGTACTTCGCCCGGTTCCGCCAGGCGCAGCTGGATCACCCCGTCGATGGGGGCCCGCAGGCTGCTGTCTTCGATTTCACTGGTCAGTTGCGCGACTTGCGCCTGGGCTGCACCGATCGCCGCCTGCACTGCCGCGACCTGGGCATTGGCGGCCTGGACTGCAGCGTTGCCGGTATTCAGGCGAGCCTGCTGCTGGTCGAGAATCTGCTGGCTGGCGAAACCGCGATTGAACAGTTCCCGTGAGCGCTTGATTTCCTGGCTGGCCAGCAGCAGTTCGCTTTGGCGCAACTGCACATTGGCCTCGGCCGCCGCGTAGTTTTGCCGGGCGCGCAGCACCTCGGCCTCGGCCTGGTTGCGCTGGGCCTCCAGGGTGCGGGTGTCCATGCGCGCCAGCAACTGGCCCTTGAGCACCTTGTCGCCTTCGTCGACATGCACGTCGGCGAGGCGTCCGGGGAGCTTGCTGGCAATCTGCACTTCGGTGGCTTCAAGCCGCCCATTGCCCATGCTCAGGCCTTCGGGCAGGCGGTCGCGCAGGGATTTCCAATAGCCGAAACCGCCGGCGGCGACCAGCAGGACCATTAACGAAACGGCAAATAGACGGGATGAGCGATGGTTTGTCGACATGAGTGCATCCTGCAACTGTAGCGTCCTAGTCTGACGGGTTCAGCGCAGTGGCGACTTGATGCCCGTCAAATGAAAGGCGAGCCTAACCCTTACTGGGGGCTTATGCATCCGCTGCGGGCGTGACCGCCGGGTTCTGCTGTTCAGCGCAAGGCGAGCACCGCCGCCCATTGCTCGGCCGTGACCGGCATCACCGACAGCCGGCTGCCTTTTTGCACCAGGGGCATCTCTGCCAATGCCGCTTGCTGCTTGAGGTAATCGAGCTTGAGCACCTTGGCGAAGGTGTCCACGTGCGCGACGTCGATCGCGCTCCAGGGATTTTTTTCGGCGTTGGCCTTGGGGTCGTGGTAGTGGCTTTGCGGATCGAGGGCCGTCGGGTCCGGGTAGGCGGCTTCGACGATCTTGCCAATCCCGGCAATTCCCGGCTCCGGGCAACTGGAGTGATAGAAGAAGAACTCGTCACCCACCGCCATGGCCCGCAGGAAGTTGCGGGCCTGATAGTTGCGAACCCCGTCCCAGCGGGCTTGCCCGAGCTTTTCCAGGCCCTTGATCGAGAGCTCGTCGGGCTCGGATTTCATCAGCCAATAGGCCATCTTTTTTGCTCCAGGAGAGGGGGGCGGAAAAGGGTTCCGGCAAATACATGACAAACCGACGGTCGGTTGACGCCAGCGTTTGCGTGTCGCCTCACGTTACCGCAAAATGCCGGACTTTTAAGCAAGACGCGGCAAGCACGGCCTGTAACGGACACCGCTGCTGACATCGTGTGTGAAATGCCTTGAGGGGGGCAATCGATGAAACGCAAACCGGATTTACTCTGGGTTCTGGTCATAGTGTTCGGTTTGGGTGTGGTGACTACCGGCTACGCGCAGAGCCTGTGGGCGAACAAAACCGATGCTCCGCTCGAGCTCGCGCAACAGATTCAACCCTTCAAGCGCTGATCTTCACGCAACAGGGTTCGCTGCCAGCGGACCCGCGACATACCACTGGCGATCAGTCACCGTTCCTTGCAACGGCACATCCCAGCTCGCCTGATCCAGCTTCGCGACCTTCTGACATTCATGGGCCAGGCCCAGCAGCGTTGGCTTGCGCCAGCTCTGGCGGCGTGCCAGGTAAGCCAGGCTGCGGTCATAAAACCCACCGCCCATGCCCAGGCGTCCACCTTCCTGATCAAAGCCGACCAATGGCAGCAGCACCAGGTCCAAGGTCCAGACCTTGCGCTGGCGGGCCTGGTTGGCCCGTGGTTCGAGAATGCGGAAACGATTGGGCCGCAGTTTTTCGCCCGGGCGAATGCGCTGGAACACCATCTTGGTGCGTGGCCAGGCGCTGAGCACCGGCAGGTAGGTAGCCTTGCCCCGGCGCTGTGCCGCACGCAGCAGCAGGCGCGGATCGATTTCACCGTCGGTGGGCAGGTACAGGGAGATGTGTCTGGCGCGGCGGAACAGCGCGTGTTGGGCCAGTTGCCGATACAGCCCGTGGGCGGCTTGGCGTTGCTGGCTGGCGCTCAGTGCGCGGCGGGCCTGGCGCAGCTTGCGTCGAAGTTGCGGGCGGGAAAGCGGCGCAGGTTCGGTCATCGTCATGGGCTGTTCGAGTGGCGAGGGCACCAGCACGGTGGTCGCGTAATAAAGCCGATGCCAGCATGGGCTGGCATCGGCTTGAATCAGGCTCCCCGGATGAACCGCTGCTGACTTAGCCCTTGAACCCGAAAGTTCAAGGTGGAAGATGCAGTAGGCTTTCAGGCTTTCCGTCTAGCGGACATGCACACCAGCCCAACGTGCAACCTCCAGGGTAGTGCGAATCGGCTCAGGGACATCGTCAACTGGCAAGCACCCCAGGGAGTGGCGCGAGTATACCGCAACCACCCCGAGGAATCAGCCTTTGCTGACATCCGGATCGGTGGCCAGCACCAGATCCACACGATCGAGCAGGTCGCGCACTTGCTCGCGAGTCGAGCCGCTGGCCTGCACGTCCGGTCGTTCCTGGCTGTGCAACAGGTCGTGGGTTATGTTCAAGGCAGCCATCACTGCGATGCGGTCGGCGCCGATGACTTTGCCGCTGCTGCGGATTTCGCGCATCTTGCCGTCCAGGTAACGGGCAGCGCTCACCAGGTTGCTGCGCTCTTCCTGTGGGCAGATGATCGAATACTCTTTGTCGAGAATCTGCACGGTAACGCTATTGCTTGAACTCATGAGTCTTGCTCCAGGGCCTTGAGGCGCGAAATCATCGATTCGACCTTACGCCGGGCGATTTCATTTTTTTCAATGAGGTGCGCGCGTTCCTCGCGCCAGGTCTTTTCCTGAGCTAATAAGAGTCCGTTTTGGCCCTTAAGTTGCTCGACCCGGGTAATTAGCAGTTCGAGTCTGGCCATCAGCGCTTGCAGGTCGGTGTCTTCCATAGCGTTCCACGGTTTTTGTCTGATGGGCGGTAACTGGCGGACAGCCTTTAATAGTCTTGGCGAGTCTGTCGATGTAGGATACAAGGCCTTCATTCTAGACATAGCGCCGCTTGGCGCCTAGCTGCCCATGACCAATCAGAATTCCCCGTATAACGCCTTTGCCACCCTGCTGAGCACCAGCGGCCATCCTTGCTCTCCTGCCGAGCTTCACGGCGTGCTGCTGGGCCGCAGTTGCACCGGTGTTGGCTTTGATGCCGACAACTGGCTGGCGGATGTCGCCGAACTGCTGGAAACCGAACCTGCGGAAAACGTACGCAACGCGCTGATCGGCCTGCAGGAAATGGTCAAGGGCGAGTTGACGGGCGACGAAGTCACTGTAGTCCTGCTGCTGCCAACCGACGACGCGCCGCTTACCGAGCGTGCTGCCGCGCTGGGCCAATGGTGCCAGGGCTTCCTCCACGGCTTCGGCGTCAACGCCTCCGGCCTGGATCTGAGCACCGATGCCCGTGAAGTGCTGCAAGACCTCGCTGCCATCTCCCAGGTGCAAGACGCCCTGGAAGAGTCCGAAGACGGTGAAAGCGACTATATGGAAGTGATGGAATACCTGCGCGTTGCGCCGCTGCTGCTGTTCGCCGAGACCAAAAAACCGGTTGTACCGGCTGCACCCAAGCCGTCGCTGCACTAAGAAAGGATCCCCATCTGCCCATGATCCATATCCCGAAGTCGGAATACGCGCGCCGGCGCAAGGCGCTGATGGCGCAGATGGAACCCAACAGCATCGCAATCCTGCCGGCCGCCGCCGTGGCGATCCGCAACCGTGACGTCGAGCACGTGTATCGCCAGGACAGCGACTTCCAGTACCTCAGTGGTTTCCCCGAGCCTCAAGCCGTCATCGTCTTGATGCCTGGCCGCGAGCACGGCGAATACCTGCTGTTTTGCCGTGAACGCAACGTCGAACGCGAGTTGTGGGATGGCCTGCGCGCCGGCCAGGAGGGCGCAATTCGCGACTTCGGGGCCGACGACGCCTTTCCGATCACCGACATCGACGACATCCTGCCGGGCCTGATCGAAGGCCGCGACCGGGTTTACTCGGCCATGGGCAGCAATCCGGAATTCGATCGGCATTTGATGGACTGGATCAACGTGATCCGCTCCAAGGCGCACCTGGGTGCGCAGCCGCCGAACGAATTTGTTGCCCTGGATCATCTGCTGCACGACATGCGCCTGTATAAATCGGCGGCAGAAGTGAAGGTGATGCGCGAGGCGGCGCGGATTTCCGCCCAGGCCCATGTTCGTGCAATGCAGGCCAGCCGTGCCGGGCTGCATGAGTTCAGCCTGGAAGCGGAGCTGGATTACGAGTTCCGCAAGGGTGGGGCGAAAATGCCGGCCTACGGCTCGATCGTCGCTGCCGGGCGCAACAGCTGCATCCTGCATTACCAGCAGAACGACGCGGTGCTCAAGGACGGTGACCTGGTATTGATCGACGCCGGGTGTGAAATCGACTGCTATGCCAGCGATATCACCCGCACCTGGCCGGTCAACGGCACGTTCACCGCGGAGCAGAAGGCGATCTACGAACTGGTGCTGGCTTCCCAGGAAGCGGCCTTTGCCCAGATCGCGCCGAACAAGCACTGGAACCAGGCCCACGAGGCGACGGTCCAGGTGATTACCGCCGGGCTGGTGCACCTGGGCCTGTTGCAGGGCGACGTTGACGAACTGATCGCCAGCGAAGCCTACAAGGCGTTCTACATGCACCGCGCCGGCCATTGGCTGGGCATGGATGTGCACGACGTGGGTGAGTACAAGGTGGGTGGTGAATGGCGGGTGCTGGAAGTCGGCATGGCCTTGACCGTCGAGCCGGGCATCTACATTGCTCCGGACAATCTGCAGGTGGCGAAGAAATGGCGCGGCATTGGCGTGCGCATCGAGGATGACGTGGTGGTAACCAAGCAAGGCTGTGAAATCCTGACCCGTGGCGTACCCAAGACAGTCGCCGAGATCGAGGCCCTTATGGCCGCGGCACGGGGCCAAGCGGCATGAGCCGGGTCAACCTGGCGATCATCGGTGGCGGGCTGGTGGGCGCCAGCCTGGCGTTGGCGCTGCAGGCCGGGGCCAAGGCCCGTGGCTGGAAGATCGTGCTGATCGAACCCTTCGCCCCCGGTGACAGCTACCAGCCCAGCTACGACGCACGTTCCTCGGCGTTGTCCTTCGGTGCCCGGCAGATCTACCAGCGCCTGGGCCTGTGGCAGGAGATCTCCCGCCGGGCCGAGCCGATCAAGCAGATTCACGTCTCCGACCGTGGACGGTTTTCCACCGCCCGCCTGTCCGCCATGGAAGAGGGCGTTCCGGCGCTCGGTTATGTGGTGGAAAACGCCTGGCTCGGCCAATGCCTGTGGCAGGGTCTGGACAAGGACGTGATCACCTGGCGTTGCCCAGCCGAGGTCACGCGCATGGAGCCCTTGGTAGATGGCTACCGCCTGACCCTCAACGATGAAACCAGCCTGGATTGCGACCTAGCGGTGCTGGCCGACGGCGGCCGCTCGGGGTTGCGCGAGCAGTTGGGGATTGGCGTCAAGACGCGTCCCTATAACCAGAGCGCGCTGATCGCCAACATCACGCCCAGCGAAGCCCACAACGGCATGGCGTTCGAACGGTTCACCGATGACGGCCCGATGGCCCTGTTGCCGCTGCCGGAAAATCGCTGTGCGCTGGTCTGGACCCGCCTGGGCATGGACGCACAACGCCTGGCGCAGCTGGATGAACGCAGTTTCCTCAGTGAATTGCAGGGCGTGTTCGGCTATCGCCTGGGGACGCTCAAACAAGTGGGCGCGCGGCATCTGTATCCGCTGTCGCTGATCGAGGCCGAGGAGCAGGTGCGCCCGCACCTGGCAGTGCTCGGTAACGCCGCCCACAGCCTGCATCCGATAGCCGGGCAGGGCTTCAACCTGTCGCTGCGCGACGCCCAGGCCCTGGCTGAAGCCCTGCTTGGCAGTGACCAGCCGGCGGGCGACTTCGCCACCTTGCAGGCCTATCGCGAGCGCCAGCGCCTGGACCAGAACCTCACCGTGGGTTTCTCCGACCAGGTCACCCGTTTGTTTGGCAGCACCCAGCCACTGGTGTCCCTGGGCCGCAACCTCGGCCTGCTGGGGCTCGATCTGTTACCGCCGGCCAAGCGCTGGTTCGCTCGCCAGGCCATGGGGTTGGGAACCCGGGCCGATGGTTAAGTGGCTGACCCGGCGGCTGGGCAAGGCGCGGTTGCTGCGTTGGTTCATGGGTTTCTACCCGCCGTACCTCGGCGCGGGCGTGCGGGTGCGCCCTATCAGCGATGACATTCACGACGGCGCTGGCACCTTGGTAGCCCGGGTCGAAAAAACCCTTTACGTGCGGCTCAAGCCGCAAGCGAGACAGGCTTAAAGCATGGAAATGCGCGCAGATCTGCTGATTGTCGGGGCCGGGATGGTCGGCAGTGCCTTGGCACTGGCCCTCCAGAACAGTGGCCTGGAAGTCCTGCTGCTCGATGGCAGCCCGATGAGTGTCAAACCCTTCGATGGGCAATCGGCGTTCGAGCCGCGAGTCAGTGCCTTGTCGGCCGCCAGCCAGCGCATTCTCGAGCGCCTGGGAGTGTGGGACGGTGTGCTGCGGCGCCGTAGCAGTCCCTACTGCGACATGCAGGTGTGGGACGGCAGCGGCACCGGGCAGATTCACTTTTCTGCCGCCAGCGTGCACGCCGAAGTCCTGGGACATATCGTCGAGAACCGCGTGGTGCAGGATGCGTTGCTCGACCGTCTGCACGACTGCGACCTGGGCCTGCTGGCCAATGCGCGCCTGGAGCAGATGCGGCGCTCCGGCGACGATTGGCTGCTGACCCTGGCCGATGGCCGGACCTTGCGCGCGCCCTTGGTGATCGCCGCCGATGGCGCCAACTCGGCCGTGCGACGCTTGACCGGGGTGGCGACCCGGGAATGGGATTATCTGCACCACGCCATCGTCACCAGTGTGCGCAGCTCCCGGCCACACCAGATGACGGCCTGGCAGCGTTTTACCGATCACGGCCCGCTGGCCTTCCTGCCCCTTGCGCGCGACGGCCAGCAGGATTGGTGCTCGATCGTCTGGTCGACCACCCCCAGCGAAGCCGAGCGCCTGATGGGGCTGGACGAGCAGGCTTTCTGTGCAGAGCTTACGCGCGCTTTCGAAGGGCGCCTGGGCCAGGTGCTGAGTGCCGACCCGCGCCTCTGTGTGCCCCTGCGCCAGCGCCACGCCAAGCGCTATGTGGCCGAAGGCCTGGCGCTGATCGGTGACGCCGCGCACACCATTCACCCGTTGGCCGGGCAGGGGGTCAACCTGGGTTTCCTCGATGCCGCGGTGCTGGCCGAGGTGCTGTTGCAAGCAACGGCACGGGGCGAGCGGTTGGCGGATGTGAAAGTATTGAGCCGCTACGAACGCCGGCGCATGCCCCACAACCTGGCGTTAATGGCGGCGATGGAAGGCTTCGAGCGCTTGTTCCAGGCCGATCCCTTGCCCGTGCGCTGGTTGCGCAATACCGGCTTGAAGCTGGTCGACCAGATGCCCGAGGCCAAGGCGCTGTTCGTGCGCCAGGCGCTGGGCTTGAGCGGTGATCTGCCGGAGCTGGCCAAGGCTTGAGGGGGCGGTTGGGGCGAGCCTCAGCGAGGCCGTGCAACATCTGGTAACTCCTCCACAGAGGGATCGGTTGAGATGGCAAATGTGACTCCTTATCATTTGGCCTCATTTCTGATATCGAGAGACCGCTCCCATGTTGGCACCGAAGCGTCTACTGACAGCCATCGCCCTGACCCTGATTGGCACCACGGCGCAGGCCGCCGACGAAGTGGTGGTCTACTCCTCGCGTATCGATGAGCTGATCAAGCCGGTCTTCGATGCCTACACCGAGAAAACCGGTGTCAAAGTGAAGTTCATCACCGACAAGGAAGCGCCGCTGATGCAGCGCATCAAGGCCGAAGGTGAAAACGCCACCGCCGACCTGCTGCTGACCGTCGACGCCGGCAACCTTTGGCAGGCCGAGCAGATGGGCATCCTGCAGCCGTTCACCTCGAAGGTGATCGATACCAACATTCCCCTGCAATACCGCGCCGCGTCCCACGCCTGGACCGGCCTGAGCCTGCGTGCACGGACGCTGGCCTACTCCACCGAGCGGGTCAAGCCTGAGGAAATGACCACCTACGAAGCCCTGGCCGACAAGAAGTGGGAAGGCCGCCTGTGCCTGCGCACGGCGAAGAAGGTCTACAACCAGTCGTTGACCGCGACCCTGATCGAAACCCATGGCGCCGGCAAGACCGAGGAAATCATCAAGGGCTGGGTCAACAACCTCGCCACTGACGTGTTCTCCGATGACACCGCCGTGCTCGAAGCCATCGCCGCCGGGCAGTGCGACGTCGGCATCGTCAACACCTATTACTACGGCCGCCTGCACAAGCAGAAGCCGGAACTGCCGGTCAAACTGTTCTGGCCAAACCAGGCCGACCGTGGCGTGCACGTCAACCTGTCGGGCATTGGCCTGACCAAGCATGCGCCACACCCGGAAGCCGCCAAGGCCCTGGTGGAGTGGATGACCACTGCCGAAGCCCAGAAGATCTTCGCCGACGTCAACCAGGAGTTCCCGGCCAACCCGAACGTCAAGCCGTCGGCTGAAGTCGAGGCCTGGGGCAAATTCATCCCGGACACCCTGCCGGTCGAAGTGGCTGGCCTGCGCCAGGCCGAAGCGATTCGCCTGATGGACCGCGCTGGCTGGAACTGAGTTATCAAGGGGGGCCACCCCCGAGCTATTTGTAGGAGCGAGCAAGCTCGCTCCCACTGGTTTTGTGCAGGACCTATGGGGGGCAATCTCCTCTGCACAAAACAAAGCTGTTAGCCTTCGCTCCCCCGGCCCCGCCTTTTTCGAGACATCCCTTGGCCCATCCCGCACAACGTCGCTGGTATCCGCTGGTTTTCACTGTCGCCGCCCTGGTGCTGCTGCCCCTGAGCGTACTGCTGCTGTCGTGGCAGAGCGTCGACCTGCAGATCTGGTCGCACCTGTGGGACACCCAGATGCCGCGTCTGCTGGGCAACACCTTGACCCTGATCCTCGGGGTTGGCGTTGGCGTCACGCTGCTGGGCGTCAGCCTGGCCTGGCTCACCAGCCTTTGCGAGTTTCCCGGCCGGCGCTGGCTGGACTGGGCATTGATGCTGCCCTTTGCCATTCCGGCCTACGTCCTGGCCTTCGTGTTTGTCGGCTTGCTGGACTTCTCCGGCCCGGTACAGACCCTGCTGCGTGAATGGTTCGGCAGTGGCCTGCGCCTGCCACGGGTGCGCTCCACTGGCGGGGTGATACTGGTGCTGGTGCTGGTGTTCTATCCCTACGTCTACCTGCTCGCCCGCACGGCGTTCCTGGCCCAGGGCAAGGGCTTGATGGAAGCGGCGCGGGTGCTCGGCCAATCCCCCTGGCAAGCCTTCTGGCGAGTGGCCCTGCCTATGGCGCGACCGGCGATCGGTGCCGGTGTGGCCTTGGCATTGATGGAGACCCTGGCGGACTTCGGCGCGGTCTCGGTGTTCAACTTCGATACCTTCACCACTGCGATCTACAAGACCTGGTATGGCTTCTTCAGCCTGTCCAGCGCGGCCCAACTGGCCAGCCTGTTGCTGCTGGTGGTGATGCTGTTGCTGTACGGCGAGCGCCGTGCGCGGGGCGCCAGCCGAGCGAGCAACGAGCGGCCACGGGGCAAGGCGCTCTATCACCTGCATGGCTTCAAGGCGCTGGCGGCCAGCAGTTGGTGTGTCCTGGTGTTCGCCTGCGCATTTGTCATTCCCTTGCTGCAACTGCTGGCGTGGTTCTGGCAGCGCGGGCGCTTCGATCTCGACGAGCGGTATGCCGGGCTGATCCTGCACACCCTGTACCTGGGCGCCATGGCCGCGCTGATCACCGTCAGCGTCGCGCTGCTGCTGGCGTTCGCCCGGCGCCTGGCGCCGACCCGGGCGATCCGCTCCGGGATCAGCGTGGCCAATATCGGCTACGCCTTGCCCGGCTCGGTGCTGGCGGTGTCGATCATGCTGGCGTTCAGTTACCTGGACCGTGAACTGGTGGTGCCCCTGTCGAGCTGGCTGGGCGGTGCCGGTAAACCGCTGCTGCTGGGTAGTCTGTCGGCCTTGCTGCTGGCGTACCTGGTGCGGTTCATCGCGGTGGCCTACGGGCCGCTGGAAAACAGCCTGGCGCGGATTCGCCCCTCATTGCCGGAAGCCGCCCGCAGCCTGGGAGTGAGTGGGCCACGACTGTTTTTCAAAGTGTATCTGCCATTGTTGCTGCCCGGCACCCTGAGCGCAGCGCTGCTGGTGTTCGTCGATGTGCTCAAGGAAATGCCGGCGACCTTGCTGATGCGCCCGTTTGGCTGGGACACGCTGGCTGTGCGGATTTTCGAAATGACCAGTGAAGGCGAATGGGCGCGGGCCTCGTTGCCCGCCTTGAGCCTGATTCTGGTGGGCCTGTTACCGGTGATTGGCTTGATCCGGCGTTCGGCTCAGCGAATCGGTTAGGTGCCAGTCCTACATCATGCGGCTACAATGCGCGGCATTCGGTGTGGATCGTCCTTCAGACCAGGTTCCTGAAATTGACTGAAAGCCTTCTATTTCAAGGCTTTCAACCAACCAGCGCCTGTCCGCACCTTCGCCACGCCCGGAAGGAGAAACCCATGGGACAGCGTACGCCTCTGTATGACCTTCATCTCGCCCTCGGCGCGAAGATGGTCGATTTTGGCGGTTGGGATATGCCACTGCATTACGGCTCGCAGGTCGAGGAGCACCATCAGGTGCGTCGCGACTGTGGGGTTTTTGATGTGTCCCACATGACCGTGATCGATGTCAGCGGCCCCCAGGCAAAGGCCTGGCTCCAGTATTTACTGGCCAATGATGTCGAACGCCTGCACAACTGCGGCCGTGCCCTGTACAGCACCATGCTCAATGAGCGGGGCGGGGTGGTCGACGACATGATCGTCTATCGCCTGGAAGACTGTTACCGCCTGGTAGTGAACGCTGCCACTCGGGACCAGGACCTGGCCTGGATGCAGGCGCAAGTCGGCGACTATCAAGTGCAACTGCACGAGCGCAGCGAACTGGCGATGCTGGCCATCCAGGGCCCGCACGCTCGGCAGAAAATTGCCGAGCTGGTAACGCAGGCGCGCGGTGCACTGATCCAGCAACTCAAGCCCTTCGAAGGCCAGTACGACGGTGACTGGTTCATCGCCCGTACCGGCTATACCGGCGAAGACGGCCTGGAAATTGCCATGCCGGCCAGCCAGGCGCCGGGCTTTTTCAACGATCTGGTCGGTGCCGGCATTTCGCCCATCGGTCTCGGCGCGCGCGACACCTTGCGCCTTGAGGCGGGCATGAACCTTTATGGCCAGGACATCCACCAGGATGTTTCGCCACTGGCCTCGAACATGGCCTGGAGCATCGCCTGGGCACCGGCCACTCGTCAGTTCATCGGCCGGGCCGCGTTGGAGGCCGAGCTTGCCGCCGGCGTACAGCACAAACTGGTCGGCCTGGTACTCGAGGAGCGTGGGGTTTTACGGGCGCACCAGGTGGTTCGTATCGCCGATGTTGGCGAAGGAGAGATCACCAGTGGTAGTTTCTCTCCTACGCTTAGCAAATCGATCGCCCTGGCGCGGGTGCCGATGGCTACCGCCGACCGCGCCGAAGTGGAAATCCGTGGCAAGTGGTACCCGGTCCGGGTGGTAAAACCGACCTTCGTGCGTCATGGCAAAACCTTGATCTAACTATTTCCGGCGGACCAATACCGCTGACATTTCTTCTTGAGGACACAGAACATGAGCGATATCCCTGCCGACCTGCGTTTTGCCGAAAGTCACGAATGGGCCCGTCTGGAAGCCGATGGCAGCGTGACCGTGGGCATCAGCGATCATGCCCAGGAAGCCTTGGGTGACGTGGTCTTCGTTGAGCTGACCGAAGTGGGCACTGCGTTCGGCGCTGGCGATCAGGCGGGCGTGGTGGAGTCGGTCAAGGCTGCCTCGGACATCTACTCCCCGGTTGCCGGCGAAGTGATCGCGATCAACGAAGAACTGAGCGCCAACCCCGAGCTGCTCAACTCCGACCCGTACGGTGCGTGGATCTTCAAGCTCAAGCCAAGCAACAGCGCCGACCTCGACAAATTGCTCGACGCGGCTGGCTACAAGGCGGCCATCGGCGAGTAATCACGCCAACCTGTGGGGTGCATGCACAGCCTGCAAGCACCCACAGTGTCATTTTTGTAGAACTGCTTTTACCGCCGCGACAACCCGCTCGACATCATCGGTGCTCATGCTCGTGAACATCGGCAGCGACACGATCAGCCGGCCAACCCGCTCGGCCACCGGGAACATCCCGTCCTTGAAACCGCGCTCGCGGTACAGACTCAGCAGATGAATCGGCGGGTAGTGATAACCGACGCCAACCCCCAGCGCCTGCATCTTCTCCATGAACGTGGCCCGTGCCGGTTGGCCATCCGCACGTTCTGGCAGCACCAGCTGGAACAGGTGCCAGTTGCTCTGGGTGAAATCGGCCGGCGGTAGCTGTGCACCGTACCGGGCCTCGAAATCACCGCCAAAACACGCGAAGTAATGTTGCGCCAGCATGCGGCGATGGGCGGTGATCGCCTCGATCCCGGCAAACTGACCCAGGCCGATGGCGGCGGCGACGTCGGTCATGTTGAACTTGCCACCCAGCACGTCCACGTCCAGGCCATCAAAACCGCTGCGGGTCACGCCTTGCAGACGGTACTTCTCGGCCAGCCGCGCTTCTTGCGCGTTGTTCAGCACCAGGCAGCCGCCCTCCGAGCAGGTGACGTTCTTGTTCGCCTGGAAACTGAACGACACGAAGTCCCCCGTCGCCCCGATGCGCTGCCCATTCCAGCTTGAGCCCAGCGCTTGGGCGGCATCCTCGACGATGCGCAGGCCGTGCTTGCGCGCAATGCCGTACAGGCGCTCCATGTCCAGTGGCAACCCGGCCAGGTACACCGGGATTATTGCCTTGGTGCGCGGGGTGATGGCGGCTTCGAGTCGGTCCAGGTCGATGTTGCGGGTGATCGGGTCGATGTCGGCGAACACCGGGGTGGCGCCGACTTCGAGAATCACGTTGGCCGTGGCCACCCACGAGATCGGTGTAGTGATCACTTCATCACCGGCGCCGATCCCGGCGATGCGCAAGGCGATCTCCATGGTGCAGGTGCCCGAGTTGAATGTACGCACCGGCCGGCCGCCGAAATACTCGGACAGCTGGGCTTCGAAGGCCTGGACCTTGGGCCCGCTGGTGATCCAGCCGGAGCGCAGGACATCGCCTACGGCGGCAATAGTGGCTTCATCGATGACGGGTTTGGAAAACGGCAGGAAAGGCTGTTGGCTCATGGCGATCTGGGGACCCGAGTGGCGGACGTGGGTGATGCGCTGCACAGAATGGCTCCGATTGGCCGAAGACACCATACCGTGCGCACAGGGCAGCTATGCTGCCAGAACCGAGTTGAACAGACGCTGAGCGCCATTCAAGAGAGAGCCCGTCATGTCCCAGTTGCCCAGCTTGAGCCAGTTACGCGATCCCAATGCCTTCCTGCGCCGCCACCTGGGGCCGGACGCCGCCGAGCAGCAGGCCATGCTCGACAGTCTCGGGCTTGGCAGCCGGGTCGAGTTGATCGAGCAGACGGTACCGCCGGGCATTCGCCTGAATCGACCGCTGGACCTGCCCCCGGCCCTGGACGAGCAGAGCGCCCTGGCCAAGCTGCGCGGTTATGCCGAACAGAATGAGGTCTGGACCAGCCTGATCGGCATGGGCTACCACGGCACCCTGACGCCCGCCGTGATCCTGCGTAATGTGCTGGAAAACCCCGGTTGGTATACGGCCTATACCCCGTACCAGCCGGAAATCGCCCAGGGCCGGCTCGAGGCGCTGCTCAATTTCCAGCAATTGACCATCGACCTGACAGGCCTGGAGCTGGCCAACGCGTCGCTGCTCGATGAAGCCACGGCGGCGGCGGAAGCCATGGCCTTGGCCAAGCGTGTGGCCAAGTCGAAAAGCAATCTGTTCTTCGTCGACGAAAACTGCCATCCGCAGACTATTTCCGTGGTGCAGACCCGGGCCGAGGGGTTTGGCTTCGAACTGATCGTCGACGCTGTGGATAACTTGCCCCGGCACCAGGTGTTTGGCGCGCTGCTGCAGTACCCCGACACCCACGGCGAGATTCGTGACCTGCGGCCGTTGATCGACCACCTGCACGCCCAACAGGCCCTGGCCTGCGTGGCTGCCGACCTGTTGAGCCTGTTGTTGCTGACCCCGCCCGGTGAGATGGGCGCCGACGTGGTGTTCGGTTCGTCCCAGCGCTTTGGCGTGCCCATGGGTTATGGCGGCCCGCATGCGGCGTTTTTCGCCAGCCGTGACGAATACAAGCGGGCGATTCCCGGGCGCATCATCGGTGTCTCGAAAGACGCCCGGGGCAATGTTGCCCTGCGCATGGCCTTGCAAACCCGCGAGCAACATATCCGCCGCGAGAAGGCCAACTCGAACATCTGCACCGCCCAGGTGCTGCTGGCCAATATTGCCAGCTTCTATGCGGTCTACCACGGCCCGCAGGGCCTCAAGCGCATTGCGCAACGGGTGCACCGCCTGACGTGCATCCTCGCCGCCGGCCTTGAGCGCAACGGCATTACCCGGCTCAACCAGCAATTTTTCGACACCCTGACCCTGGAAGTCGGCGGCAGCCAGACGGCAATCATCGAATCGGCCAAGACGGCGCAGATCAACCTGCGGATTCTCGGTCGCGGCCAGGTCGGCCTGAGCCTCGACGAAAGCTGCGACGAAAGCACGGTGGCGAAACTGTTCGACGTGTTCCTCGGTGCCGACCATGGACTGCAGGTGGCCGAACTGGATGGGCAGGCGCTGGCCTCGGGCATCCCGGCAGGGTTGCTGCGCACCAGTGGTTACTTGCGCCACCCGGTGTTCAACGCGCACCACAGTGAAACCGAGATGCTGCGCTACCTCAAGCAACTGGAGAACAAGGACCTGGCGCTTAACCAGTCGATGATCCCACTGGGCTCCTGCACCATGAAACTCAACGCCACCAGCGAGATGATCCCCATTACCTGGCCAGGTTTCGCCAACCTGCACCCCTTTGCCCCGAAAGAGCAGGCGACGGGCTACGGGTTGATGATCGACGAGCTGGAGCGCTGGTTGTGTGCGATCACCGGTTTCGATGCGATCTGCATGCAGCCCAACTCCGGCGCCCAGGGCGAATATGCCGGGTTGTTGGCGATCCGCAAATATCACGAAAGCCGTCAGCAGGGTGCGCGCGATATCTGCCTGATCCCGGCATCGGCCCATGGCACCAACCCGGCGTCGGCGCAGATGGCCGGGATGCAGGTGGTGATCGTCGAGTGTGACGCTGCCGGCAACGTCGACCTTGACGACTTGAAGAACAAAGCCGCAGCGGCCGCTGACAAGCTGGCCTGCCTGATGGCCACCTACCCCTCGACCCATGGGGTGTACGAGGAGGGCATCAGCGCGATCTGCGAAGTTATCCACAGCCACGGCGGTCAGGTGTACATGGACGGCGCCAACCTCAACGCGCAGGTCGGGCTGGCGCGGCCGGCGGATATCGGTGCCGATGTGTCCCACATGAATCTGCACAAGACCTTCTGCATTCCCCACGGTGGCGGCGGTCCGGGGATGGGACCGATTGGCGTGCGCGCGCACTTGGCGCCGTTCGTGGCCAATCACCCGGTAGTGCCGCTGGATGGTCCGGACCCCAAGAACACTGCAGTCAGCGCCGCGCCCTGGGGCAGTGCAAGCATCCTGCCGATCAGTTGGATGTACATTGCAATGATGGGCCCGCAACTGGCCGATGCCAGCGAAGTGGCGATCCTGTCGGCCAACTACCTGGCCGAACACCTGTCTGGCGCCTTCCCGGTGCTGTTCAGTGGGCGTAACGGGCGGGTGGCCCACGAATGTATCCTTGATCTGCGACCGCTCAAGGCCCAGACCGGGATCAGTGAAGAGGACGTGGCCAAGCGTCTTATGGACTACGGCTTCCATGCGCCGACCATGTCGTTCCCGGTGGCGGGGACCTTGATGGTCGAGCCCACCGAAAGTGAGTCCAAGGCGGAGCTGGACCGTTTTATCGGTGCGATGTTGAGTATCCGCGCGGAAATTACCGAAGTGCAGAACGGCAACTGGCCGGCCGACGACAACCCGCTGAAGCGCTCGCCCCATACCCTGGCGGACGTTACCGGGGTCTGGGAGCGGCCCTACAGCATTGAACAGGCGGTGACCCCGGATGCCCACACCCGGGCGCACAAGTACTGGCCGACGGTGAATCGGGTGGACAACGTCTACGGCGATCGCAATCTATTCTGTGCCTGCGTGCCGCTGGATGAGTATCGATAAGGGCTGATTGCCAGGCAAAAAAATGCCGCTCGAACGAGCGGCATTTTGCTTTCGACAACGAGTTACTGTTGCGCGAGGGTGTTGTTGGCCAGGATCGCGTTGGCCAATTCCATGTCGGTGGCCTGTAGGCCCGGGTTGTCGGCACGGACTTTTTGCAGCGCCGACTCGAGGAACGGGCCACGAATGTTGCCATCACTGGCCACGAAGCTCCCGGCGTCGTCCTGGGCGGCAAGCACCATCTTGTGGTCCTTGGAGGTCAGGTAGGTGGAAGCGGTGGTCGCCCCCGAGGAGATGACATTGCGCCAGAAAGTATCGGCCATAGCGGACCCGGCAGACAGGGAGAGCAGGGCAAGGGTAGCGGCAGCTAGTTTTACACGCATAAGTAAGTTGACTCCAATGGGATAAATGACTGGCGGTTATGATCGGAAAACCGCAACTGAGTTCCGTGACGCTAATCAACCTGCTCAATCAGGATCGCCATCCCATCAAGGCCCACTGCATGTGCTCTGGTCCCCTCCTGGGTGTCGGGCCTCCTGGCCACGCAGGCAATAAAGGTACAGGCCCGAGTCTAGTGGCGCGGGCTTGCAGCAGACACGCTTTACTTTGCTTCAGTTTGTGGCGTGACCCGCAGCACTTCTTCGACGGTGGTCAAGCCTTGCGCGACCTTTTCCGCACCCGCCAGGCGCAGGCTGCGCATGCCATCCCGGGCGGCCTGGCGGCGGATGGCCGGCAGGTCGCTGTCGGCGCCGATCAGGGCCTTGAGACTAGCGCTCAGTAGCATGATTTCGTAGACCCCGGCGCGGCCGCGATAGCCGCTGTCGCGGCACTCCAGGCAACCGACGGCGTGGCACGCCTGGTGGGGCATAGGCACGTGACTGGGTTGGTTCAGGCTGTGCCAGGTGTCGGCGTCCAGGGCCAGCGGTGCCTTGCAGTGCGGGCACAGGGTGCGCACCAGGCGCTGGGCCATGACGCCGAGCACGGTGGCCTTGATCAGATAGGGCGCGATACCCAGTTCCAGCAGACGGCTGATGGCGCTTGGCGCATCGGTGGTGTGCAGGGTCGATAGCACCAAGTGTCCAGTGAGCGCCGCCTGGATGGCCATCTCGGCGGTTTCCAGGTCGCGGATTTCACCGATCATGATGATGTCCGGGTCCTGGCGCATCAGGGCGCGTACGCCGCTGGCAAAACTCAGGTCAATGTTGTGCTGGACCTGCATCTGATTGAACGCCGGCTCGAGCATCTCGATCGGGTCCTCGATGGTGCAGAGGTTGATCTCGGGTGTCGCGAGTTGCTTGAGGGTGGTGTAGAGCGTGGTGGTCTTGCCCGAGCCGGTGGGTCCGGTGACCAGGATGATGCCATTGGGTTGGCGGGTCATGTCCTGCCAGCGGCGCAGGTCGTCGGTGCCAAAGCCCAGTTGATCGAAGTCCTGGAGCAGCACCTGGGGGTCGAAGATGCGCATCACCAGTTTTTCCCCGAAGGCGGTGGGCAGCGTCGACAGGCGCAATTCCACTTCACCGCCTTCTGGCGCCCTGGTCTTGACCCGGCCGTCCTGGGGTTTGCGTTTTTCAGCGACGTTCATCCGTCCCAGGTTTTTCAGGCGACTGACCATTGCCAGGGTGACCTGCGGCGGGAACTGGTAGACGTTGTGCAGCACGCCGTCGATGCGAAAGCGCACGGTGCCTTGTTCGCGCCGCGGTTCGATGTGGATATCGCTGGCGCGTTGCTGGAAGGCGTACTGGAACAACCAGTCGACGATATTGACGATGTGCGCGTCATTGGCGTCGGGCTCTTGGTTACTGGCGCCGAGGTTGAGCAGTTGTTCGAAGTTGCCCTGAGGGGTGGGAGGCTGATCCCCATGGCTGGCGCCGATGACCGATTTGGCCAGGCGATAGAACTCCACACAATAGCGCCGGATCTCCAGCGGATTGGCCACCACGCGCCTGATTGGCAGTTGCAGGACATGGCTCAGGTCGGCTTCCCAGCTGCGCACGTAGGGCTGCGCGCTGGCCACGGTGACAGCCTCTCGGTCGATTGCCAGCGCCAGAATTGCGTGGCGTTGGGCAAAGGCATAGGACATCAACGGGGTGATGCGCGCGACGTGGATTTTCAACGGGTCGATGCGCACATAGGGCTGGCCGGCCTGCTGCGCCAGCCATTGGGTCAAGCGTTCGAGGTCCAGCGGCTGACCGCCGTGCAGGGAGTCGGCCAGGTGTTGGTCGGCGAGTAGCTCCAAGGGGTGCAACTGATGGTTAGCGGCGCTGCGGCGTGCGCTCAGGGCCTGTTCGGCTGCGGCCTGGCCGATCACGCCTTGAGCGATCAGGTCGCGCAGCAATTGATTGAAATCCAGCCAGCGATCCTGGGGGGCGAATTGAACGGACATCCGGACTCCTTGGGCAATAACCCTGCACTCGGCGCTGTCGATCGCTGTGTCGGCAGCTCTGAATGCCAAGCCTAGTCCCCGTGCGGGCCGTCCGTTCGAGCCTGGCCCGATCAAGCGTTGCGAGGTTTTACCGCGAGCCTCAGCCTGCCGCCTGCACCGGTGCAAGCCATTGTGAATCAGCCGGTTGCAACTGGACCAAGCAGACGCTGATCAAGTTACGTAGTTTTTCTGCGAGCACCTCGGCGCGGTGCCAGCTCAGGCCGTCGATCACGATATCGAGGGACAGCAAATCATTCTCGCGGGTCATGTGGACGGCTTGTGGCAGTAGTAACTGCAGGGCAAACAGGTTCAGTGCCCGGCACAACAGGTCGGGTTCGGCTTCGGCGAGCACCTGGTAGTGCACGCAGCAGTGGGCATTGCCGGCATGCCAGGCATCGGCGCGGCTAGGGGTGGTGCTGACGGCTTCGAGTGGGGGCATGCTGAGGTCTCCAGATCAATGGAGGAATTTTTACATTCGAAGCCGGGTATTTCTTATCTATGATGGGGCATATTGGTTTGATATCGAATCAAGCAATTCATCAATGACGTATTCAAGGGTTTTTTTATGCACAGTGAGCTGGACGTCTATGACCGCCGCATCCTCGCGCTATTGCAAGAGGACGCCTCGCTGTCCAGCGCGCAGATTGCCGAGCAGGTCGGTTTATCGCAGTCACCTTGCTGGCGCAGGATCCAGCGGATGAAGGAGGAGGGGGTGATTCGCGGGCAGGTGACACTGCTTGACCGCAAGAAGATTGGCCTCAACACGCAGATCTTCGCCGAGGTCAAACTCAACGCTCACGGGCGCTCCAACTTCACCGAATTCACCGAGGCGATTCGCGGTTTTCCCGAGGTGCTGGAGTGTTATGTGCTGATGGGCGCGGTAGATTTCCTGCTGCGCATCGTCACCGCCGACATTGAGGCCTACGAGCGCTTCTTCTTCGAGAAGCTGTCGATGGTGCCGGGGATCCAGGAAGTGAACTCGATCGTGGCCTTATCGCAGATCAAGTCGACGACCAGTTTGCCGGTATTGCGGGGGTAAAGACTTTTGGTGAATGTGCGGGCCTCATCGCGAGCCGCCCGCAAGCGGGCGGCTCGCGATGACGGTGTTACATGCGCAACAGCATTTTCCACGCACGGTTCTGATACACCGCGATCGCCTGCTGCTTGCGTGCGTCCAGCGCTTCGTCGGTGATTGGCTCGTTGGCCAGTTGCGCCAGTTTGTTCAGTTCACCGTACAGGCGATCCATTTCCGGGATGTCCAGCACCGCGCGGGCATGGTGCAACCAGGCCTGGATGCGCTCGATGCGCGGCAGTTGCTCGGCGAGGTCTTCGGGTTGTTGCTGGTAGCGTTGCAATTGCAGCGAAGTGGCTTCTTCACCCAGCAGGCGCGGCAACCAGTTACCCAGTTGCGCGGCGCCCTGGCGATTGCCGCGGGTGTTGCGCTCGGCAGTCCAGGTGCGGGCCAGCAGCCAGCGCGAGGCGTTCAGCGAGAACTGGCCCCAGCGCGGATCTTCGAGTTCTTCGAGGAACTGTTCCGGTGCGGCCTTGCGCACGTCTTCGTCGTCCTGGCCGAACTGCACCAGCGGACGCCAGTCTTCGAGCAAGGCATCCAGGGCCACACGCAGGTCGTGGGTCGACTGACGCGGGGCGGCCTGGCCCAGGCTGCCGATCAGGGCGCGCAGTTCGGCGAGGCTCTCGACCCAGTCTTGCAGCAGGCGCCAGTGACCATTGAAGCGATATTGCTCGGCCAGGCGCTGGCTGCTGCCCAGCAGGTACCAGCCCAGCGCGGCGAAGGCGTCGTCCAGCGGCAGTTCGAAGCTCAGTTGCGGGGCCGGCAGGCTCAGCGAATAGCTGTGGGCGTCGAACAGGCGATAGCCACGTTCAGCCTTGCTGATGTCGCACGGCATCAGTGCCAGGGTCGCGGCCAGCTCGGCGGCCAGTTCCAGCAATGCAGCCGGCTCGCCTTCGCGCAGTTCCAGCTCCAGTTCGCAGATTTCTTCTTTCTGTTTGCCGACTACCACGTGGCCGAGGTCCAGGGCAGCTTCGATGACCACCTTGGCCTTGCCGCGACCCCAGGCGATTTCGGCGCGCTCGCGGACGAAGTCGGTGGTGAAGATCGGCTTGAGGGTTTTTTTGTCCAGTTCTGCCAGCTCTTCAGGCCAGCATTCGCCGTCGAGTTTTTTCACGTCGAGCTTGGCTTTGGCCAGGCTCCAGTCGTATTCGTTACGCTCGGACAGGCCGGCGATGCTCTGGCCACGGGTCTTGAGGGTCTGAATCACTTCTTCGCCGTCGCGGCGCAGGCGCAGGGCAACCTTGGCACGGGCCAGGTCACGCTCTGGCGTGTCGAAGTACTGGTTCATCAACTCACGGCGTTCCCAGCCACTTTTGTTGCGTTTTTTCAGTAACGGGTGCTCGCGCAGGGCGGCGAGGGTTTCGCGGCTGACGCGGAGTTTGATTTCGGTTTCTTTCTGCATGGCCGGAAAATCCAGGATCGGGAGCGCAGCCGGGGAAATGTGTGGCTGCCAAGGCCGTGCAGTGTACAGCACTCACTAAACCTGCGCGCCGCGACGGTTTATTCCGGTGACCGGATGGTTCTATGATGGACTTCAATCCGGGAGTTGGAGTCAGCGATGCCTTTGCCATCCATGAAAGACCAGTTCGCTGCACTGATCGCCGCACCGTCCGTCAGTTGCACTCAAGCTCACCTGGATCAGAGCAATCGGCCGGTCATTGATTTGCTGGCCACCTGGCTCGGCGACCTGGGTTTTGCCTGTGACATCCAGCAGGTCAGCCCCGGCAAATTCAATCTGCTGGCCACCTTCGGCACCGGCCCTGGCGGCCTGGTGCTGGCCGGGCACAGCGATACGGTGCCCTTCGACGGTGCGCTGTGGCAGACCGACCCGCTGAAACTCACCGAAGTCGACGGCCGCTGGGTCGGCCTGGGCAGCTGCGACATGAAAGGCTTTTTTGCCCTGGCCATCGAAGCCGTGCTGCCGTTGCTCGACCAGCCGTTCAAGCAACCGCTGATGATTCTTGCCACCTGCGACGAAGAAAGCTCGATGTCCGGTGCCCGCGCCCTGGCGGCGGCCGGCAAACCCTTGGGCCGGGCGGCGGTGATCGGTGAGCCGACGGGGCTCAAGCCGATCCGCCTGCACAAGGGGGTGATGATGGAGCGCATCGACATCCTCGGGCAAAGCGGTCACTCCTCCGACCCACGCCTGGGTCACAGCGCCCTGGAAGCCATGCACGATGCGATGGGCGAGCTGCGCGGCTTGCGCCTGCTGTGGCAGCGCGAGTTCCGCAACCCGCAGTTCAGCGTGCCGCAACCGACCCTCAACTTTGGCTGCATCCATGGTGGCGACAACCCGAATCGCATCTGTGGCCAGTGCTCCCTGGAGTTCGACCTGCGGCCCTTGCCCGGCATGGACCCCAACGCCCTGCGCGATGCCATTCGACAGAAGTTGGGACCGGTCGCCGAACGCCATCAGGTGAAGATCGACTACGCACCGCTGTTCCCCGAAGTGCCGCCATTTGAGCAGGCGCAAGATTCGGAACTGGTACAGGTGGCTGAAAGACTCACCGGGCATAGCGCCGAAGCAGTAGCGTTCGGCACTGAAGCGCCTTATCTTCAGCGCCTGGGTTGCGAAACCCTGGTGCTCGGTCCTGGCGATATCGCCTGCGCCCATCAGCCGGGGGAATACCTGGAAATGTCACGTTTGACGCCTACCGTGCATCTATTACGGCAACTGATCGAACATTACTGCCTGACCCCGGCTTGAATCCCGGGGCCAACCACCCGTATTCATGAGGAGAGCGCGCGTGTCGCCAAGCCTGTTCCGACGATAACCACCAGCCCGCTGTGCGTTTTGCTTCGTCCTTTTTTCGGCTGCTATTTATTACAGGTGCAGGTGTTATGCCCGAATACGTCAACTGGCTTCGTCACGCTTCCCCTTACATCAACGCTCACCGCGATTGCACCTTTGTCGTCATGCTGCCCGGCGACGGCGTCGAGCATGCGAACTTCGGCAATATCGTCCACGACCTGGTGTTGCTGCACAGCCTCGGGGTACGCCTGGTGCTGGTACACGGTTCGCGCCCGCAAATCGAAACCCGCCTCGCCGCGCGCGGCCTGACCCCGCATTACCACCACGGGATGCGCATCACCGATGCCGCGACCCTGGAGTGTGTGATCGATGCCGTGGGCCAGTTGCGCATCGCCATCGAGGCGCGCCTGTCGATGGACATGGCGTCCTCGCCGATGCAGGGCTCGCGCCTGCGGGTAGCCAGCGGCAACCTGGTGACGGCACGGCCGATCGGCGTGCTCGAGGGGGTCGACTATCACCACACCGGCGAAGTGCGCCGGGTCGACCGCAAGGGCATCAACCGTCTGCTGGATGAGCGCTCCATCGTGCTGCTGTCACCGTTGGGCTACTCACCCACCGGAGAAATCTTCAACCTGGCCTGCGAAGACGTCGCTACCCGCGCCGCCATTGACCTGGGGGCCGACAAGCTGCTGCTGTTCGGCGCCGAAACGGGGCTGATCGATGAACACGGTCGTCTGGTCCGTGAACTGCGCCCGCAACAGGTACCGGCTCACCTGTTACGCCTGGGTGCCAACTACCAGGCCGAACTGCTGGACGCTGCCGCGCAAGCCTGCAGCGCCGGTGTCGGTCGCAGCCACATCGTCAGTTATGCCGAAGATGGCGCGCTGCTCACTGAACTGTTCACCCGTGATGGTGGCGGTACGCTGGTGGCCCAGGAGCAGTTCGAACTGCTGCGCGAGGCGGCCATCGAAGACGTCGGTGGTTTGCTGGATTTGATCAGCCCGCTGGAAGAGCAGGGGATCCTGGTGCGTCGCTCGCGCGAAGTGCTGGAACGCGAGATCGAGCAGTTCAGCGTAGTCGAGCGCGAAGGGATGATCATTGCCTGTGCGGCCTTGTATCAGATTGCCGACTCGGATGCCGGCGAGCTGGCGTGCCTGGCCGTGAACCCGGAATACCGGCACGGCCGGCGTGGTGACGAACTGCTGGAACGGATCGAAAGCCGAGCCCGGGCCCAAGGCCTCAAGACCCTGTTTGTCCTCACTACGCGCACTGCGCACTGGTTCCGCGAGCGTGGTTTTGTGCCGAGCAGCGTTGAGCGCCTGCCGTCGGCGCGGGCCTCGCTGTACAACTACCAACGCAATTCGAAAATCTTCGAAAAAGCCCTCTGATCCCCCCGCTGATGCCCCGGCTTTTGTTGACAAAGGTCGGGGCTGACGGCTGCCGTGTGCCCGAGTGAGAAAATATTTCACTCGATACACAAACTGTAACAATTCCCTTGGATGATGCGCGCTTCGCCCAATGAAGTCGCGTTTTTGATCGTGATTGACGATTGATTAAGGTCTATTCAGACAAACGATCTAAGGGCACTCCGATAAATACCTTTTAGGAATTACACACTTTGTCGCTACCCTGCGTCGCTTCGGCGAGTGTGGATTTGCTATATTCCCGAATCGTATGAAAAACGATGAAATAATTCTTTTTGGGTTTATCAAAAATTCATTAACCTGAACAGACCGAATCATGCGGTTAGACCTTGGTCGTAGACATGCCTTGTTACGATTGACTTGGCGGTCACGCTCTGGCGCTAATCGCGCATCTGTGGATCCGGGGCATCAGACCCTGGACCAAGAAACACAAAAATTAGAAACGAGAGGAGTGAAACATGAACAAGTCCACCTTGGCCCTGGCAGTGGCCGTAGGGGTTGTCGCGCAGCAGGCAGGCGCCGCCGGTTTTATCGAAGACAGCAAGGCCACCCTGGGCCTGCGTAACTTCTACATCAACACCGATAACCGCGACAACAACACCAAAGCCGCTGGTGCACAGAACAAGCAGGAAGAATGGGGCCAAGGCTTCGATCTGCGCTTCACCTCGGGTTACACCCAGGGCACCGTGGGCTTCGGTCTGGATGCCATCGGCCTGGTGGGCGTGAAGCTGGACTCCGGCGGCGGCACCAACGGCGCCACCGCAACTTCCTACGGCGGCACTGTGTTCCCGAGCAAGTCCAACGGTGAAGCCGTGGACAACTTCTCGAGCCTGGGCCTGACAGCCAAGGCGAAGATCTCCCAGACCGAACTGAAACTCGGCACCCTGCAGCCAAAACTGCCGGTGATCGTGACCAACGACGGTCGCCTGCTGCCGCAAACCTTCCAGGGCGGCCAGATCACCACCAACGAGATCAAGGACCTGACCCTGGTCGGTGGCCAGATCGAGCACGCCAAAGGTCGTAACTCCAGCAACAACGAAGAACTGTCGATTGCTGGCGCCAACAGCCCAACGGCTTCGGGTCGCGACAGCAACAAGTTCATCTACGGCGGCGGTGACTACAAGATCACCAAGGACCTGACCGCACAGTACTACTACGGCAACCTGGACGATTTCTACAAGCAACACTTCCTGGGCCTGGTACACAACTGGGCAATCGGCCCGGGCGTGCTGAAGTCGGACTTCCGTTACTTCAACAGCCGCGATGACGGTGCCAACGGCAACGATCCGGCCTACTACACCACCGGTGACTATGGCACTGGCATCACCAAGGGCAAGGTCGACAACAACCTGTTCAGCGGCTTGCTGCTGTACACGGTATCCGGTCACACCTTCGGTGGCGGTTACCAGGTCAGCAACGGCGACAGCGATTTCCCTTGGCTGAACCAGGGTGATGGCTCGTCGGCTTACCTGACTACCGACATGCAGATTGCCAAGTTTGCCCGTGCTGGCGAACGTACCTGGCAAGCTCGCTACTCCTATGACTTCGCTCAAGTGGGCGCACCTGGCCTGACCGCGGGTATCGTCTACCTGCGTGGCGACGACATCGACACCTCGGGTAACGTCGGCACCAGCAAACCACAGACCAAAGTCAACGCCACTGGCGCCAGCGAGTGGGAACGCGACCTGACCGTGGCTTACGTGATTCCGCAGGGCCCGCTGAAGAACCTGGGTCTGACCTGGAAAAACGCCATGTGGCGCAACGACATCCCGGGTCAACGCGACCAGGATGAAAACCGCCTGATCGTCAGCTACTCGATCCCGCTGTTGTAACAGCGCTCGCCAGACTGATAAAAAAAGCCCCGCCAGGCATTGCGCCTGGCGGGGCTTTTGTTTGCCGGCAGACCCACCCCCGTGTGCCCGCCAGCTTCCCTCTTTACAGCAACTCAAGGCCTTCTCGAACCTTGGGCAGCAGCGTGGTCGCTGCGGGCGCGGGCGTCCAGTGAACAGATATTTAATATTCTTTACAGTTATAAATAAATCAATATTTATTCTTTTTAATTAGAGAAAATTCTAGGCACAGTGGGCTCATTCCGCACTCATCAGGAGCAGCACCATGAGCCTCAGACTGGGCGACATCGCCCCCGATTTCGAACAGGATTCCAGCGCCGGCACCATTCGCTTCCACGAGTGGCTTGGCGATAGCTGGGGCGTGCTTTTTTCCCATCCGGCGGACTTCACACCGGTGTGCACCACGGAGCTGGGGTTTACCGCCAAGCTCAAGGATCAATTTGCCCAGCGCGGGGTCAAGGCCATTGCCCTGTCTGTCGACCCGGTGGACTCACACCACCGCTGGATCGAAGACATCAACGAAACCCAGGACACCCTGGTCAACTTCCCGATCCTGGCGGACGCCGATCGCAAGGTCTCGGACCTCTACGACCTGATCCACCCGAACGCCAACGACACCCTGACCGTGCGCTCGCTGTTCGTGATCGACCCGAACAAGAAGGTTCGGCTGACCATCACCTATCCGGCCAGCACCGGGCGCAACTTCAACGAAATCCTGCGGGTGATCGACTCGCTGCAACTCACCGACCATTACAAGGTGGCCACGCCGGCCAACTGGCAGGACGGTGACGAAGTGGTGATTGTGCCCTCGCTCAAGGACGAAGCAGAGATCGCCCAGCGCTTTCCCAAAGGTTACCGCGCGGTGAAGCCGTACCTGCGCCTGACGCCGCAGCCTAATCGGTAATTCGCCAGCTCTCGTGGCGCGCCTTATAAACCCATCGCGGGCAAGCGGAACGCCGCCCGGCCCGCTCCCACAATGCATCGCACATAACCTGTGGGAGCGGGCTTGCCCGCGAAGGGGCCGGACCAATCACCGTAAGCATCCGCCGGAACCAGAATCACAATGCAGGGGTTTTCAGGCCGTTTCGACGGCCTTTTTTTATGCCCGCGTAAAGGCAGTTTTGTATATTCATTTTGAGTATAAACAAATGAATAAATATGATTTATAGATATATGAATCACCTGTTAAGGTCACTCCAACACCGCGAGATCGCAAGCTGCGAATCGCCCACTACATGCAAGGAATCAAGGTAATGCTGGTCGTCTCACTCGGAGGAAGTCCCAGCCAACGCTCCCGCTCCGGAGTGCTGCTGGATCGCTCCCAGCGTTGGTTGCAACAACAGGGGGTGGAAGTGGTGAGTTACCAGGTACGGGACTTCCCGGCCGAAGACTTGCTGCATGCCCGCTTCGACAGCCCGAAGGTGATCGACCTGCTGCAACAGATTGCCAATGCCGATGGCCTGCTGATCGCCACGCCGGTCTACAAGGCGTCCTTTTCGGGCGCACTGAAAACCGTGCTGGACCTGCTGCCTGAGCGCGCCCTGAGCCACAAGGTGGTACTGCCAATGGCTACGGGCGGCAGTATCGCCCACATGCTGGCGGTGGATTACGCCCTCAAGCCGGTGCTGTCGGCGCTCAAGGCCCAGGAAATGCTGCATGGCATCTTTGCCGAAGACAACCAGATCGCCTATGGCGAAGGCAGTGCCCAGGCGAAGTTGGCACCGGAGCTGGAGCAACGGTTGAACGAGGCCCTGGAGCAGTTTTTCAGCGCCATGGCCCGCCGTCCGAAGCCGCTCGATCCACACCTGTTGAATGAACGTTTGTTGAGTGCTCGCTGGAGCATTTGAGCCCTACCCGAAGTTTGAAGTACTGGCCTTACTCGCCCGCTAACGGGCAAGCAGGTGCAGCCACAACCCCACTGCAAAAAGGAGAGCGCCATGCGCCCTGTCATTTTGCGTCGCGGTCTGGTCGCTCTGTTTGCTGCGGCTGTGTCCTTCGGCGCCATTACTCAAGCTCAGGCCGAGACGTTACGTATCGGCTATCAGAAATACGGCACCCTGGTGCTGCTCAAAGCCAAGGGCACCCTGGAGAAAAGCCTCGCCGCCCAAGGCGTCGACGTGCAATGGACCGAATTCCCCGGTGGCCCGCAACTGCTCGAAGGCTTGAACGTCGGCTCCATCGACTTCGGCGTGACCGGCGAAACCCCGCCAGTGTTCGCCCAGGCCGCCGGTGCCGATCTGCTCTATGTCGCCTACGAGCCGCCCGCTCCCCACAGTGAAGCGATCCTGGTGCCGAAGGACTCGGCGATCAAATCGGTACAGGACCTCAAGGGCAAGAAAGTCGTGCTCAACAAGGGCTCCAACGTGCACTACCTGCTGGTGCGCGCCCTGGAAGACGCCGGCCTCAAATACAGCGACATCCAGACCGTATTCCTGCCCCCAGCCGATGCCCGTGCGGCATTCGAGCGTGGCAGCGTCGACGCCTGGGTGATCTGGGACCCGTACCAGGCTGCCGCCGAACAGCAACTGCAGGCACGCACCCTGCGTGATGGCAAAGGCATCGTCGACAACCATCAGTTCTACCTGGCCACCAAGCCTTACGCCGAGCAGCACCCGGCCGTGATCAAGACGCTGGTGGATGAAGTCCGTGCTGTCGGTGAGTGGTCCCAGGCCAACCCCGAGGATGTGACCAAGCAGGTGGCGCCACTGCTCGGCCTACCCGCCGACATCACCCTGACCTCGGTGAAACGCCAAGGCTACGGTGCGCACTTCCTGACTCCGGAAGTGGTCGCGGCACAGCAGAAAATCGCCGACAGCTTCTACCAGCTCAAGTTGATCCCTAAACCCTTGAGCATCAAAGACGTGATCTGGACGCCGCCGGCGACCGTTGCCAAAACCCAGTAACCCGACTTTCCAAGGAGACCACTCCATGAGCCTTAATATTTTCTGGTTCCTGCCTACCCACGGCGACGGCCATTACCTTGGCACCGCCGAAGGCGCGCGCGCCGTTGACCATGGCTACCTGCAACAAGTCGCCCAGGCGGCGGATCGCCTGGGTTTCGGCGGGGTGTTGATCCCTACCGGACGCTCCTGCGAAGACTCGTGGCTGGTGGCGGCCTCGCTGATCCCGGTGACCCAGCGCCTGAAGTTCCTGGTCGCCCTGCGCCCAGGGATCATTTCGCCGACGGTGGCGGCGCGTCAGGCGGCGACCCTGGATCGCTTGTCCGGGGGCCGGGCGCTGTTCAACCTGGTGACCGGCGGTGACCCGGAAGAGTTGGCGGGCGATGGCTTGTTCCTCAGTCACGAAGAGCGTTATCAGGCCTCCGTGGAATTCACCCGGATCTGGCGCCGCGTGCTGGAAGGCGAAACCGTCGATTACGACGGACAACACATCAGCGTCAAAGGCGCCAAATTGCTCTATCCGCCGATCCAGCAACCACGTCCACCGCTGTACTTCGGCGGCTCTTCTGAAGCGGCGCAGGATCTGGCGGCCGAGCAGGTCGAAATGGTCTTGACCTGGGGCGAGCCACCGGCCGCGGTTGCCGAGAAAATCGCGCAAGTGCGGGAGAAGGCAGCCAAGCTGGGCCGTACCGTACGCTTCGGCATTCGCCTGCACGTGATCGTGCGCGAAACCAATGACGAAGCCTGGCAGGCCGCGGACCGGCTGATTTCCCATCTGGATGACGACACTATTGCCCGGGCGCAGGCATCGTTGGCGCGCTTTGACTCGGTGGGCCAGCAACGCATGGCTGCGCTGCATGGTGGCAGCCGCGACAACCTGGAAGTCAGCCCGAACCTGTGGGCCGGTGTCGGCCTGGTCCGTGGTGGTGCCGGCACGGCGCTGGTCGGCGATGGCCCGACCGTGGCGGCACGGGTCAAGGAGTACGCGGACCTGGGCATCGACACCTTCATCTTCTCCGGTTATCCACACCTGGAAGAGTCGTACCGGGTGGCCGAACTGCTGTTCCCGCACCTCGACATCGAACGTCCCGAGTTGCCAAAAACGGGCGGTTACGTCAGTCCGTTCGGTGAAATGGTCGCCAACGACATTCTTCCCAAAGCCGCGTCCCAGAGCTGAGGCGCGCCATGAAGAAGCAAACCCTTATCCACAGTCTCGCGCCCTGGGCCCTGCCGGTGCTGTTGCTGGCGGTGTGGCAGTTGTCGGTGTCGGCGGGCTGGTTGTCGACGCGGATTCTGCCGGCTCCGATCGCGGTGATCGAGGCGGGCGTGAGCCTGGTGCAAAGCGGCGAAATCTGGAAACACCTGGCCATCAGCGGCTGGCGTGCTGGCCTCGGATTTGTCATCGGCGGCGGCATCGGCCTGGTGCTGGGTTTCATCACCGGCCTGTCAAAGTGGGGTGAACGCCTGCTCGACAGTTCGGTGCAGATGATCCGCAACGTGCCGCATCTGGCGCTGATTCCGCTGGTGATCCTGTGGTTCGGCATCGACGAGTCGGCGAAGATTTTCCTGGTGGCCTTGGGCACGTTGTTCCCGATCTACCTCAATACCTACCACGGCATTCGTAACGTCGACCCGGCGCTGGTGGAAATGGCGCGCAGCTATGGCTTGAGCGGTTTCAGCCTGTTTCGCCAGGTGATTCTGCCGGGTGCGTTGCCGTCGATTCTGGTGGGGGTGCGTTTTGCCCTGGGCTTCATGTGGTTGACGCTGATCGTGGCCGAAACCATCTCGGCCAGCTCCGGCATTGGCTACCTGGCGATGAATGCCCGGGAGTTCCTGCAGACCGACGTGGTGGTGCTGGCGATTGTGCTCTATGCGGTACTCGGCAAATTGGCCGACCTCGCGGCCCGAGGCCTGGAACGGGTGTGGCTGCGCTGGCATCCGGCCTATCAAGTGGCCAAGGGAGATGCAGCATGACGGCTCAACAACCGCCGCGCCTGCTGCGCGGGATTCCCCTGGTGGTGCGCAAGCTGCAAAAGACCTTTGGTGCGCGGCAAGTGCTGCGCGACATCGACCTGCATATTCCGGCCGGTCAGTTCGTCGCGGTGGTCGGTCGTAGCGGCTGCGGCAAAAGCACCTTGCTGCGCTTGCTCGCCGGCCTCGACCAGCCAACGGACGGACAATTGCTGGCGGGCTCGGCAGCGCTCAGCGAGGCCCGGGAGGACACCCGGCTGATGTTCCAGGAGGCGCGTTTGCTGCCCTGGAAAAAGGTCATCGACAACGTCGGTCTCGGCCTCAAGGGCAACTGGCGCCAGCAGGCCCTGGATGCCCTGGAGGCGGTGGGCCTGGCCGACCGCGCCGATGAGTGGCCGGCGGCATTGTCCGGCGGGCAGAAACAACGGGTGGCCCTGGCCCGGGCACTGATCCACCAGCCGCGCCTGCTGTTGCTCGATGAGCCGCTGGGTGCCCTGGACGCCCTGACCCGGATTGAAATGCAGCAACTGATTGAGCGCCTGTGGCAGCAGCATGGTTTTACCGTGTTGCTGGTGACCCACGATGTCAGCGAAGCCGTGGCGATTGCCGACCGGGTGCTGCTGATCGAGGAGGGCGAGATTGGCCTGGACCTGCACGTCGAGTTACCGCGCCCTCGGGTTCGCGGTTCACATCGACTGGCAGCGCTGGAAACCGAAGTGCTCAACCGAGTGTTGGCCCTGCCGGGCGTACCGCCCGAGCCGGAACCTGTTTCACCCTTGCCCACGCAATTGCGCTGGGCTCAATAACTCATCGTTCTTCCCACGACAGGAATCACCCTCATGACTATCAAAGCCATCAACGTTCGCAACCAGTTCAAAGGCACCATCAAGGAAATCGTCGAAGGCGATGTGTTGTCGGAAATCGACGTGCAAACCGCTTCCGGTATCGTCACCTCGGTGATCACCACCCGCTCGGTCAAGGAGCTGGAACTGGTGATCGGCAGCGAAGTGATCGCCTTCGTAAAGTCCACCGAGGTCTCGATCGCCAAGTTGTAAGCCGTGCGCTACGAACAACCCCGAAGGGTGTGAGCCCTTCGGGGTTTTTTTATGGGCTTGCTGGGGGATTACCAGCGCGTTTAGGCAGGTAAGGCGGCAGATACAACCCCAGGTACGCATCAAACACCCGCATCCCTTCCTCCGCCATGCGCGGGGTGATCTGCCCATGCTGCTGCACCGAGCGCGCATACACCCGATCACCCAGCTCCATGGCCAGGGCAAACACGTCGACGTCGGTGGGCAGCGCTGGCAGTGCAAAGTGCTGGTCGAAGAGGGTGTGCATCAGGTCGCCCAGTTCGAGGTCGTGCTGGCGGTCGGCCTGGGTGACTTCGGTGAGCCCGTGCTGGGCCAGGATCAACTGGCGGGCGGCGGCGTCTTCGCTGTAGATCTGCAGCATGCGTTGCTCGACCAGCCGCGACAGGTCACGCCAGCCACTGAGGGTGTCATGGTCGATAGGTGCTTGCAGGCAGGCGCGGAACGCGGCGTGGACGTCGGCCGTCAGGGCTTCGAGCAAGGCCGGGACGCTGGCGAAGAAATGGTAGACGGAGGAGGGCGGGATCTCCGCGCGCTCGGCGACACTGTAGATCGACAAACTGGCCACGCCTTCGGCGGCCAGCAGTGTGCGGGCGGCATCGAGGATCGAATCGATTCGCGCCTGGCTGCGGGCACGGGGTTTACGAAGAGTGGCGGGCCGGGTCATTGAAGTCTCCTGCAGGGCAGGGGGCATTGTACGAGTCGGGTTGTGTGTTGTCTCGTCGGCCGCCATCGCGAGCAAGGATCTGCTACGCACGCAGTATCCGGGTGCTAAACAAGGCCCTGTGGGAGCGAGCTTGCTCGCGATGGCGGCGCTCCGACTATTCGCCAGAGGCGGCCATAAAAAAACGCCATCGGCCAATTAGGCACGATGGCGTTTTTTTTACCGCAACCGCTTACACGGTATGCAGGTACCAGTTGTACTCGAGGTCGGAGATGGAGTGTTCGAATTCCTCCAGCTCGCTCTCTTTACAGGCCACGAAGATATCGATGTATTTCGGATCGATGTACCTGGCCATGACTTCGCTGTCGTCCAGCTCGCGCAATGCATCGCGCAGGTTGTTCGGCAGGCTTTGCTCGTTCTGCTCGTAGCTGTTGCCTTCCACCGGTGCGCCAGGCTCGATCTTGTTGACCAGGCCGTGGTGCACGCCTGCCAGGACCGAAGCCATCAGCAGGTACGGGTTGGCATCGGCGCCGGCCACGCGGTGTTCGATGCGCACGGCATCGGAGGAACCGGTTGGCACACGAATCGCCACGGTGCGGTTGTCCAGGCCCCAGCACGGCGAGTTCGGCACGTAGAACTGTGCGCCGAAACGACGGTAGGAGTTGACGTTCGGGCAGAGGAAGGCCATCTGCGCCGGTAGGGTCTCGAGCACACCGCCGATCGCGTGACGCAGTGCGGCGTTCTGCTCGGGATCCTCACTGGCAAAAATATTCTTGCCGTCTTTATCAAGGATCGAGATGTGGACGTGCAGACCGTTACCCGCCTGGCCTGGGTAAGGCTTGGCCATGAAGGTGGTGTCCATCTCATGGTCGTAGGCGATGTTCTTGATCAGACGCTTGAGCAGTACCGCGTAGTCGCAGGCCTTGATCGGGTCGGCAACGTGGTGCAGGTTGACTTCGAACTGCGCCGGAGCACTTTCCTTGACGATGGCGTCAGCCGGGATGCCTTGCTCCTTCGCACCTTCCAGGATGTCCTGGAGGCAGTCGACGTATTCGTCGAGGTCGTCGATCAGGTAGACCTGTGTCGAGTGCGGGCGTTTGCCGGAAACCGGCGAGCGAGGGGGTTGCGGACGACCGTTCACGTTCTCCTGGTCGATCAGGTAGAACTCCAGTTCGAAGGCGGCGCAGATAGTCAGGCCCATTTCGTCAAACTTGCGCACTACATTGGCCAGTACTTCACGCGGGTCGGCGAAGAATGGCTCACCTTCGAGTTCGTGCATGGTCATCAACAGTTGCGCGGTAGGGCGCTTTTGCCAAGGCTCATTGCACAGGGTGTCGGGGATTGGATAGCAGATTCGGTCAGCATCGCCGATGTCCAGGCCCAGGCCGGTGCTTTCCACCGTCGAACCATTGATATCCAGAGCAAATAGAGAGGCCGGCAGGTTGATGCCTTTCTCGTAAACCTTGTGGAGACTGGTGCGTTCGATGCGCTTGCCGCGCACCACACCATTCATATCCGCAATCAGAAGGTCAACGTACAGAACCTCAGGATGTTCCTTAAGGAACGCGTTCGCTTCGTTAAGCTGAACGGCACGCGGGGGTACCGACATGATGCAACACCTTTGTTGTTAAAAATATCAATCATTGATCTTTTCAGATTCCAGTCAACCCGAACGGCATGCCGAAGTCAAGCGAGGCCTTTTTTGCCCTAAAAAAGCGCTCGAAGGGCATTTTTGAGGCAGTTTGGGGCGTTTTGATCCCTTTCCCTTCGTTGCCGCCCGCAGGCTTGAGCGGGCCGTGTTGTATTTTTTACGGGGGTGTTGTGTAAAAAAATGAACAAGGCTAAGCTCGAATCAAACCCATAACAGCAATAATACCGGGGTGCTTCATGTCTCGCCTGCCGTCAATCGGCGTGACCACCTGCTCCAGGCAGATCGGTCTGCATGCGTGCCACATCAGTGGCGACACGTCCGTCCGCGCGGCGGCCAAGGGCCTGCCGGCGTTGCCGGAGCAGCTATCCCCGTCCGATATTCTGGACGTTGTGGAAGCCCCTCTCTTTAGTGGCACTTCTTCCAATATAGATCCTGTTCACTATAGCGGTCCTGCGAGTACGCCGGGAACTGCTCATGATTCTGCACGCGTTGCCACTCCCTGCCCATTGATTCGCGCCGGCGTTGGTGTTCCTGCACGCACGGCTTTTGCTGCAAGTGTGCAAACCAGGCCCCAATGGCAGGTAAGCTTTAACCCGCATGGCTTGGCCATGGCCCAGACACGACAACGCGACGCGGATGCGTCAAACATCGCCTGACTCTTAATGAAGTCAGGACACTCAGCCCAGAGGCATTTATGAGTAACAACCTCGACCAGCTCACCGATTGGTTGAAAGACCACAAGATCACAGAAGTCGAATGCATGATCGCCGACTTGACCGGGATCACCCGCGGCAAGATTTCGCCGACCAACAAGTTCATTGCCGAAAAAGGCATGCGCCTGCCCGAGAGTGTGCTGCTGCAAACAGTGACGGGCGACTATGTCGAAGACGACATCTATTACGAGCTGCTCGACCCGGCCGACATCGACATGATCTGCCGTCCCGACCAGAACGCAGTGTTCCTCGTGCCCTGGGCCATCGAGCCGACCGCCCAGGTGATCCACGACACCTACGACAAGCAGGGCAACCCGATCGAGCTGTCGCCGCGCAACGTGCTCAAGAAGGTCCTCAAACTCTATGCCGACAAGGGCTGGCAGCCGATCGTGGCGCCGGAAATGGAGTTTTACCTGACCAAGCGCAGCGACGACCCGGACTATCCGCTGCAACCGCCGATCGGCCGTTCCGGGCGTCCGGAGATCGGTCGCCAGTCGTTCTCCATTGAAGCGGCCAACGAATTCGACCCGTTGTTCGAAGACGTCTACGACTGGTGCGAACTGCAGGAGCTGGACCTGGACACGCTGATCCACGAGGACGGTACGGCGCAGATGGAAATCAACTTCCGTCACGGTGACGCACTGTCCCTGGCCGACCAGATTCTGGTGTTCAAGCGCACCATGCGCGAAGCCGCGCTCAAGCACGACGTGGCAGCAACGTTCATGGCCAAGCCGATGACGGGCGAACCGGGCAGCGCCATGCACCTGCACCAGAGCATCATCGACATCGAGACTGGCAAGAACGTCTTCTCCAATGAAGACGGGACCATGAGCCAGCTGTTCCTCAATCACATTGGTGGCCTGCAGAAGTTCATCCCTGAACTGCTGCCGCTGTTCGCCCCCAACGTCAACTCGTTCCGCCGCTTCCTGCCGGACACCTCGGCACCGGTCAACGTGGAATGGGGCGAAGAGAACCGCACCGTGGGCCTGCGGGTTCCGGATGCGGGGCCACAGAACCGTCGGGTGGAAAACCGCCTGCCGGGCGCCGACGCCAACCCGTACCTGGCGATTGCCGCGAGCCTGTTGTGCGGCTACATCGGCATGGTCGAAGGCCTCAACCCAAGCGCCCCGGTAGTTGGACGTGGTTACGAGCGACGCAACCTGCGTCTGCCGTTGACCATCGAAGACGCCCTGGAGCGTATGGAAAACAGCAAGACCATCGAGAAATACCTGGGTCACAACTTCATCACTGGCTACGTCGCGGTCAAGCGGGCCGAGCATGAAAACTTCAAGCGCGTGATCAGTTCGTGGGAACGGGAATTCCTGCTATTCGCCGTCTGACACGCCGGGTGCGGCCCACCAGCCGCACCCTCACCTCACTAGGAAGGAGCGCTTTATGACTAGCAACAACCCGCAAACCCGTGAATGGCAAAGCCTGAGCAACGACCATCACCTGGCGCCGTTCAGTGACTTCAAGCAGCTCAAGGAAAAAGGCCCGCGCATCATCACCAGCGCCAAGGGCGTTTACCTGTGGGACAGCGAAGGCAACAAGATCCTCGACGGCATGGCCGGCCTGTGGTGCGTGGCGATCGGCTACGGTCGCGACGAACTGGCGGACGCCGCCAGCAAACAGATGCGCGAGCTGCCGTACTACAACCTGTTCTTCCAGACCGCTCACCCACCGGTGCTGGAACTGGCCAAGGCGATTGCCGACATTGCCCCGCAAGGCATGAACCACGTGTTCTTCACCGGTTCCGGCTCCGAAGGCAACGACACCATGCTGCGTATGGTTCGCCACTACTGGGCGATCAAGGGCCAGCCGAACAAGAAAGTCATCATCAGCCGCAAAAACGGCTACCACGGTTCGACCGTGGCCGGCGCCAGCCTGGGCGGCATGACCTATATGCACGAACAGGGCGACTTGCCGATCCCGGGCATCGTGCACATTCCGCAACCCTACTGGTTCGGTGAAGGTGGCGACATGACCCCGGAAGAATTCGGGATCTGGGCTGCCAACCAGTTGGAAGAAAAGATTCTCGAAGTCGGTGTCGACAACGTCGGCGCCTTTATTGCCGAGCCGATCCAGGGCGCCGGCGGTGTGATCGTGCCGCCTGAAAGCTACTGGCCGCGCATCAAGGAAATCCTCGCCAAGTACGACATCCTGTTCGTCGCCGATGAGGTGATTTGTGGTTTCGGCCGTACCGGTGAGTGGTTCGGTAGCGATTTCTACGACCTCAAGCCCGACATGATGACCATCGCCAAGGGCCTGACCTCAGGCTACATCCCGATGGGTGGCCTGATCGTGCGTGACAGCGTGGTCGAGGTACTCAACGAGGGCGGTGATTTCAACCACGGCTTTACTTACTCCGGTCACCCGGTGGCAGCAGCAGTGGCCCTGGAAAACATCCGCATCATGCGCGACGAAAAAATTATCGAGCGCGTCCACGCAGAAACGGCACCGTATTTGCAAAAGCGTCTGCGTGAGCTGAACGACCACCCTTTGGTGGGCGAAGTTCGCGGAGTAGGGCTGTTGGGGGCAATCGAACTGGTTCAGGACAAGGCCACGCGCAAACGTTACGAAGGCAAGGGTGTGGGCATGATCTGCCGGCAGTTCTGCTTCGACAACGGGCTGATCATGCGCGCAGTGGGCGACACCATGATCATCGCTCCGCCGCTGGTGATCACACCGGCAGAAATCGATGAGCTGGTGGCCAAGGCACGCAAGTGCCTGGACCTGACCCTGAGTGTGTTGCAGGGCTAAGTGCTAGGCTCTGAGCGGGAGTTGTATGAACTTTCGCTCAGAGCGGTCAGAAAGCTTGGCCTTTCCTTGAAAGACCGCCATGGATGTTGCCAGACTAGCCACGGTTCCAGTCGCCCGGGTTCGGCGCGGAACAGGTGGTTCAAAAAAGAAAAATTTGGAGCATTACGCATGAAGGCACTCGGTAAAAAGCTCGCAGGCAAGACACTCCTTGCCATGTCCCTGATGGGCGTGATGGCGGGCGCGGTTCAGGCAGATGACAAAGTACTGCACGTTTACAACTGGTCCGACTACATTGCGCCGGACACCGTCAAGAAGTTCGAGGCGGAGTCGGGCATCAAGGTTGTCTACGACGTCTTCGACAGTAACGAAACCCTGGAAGCCAAGTTGCTGGCAGGCAAATCCGGCTACGACATCGTCGTGCCGTCGAACAACTTCCTGGCCAAGCAAATCAAGGCCGGTGTCTACCAGAAGTTGGACAAGTCCAAGCTGCCGAACTGGAAAAACCTCAATACCGACTTGCTCAAGGCCGTTTCGGTCAGCGACCCGGGTAACGAGCACGCCTTCCCGTACATGTGGGGCTCGATCGGCATCGGCTTTAACGCCGAGAAGGTCAAGGCTGCACTGGGTGACGACGCACCGACCAACTCCTGGGACTTGATCTTCAAGCCGGAAAACGCCGCCAAGCTCAAAGCATGCGGGATCAGCGTCCTGGATTCGCCAACCGAGATGATTCCGGTGGCACTGCACTACCTGGGTTACCCAACCGACAGCCAGGATAAAAAACAACTGGCCGAAGCTGAAGCGCTGTTCCTCAAAGTGCGTCCTTCGATCGGCTACTTCCACTCCTCCAAGTACATTTCCGACCTGGCCAACGGCAACATCTGCGTGGCTATCGGTTACTCGGGCGACATCTACCAGGCCAAGACCCGCGCCAGTGAAGCCGGTGACAAGGTCAAGGTCAGCTACAACATTCCCAAAGAAGGTGCAGGCAGCTTCTACGACATGGTCGCCATCCCTAAAGATGCCGAGAACGTCGAAGGCGCCTACAAGTTCATGACCTTCCTGCAGAAGCCGGAAATCATGGCCGAGATTACCAACGCCGTACGCTTCCCGAACGGTAACGCCGCTGCAACCCCACTGGTCGATAAAGACATCACCGGCGACCCGGGTGTTTATCCACCGGCGGACGTCCTGGCCAAGCTGTACGCGATTGCCGACTTGCCGGCTGCGACCCAGCGGATCATGACCCGCAGCTGGACCAAGATCAAATCGGGTAAATAACAAGTAGAACCCTTGTAGGAGCGGGTGCCCGCTTGCGGTTTGCTCGCGATGAACCTGAGAGCGCCGCGGGGTGTCAGGAACCCATCGTTATCGTTGACGACCATCGCGAGCAGGCTCGCTCCCACAGGTGTATCTGCATAAAAGTTTTGCTGGATCGGTTTATCGAGGGTAAGTTGCGCGCCGGTTTTGTTGCCAGGCAGCCATGGCTGTCATGTAACGCTGGGCAACTTGGGCCCAACTATTTCAGAGGACCTCCACTTGCCTATTTCTTTGTTTCGTAAAACCATGCTGATTGGCGCCGGTCTGACACTCGCAGCCAGTGTGCAAGCCGCCCCCACCGTGCATATTTATAACTGGTCGGACTACATCGGCGAATCGACCCTGGCGGACTTCGAAAAAGCCACGGGCATCAAGCCGGTGTATGACGTGTTTGATTCCAACGAAACCCTGGAAGGCAAGTTGCTGGCCGGCCGCACAGGTTATGACGTGGTAGTGCCGTCCAACCACTTCCTGGGCAAGCAGATCAAGGCCGGGGCTTTCCAGAAGCTCGACAAGTCGCAACTGCCCAACTACGCCAACCTCGACCCGGTGCTGCTCAAGCGCCTGGAACAGAACGACCCGGGCAACTTGTACGCCGTGCCGTACCTGTGGGGCACCAACGGCATCGGTTACAACGTCGACAAGATCAAGGCGGTACTGGGGGTCGACAAGATCGATTCCTGGGCAGCGGTATTCGAGCCCCAAAACATCAAGAAACTGCAAAGCTGTGGCGTTGCGTTCCTCGACTCCGCCGATGAAATGATGCCCACGGTCCTCAACTACATGGGCCTGGATGCCAATAGCACCAACCCTGCCGATTACAAGAAGGCCGAAGCCAAGTTGCTTGCGGTGCGGCCTTACGTGACGTACTTCCACTCCTCCAAATACATCGCGGACCTGGCCAACGGCGACATCTGCGTGGCCATCGGGTTCTCTGGCGACATGTTCCAGGCCAAGGCCCGGGCTGCAGAGGCCGGCAAAGGCGTGAACATCGCCTACTCGATCCCGAAAGAGGGCGGTGCCCTGTGGTTCGACATGCTGGCGATTCCCAAGGATTCGTCCAACGTCAAAGAAGCCCATGCCTTCATCAACTACTTGCTCAAGCCTGAGGTGATTGCCCAGGTCAGCGATTACGTGGGCTATGCCAACCCGAACCCGGGGTCGGACAAGTTGATGGAACAGTCGATCCGCGAAGACGAGTCGGTGTATCCACCCCAGGCGGTCCTCGACAAGACCTACGTGTCGATCGAGCTGCCACCGAACATTCAACGTTTGATGACCCGCAGCTGGACCAAGGTCAAGTCGGGTAAATAGTGACAAAGGCTCAAACTATCCAAGGGTTCGCCCGTATTGGGCGAACCGCACTCTTTTTGTTGGGAGTTTCGTAAATGGCAGTTGCCTCCGGCGCCTACAAGAAAGCCCTCGAGGGCGACCAGACACCTAAACAGGTGCTGGTCAAAATCGACCGGGTCACGAAGAAGTTCGACGAGACGATTGCCGTGGACGATGTGTCCCTGGAAATCAAGAAAGGCGAAATCTTCGCCTTGCTCGGCGGTTCGGGTTCGGGCAAATCGACCTTGCTGCGCATGCTCGCCGGTTTCGAGCGGCCGACTGAGGGGCGGATTTTCCTCGACGGCGTGGACATCACCGATATGCCGCCGTACGAGCGGCCGATCAACATGATGTTCCAGTCCTACGCGCTGTTCCCGCACATGACCGTGGCACAGAACATCGCCTTCGGCCTCAAGCAGGACAAGATCCCGGCCGCCGAAGTCGACGCCCGGGTGGCCGAGATGCTCAAGCTGGTGCAGATGAGCCAGTACGCCAAGCGCAAGCCGCACCAGCTCTCCGGTGGCCAGCGCCAGCGTGTCGCCTTGGCCCGCTCCCTGGCCAAGCGGCCGAAACTGCTGCTGCTCGACGAACCGATGGGCGCCCTCGACAAGAAACTGCGTTCGCAGATGCAACTGGAGTTGGTGGAGATCATCGAGCGCGTCGGCGTGACCTGCGTCATGGTGACCCACGACCAGGAAGAGGCCATGACCATGGCCGAGCGCATCGCGATCATGCACCTGGGCTGGATTGCCCAGATCGGCAGCCCGATCGACATCTACGAAACCCCGACCAGCCGCCTGGTTTGTGAATTCATCGGCAACGTCAACATCTTCGAAGGTGAAGTGGTGGACGACGCCGAGGGCCATGCACTGATCACCTGCAAGGACCTGGACCGCAACATCTACGTCGGCCACGGCATCAGCACCTCGGTGCAAGACAAGTCGGTGACCTACGCGATTCGTCCGGAAAAACTGCTGGTCACTGCCGATATGCCGACCTGCGAGCACAACTGGTCGAGCGGCAAAGTCCACGACATCGCCTACCTGGGCGGGCACTCGGTGTTCTACGTCGAATTGCCGAGCGGCAAGCTGGTGCAATCGTTCGTGGCCAACGCCGAACGCCGGGGCCAGCGTCCGACCTGGGGTGACCAGGTCTACGTCTGGTGGGAAGACGACAGCGGCGTGGTACTGCGCTCATGAACATGCGAAAACTCAAGCGTCGACTCAGTCGAATAATTCCCGGTGGCCGCCAGTTGGTCATCGGCGTTCCTTTCCTGTGGCTGTTCCTGTTTTTCATGTTGCCGTTCTTCATCGTGTTGAAGATCAGCTTCGCCGAAGCAGACGTGGCCATTCCTCCGTACACCGAGATCTACAGCTTCGTTGAGCAGAAGCTGCAGGTGCTGCTCAACCTGGGCAACTACGCGATGCTCAGCGAGGATGAGCTGTACATTGCCGCTTACCTCGGTTCGTTGAAGATGGCGCTGATCAGCACCATTTTGTGCCTGTTGATCGGCTACCCGATGGCCTACGCCATCGCCAGTGCGCGCAAGGAAATGCAGACCGTCCTGGTACTGCTGATCATGATGCCGACCTGGACCGCGATCCTGATCCGCGTGTATGCGTGGATGGGCATCCTCAGCAACAACGGCCTGCTCAACGGCTTCCTGATGAGCATGGGCTTTATCGATGAGCCGCTGCAGATCCTCAACACCAACCTGGCGGTCTATATCGGCGTGGTCTATTCCTACCTGCCGTTCATGATCCTGCCGCTCTACGCCAACCTGGTAAAACACGACACCAGCCTGCTGGAAGCTGCGTCCGACCTGGGTTCGAGCACCTTCAACAGCTTCTGGAAAATCACCATTCCGCTGTCGAAGAACGGCATCATCGCCGGCTGCATGCTGGTGTTCATCCCGGTGGTGGGTGAGTTCGTGATCCCGGAACTGCTGGGCGGTCCGGAAACCCTGATGATCGGTAAAGTGCTCTGGCAAGAGTTCTTCAATAACCGTGACTGGCCGGTGGCGTCCGCCCTGGCGGTGGTGATGCTGGCGATCCTGATTGTGCCGATCATCCTGTTCAACCGTAGTCAGGCCAAGGAAATGGAGGGTAAAGAATGAAGCGCTTCCGTTTCTCCAGCCTGATGCTGGTAGTGGGTCTGTTGTTCATCTACCTGCCGATGCTGATCCTGGTGATCTACTCGTTCAACGCCTCGAAACTGGTGACGGTGTGGGGCGGCTGGTCGATCAAGTGGTATGTCGGCCTGCTGGATAACAGCCAACTGATGGGCTCAGTGGTGCGCTCGCTGGAAATCGCCTGCTACACCGCGATTGCCGCGGTGGCGCTGGGGACCCTGGCGGCATTCGTGCTGACCCGGATCACCCACTTCAAGGGCCGTACGCTGTTCGGCGGCCTGGTCACCGCGCCGTTGGTGATGCCGGAAGTGATCACCGGTCTGTCGCTGTTGCTGCTGTTCGTGGCCATGGCGCAGATGATTGGCTGGCCCCAGGAGCGGGGCATCGTCACCATCTGGATCGCCCACACCACGTTCTGTGCCGCCTATGTGGCGGTGGTGGTGTCGGCACGCCTGCGTGAGCTGGACCTGTCGATCGAAGAGGCAGCCATGGACCTGGGCGCGCGGCCATGGAAGGTGTTCTTCCTGATCACCATCCCGATGATTGCGCCTTCGCTGGCAGCGGGCGGCATGATGTCGTTTGCCCTGTCGCTGGACGACCTGGTATTGGCCAGCTTCGTCTCGGGCCCGGGTTCCACCACCCTGCCGATGGAAGTGTTCTCGGCGGTGCGCCTGGGGGTCAAACCGGAGATCAACGCCGTGGCCAGCCTGATCCTGTTGGCGGTGTCGATCGTCACGTTCCTGGTCTGGTTCTTCAGCCGCCGCGCCGAAGAAAACCGCAAGCGGGCGATCCAGCAGGCCATCGAAGAAAGTGCTGCCGACTCCTGGAAACAGCCGGACGCACGTCGGGCCCAGGCGCCGGAAGCGGCTTGATTCGGGAGGGTTGACCACAATCCTGTGGTCAACCTCTCTACCCCGCCTCAGCGTGATTCAGGTTGCTCGCGGATCCCGCATACACCCATCAACCCTGTGGGAGCGAGCCTGCTCGCGAAGGACGTCAGGACACCGCGCTTAGCCTGGCTTGGCGCGTCATCGTTGACGACCATCGCGGGCAAGCCCGCTCCCACAGTGGTTTTTGGTGCTCACATTTCCTGCACACCCTCAGTAGTTTTTGCTGCTCACGGATCCCGCATACACCCACCGTTGTTTACGAGACCCAAGGGGATTGGCGGATGACCTGGACGAAGTTCATCGGCTGGAACCCCGGCTCCTGATCCACCAGCACATCCGTCTTGACGTTGCCGAAGGTCGTCTGAGGACGATGGCGCAAGCCGTCGGCAAAGGCGCAGATGATGCACTCCTTGAACCCTTCACCCCGTGGGTGGGCATGCACCACCGCGCTGCGCTGCGTGCTGGTAAAGGCCGCGTAGTCCAGGCCCAGCACGTCCATCTCGACTCCGGCGGTCACCAGTGCGACGGTCGGGCGCAGGTGTTTGGGTACGCCGGGGGTGGTGTGCAGGGCGATCGACAGCCAGACCTGCTCGATGTCGTCATCGCTCAAGCCATAGGGTTTGAGAAAGGCCGCTGCGGCGTTGGCGCCGTCGACTTCAAAGCGCTCATCGTCACTGCGATACCCAGCCACCAGGCCGAGGTCATGGAACATCGCGCCGACGTACAGCAACTGCGGATCGTAGGCCAACTGCTGGCGTTCGCCGCTCAAGGCACCGAACAGGAATACCCGGCGTGAGTGGTGGTACAGCAGGTCGGACTCGATGTCGCGGATGTACTCGGTGGTGGCTTTGGCCAATGCGCTGTCAGGAATCTTGATGCCGGCAATGGTGGTGCTCATGGGAGTTTCCTCATGGTGAGCGCCATGGCGGCGCTGAGGTCACCAGTCTGTTCGCCCCCCTGAAACCGGACAATCGATCCATGGCTGCAATCCCGGCCAATGAGCATGCATATCGCGCCAGCCTCGCTTGTTGGGCCTGGATTGGCTACGGTGCATGCAGACCCTGTAGGAGCGAGTGCCCGCTTGCGGCTTGCTCGCGATGGACGTCAACGATGACCTCGGCTGTCGGGGTGAACGCGGCGTCCTCACGCACATCGCGAGCGTTGCAATCTATGCCATGAGAGGCGTTTCGAACCATGAGTAAAACCGTTGCCATCGTGGTGTTCTCCGGCGTCCAGGCGCTGGACGTGACCGGCCCCATGGATGTGTTTTCCGAGGCCAACCGCTTTCTCGAGCCCGAGGAGCATTACCAGTTACAGGTGATCGGCGTCGAACAGGGTCTGCTGCCATGTTCCAACGGCCTGACCCTGCAGGCTCACCAGCACTTCAGCGCGGCGCTGCAGGCCTACGATTTGCTGCTGGTGGCCGGTGGGCCGCAATTGCCCTTTGTCGATTTTGGTCCGGCGTTCGACCATTGGCTGCGCGATGCCAGCGCCCGGGCCCGGCGCTTTGGCTCGATCTGCAACGGCGCCTTCCTGCTGGCCCGCGCGGGATTGCTCGACGGCAGGACGGTCACCACCCATTGGGGCGATGCCGCGGCGTTGGCGGCACTGTGCCCGACTACCCGCGTCGAGGCCGACCGGTTGTATGTCGAGGACGGCGAGCTGTTCACTTCGGCCGGGGTCACGGCCGGGATCGACCTGTCGCTGTACCTGCTGGCCAGGGACCACGGTCCGCAGGTGGCCTTGAGCGTGGCCAAGCGCCTGGTGGTGTTTACCCAGCGCGCGGGCGGGCAGTCGCAGTTCAGCCCGTTCCTCACGCCCTATGCCGAGGAAACCTCGCCGGTGGCGCGGGTCCAGCATTACGTGATGGCGAACCTTACGGGCGACCTGGCCATTGTCGACCTGGCAGTGGCGGCGAACATGAGTGCGCGCAATTTCTCCCGGGTGTTCACCCGAGAAGCCGGGGTGACCCCGGCCGAGTTCGTGGAGCAGGCGCGGGTGGACGCCGCCCGGGTGATGCTGGAAAGCTCGCGGGCGGCACTCAAGACCGTCGCTTACCAGTGTGGATTTCGCGATGCCCAGCACATGCGCAGCGTGTTCAATCGACGCCTGGGCGTGACGCCGCTGCAGTTCCGGCTGAACTTTTCGTCGGTGCTTTGAGAGGCTGCGCCTGCCCGCCGTGTGCCTGCAACGTCAACGCGCCGGCAATAGCTTCAAGGTGCTGCGAGTATTGGCGGTCACTTCTTCCTCGCTGAAATGCGCCTGGTGGTAGACACCCTCGATGTACGCCTCGGCCTGGTCTTGATAGTGCGCATCGAACGGCACGCCGCTCTGGCCGATCGGGTTGATGGTCAGGCCGTGGGCCGGGTCGGCGAAATCGATGATGCGTCGGGTCGACGGGCCATAGATCACGGTCCAAGGCGCCGGGCCGATTTTCGCCGAGAGGTTGTTCGGCACCTCGTGACTGCCCGGGGCTTCGAACGGGCCGACGTTAAAAATCCGCTCCAGGGGTTTCTGCGTGCCCAGCGGATGGCCGTGGGTGAGGGTGTGGGCCTTGCCCCATTGCCATTGCGTGGCGTCTGCGCCGAGGGTGGTTTTCAGGTGGGCGATGCTGGCGTGCCACGCGGCCTTGACCACGTCGGCACGGGTTTCCTGACCCAGGGTGTCGCGGTTGTCCCACCAAGGGGAATCGGGGTTGGCCGCAAGCCTGGGCAGGGCGGTATCGATCACCCGGGTCGTGAGCAGAGTGTCGAAAAAGCTATCGCCCAGTTCATCGTGCAGCGCCCCGTCGGCCAGGTTGAACAGGAACTGATTGAACAGCGTGGCGCTAGTCGACTCCAGCGGGTAATCGCCTTGCCAGGCGCTCAGTTGATCCAGCCACTGGCGTTCCTGCGGGTCGCTGACCACCTCGCGCAATACCGGCAGCAACGGCGCCAGCAGGCGTTGACCGTAGGCGGTCGTGGTGCCCAGTTGCAGCTCCTGGGTGTTGTCCAGGTCCCACTTGAGGTTCTTGTCGCTCAGTTGCAGATTGAGCTGCTGACCGCGATCGGCCAGGTTGTAGTAGCCGGGAATCTCCATGCCGGTCGGTGACAATGGCTGGAAGTTGGCGGAGACGATGTAGCCACGGGTCGGGTTCTCTTCCTGCGGGTTGGCACTGAACGGGTAGAAGCCGTCCTTGTCTGCCTGGTTGCTGCTGCCGTCAAGAATGAAGCCTGGCTTGACCCCTGCCGGGCGTTTGGGCAGTTGCGCGGCTGCCCACCAGCCGATATCCCCCTTGGCATTGGCCCAGACGATGTTCAACCCAGGAGCCTGGACCTTGGCGGACGCGGCTCGGGCCTTGGCCAGGGTATCGGCGCGGTTGAGTTGGTAAAAACCTTCGAGGATCGGGTTCTGGGTATCGAGGAACGCCCACCACATCGCGATTGGGGTCTTGCCGGCGCTGGCGCCCAGGACATCGTTGATGATCGGGCCGTGGGGCGATTGCCGCAGGGTCAGGGTTACGGGGGCCTGGCCCTTGACGGCAATCTGTTGCTCGCTGTTGATCAGTTCGACCCACTTGCCGCGGTACCAGACCTGATTGGCGTTGTCCGGATTGACCTTCTCGGCGATCAGGTCGAGGTCGTCGTTCTGGAACATCGTCAGGCTCCAGCCGAAGTCCAGGTTGTGGCCAAGGAAGGCAAACGGCACCAGTGCCTGGTGGTGCCCATAGAGTTCGAAACCAGGGGCCGACAGCTGCGCTTCGTACCACACCGAAGGCGTCGCGAAGCGAATGTGCGGGTCGCCGGCCAACAGCGGTTTGCCGCTCTTGGTGCGACTGCCGGCAACTACCCAGGCATTGCTGCCCTCGAATTGCGGCAGGCCGTGCTCGGCCAGTGCCTGCTGGCTGAGGCGGGCAATGGCGTTGAGGTCTTGCCAGTCGGCGCTGCTGAGGGCCGGTGCGCTGCTGTGTTGCTGGGCCAGCACGCCTTTAGGCTGCCAGTCGAGGTCGAAGATGTTCAGGTAGTCGTTGCCCAGTTGATCGCGCACGTAGGTCAGCAACGGCTCGGTACGAAAGGCCGCGGCAAAGCTGTAGGCCATGTAGCCGGCGACGCTGACGCTGTCCTGGGCGGTGAACGGCCGCTTGGCGATGCCCAGCACATCGAACTCCACGGGCGCGGCGTGCGTGTCCTGATACTGGTTGATCCCGTCCAGATAGGCCTGCAGGGCCTTCCACGCCGCAGATTCCTTATCCAGCGCGGCCACATAAGTCTCGGCACGCTCGCGAATGCGCAGGCTGCGGAACAGTTTGTCGGTATCCAGCAGCTTGGGCCCGAGCACCTCGGCCAACTCACCCCGGGACAGGCGCCGCATGATTTCCATCTGGAACAGCCGGTCCTGGGCCTGGACATAACCCAGGGCGCGATACAGGTCGATCTCGTTGCCGGCACGCAAGTGCGGGATGCCACGTTCGTCGTAGCGTACGGTCACGGAGCCCTCCAGGTGCTGCAACTGCACCTGACCCTGACGCGATGGTTGTTTGCTGTACACATACCAGCCGGCTGCGGCGGCCAGCAGCACGAGTACCAGGGCCAGTGAGCTCAGGGCGCGTTTCATGGTGACTCCTTGTTCTTGTCAGGGTACCGCCTGTCGGGGCGGTCAACATGTAGCACAGAGCTGGCGCGCCGGGCAGCCACTACTTTGAAAAGTCCGGAATGCCCTAGGGTGCGTCACTGGCCCATGGGCAATAACAACCCACCGCCAAAGTGTTGATGGCGTTCACCGGACGATCGTCGCTCAGGGCCTGCAGGATCGGCTCGATAAAGCTGTTGCTGGAGTTGCAGGTCAGGCCTTCGCTGTAGGGGCCGAAGTACGCCAGTTTGCCGCCGCGGTCCCAGATCGCTACGGCGGGGCTGGCGGGGACTTGCTCGGAGCCTGGGAGGAGTTCGAGGGGTTTGAGGTTGCTCAAGGTGCTGGGCAGTTGGCCCTGGCTGCCGGGCTTTTGCACCGCGTAGAACTGCACGCCTTGTGGCCCGTAGTGCTCGAGCAGTTCGGCGAGGTGCTGTTGATTACCGACGTTGCAGGGGCAGGCCGGGTCCCAGAAGTGCACCACGCGAATCGCCCCGGGGCCGGCCAGGTGCTCGGGAAGGCGCAAGGGGTCACCGGAAAACACCGCCGTGTGCGAACTGAAGGCCCGCAGGTAGCGTCCCTGGAACCAGTCATAGGCCGCCCACAGGACGCCGGCGCATAGCAGGGCGAGCAGGGTGGCAAGCAGTGTCGTGCGGGCGTGCGGGCGCATGGGAAAGCTTCCTCGAAGGTCGCGTAGCTTGCCATGCTTGCCGCGACAGAAGAATATCGCAGGCCCATAAAGTCCGTTTCGCGCTGGAATCCCGATATGCCTGCCACCTTCAATGCCGATCATTTGCGCGCCAGCCTGCAAGCCCTGGCCTGCGCGCAGCCGTTGTCGGAGGAGGGCCGGGCCTATCAGCTGTTCTACGGCCTGGACTTTGCGGGCCGTACCCTGCGTACCGGGCTGGGGCGGTTCGAAGTCGATGGTTATGAGCTGGTCAGTCAGTTCTGGTGGCCCGAGCAGGCCAAGGCGACGCTGTTTCTGTTTCACGGTTTCTACGACCACACCGGGCTCTATCGGCATGTGATCGAGTGGGCGCTGGACCAGGGGTTTGCGGTGATTGCCTGCGACCTGCCGGGGCATGGCCTGTCCAGCGGCGAGCGCGCGAGCATCCGCGATTTTGCCGAGTACCAGGACACCTTGCAGGGGCTGTTCGTCGAGGCGCAATCCATCGATTTGCCGCAGCCGTGGCACCTGTGTGGGCAGAGTACCGGCGGGGCGATCGTGATCGATCATGTGCTCAACCAGGGACAAGACAGCCCGGCGCAAGGCCAGGTGGTGCTGCTGTCGCCGCTGGTGCGGCCGCGTGCCTGGGGTTGGTCGCACCTGAGTTACTACCTGCTCAAGCCCTTCGTCAAAGGCATCGCCCGGCGCTTCAGTGAAAACTCCAACGACCCGGCGTTCCTGCCGTTCCTGCAAGCCGACCCGCTGCAACCGCTGCGTCTGCCGACCGCCTGGGTCGGCGCGCTGGCCCGCTGGATCAAGCGTATCGAAGCGGCCCCACGCAGCCACCGGCGGCCGCTGATCATTCAAGGCCAGGCGGACATGACGGTGGATTGGCAGCACAACCTTGAAGTGTTGGCGGGCAAGTTCGATCGGCCCCAGGTGTTGACGCTGCCCGAGGCTCGGCATCATCTGGCCAATGAAACCCTGGCGTTGCGCCAGGAGTACTTCGGGTTTCTGAGCAAGCGGATCAAGGGGCGTAATCCGTAACGCCCCTGCCGGCGCTGACCTTTACTGATTCAGGTTCGAGGTGCTTTGGCCTACGGCCAGGCCCGCGCGGATCGCGGCCAGTGCTGCCTGGTAATACGCCTGGCCTTCGGCCGATTCGGCAAAGCTGGCGAACTCTTCCAGTTCCGCGTCCGACAGGTCGCGATAGACATACAACAGGGTGTTGTTCAGGTCGCTGCCGATCTGTTCCATCAGGCGCTGGCGCTGGCCGTTCAACATACTCTGGGCCTGACCGCCGCCGAGCAGGCCGGGAATCATCTGGCTCAGGCTGTCCGCCGCCACGCCGGCGATCGCCAGGCTGACCTCGGCACCGGCTTCACGGGCCGGCAGTGCACGGGCCAGATGACCAATGATCAACTGACGGGTGTCGCTGGCTTCGATTTTCGGCAGGCCCTTGGCGTTCTTCGCCAGTTGGTCGCGCCGGGTCGCCAGCAGTTCGGCAGCAATGATCTTGCGACCCAGCGGCGATTGGAAAAACCCCAGCGCGGGCTTGGGGTCGGCGAGGTTCTTGCGCAATTGCGCTTCGGCCCGACGATCCATGGCCTGCGGCGCAAAACGCTGATTGCTGTTATTGACCAGGGCCTGGAACACCGCCGGCGGCAAGCTGCTTTGGTAGCGTTGCTGGGCGGCGCTGAGGGCATCGCTAAAATGCGCGCGCTGGTCGGGCCAACCGGCGACCTTGTACAACTGGTCGTGGCCGTCTGCCCAGGAGGGAAAAGTGCAGAGCATCAACAGTGAAAAAAGCAAACGGCGCATAAGGACTCCTGTCGGCAGGCGACTATTCTCCGGGGCCAGACACAGGTTGTCGAGAATTCGTATCATGTTCATCAGCTTATCCGACGATCCTCCGCTATGTGGTGCTGTCGGATTTGCTGGCGCAGGAATACTATGCGCGCCATGCAAATACCCTCCGATCACCCGCTGCTGTTACGTATCGTGGACGACCTCGCTGTGCGCGGCTGGTCGCAGCAGCCCATTTTCCTGCCTCAGGTTCTGACCGGAGCACTGGCGGCTGAGTGCCGTAAACGTGCGGCCGAAGGTGAACTGGCACCGGCGGCTGTCGGGCGCGGGCCGTTTTCGGAGATTCGCGAGGGTATCCGTGGCGATCACATCCAGTGGCTGGAACCGGGCCAGGTCGAGGCGTGCGACCTTTACCTGGGCTTGATGGACAGCCTGCGCGAAGCCATGAACCGCGGCCTGTACCTGGGCCTTGAGGATTTCGAAAGTCATTTCGCGCTGTACCCACCCGGGGCGTTCTACCTCAAGCATGTCGACCGCTTTCGCGACGATGACCGGCGCATGGTTTCGGCGGTGATCTACCTCAACGACGCTTGGCTGCCGGAGCATGGCGGTCAGTTGCGCATGTATCTGGAGGAGGGCATGGAGCACGATGTGGTACCCATCGGTGGTTGCCTGGTGGTATTCCTGTCGGGTGAAGTGCCCCACGAAGTCCTGCCCGCGACCCGCGATCGCCTGTCATTGACCGGCTGGTTTCGTCGTCGCGGTAACGAGTTGTTCTGATGATGCAGAAAATCCTGGTCAGCCGCTGCCTGCTCGGCCACCGCGTACGTTACGACGGTGGGGCCAGCGGCCCGTTCGATCAATTGCAGCAGTGGATCGCCGAAGGGCGGGTGGTCGCGTTGTGCCCGGAAGTCGCCGGTGGCTTGCCCACGCCACGGGCGGCGGCGGAGATTCCCGGCGGTCAGGGTGCGCAGGTGCTGGACGGTCACGCTCGGGTGATCACCACTGAGGGCGAGGATGTCAGCGCCGAGTTCCTGTCAGGTGCACAGCAGGCCCTGGCGCTGGTGCAGCAGCACGCCATCCGGATCGCCGTGCTCAAGGCCAACAGCCCGTCCTGCGGCAATCTGCTGACGTATGACGGGACCTTCAGCGGGGTCAAGGTCAGCGGTGAAGGCGTCACCGCAGCCCTGCTGACCCGGCATGGGGTGCAGGTGTTCAGCGAGCTGCAACTGGCTGAAGCTGCGGCTGCGCTGGCTGGCCTTGCCTGACGGGCTGTGCAGATTCGCTGTGGGAGCGCGCCGGGCGGCGTTCCGTCTGCTTGCTCCCACAAGGACCCATCGACAATTAAGGTTTTGGCGGCTGGGTCGCGTCCATGCCGAACCATTTTTCCGACAGCGCCATCAGGCGCCCATCTTTCTTGATCCGTTGCAGGGCCTGGTCGAGGCTGGCCTGGAAGGCCGGGTTGCCCTTCTGGAAGGGTATCGCCAGGCTCAGGGTCGGGCCGACCTTGGCGCCTTCCTTGACCGGCAGCCGGCTGTCGCGGATGGCATAGGGGATCAGCAGGCGATCGCTGATGGCGGCGTCGAGCTGTTTGTCTGCCACGTCCTTGAGGGGCTGCTGCGCATCGGGGTAGCTGTGCAGGTCGATGCCTTCGACGCTGCGGGCCTGGTCGACGAACTGGCTGCCTTGCGCCACGCCCAGGGCCTTGCCGTTGAGGGCCAGGAGGGAGCCCAGTGGACGTTGTTCTTCCTGGCGCACGATCAGTTGTGCACTGGAATAGCTGTAAGGTTCGCTGAAATCGAAACGATCCTTGAGTTCCGGGGTCAGTGCTATGTGATTGATGGCGATGTCGTACTTGCCGCTCTCGACGCCTGGCAGCAGGTCCGTGGAGTCGGTCACCACGAAGTCGGCGCGTACATCCAGTTCCCTGGCCAGCAGTTGGCCGAGCTCGACTTCGAAGCCGGTAAGCCGGCCGTCATCCTTGAAGTTGAACGGCGGGGTGTCGGCTTCCAGCGCAATGCGCAGTTCGCCACGGTCGTTTACATCGTCAATCAGTTCAGCATGAGCCAATGGGCTCACAAGGGGCAGCAACAGTATCAGGCCAGGCAAAAAGCGCATGGTCACTCCTTGAATTCGTTATGTGCGGCGCGCTGCTGCGGCGCGCTTTGCTATGGTGTTGAGGTCCTTCGACAACGAATCGCCACGAAGTTGTCACACTCATAAAGATTAAGCGTAAAACTGGAGAAAAGAATGAAAACCTTTATGTCACGTGCTGTTTTGGCCAGTCTGTTACTCGGTGCTTCTATGATGGCCAGCGCTGCGACCCCCGCCCCGGCTGGGGCCAAGGCGTTTATCGTCACCCCGGAAAATGGCGCCACCGTGGACAAGACCTTCAAGGTCAAGTTCGGCATTGAAGGCGTAGCGCTGGCTCCGGCGGGCGATGCCACCAAAAACACCGGTCACCATCACTTGCTGATCGACACCGGCCCGATCGCCGCAGGCCAGGTGATTCCGGCTGACGCCCAGCACGTGCATTTCGGCAAGGCCCAGACCGAAACCGAACTGACCCTGACTCCCGGCACGCACACCTTGCAGCTGGAGTTGGGCGACAAGAATCACATGGCCTTCGAGCCACCGATCATTTCGGAAAAAATCACTGTGACGGTGAAGTAAGCCGTCCAGGCATAAAAAAAGGGAGCCCCGCGGGGCTCCCTTTTTATTGACGCTTGAGCGTTAGAACAACACGCGGCAACGAATGGTGCCGTTGATGTGTTGCAGCTTCTCCTGCGCCAGGTCCGAGTACTCGGCGTCGACGTCGATCACGACGTAGCCGACTTTCTCGTTGGTCTGCAGGAACTGACCGGAAATGTTGATGCCGTTTTCGGCGAAGACCTTGTTGATCTCGCTCATCACACCCGGGATGTTCTCGTGGATGTGCAGCAGGCGGTGCTTGCCAGGGTGAGCCGGCAGGGCCACTTCCGGGAAGTTGACCGAGGACACCGACGTACCGTTGTCGCTGTACTTGACCAGCTTCTCGGCCACTTCCAGGCCGATGTTGGCTTGCGCTTCAGCGGTGGAGCCGCCGATGTGCGGGGTCAGGATCACGTTGTCCAGGCCACGCAGCGGGCTTTCGAACTCTTCGTCGTTGGAGCGTGGCTCCACCGGGAATACGTCGATGGCAGCGCCGATCAGGTGCTTGTCCTTGATCGCTGCGGCCAGGTGGTCCAGTTCAACCACGGTGCCGCGAGCGGCGTTGATCAGGATGCCGCCCTTCTTGATGGCGCGGATTTCCTTCTCGCCGATCATCCACTGGGTCGCAGCGGTTTCCGGAACGTGCAGGGTGACGATGTCGGACATGCCCAACAGCTCGTGCAGGTTGCCGACCTGGGTGGCGTTACCCAGTGGCAGCTTGGTCACGGTGTCGTAGAAGTAAACCTGCATGCCGAGGCCTTCAGCCAGCACCGACAGTTGAGTGCCGATCGAACCGTAGCCGACGATACCCAGCTTCTTGCCCCGGATTTCGAAGGAGTTGGCCGCACTCTTGATCCAGCCGCCACGGTGGCAGGAGGCATTCTTCTCCGGGATGCCGCGCAGCAGCAGGATCGCTTCGGCCAGCACCAGCTCGGCAACGGAGCGGGTGTTGGAGTACGGCGCGTTGAACACGGCGATACCGCGTTCGCGGGCAGCGTTCAAATCCACCTGGTTGGTGCCGATGCAGAAACAGCCGACGGCGACCAGCTTCTTCGCGTGATCGAAGATCTCTTCGGTCAGTTGAGTGCGTGAGCGAATGCCGATGAAGTGCGCATCAGCGATCTTTTCCTTCAACTGGGCTTCCGGCAGAGAACCGGTGAGGTACTCGATGCTGGTGTAGCCAGCCGACTTGAGAACGTCGACAGCCGATTGGTGGACGCCTTCGAGAAGAAGGAACTTGATCTTGCTCTTATCGAGAGAAGTCTTGCTCATCTGCGTAAACCTGTATCCCGGAGAAAAATGGCAGGGAGGGGAGCAGCCCAGAGCTGACCCGAACGGCAGGAACGCCGTCACCGCAGAACAGCCTTTGGGCACTACCCTGCGGGGTCGGTATGCTAGCATATGCACCCCGCTAAACACTCATTCCTGCGACGTGAAGCGTTCTCAGGATGACCATGAATTGTTCGAGAGTTCTTTCGATGACCAATCCTGCCCTGATTGATGAGCTGAAGACCCTGGTTGAGCCTGGCAAGGTGTTGACCGACGCCGACTCCCTGAATGCTTACGGTAAGGATTGGACCAAGCATTTCGCCCCAGCCCCGACGGCTATCGTGTTCCCCAAGACCACCGAGCAGGTCCAGGCCATCGTGCGCTGGGCCAACCAGCACAAGGTTGCCCTGGTGCCGTCCGGCGGACGTACAGGGCTGTCGGCTGCTGCGGTGGCCGCCAATGGCGAAGTGGTGGTTTCGTTCGACTACATGAACCAGATCCTCGATGTGAACCTGACTGATCGCACCGTGGTGTGCCAGCCAGGCGTGGTCACCGAGCATCTGCAGAACGTGGCTGAAGAAAAGGGCTTGTATTACCCGGTGGACTTCGCCTCGGCCGGTTCCAGTCAGATTGGCGGCAATATCGGCACCAATGCCGGCGGGATCAAGGTCATTCGCTACGGCATGACCCGCAACTGGGTGGCGGGCATGAAAGTGGTCACCGGCAAGGGCGACCTGCTGGAGTTGAATCGCGACCTGATCAAGAACGCCACCGGCTACGACATGCGCCAGCTGTTCATCGGCGCCGAAGGTACCCTGGGTTTTGTGGTCGAAGCGACCATGCGCCTGGATCGCGCGCCGAAAAACCTCACTGCGATGGTCCTCGGCACCACCGATTTCGATTCGATCATGCCGGTGCTGCACGCCTTCCAGAGCAAGCTGGACCTGACCGCCTTCGAGTTTTTCTCCGACAAGGCCCTGGCCAAGGTCCTCGCTCGTGGCGACGTGCCGGCGCCGTTCGAGTCAGAATGCCCGTTCTACGCGCTGCTGGAATTCGAAGCGACCACCGAGGAAGTGGCCAACCACGCCCTGGAAACCTTCGAACACTGCGTTGAACAGGGCTGGGTGCTCGATGGCGTGATGAGCCAGAGCGAATCCCAACTGCAAAACCTGTGGAAACTGCGCGAGTACATCTCCGAGACCATTTCCCACTGGACTCCGTACAAGAACGACATTTCGGTCACTGTGTCGAAAGTCCCGGCATTCCTGAAGGAAATCGACGCGATCGTCGGCAAACACTACCCGGACTTCGAAATCGTCTGGTTCGGCCACATCGGCGACGGCAACCTGCACCTGAACATCCTCAAGCCGGAAAACCTGAGCAAGGACGAGTTCTTTGCCAAGTGCGCGACGGTCAACAAGTGGGTGTTTGAAACCGTCGAGAAATACAACGGCTCGATCTCGGCCGAACACGGCGTGGGCATGACCAAGCGCGATTACCTGACCTACAGCCGTTCGCCGGTGGAAATCGAGTACATGAAAGCCGTCAAGGCAGTATTCGACCCGAACGGCATCATGAACCCGGGCAAGATCTTCGCTGTTTGAAGGTGCGATACCTGAAGAATCCCTAAGGCAGGAGGCGGTAATGAGCTATCAGCACCAGTATGTCGACGGTACCCGTATTCATTTCCCACTGGGGAAAGTGGTGTGCATCGGGCGCAACTACGCCGAACACGCCAAGGAACTGGATAACCCGGTACCGACCGAGCCGTTGTTGTTCATCAAGCCGGGCAGTTGCGTGGTGCCGCTGGAAGGTGGTTTTGCGATTCCGACCGAGCGCGGCTCGGTGCATTACGAGGCGGAAATCGCGGTGTTGATCGGCAAACCCTTGTCGACCAAGCCAAGCCGTGAAGAAGTGCTGGATGCGATCTCCGGGTTCGCCCCGGCCCTGGACCTGACCCTGCGCGACAAGCAGGCCGAGCTCAAGGCCAAGGGGCTGCCGTGGGAAATCGCCAAGTCGTTCGACGGTGCCTGTGTGCTGGCGCCGTTCGTGGTCAGCAGCACCTTTGCCGACCTGACTGATATCGGCATTCGCCTGACCATTAATGGCGAAGTCCGCCAGGACGGTAACAGCAGTGCCATGCTCAACCCGATCGTGCCGATGATCCAGCACATGGCCGGCTGCTTCTCGCTGCAGGCCGGCGACGTGATCCTCACCGGTACGCCGGTGGGCGTCGGCCCGCTGAATGTCGGGGATGAACTGGTCCTGGAACTGCCGGGTGCCGGCAGCTTCGCCAGCAGCGTGCGCTGATCGGCACAGCACTGAACCTGTGGGAGCGGGCTTGCCCGCGATAGCGGTGTATCTGACACATTGATGCTGAATGTGCCTACGCCATCGCGGGCAAGCCCGCTCCCACAGGGTCCTCCTATGCCATTAAGCTTGAATTCATCAACGCGTGATATTTCATCCGCCCGATTGCTTTTTGAGCTCGCCCCATGCGCCGACTTGCCCGCCCCAAGCCCCTTGCCCTGATCGTGTTGATCGCCGCCTTGCTGGCGTTGGCCATGTTGGGCCAGTACTACCGCCTTTACGAGCGCAGCTGGTTCAACCTGCAAGCCTGGTTGCACCCGGCCGGTGAGCATTCGATGGCGCTCAACGACTATCGAGTAGTGATCGAGGCGAAGCCGATCGAAGGCCTGGACGATGACGTCTCGGCCTTGACCTTTGATCCGGTGCGCAAAAGCCTGTTCACCGTCACCAACAAGAATTCCGAACTGGTCGAGATGTCCCTCGACGGGCGCATCCTGCGCCGGGTCGCGCTGATCGGTTTTGGCGACCCGGAAGCCGTGGAGTTCATCAGCGCCGACACCTACGTGATCAGTGATGAGCGCCAGCAACGGCTGATCAAGATTCATCTCGAAGACGACACCACCTTCCTCGACGCCGCAGATGCCGAGCAGATGACCCTGGGCGTGCACATGACCCGCAACAAGGGGTTCGAAGGCCTGGCCTACGACTCCAAGGGCAAGCGCTTGTTTGTCGCCAAGGAACGCGACCCGATGCTGATCTATGAAGTGCAGGGTTTCCCCCATTACAACCCGGAGAAATCCTACGCCGTGCACGTGATCAACAATCCCAAGCGTGATGCCGGGCTGTTTGTGCGCGATCTCTCGAGCCTGCAATACGATGAGCGCAGCGGCCATTTACTGGCGCTGTCGGACGAGTCGTTCCTGGTGTTGGAACTGGATATCGACGGGCGGCCGTTAAGCACCATGTCGTTGAACAAGGGGCGTCAGGGCCTGCAAAAGACCGTGCCGCAAGCGGAGGGGATCGCCATGGATGACGACGGGACCTTGTACCTGGTGAGCGAGCCGAACCTGTTCTACGTCTTCAAGAAGCCCAATCCGTAGGAGCAAGCTTGCTCGCGATGAGGCCGGCACCGCCAACATCCATGGTGCCTGGCATACCGCTATCGCGAGCAGGGTGGCGCCTGCCTCAGGCCTTGAGGGTCTTCACGCCTTCGCTGGTGCCCAGCAGCAACAAGTCCGCCGGACGGGCGGCGAACAGGCCGTTGGTGACCACGCCGACGATGGCGTTGATCTGCTGCTCCAGCTCCACCGGGTTGGTGATCTGCATGTTGAAGACGTCGAGGATGATGTTGCCGTTGTCGGTCAACACGCCTTCACGGTACACCGGGTCGCCGCCCAGTTTCACCAGCTCGCGAGCCACGTGGCTGCGGGCCATCGGGATCACTTCGACCGGCAGCGGGAAATTGCCCAGCACCGGCACCAGCTTGCTCGCGTCGGCGATGCAGATGAAGGTCTTGGCCACGGCCGCAACGATCTTCTCGCGGGTCAGGGCAGCGCCGCCGCCCTTGATCAGGTTCAGGTGCTCGTCACTTTCATCGGCACCGTCGACGTAGAACTCCAGGTCGCTGACCGTATTGAGCTCATACACCGGGATCCCGTGGCCCTTGAGGCGCGCGGCGGTGGCTTCGGAGCTGGCGACCGCGCCGTCGAAGGCGCCCTTGTGCTGGGCCAGGGCGTCGATGAAGCAGTTGGCGGTGGAGCCGGTGCCGACCCCGACGATGCTCTTGTCGTCGAGTTTGGGAAGGATGAAATCGACGGCGGCCTGCGCCACTGCCTGTTTGAGTTGATCCTGGGTCATGCGGGCTCCGAGGTGCCATGAGGGGGACAGAAGGCCGGCATTATAGCGCCATGGCCGGCTAAAACCTCTGCATTCGTGTGGTCGCCCGGGCAAAAGCCGGGTTAGACTCCGTGGTCCTGCCCAACCCGCTCAGTGATGCTTTCCGATGCTTGAACAGTACGTCAAAAAGATCCTCACCTCGCGCGTTTATGACGTTGCCGTAGAAACCCCTTTGCAGACTGCCCGCCAGCTCTCCGAGCGGCTGGGCAACAAGATCTGGCTCAAGCGCGAAGACTTGCAGCCGGTGTTCTCGTTCAAGATTCGCGGCGCTTACAACAAGCTGACCCAGTTGACCGACGAAGAGCGTGCGCGCGGCGTGGTCACCGCCTCGGCGGGCAACCACGCGCAAGGCCTGGCCCTGGCGGCCAAGGTGCTGGGGGTCAAGGCGACCATCGTGATGCCCAAGACCACCCCGGAGATCAAGGTCGAAGGCGTGCGTTCGCGCGGCGGCAAAGTAGTGCTGCACGGGGATTCGTTCCCAGAGGCCCTGGCCTATTCGCTGAAGCTGGTCGACGAAAAAGGCTACGTCTACATTCACCCCTACGATGATCCGCACACCATTGCCGGGCAGGGCACGGTGGCCATGGAAATCCTGCGCCAGCATCCGGGTCCGCTAGACGCGATCTTCGTGCCGGTGGGCGGTGGCGGCCTGATCGCCGGGATCGCGGCCTACGTCAAATACCTGCGCCCGGACATCAAGATCATCGGCGTCGAGCCGGATGACTCCAATTGCCTGCAAGCGGCCATGGCCGCCGGCGAGCGGGTGGTGCTGCCGACCGTGGGGATCTTTGCCGACGGTGTTGCCGTGGCGCAGATCGGCCAGCACACCTTCGATATCTGCAAAGACTATGTCGATGAAGTGATCACCGTCAGCACCGATGAAATCTGCGCGGCGATCAAGGACATCTACGACGACACCCGCTCGATCACCGAGCCGGCCGGCGCCCTGGGCGTAGCCGGGATCAAGAAGTACGTCGAATTGCGCGGCGTCACCGGGCAGACCCTGGTGGCCATCGACTCCGGCGCCAACGTCAATTTCGATCGCCTGCGCCATGTGGCCGAGCGCGCCGAGTTGGGCGAGGGTCGCGAGGCCATTATCGCGGTGACCATTCCGGAGCAGCCGGGCAGCTTCAAGGCGTTCTGCGAAGCCATCGGCAAGCGCCAGATCACCGAATTCAACTACCGCTACAACACCGGCAGTGAGGCGCACATCTTTGTCGGCGTGCAGACCCATCCGGAGAACGATCCGCGCAGTGCGCTGATCGCCAGCCTGAGCGAGCAGGGTTTCCCGGTGCTCGACCTGACCGACAACGAACTGGCCAAGTTGCACATTCGCCACATGGTCGGCGGTCGTGCGGCCCACGTGGTCGATGAAGTGATCCTGCGTTTCGAATTTCCGGAACGCCCGGGCGCGCTGTTCAACTTCCTCAACAAGCTCGGTGGGCGCTGGAACATCTCGATGTTTCACTACCGTAACCACGGCGCAGCCGACGGCCGAGTGGTCGCGGGCCTGCAGGTGCCGCACGACGAGCGCCACCTGGTGCCGGCGGCGTTGGCGGAAATCGGCTACCCGTATTGGGATGAAAGCGACAATCCGGCCTATCAGCTGTTTCTGGGCTGAACGGCTACGCTGATGCACAGGACTTGAGGGAATTGACGTATGGAAACTCTAATCGCGCTGAAAATGGCTCATATGGTGGCAACCGTGTTGCTGCTGGCCGGTGCTCTGGGCCTGGCGGTCTGGGTCTGGCGGACCCAGCGCAATGGTGATGCCACGGCGCCGGTGCGCACCTTGCAACGGCCACGGCTGTTCGTCTGGCTGCTGATGGGCCTGGCGCTGCTGAGCATGCCGTTCACCGGCTGGTGGATGGTGCACCTGATTGGTTGGCCGCTGGGGCAAACCTGGTTGCTGGCCTCCAGTGTGCTCTACACCGTGGCGGCGCTGAGTGGTTTCTGGTTGCTGGCGCGGCTCAATCGCCAGCGCACGGCGCCGGTTGGTAGCGGCAGATTCACCTTTGCCCTGGCGTTGGTCAGCTTGGTCAGCTTGATCGCGATTGCCGGCTTGATGGGTGCCAAGCCGGTTTAGCAGCTTGGTACCGAGGTGACCCTAATCGCGGGCAAGCCCGCTCCCACAGGTTTTGCCGGGTGGCATAGATTGCATGCACACCCGAGCCCCCTGTGGGAGCGGGCTTGCCCGCGATGGCATTCTCAGTCGCGCAGCGAAATTACCGGCCAAGCCCGCTCCCACAGATTTTGCCGGGTGGCATAGATTGCATGCACACCCAAGCCCCCTGTGGGAGCGGGCTTGCCCGCGATGGCATTCTCAGCCGCGCAACGAAATCACCGGCCAACCACGCTCCCACAGGTTTTGCCGGGTGGCATAGATTGCATGCACACCCAAGCCCCCTGTGGGAGCGGGCTTGCCCGCGATGGCATTCTCAGCCGCGCAACGAAATCACCGGCCAACCACGCTTCTCGGCTTCGGCCCGCAGATTCGGGTCCGGATCAACCGCCACCGGGTTGGTCACTTGCTCCAGCAGCGGTAGGTCATTCATCGAGTCGCTATAGAAATAACTGCCTTCCAGCGACAACCCAGTCTCCTCCAGCCAACGATTCAAGCGCGTCACCTTGCCTTCGCGAAAGCACGGTACATCGGTGCTGCGCCCGGTGTAGCGGCCCTCGTGCATTTCGCATTCGGTGGCGATCAGGGTTTCCACTCCCAGGTGCTCGGCAATCGGTGCGGTGACGAAACGGTTGGTGGCGGTGATGATTACCAACTTGTCGCCGGCGGCGCGGTGCTTGGCCAGCAGTTCCACCGCCTTGGGCAGCATGAGCGGCTCGATGCAGTCGCGCATGAAATCGCGGTGCCATTCATCGAGCTGGGCCATCTCGGTGCGGCCGAGGATTTCCAGGCAGAAGTTCAAGTACGCGGCATTGTCCAGCTTGCCGGCCAGGTAATCCTGGTAGAACTCGTCGTTGCGCGCTTTGTACGCGATGGGGTCGAGGATCTCCCGTTCACACAGGTAATCGCCCCATGCGTGATCGCTGTCACCGCCCAAAAGTGTGTTGTCCAGATCGAATAAAGCCAGGCGCATTGCAGTTACCCGCTGATAAGTCAGTAAAAAGGGGTTAAGAATACGGTCTTTTCACAAGAGTGCACATAAGGTAGGAAGCTTCGTTGCCGCCTTCACAACCTTTGTGGAACAATGCGGCGACATGCGTTTGCGAGGTTGTTGCCGTGATCGACCCCGATGGTTTCCGCCCCAATGTGGGGATCATTCTGACGAATGATGCCGGCCAGGTGCTATGGGCTCGCCGTATCAATCAAGATGCCTGGCAGTTTCCTCAAGGTGGAATCAACCCTCAGGAGACGCCGGAAGACGCCTTGTATCGCGAGCTGAACGAAGAAGTCGGCCTGGAGCGCGAAGATGTTGAAATTCTCGCCTGCACGCGCGGCTGGTTGCGCTATCGTTTGCCGCAACGTCTGGTCCGTACCCACAGCCAACCGCTGTGCATCGGCCAGAAACAGAAATGGTTTCTCCTGCGCCTGGTCTCCAATGAGCAGCGGGTGCGGATGGATTTGACCGGTAAACCGGAATTCGATGGCTGGCGTTGGGTCAGTTATTGGTATCCGTTGGGCCAGGTGGTGACATTCAAGCGCGAGGTTTATCGCCGCGCTCTCAAAGAGCTTGCCCCGCGCCTTCTAACGCGCGACTGACGACGGAGTTCGACCCCGAGCCATGCTCAATACGCTGCGCAAGATCGTCCAGGAAGTTAACTCCGCCAAGGATCTCAAGGCGGCGTTGGGCATTATTGTATTGCGCGTCAAAGAGGCCATGGGCAGCCAGGTCTGCTCGGTCTACCTGCTCGACCCCGAAACCAACCGTTTTGTGCTGATGGCCACCGAGGGCTTGAACAAGCGCTCGATCGGCAAGGTCAGCATGGCGCCCAACGAAGGCCTGGTGGGCCTGGTGGGCACGCGTGAAGAACCGTTGAACCTGGAAAACGCCGCCGACCACCCGCGCTATCGCTACTTCGCCGAGACCGGTGAAGAGCGTTATGCCTCGTTCCTCGGCGCGCCGATCATTCACCACCGCCGCGTTGTCGGCGTCCTGGTCATCCAGCAAAAAGAGCGGCGGCAGTTCGATGAGGGTGAAGAAGCCTTCCTCGTGACCATGAGCGCCCAGCTCGCCGGCGTAATTGCCCACGCCGAGGCCACCGGTTCGATCCGCGGTCTGGGGCGCCAGGGCAAGGGCATCCAGGAAGCCAAGTTCGTCGGCGTCCCGGGTTCGCCAGGCGCTGCGGTCGGTACCGCGGTGGTCATGCTGCCACCGGCGGACCTCGATGTGGTGCCGGACAAGACCATCACCGACATCGACGCCGAGCTGGGCCTGTTCAAGACCGCCATCGAAGGTGTGCGCGCCGACATGCGGGCCTTGTCGGCCAAGCTGGCGACCCAGTTGCGCCCGGAAGAGCGCGCACTGTTCGACGTCTACCTGATGATGCTCGACGATGCTGCGCTGGGCAGCGAAGTCACCACCGTGATCAAGACCGGCCAGTGGGCCCAGGGCGCGTTGCGCCAGGTGGTCACCGATCACGTCAACCGTTTTGAACTGATGGACGACGCCTACCTGCGTGAGCGGGCCTCGGACGTCAAGGATCTCGGCCGCCGCCTGCTGGCTTACCTGCAGGAAGAGCGCCAGCAAAACCTGGTCTACCCGGAAAAGACCATTCTGGTCAGCGAAGAACTGACGCCGGCAATGCTCGGCGAGGTGCCGGAAGGCACGCTGGTCGGCCTGGTCTCGGTCCTGGGTTCCGGCAACTCCCACGTCGCGATCCTGGCGCGAGCCATGGGCATCCCGACGGTGATGGGCCTGGTCGACCTGCCGTATGCCAAGGTCGATGGCATCGAATTGATCGTCGACGGCAATCGGGGCGAGGTCTACACCAACCCCAGCGACGTGTTGCGCAAGCAATTCGCCGAGGTGGTCGAAGAAGAGAAGCAACTGGCGCTGGGGCTCGACTCCCTGCGCGACCTGCCCTGCGTGACGCTCGACGGCCACCGCATGCCGCTGTGGGTCAACACCGGCCTGCTGGCGGACGTGGCACGGGCGCAGAAGCGCGGCGCCGAAGGGGTGGGCCTGTATCGCACTGAAGTGCCGTTCATGATCAATCAACGGTTCCCTAGCGAAAAGGAGCAGCTGGCGATCTATCGCGAGCAACTCGCCGCCTTCCACCCGCAACCGGTGACGATGCGCAGCCTGGACATCGGCGGCGATAAGTCACTGTCGTACTTCCCGATCAAGGAAGACAACCCGTTCCTCGGCTGGCGCGGGATTCGCGTCACCCTCGACCACCCGGAAATCTTCCTGGTCCAGACCCGCGCCATGCTCAAGGCCAGTGAAGGCCTGAACAACCTGCGCATTCTCCTGCCGATGATCTCCGGCACCCACGAACTCGAAGAAGCCCTGCACCTGATTCACCGTGCCTGGGGCGAAGTGCGCGACGAAGGCACCGATGTGCCGATGCCGCCCGTGGGTGTGATGATCGAGATTCCGGCGGCGGTCTACCAGACCAAGGAACTGGCGCGGCAGGTGGACTTCCTGTCGGTCGGCTCCAACGACCTGACCCAGTACCTGCTGGCCGTGGACCGCAACAACCCGCGGGTAGCGGACCTGTACGACTACATGCACCCAGCGGTGCTGCAGGCCCTGCAGACCGTGGTGCGCGATGCCCACGCCGAAGGCAAACCGGTGAGTATTTGCGGCGAGATGGCCGGCGACCCGGCTGCGGCCGTGCTGTTGATGGCGATGGGTTTTGACAGCCTGTCGATGAACGCCACCAACCTGCCGAAAGTGAAGTGGATGCTGCGCCAGATCAACCTCAGCTGGGCCAAGGACCTGCTGGCCGAGCTGATGACCATCGACAACCCGCAAGTTATCCACAGCTCGCTGCAACTGGCGCTGAAGAACCTCGGCCTGGCGCGGATGACCAATCCGGCGGCGATCAAGCCGCTCTGAACCTGCGGCGGTGTCATCGTGGGCAAGCCCGCTCTCACAGGGTTTGGTGTTGGTCACAAAATAGTGGGCCTACACAAATCCACTGTGGGAGCGGGCTTGCCCGCGATGGGGCCAGTCCAGGCAACACCACACCACCTCAAAGCCTGATCTGCACTTCCCCAAGATGCCCGCCATACGGCCCGAAACTGCGCTCCACCATCACCCGTGAGCCATCCGCCTGGACAATCAGCGCGGTACTCGCGCGCGTGCCGTAGGTGGTACTGGCAATAAACACGCTGGACAGCAGGCTCTCGGTCGCCAGCCCGACCCCGGTATCCGGCAAGTCACCGAACGGTGCCGTCTGTGGATCGCCCAGCAAAGCCAGCAGCGCTTGCGGCTGCGGATCATCGAGTACTTCGCTCAGCGCCGCCTTGGCCTTGAGCAGCTTGGGCCAGGGGGTATCGAGCCCGGCGTTGGACACACCGTAGACCCCGGCCGTCAGTTGGCGCGGCGCGGTCTCTTGCGCGTTGTAGTGCCAGAGTTCCTGGCGATTGCCGATCAGCAGGTTAAAGCCGGCATACTCCAGCGATCTGCCGACAACATCGGCCAAATACTGGTCTATGGGCAATTCGCCGGTGAGGAATCGCGCCACCAGTTCGCCACGGGATTTACGCGCCGGCGGCTGGTGCGGATTGCGGATGTTGGTCAGGGCGGCAAAACGTCCGTCTGCGCCAATGCCCAGCCAAGTACCTCCGGCCTCCAGGTCGCGCCCGGCATGCACCTGCGGCGCTTCGGGCCATGCCGCCAGCGGCAGGCTGGGGCGGGCATAGAACTCGTCACGGTTGGCCGCGACGATCAGGGGAGTGCCGTGGTCCGGGCGCCAGGCAAAAACAATCAGGCACATAAGGTGGTCCTTCTGTGTTTTTCTGCCCACTGTACGCAGACATCGCTCATCGATCCATCGTCATCCACAGTGGAGCCTGGGGCCCCGCATCCGTTACCATGCGGCTGCTTTTTTTGCGAAGCGGACAAGGACGATCATGGAATTTTTGCTCTATTTGCTGCTGGGCGCCTGTGCAGGCGTGCTGGCCGGGCTGTTTGGGGTGGGTGGCGGGATCATCATCGTGCCGGTGTTGGTGTTCAGCTTTACCTTGCAGGGTTTTGATGCGTCGGTGCTGACCCACCTGGCCGTCGGCACTTCGCTGGCCACCATCATATTCACCTCGATCAACGCGGTGCGTGAACACCAGCGCAAAGGCGCGGTGCGCTGGCCGATTTTTGCCTGGATGACCCTGGGGATCCTGCTCGGGGCCGGCTTCGGCGCGCTGACCGCCGAGGCGATTTCCGGTCCGCACCTGCAGAAGATCATTGGTGTGTTTGCCCTGGTGATCGCCGTGCAGATGGCCCTGGAGCTCAAGCCCAAGGCCAGTCGAACGGTTCCCGGCAAGTTCGGTCTGACCGTGGCCGGTAGCGTGATTGGCTGGGCCTCGGCGATCTTCGGGATTGGTGGCGGCTCGCTGACCGTGCCATTTCTGACCTGGCGCAGTGTGCCGATGCAGCAGGCCGTGGCGACGTCGTCCGCCTGCGGGTTACCGATCGCCTTGGCAAGTGCATTAAGTTTCATGATTCTGGGCTGGCATGATCCCCTGTTGCCCGCTCATAGTCTGGGTTTCGTTTATTTGCCGGCGCTGCTGGGCATTGCCCTGACCAGCATGGTCTTCGCCCGCTTTGGCGCGCGACTGGCCCACCGGTTGTCGCCGCGATTGCTGAAACGGCTGTTTGCCGCTTTGCTGCTGTGCGTGGGCACCAGTTTCCTGCTCTGAGGCAGGGCGCAATCCTGGCTTAATCTCGGCGTGGCAGGGTCGCGCCAGGAATTTTAGGTTTCAACTCTAACGAGGAGTCGCAATGCTGCCTTACCCGCAGATTGACCCGGTGGCCCTGGCCATTGGCCCGCTGAAAATCCACTGGTACGGCCTGATGTACCTGGTCGGCATCGGCGGTGCCTGGCTGTTGGCATCACGCAGGTTGAACCGCTTCGATCCGACCTGGACCAAGGAAAAACTCTCCGACATGGTCTTCTGGATGTCGATGGGCGTGATCGTCGGCGGCCGCCTGGGGTATGTGCTGTTTTACGACCTGAGTGCCTACCTCGCCAACCCGACCTTGATTTTCGAGGTGTGGAAGGGCGGCATGTCGTTCCACGGTGGTTTCATCGGCGTGATGCTGGCGGCCTTGTGGTTCGGCAAAAAGAACGGCAAGTCGTTCTTCCAGCTAATGGACTTCGTCGCCCCAATGGTGCCAATCGGCCTGGGTGCCGGGCGGATCGGTAACTTCATCAACGCCGAGTTGTGGGGCAAGCCGACCGACGTGCCGTGGGCCATGGTCTTCCCGTCGTTCAGCGACCCGGCCCAGCTGGCGCGCCACCCGTCGCAGCTGTACCAGTTCGCCCTCGAAGGCGTGGCGTTGTTCGCCATCCTCTGGCTGTTCTCGCGCAAGCCGCGGCCGACCATGGCGGTCTCCGGGATGTTCGCGCTGTTCTACGGTATCTTCCGCTTTATCGTCGAGTTCTACCGCGTGCCGGACGCCCAGTTGGGCTACCTGGCGTGGAACTGGCTGACCATGGGCCAAGTATTGTGCATCCCGATGATCGTTGGCGGACTGTTCCTGATCTGGCTGGCCTATCACCGCGCACCCAAGGCACCGGCTGTCCCGGCCGCCTGACGCTTTATATTCGAAGCGCAGGGCCGCGAGCCCTGCCTTCAAGGACACAGGTAATACATGAAGCAATATCTAGATCTGGTCGCCCACGTCATCAAGAACGGCACCAAGCAAGCCAACCGCACCGGCGTCAACACCATCAGCTTCCCCGGTGCGATGCTGCGCTATGACCTGAAAGAAGGTTTTCCGGCGATCACCACCCGCAAGATGGCCTTCAAGTCGGCCATCGGCGAGATGTGCGGTTTTCTGCGCGGGGTCAACAACGCCGCCGAGTTCCGCGCCCTGGGCTGTAAGGTCTGGGACCAGAATGCCAACGAAAACGCGCAGTGGCTGGCCAACCCGTTCCGCCAGGGCGCAGACGACCTGGGCGAGATCTACGGTGTGCAATGGCGCAAGTGGCCGGCGTACAAGCAGATCCCCCTGAGCAACCCGGCCGCCATCGAGCAGACCCTGGCCCAGGGTTACCGGCAGATTGCCGAAGGCGAAGAAGACGGCCAGGCCTACGTGGTGCTGTACAAGGCCATCGACCAGGTTCGCCAGTGCGTCGATACCATCATCAAGGACCCGGGCAGCCGGCGTATCCTGTTCCACGGCTGGAACGTCGCCCAGCTCGATGAAATGGCCCTGCCGCCGTGCCACTTGCTGTACCAGTTCCACCCGAATGTCGAGACCAAAGAGATCTCTTTGACCCTCTACATCCGCTCCAACGACCTGGGCCTGGGCACGCCGTTCAACCTAACCGAAGGCGCCGCGTTGCTGAGCCTGATCGGTCGCCTGACCGGTTACACACCGCGCTGGTTCACCTATTTCATCGGCGATGCCCACGTCTACGAAAACCACCTGGACATGCTCAACGAACAGCTCAAGCGCGAGCCGTTCCCGATGCCGCACCTGAAAATCGCCGATCGTGTGCCGGAGTTCGCCAAGACCGGGGTGTACCAGCCGGAGTGGCTGGAACTGATCGAGCCGGGTGATTTCTCGCTGGAAGGTTACGAACACCACGCGCCGATGACCGCGCCAATGGCGGTCTGACAAGCAATACGCAACACCCCTGTGGGAGCGGGCTTGCCCGCGATGGGGTCGGCACAGCCAATATTTATGGCCCCTGACCCACCGCCATCCCGGGCAAGCCCGGTCCCACAGTGTTTTGTGGTGTTCCTAGTGGCCGTGGCTGCGGCCTACGTGGGAATGTTCGACTTCCGTTGCAACCACTCCACCACTCACTTCCAAGCGCTGCAAGATCCCGCACTGTTCGATGTCCGGCCCTTCGCTGCAGCGTTGGCGCAGGTCGATGAGTTGCGCCTGCAGGGCGAGCAAGCCGTCGATCCGTGCCTTGACGTGGTGGATGTGTTCGTCGATCAGCGCATTCACGCTTTCGCACTGATCCTGCGGACTGTCGCGCAGGCCCAGCAGGCTGCGGATTTCTTCGAGGGTCATGTCCAGGGTGCGGCAGTTGCGGATGAAGGTCAGGCGCTCGGCATGGGCCTGGGTGTAGACGCGGTAGTTGCCGTTGCTGCGGGCCGGTTCTGGCAGCAGGCCTTCACGTTCGTAGTAGCGGATGGTTTCGACGGCGCAATCGGTCAGTTTCGCCAGTTCTCCGATCTTCATCGCGACAATCTCCAAATGGGTGCTTGACCCTATAGTGGCTACAGGGTCTTTACTTGGCAACAGGCACCTACATGGACGCGACCTGATGAGCGATTCCCAGCACACCCACAAACCCGGTACTGCGCATGAGCACAATCATGGGGCAACACTTCAGCCGGTAAAAAAACACGACCACGCCAGCCACGCCGGCTCCTGCTGCTCCAGCGCCGCAGCGCCGGCACTGGTGCGGATCAGCGAGGCGCCCACCGACGGTGCGCGCCTGAGCCGTTTCCGCATCGAGGCCATGGACTGCCCGACGGAACAGACGCTGATCCAGAACAAGCTCGGCAAGCTGGCCGGCGTGCAGCAACTGGAGTTCAACCTGATCAACCGGGTGCTGGGCGTGACCCACGACCTGCCAAGCACGGCGCCAATCATCGAGGCGATCAAATCCATCGGCATGTTGGCCGAGCCGATCGAAGACGGCGCGCAGGCGGATGACAGTCGCGCGGCGCCGGTGAAAAAGCCCTGGTGGCCGCTGGCGCTCTCCGGCGTCACGGCACTGGCCGCCGAAGTGATCCACTTCACCAGCGCTGCGCCGACCTGGGTGGTGGCGCTGGTCGCGCTGGTGTCGATCCTCAGCGGCGGTCTGGGCACCTACAAAAAGGGCTGGATTGCCCTGAAGAACCTCAACCTGAACATCAACGCCCTGATGAGCATCGCGGTGACTGGCGCCGTGCTGATCGGCCAGTGGCCGGAAGCGGCGATGGTGATGTTCCTGTTTACCGTGGCCGAGTTGATCGAAGCCAAATCCCTCGACCGCGCGCGCAACGCCATCAGCGGCCTGATGCAGATGACCCCGGAACAGGTCACCGTGCAGCAGCCTGACGGTTCGTGGGTCGAACGAGAGGCTAAAAGTGTCGAACTGGGTGCGTTGGTGCGGGTCCGCCCGGGTGAGCGCATTGGCCTGGACGGCGAAGTAGTTGCCGGCAACTCGACCATCGACCAGGCGCCGATTACCGGGGAAAGCCTGCCAGTCGAGAAGACGCTGGGCGATAAGGTGTTTGCCGGCACCATCAACCAGGCCGGCGCACTGGAGTACCGGGTGACCGCGGCCGCCAACAACTCGACCCTGGCGCGAATCATCCACGCCGTGGAAGAAGCCCAGGGCGCGCGTGCGCCGACCCAGCGTTTTGTCGACAGCTTCTCGAAAATCTATACCCCGGTGGTATTCGTCTTTGCCCTGGGCGTGGCGCTGATCCCACCGTTGTTCATGGGCGCGGCCTGGTTCGACTGGATTTACCGCGCGCTGGTGCTGCTGGTGGTGGCGTGCCCTTGTGCGCTGGTGATCTCCACCCCGGTAACCATCGTCAGCGGCCTGGCGGCGGCTGCGCGCAAAGGCATCCTGATCAAGGGTGGCGTGTACCTGGAGGGCGGCTACAAGCTCGACTTCCTGGCCCTGGACAAGACCGGCACCATCACCCATGGCAAGCCGGTGCAAACCGACTACCTGGCACTGGACCCCGCGGTCGAGAGCCGTGCTCAGGTGCTTGCCGCCAGCCTCGCCGGACGCTCCGACCACCCGGTATCGCTGGCCATCGCCAAGGCAGCTGTGGATAAACACTTGAGCCTGCTCGCTGTGGATAACTTCGCAGCCCTGGCCGGTCGCGGGGTGCGCGGCGAGATCGACGGCCAGGTCTACCACCTGGGTAATCATCGCCTGGTGGAAGAGCTGGGCTTGTGCTCGCCGGCGCTGGAAGAGCGACTCTTCGCCCTGGAAGAACAAGGCAAGACCGTGGTCCTGTTGCTTGATGCCTCGGGCCCGCTCGCCCTGTTTGCCGTCGCTGACACGGTCAAGGAGTCCAGCCGCGAGGCCATTGAGCAGTTGCACGCACTGGGGGTGAAAACCCTGATGCTGACCGGCGACAACCCGCACACGGCACGGGCGATTGCCGCCCAGGTGGGCATCGACCAGGCCCAGGGTGACTTGCTGCCGACCGACAAGCTCAAGGCGATCGAGGCCTTGTATGCCCAGGGGCACCGAGTCGGCATGGTCGGCGACGGGATCAACGACGCGCCGGCGCTGGCCCGGGCGGAGATCGGTTTTGCCATGGCGGCGGCCGGTACCGATACCGCCATCGAGACCGCTGATGTCGCCTTGATGGACGACGATCTGCGCAAGATTCCTGCGTTTATCCGCCTGTCTCGCCAGACTTCCCATATCCTCACGCAAAATATCGCCCTGGCCCTGGTCATCAAGGCGATCTTTCTTGGGGTAACCTTCTTCGGGCTGGCCACTATGTGGATGGCAGTGTTTGCCGACATGGGCGTGGCCCTGCTGGTGGTGTTCAACGGTCTGCGCCTGCTGCGCAAATAAATCAAGAGAGGCTGATGTGCTGAGTGCCGAGCTGAAGGCTTTTTACATGGTCGCGCGTTTGGGCAGTATTACCCTGGCGGCGAAAAAGCTCGGCCTGAGCCAACCTACGGTGACCACCCAGATTCGCCACCTGGAGAGCCAGTATTCGGTCGAGTTGTTCTACCGCGGCGGGCGCCGCCTGACCGTCAGCGAGGAGGGTGCGCGCCTGCTGCCCATGGTCAAGACGCTGCTGCAGCAGGAAGCCGACATCGAGTTTTTCCTGCGCAACAGTGGTCAGGTCCAAGGTGCATTGCGCATCGCGGCGACTGCGCCGTACTACATCCTCGACTTGGTGAAAACCTTCCGCGAGCGGCTGCCCCAGGTGGACGTTTCGGTGGAAATCGGCAACTCCCAGCAGGTTCTCGAAGCGTTGGAGGAGTACCGGGTGGACCTGGCCGCGTCCTCGCAACTGGTGGAAGACGCCCGCCTGATCCGCCGGGTGTTGGGCACCGACCCATTGGTGCTGGCCGTGCACCGCAACCATCCGCTGGCGGTGCACGATCACGTGCCGCTGAGCGCCTTGGCCGGGCATACCTTGTTAATGCGCGAGAGCGGCTCGACCACCCGCCGCCTGACCGAAGAATTGCTCGCCAGTGCCGGGGTGAGTTTTGGCCCCCTGCTGGAAATCGGCAGCCGCGAATCGATTCGTGAGGCGGTGCTGCGCAATATCGGCATCAGCATCATCGCCCGCCAGGAAGTGCCCCATGACCCGCAACTACGGGTGTTGAGCATCGAGAACGCGCCGCAGATCGCGGAATACCTGTATTGCCTCAAGGAGCGCAAGAACGCGCGGTTGCCGGCGGCGTTTCTTGGCTTGGCGCAGGAGATGGCGCCGGCCTGAGTTCTCCTGTGCCAGGGCTGCCTCATCGCGAGCGAGCGCTCCGACTTGGTTTGGTTTTGTGGGTGTATCCGTTGCTGCGGTAACGGCGGCTATTGGTTCCGCCCTTACGGCGGGTCACTTGGAAAAGCCCCAAGTAACCAAGGGCTCTTGCCCCTGACGTACGGCCCCTCGCTAAGGCTCGGGGTACCTTCGCTACGGTGCCCATCAGGGGGCATCGCCTCCGGTTTGCTTCGCTGCACCTCCTCTCGATGTATGCGGCTTCGCCGCACGGCGCTACGCGCCTCCCCCCAGATGGACACCTTCGCTCAGCCTGCCGATGGGGCGGGTGGATGAAGAGCAAAAGCACGGCGACCTGCCGGTCGGCCTGAGTGGTAAGGGCGGGCGAGGCGGCCTACCGGCCGGCCTGCTTTTTTTTGGTGTTCACTACCCTGTGGGAGCGAGCTTGCTCGCGATGGCGATTTGCGCCACACCACAAATCTCGGCGTGTACAACTCTCCTCTGTGGGAGCGAGCCGGGCGGCGCTCCATTTGATCGCGATGGCTGACTCACTTGAACCAAAATCCCCCAATACCACTATCAGCGGTTTTTGCCTCACTGCCACACGAACTACGCATTCGCTCCCTAGGATGGCCGACATCTGCTTGATGAGGTCCGTCCATGAACCACTCGAATGCAACTGCCCAGGTATTTCCCGGCACCCCGATGAAGGTGCGCGGTATCGAGAAGCGCTTCGGCGCATTCACCGCGCTGGATAACGTGTCGCTGGACGTGCAGGCCGGTGAGCTGGTGTGCCTGCTCGGCCCCTCGGGCTGCGGCAAGACCACATTATTGCGCTGCATTGCCGGCCTCGAGCGCCAGGATCGCGGCGAGTTGTACCTGGGTGATCGTGACGTATCCCTACTGGCCCCACAGGCGCGGGACTACGGGATTCTGTTCCAGTCCTACGCGCTGTTCCCCAACCTCAGCGTCGAAGCCAACATTGCCTACGGCCTGGCCGGCAGTGGTCGCGAGCAAGTGCGTCAGCGGGTGGCGCAGATGCTTGAGCTGGTGGGCCTGACCGGCAGCGAAAAGAAATACCCCGGCCAGTTGTCTGGCGGCCAGCAACAGCGCGTGGCGCTGGCTCGGGCCCTGGCGCCGGCACCTTCACTGTTGCTGCTGGACGAGCCGATGTCGGCCCTCGATGCCCGGGTTCGCGAGCATCTGTGCACTGAGTTGCGCCAGCTGCAGCGCAGCCTGGGCATCACCACCCTGATGGTGACCCACAACCAGGACGAGGCCATGCTGATGGCCGACCGCATTGCCGTGATGAACAACGGCAAGGTCGAGCAGTACGCCACCCCGCAGGAAATCTATAACCGCCCGGCTACCCCATTCGTTGCCGAGTTCGTCGGCCAGGGCAACTGGTTGCCGTTCCAGCGCAGCAGTGACAGCCACGCCCAGGTCGGCGGGATGCCCGTGCGCCTGGCCGATAACAGCGGCAAGGCCGCGTCCGGCCGGCTGTTCTGTCGCCCGGAAGCCGTCAGCGTCAACCCGCTGGTGCATGAGGAAAACCTGTTCCCGGCCAAGGTGCGCGAGATCACCTTCCTGGGCAATCGCTGCCGCATGAGCTTTGAGCTCAACCATCTTCCGGGCCATGCGTTGCTCGCCGAACTGGCGCCCGAAGCCATGCCGCGCCTCGGTGCCCAGGACATCATGGTTGCCTTGCCTCCGCGCAGCCTGCAGGTGTTTGCCTGATGAGCACGCAGATGGCCCTGCCGATTCCGCACAAGCAGGTTCGGCAGACTTCCCGAGCCCAGATCGGCGATCGGATTTTTGTGCTCGGCGGCAAGGTCCTGCTCCTGTGCCTGCTCAGCGTCGCGGTGTTGATGCCGTTGCTGGCGATCTTCTGGCGTGGCTTCAGCAACGATGCCGGGCAGGGCGGTGGCCTGGTCGCCGCCCGCGAGCTGCTGACCAGCGCCAACTTTCACTGGCTGCTCGGCAACAGCCTGAAAGTGTCCCTCAGCGTCGCGGCCATCGTGGTCCCGCTGGCCTACCTGTTTGCCTACGCCCTGCAACGCACGTTGATTCCCGGCAAGCCTGTCTGGCGCGGCCTGTCGCTGCTGCCGCTGATGGCGCCGTCGATGCTGCCGGGTATTGCGCTGGTCTACCTGTTCGGTAACCAGGGCCTGTTGCGGGGGCTGCTGTCGGACAATATCTACGGTTTTTGGGGCATCGTGCTGGGCGAGGTGATCTACACCTTTCCCCATGCCTTGATGATCTTGCTGTCGGCGCTGTCCCTGGCGGATGCGCGGCTGTTCGACGCCGCTTCGAGCATGGGCGCCAGTCCGTCCAGGGCCTTTCGCAGCATCACCTGGCCGGCGACCCGCCAGGCCGTGTTCGCCGCGTTCTGCCTGGTGTTCACCCTGACCATCACCGACTTCGGCGTACCGGTGGTGGTCGGTGGCGACTATCAGGTGTTGGCGCTGGAAGCCTACAAGGCGGTGGTCGGTCAGCAGCAATTCGGTCGCGGTGCGCTGATCGGTATGGTCCTGTTGGTGCCGGCACTGCTCAGCTTTGCGGTCGATGCCTGGTTGCGTCGCCGCCATGGCGACTCCATGAGCGGCCGGGCGCAAGTCTTCCAACCGGCGCCTTCGCGGCTGCGTGATGGCTGTTACCTGGGCATCGTGCTGGTGATCTGCGCTGTGCTGTTACTGGTGTTCGGCATGGCGGTGTACTCCTCGCTGGTGAAATTCTGGCCGTACAACCTGTCGTTGTCGCTCAAGCACTATCAGTTTGGCGACACCGCCGGTGGTGGCTGGCTGGCCTACGGCAATAGCGTGAAGATGGCCCTGTGCACGGCGTTGATCGGCAGCGGGCTGATTTTCACCGGCGCCTACCTGATGGAAAAAACCCGTGGCCAGCGTGGCCTGAACCTGGCGCTGCGCATGCTCAGCTTCGTGCCGATGGCGGTGCCGGGCTTGGTCCTGGGCCTGGGCTACGTATTCTTCTTCAACCTCAACGGCAACCCGCTGCATGTGTTCTACGGCACCATGACCCTGCTGGTGGTATGCACCATTGCGCACTACCTGACCACCGCCCAAATGACCGCCACTACCGCGCTGCGCCAACTCGACGCCGAGTTCGAAGCTGCCGCGCTGTCGCTCAAGGCGCCGCTGTACCGCCACTACCTGCGCGTCACCGTGCCGATCTGCCTGCCGGCGTTGCTGGACATCGTGCGCTACCTGTTCGTCTCGGCCATGACCACCGTCTCGGCGGCGATCTTCCTCTACAGCCCCGACACCATCCTTGCGGCGGTGGCGGTGCTGAACATGGATGACGCCGGCAACGTCGGCGGCGCGGCCGCCATGTCGACCCTGATCCTGTTCACCTCGGCGGGCGTGTCCTTGCTCCTGGCCTGGGCTTCGCGCGGTTTGCTGCGGCGCTCCCAGGCCTGGCGCCAGACCGCGCCCGGCAACTGAATCGACCCAACCCACAACCCTCTGATCCGCACCTGAAAGGAACCGCACCATGTTCAAGCCCTTGGCTCTAGCCGCTGCTGTCCTCACTGCTTTCAGCATGAACGCCTTCGCGGCGAAAACCGAACTGACTGTCTACACCGCACTGGAAGCCGAACAGCTGAAAACCTACAAGCAGGCGTTCGAAGCGGCCAACCCGGATGTCGAGATCAAGTGGGTACGTGACTCCACCGGCATCATCACCGCCAAGCTGCTGGCGGAAAAAGCCCGTCCGCAGGCGGATGCAGTCTGGGGCCTGGCGGCGTCGAGCCTGGCGATCCTCGATCAGCAAGGGATGCTGCAAAGCTACGCGCCGAAGGAGCTGGGCAAGATCGGCGGCAACTACCGCGATGCCGCCAACCCGCCAGCCTGGGTGGGCATGGACGTGTGGGCCGCGACCATCTGCTTCAACACCGTGGAAGCCGAGAAGCAGGGCCTGAGCAAGCCGGTGAGCTGGCAGGACCTGACCAAGCCTGAATACAAAGGCAAGATCGTCATGCCCAACCCGGCGTCCTCGGGTACCGGTTTCCTTGACGTCAGCGCCTGGCTGCAGACCTTTGGCGAGAAGCAGGGCTGGCAGTACATGGACGACCTGCACCAGAACATTGGCCAGTACGTTCACTCCGGTTCCAAGCCCTGCAAGCTGGCGGCCGCCGGGGAATTCCCGATCGGCATTTCCTTCGAATACCCGGCCGTGCAGTTGAAGCGCCAGGGCGCACCGCTGGACATCGTCCTGCCGAAAGAGGGCCTGGGCTGGGAAATCGAAGCCACCGCGGTCATCAAGGGCACGCCCCATGAAGCGGCTGCGAAGAAACTCGCCGACTTCTCCGCAAGCACCGCGGCAATGGAGCTGTACAAGGAAAACTTCGCCGTGCTCGCCCAGCCTGGCATCGCCAAGCCGCAGACCGAGCTGCCGGCCGACTACGAGCAGCGCCTGATCAAGAACGACTTCGCCTGGGCCTCGAAAAACCGCGATGAGATCCTGACCGAGTGGCGCAAGCGGTATGACGGCAAGTCCGAGAAAGTGGCAGCCAAGTAAGCTCTCTATTGGCTGAGGGGCCCTATCGCGGGCAAGCGGAGCGCCGCCCCGCTTGCCCGCGAAGGCGGCTTTGAATTCAGGACATTTCTTAATGACACAACACAACGACCTGCTGATCGTCGGTGCCGGCATTCTCGGGCTGTCCCACGCCTATGCCGCTGCCAGGCGCGGGCTCAAGGTCAGGGTTTTCGAGCGCAGCGCTACGCCTTTGGGCGCCTCGGTGCGCAACTTTGGCCAGGCGTTGGTCACCGGCCAGCCGCCCGGCCAGATGCTCGAGCTGGCCAAGGCCAGTCGCGAGATCTGGGGCCAATGGGCGCAGCTTGCCGGCTTGCAGCTCAAGCGCAACGGCTCCTATTTGTTTGCCCGCACCGAAGCTGAAGAGCAGCTGTTATCAGCCTTCTGCGAAGGCCGCGCGATCGAGCACGGTTACCGCGTCGAACTGCTGCGCGGCGCGGCATTGCGTGACCTGTATGGCGGCCAGTTCAGCCATCATCGCGCGGCGTTGCATGGCCTGGACGATCAGCAACTGTATTCCCGCGAGGCCATCCCGGCCTTGATCGACTACCTGCGTCGGGAGTTGGCGGTCGAGTTCCACTTCTCGACCCTGGTGCGCGACGTCGAACCCGGGCGGGTGCACAGCACTGCGGGCAGCTTCAGTGGCGAGCAGATCATTGTCTGCTCCGGTCACGACTATCAAACCCTGCTGGCCGAGCCCATTGCCGCGCTCAAGCCACAGGTCTGTCGCTTGCAAATGCTCCGCGCCCGGCCGCTGATCGACCTCAACCTGCAACACGCCTTGCTCACCGGATTGAGCTGCGTGCACTACGGCGCTTTCGCCGACTTGCCGCAAGCGCAGGCCGTGCAGGCGCAGATCCTGCGTGAGACCCCGCACCTGCATGAACAGGGCATTCACCTGTTGATCAGCCCGACACCCCATGGCGAACTGATCATCGGTGACTCCCACCATTACGGCAGCGATCCGTCGCCGTTCAATGCCGAGCAGGTGGATGACTGGATGCTCGAACTGGCCGAGCAAACCCTGGGTTGCAAGGTGCAGGTGGTCGAGCGCTGGCAGGGCGTCTATGGTGCTCAAGGGCCTACGCCCTTTTCGTTTCTGCAGGCCGCACCCGGCGTGCATGCGGCGTTGATGCACACCGGTGTGGGCATGAGTGTCGGGCCGGCGATGGGCGAACGTAATCTCAAGGCGATATTGGGGGAGCACTGATGGATCGCAATGAGCAGGTGATTGCCGAGGTGTTCGGCTTGTACGAGCGCTTCGGTGCCAGTGACTACATCGGCGAGCCGGTGTCGCAGATCGAGCACATGTCCCAGGCGGCGGAGCTCGCCATGGCCGAGGGCTTCGACGATGAAGTAGTGCTGGCGGCGTTCTTCCACGATATCGGGCACATCTGCACCGAGAATGCCGAGAACATGGGCGGCTTCGGGGTGGTCAGCCACGAACGCCTCGGCGCCGACTACCTGCGTCGCCTGGGTTTTGGTGAGCGCATGGCGCGGTTGGTGGAGTATCACGTGCAAGCCAAGCGTTACCTGACGCTGACCGAGCCTGGGTACTACGAGCGCCTGAGCGAAGCCAGCCGTCGCACGCTGGAATATCAGGGCGGGGTGATGACACCCGCCGAAGCCGAAGCGTTCAAGCAGGACCCACTGTGCGCTGTCAGTTTGCGCATGCGCCAGTGGGATGAGCAGGCGAAGGAGATGCAGGTGCCGGTAGTCGACCTGGACGTTTTAAAGGGGAAGGCGTTGCAGTTACTGGCAGCTGCTACAGGTTTTGGCCAATGCGCAGAGGTTATTCCCCGATCACCTTCTGCGCCAACAGCTCCACCTGCTCCTGGCGCTCGGCCTGGCTCAACTTGCCATGGGGATTGAGCGACGACCATTGTGGATGCGCCCGGGCTTTGTTCAAGGCTTCGGGCAGCTTACCTTCGCGCCAGCCTTTATCCTGCGGCGTATCCACCTTGATGCTGTCCATCGCGGCATGCCCGCGCTGGTCGAGGGCCAGCACCAGTTGGCGCTGGCGCAGTGCCAATAGGCGCAACACGCTGTCATCGACGGTCAATTCGCGTTGCCCCTTGATCTTGCCCAGCAAACGACTGCCATAACTGCGTGCGGTTTGCAGGGCGCCGCCGGCAATGGCGCCGGCCAGCGCGGCTGCGCCGAGGGTCAGGCCGCCCACCAGCAGGTCGACGCCTGCCCCGGCCGCCGCTCCTGCAGCGATCCCGCTACCGACTCGCACTCCCAGTTGCTTGAGGGTTTCGGGGTTGAACAAATCATCGCCCCAGCGTCCGTCCAGCAGCGGCAAATCGCTGGCCGCCGCGTCCTGCGGGCGGAAGGCGTAGAGCTTGAGCAGCGCTTCGACGCAGCGCTGTTCGCGCTGGCGTACGGCTTTGCGCAGGTCGCTGATGGCCTGCTGTTCCTGCCCGGCGTCACTGGCCACGCTGCGGCGGCAGGCGGCGCAGTCGATCAGCAGTTCAGCGATCAAGCGGGCGGCACTTTGCTGGCGCGCCAGGCGTTGCGCCTGCTGGTCGGCGATCAGGCGCTCGAGTTGCCCGCGCGAGTTCTCCAGCATCAGCGCCAGGCTTTCATACAGCCGGCGTTCGCCGTCTTCCGGCGGCGCGACACTGTCAAAGCGCACCAGCGCATGCAGCCCCAGGCGCGCCAGGGCTTCACGCCAATCCGGCTCGCGATGGTCGGCGCTGCTGACGAAATTCAGCACCGGCAGCAGCGGCTTGCCGCAGCTGGCCAGCACCTGCAGTTCGTCGCGGTACTTGGCCAGCACCGGTTCGCGGGCATCGATCACATACAGCCCGGCGTCGGATGCCAGCAGTTGGCGCAGCACCTTGGCTTCCTGCTCAAAGCGCTGGCGCGCCTCGCTGCCGTCGAGGAAACGCGCCAGGCGCTCAGGGCCGTCGAGGCGTTCGCCGGGGCGTTCCAGGTGTTCGAGGTAGTCGAGCAGGGCGATCGCGTCTTCCAGGCCGGGCGTGTCGTAGAGCTCCAGCAGGGCCTGGCCATCGACCGACAAACGCGCGCCTTCGACATGCCGGGTGGTGCTGGGGCGATGGGACACTTCGCCAAAGCCGACATCCCGGGTCAGGGTGCGCAACAAGGAGGTTTTGCCGACGTTGGTGTGGCCGACTACGGCGAGCTTCAGCGGTTTTGGTTGAGCATCAGTCATGACCCGACTCCAGCCAGTTCATCGGTGCGCAATCGGCGAAGGGCAAGCCCAATTGCTGCAGGGCGGCATGCCAGTCCCCCAGGCGGTCGGCGTCCAACGCCTGGCCGGGCGGTGCCTGCAGCAGCCAGACACGGGTGGCGCTGGCGCTCTGGGCCAGTTCGGCGATCAGCGCCAGGCTGCCGCGATCCGGAGAGCGCCGGGGGTCGCACGCGATCAGCAGGCGGGCCGGCGGGAAGCGGGTCAGTTGTTCGAGAAGCTTTTGCCGCGACTCGCGGCTGTCGAGGATCCCGGCATCCTTGACGTTCTTCGCCAGGGCCGGCGGCCACGGGCGCTGGTCGTCCAGCTCGATGGCTACCAGCAGCGCGCCGTCACTGTGCAGGGCGCTGCTCGCGCTTTCGACCTGATGCAGGCGCTCTGGCGCGGCATCGCTGACACCAAGGCGCTCGCTGCTGGGCATCAGGCGTTCACGCAATTGGGCATAGCCGGGCAATTTCAGGTCCAGTTGCAAGCCCGCGCGGCCACGGTTCCAGCGCCACAGGCACAGCAGGGTCAGCAGCAGGCGCGGTAATGCACCGTACACCAGCACCACGCCGACCAGCCAGCCGGCCCAGGCTTGGCGGGCGCTTTCAAGGTTCAGGGCGGCGTCACCGCTGGCGCGGATCATCTCTTCGGTAGGCACGCTGAACCCCAGCAGCGCAGGCAGAGCACCGAGGGCCTGGGTCAGGGCGACGAAGGTTTCGCCGCTGAGGATGGTGGTCTCCCAGACAAACCCGTAGCGCCGGGTCGCCATCAGCGTCAGGACCATGACCAGGGCACTGAGCATCACCACCAGCCACAGGCCATTGACCAGCAGGCCCAGCAACCAGCGATTGAGTTTGTGCCGTTGTAGCAACAGCAGCAGTGCCGGGGCCAGGTGGGCGGCCTTGGCATCGCGGGCGAGTTTTTCACTGAGCCACAGCCACAGGCGCCCGAGGGTGGCGCCGTAGTCGGCGGCGAGGATCAGCCCCGAGGCCCAACTGAGCAGCAGAATCAGGTTCAGCCCGAGCAGGCTGCCCAGGGCCCAGAACACATTGACCGGAGCCTGGCCATCGCCCAGGGCGGCAAATGCCAGGCCGGCGCCACTGAGGATCGCCAGCACGGCCAGGACCAGCAGTGCCAGGCGCGCGCCTTGTAGCCAATGGCGCAGGGCCGCGGTCAGGCCATCGCGTTCGGCCAGCCAGTGTGCACGGGCCTGGATGCGGCTGGGCAGGTCGCCACCGGCATTGCGGGCCAGACGGTTGGCTTGCGAATCCTCCAGGGCGCCGGCGTGTTCCTCGCGCAGACGGATGGTTTCGGTTAGCCAGAGTGTGTGTAGATCAGTCACGCGTCATCCCGTCGCTTAAGTGAGTGCTGAGCATAACCGCTGTGGCGCTTATCGGGGAAAGCGAGGCTCTGGTATCCTCCTCGCCATGAAAAAAACACTCCCCCTCAGCCTGATCGCAGCCCTCGGTGAAAACCGCGTGATCGGCGTCGACAACAGCATGCCCTGGCACTTGCCGGGGGATTTCAAATACTTCAAGGCCACTACCCTGGGTAAGCCGATCATCATGGGTCGCAAGACCTGGGATTCTCTCGGTCGCCCGCTGCCGGGGCGGTTGAACATCGTGGTCAGTCGCCAGGCCGACTTGCAGCTGGAGGGCGCCGAGGTCTATCCGTCGCTGGAGGCCGCCGTCGAGCGAGCGCAGGAGTGGGCGCTGGAACAAGGTGTCGATGAGCTGATGCTGATTGGCGGTGCGCAACTGTATGCGCAAGGATTGGCCCAGGCCGATCGGCTGTACCTGACCCGCGTGGCGCTGAGCCCCGAGGGTGATGCGTGGTTTCCGCAGTTTGAGTTGAACCAGTGGAAGCTGGTGTCGAATGTGCCGAATCCGGCCGAAGGCGACAAACCGGCGTACAGCTTCGAAATTTGGGAAAAAGCCTAAAAGCATCGCGGGCAAGCCCGCTCCCACATGGGTCTTGGTCGAACACAAATATGTGTTCACCGCAGATCCCTGTGGGAGCGGGCTTGCCCGCGATGAGGCCCGCTCAGCCGCTCAAAGACTCAAGCGTGCGCCAACTCCTCATGCTCATCAGCCAGCAGCACGTCTTTATCCGTCTGCTGCATGATCTGGCTGGTAATTGCCCCGGCCGTCATTGAACCACTGACGTTCAGCGCCGTGCGGCCCATGTCGATCAGCGGCTCGACGGAAATCAGCAACGCCACCAAAGACACCGGCAAACCCATGGCCGGCAACACGATCAGCGCGGCGAAGGTTGCGCCACCGCCGACCCCGGCCACCCCGGCCGAACTCAACGTCACAATCGCCACCAATGTCGCGATCCACAGCGGGTCGAGCGGGTTGATGCCCACGGTCGGGGCGACCATCACCGCCAACATCGCCGGATAGAGACCAGCGCAGCCGTTCTGGCCAATGGTGGCGCCAAACGAAGCGGCGAAGCTGGCGATCGACTGCGGAATCCCCAGGCGGCGGGTTTGCGCTTCGATGCTCAGCGGGATGCTCGCGGCGCTGGAGCGGCTGGTGAAGGCGAAGGTCAGTACCGGCCAGACCTTGCGGAAAAAGCGCAGCGGGTTGATCCCGGCCAGCGCCACCAGCAGGCCGTGGACTACAAACATCAGGCCCAGGCCCAGGTACGACACCACCACAAAACTGCCGAGCTTGATGATGTCCTGCAGGTTGGAACCGGCGACCACTTTGGTCATCAGCGCCAGCACACCGTAGGGGGTCAACTTCATCACCAGGCGTACCAGGCGCATCACCCAGGCTTGCAGGGTGTCGATGGCGTTGATCACTTTCTGACCTTTTTCCACGTCATCCTTGAGCAGTTGCAGGGCTGCAATACCGAGGAAGGCGGCAAAAATCACCACGCTGATGATCGACGTCGGCTTGGCCCGGGCCAGGTCGGCGAACGGGTTCTGCGGGATGAACGACAGCAGCAACTGCGGCACATTCAGGTCGGCAACCTTGCCCGCGTAGTCGCTCTGGATGGTTTGCAGGCGCGCCATTTCCTGGGTGCCGGCCACCAGGCCTTCGGCGGTCAGGCCGAACAGGTTGGTCAGGCCGATGCCGATCAGCGCCGCGATAGCGGTGGTGAACAGCAGGGTGCCGATCGTCAGGAAGCTGATCTTGCCCAGGGAGGACGCGTTGTGCAGCCTGGCAACAGCACTGAGGATCGAAGCAAATACCAGGGGGATCACGATCATTTGCAGCAATTGCACGTAACCGTTACCCACCAGGTCGAACCAACTGATGGAGGCTTTGAGCACTGGATTGCCGGCACCGTAAATCGTGTGCAAGGCCACGCCAAACGCCACGCCCATGACCAGTGCCAGCAGCACTTTCTTGGCCAGGCTCCAGGTGGTGTGGCGGGTTTGTGCCAGGCCAAACAGCAAGGCCAGGAACACCAGCAGATTGAGGATCAGCGGCAGATTCATCGAGACTCCAAAAAAGACTTGTGCCAATCGCCTCGCGGGGCAATTGCGAACCGGCAAGCCTAACAGCTTGATATCTATAAAATTAATACCAAAAACGCATGGTGACTGTCGTTTTTGGAATAAGGAGCTGACGCTGTCGGTTATGCCGGTGACGGAATCAGCACGCAAGCGGTCGTGCTCAGACGAGGACAGTCATGCAGATTTGTTAGCGTCGATGGCTTTCATTCAGGGAGAAATGCACATGAAAGTCGCTACGCAAGTGTTAGCCGTCGCCATGTGCCTGGGCCTTGCCGGCCAGGTGTTCGCCACCGATCTCAAACATTGGCCCCAGGCACAGGCCAAGCAACTGGACGCGATGATCGCGGCCAACGCCAACAAGGGTAACTACGCGGTGTTCGACATGGACAACACCAGCTACCGCTACGACCTGGAAGAGTCGCTGTTGCCGTTCATGGAAAACAAAGGCCTGATCACCCGCGAGAAGCTGGACCCCTCCCTGAAACTGATCCCGTTCAAGGACACCGCCGAGCACCAGGAAAGCCTGTTCAGTTACTACTACCGGCTGTGCGAGCTCGATGACATGGTCTGCTACCCATGGGTCGCCCAGGTCTTTTCCGGTTTCACCCTCAAGGAACTCAAGGGCTACGTCGACGAGTTGATGGCCTCCGGCAAGCCGGTGCCTAGCACCTATTACGAAGGCGACGTGGTCAAGACCATCGAGGTCAACCCGCCGAAGATCTTCACCGGGCAAGCCGAGCTGTACAACAAGCTGATGGAAAACGGCATCGAGGTCTACGTGATGACCGCCGCCTCGGAAGAGCTGGTGCGCATGGTCGCCTCCGATCCCAAGTATGGCTACAACGTCAAACCGCAAAACGTAATCGGCGTGACGATGCTGCTCAAGGATCGCAAAAGTGGCGAACTGACCACCGCGCGCAAGCAGATCACCGCCGGCAAGTATGACGAGAAGGCCAACCTGGGCCTGGAGCTGACCCCATACCTGTGGACCCCTGCGACCTGGATGGCCGGCAAGCAGGCCGCCATCCTGACCTACATCGACGAGTGGAAAAAACCAGTGCTGGTGGGCGGCGACACTCCGACCAGCGACGGCTACATGCTGTTTCACAGTGTCGACGTGGCCAAGGGCGGCATCCACCTGTGGGTCAACCGCAAGGACAAATACATGGCCCAGATCAACGGCATGATGGCCAAGCACGCTGCGGCCCAGGCCAAGGAAGGGCTGCCGGTGACGGCGGACAAGAACTGGGTGATCGTCAAGCCGGAGGAAATCCAGTAAGGATTTGCTTCACTGTAGGAGCGAGCCTGCTCGCGATGGTCGTCAACGATAACGCTGGAAGCCTGATACCCCGCGGTGCTCTCAGGTTTTTCGCGAGCAGGCTCGCTCCTACAGTTGACCGGATGTTGTCCAAAAAAATACCCCGCACTTGGCGGGGTATTTTTTTGTTCGACGGTTAAGCCTTACAGCCCGTCGAGCATCGCCTTGTTACGCACTGCACCCTTGTCGGCGCTGGTGGCCAGCAGGGCGTAGGCTTTCAGTGCAGTGGTCACTTTGCGTGGGCGCACTTCAACCGGCTTCCAGCCTTTCTTGTCCTGCTCGACGCGGCGTGCCGTCAGTTCTTCATCGCTGACCAACAGGTTGATCGAGCGGTTGGGAATGTCGATCAACACTTTGTCGCCATTCTGCACCAGGCCAATCGCACCGCCGGCAGCGGCTTCTGGCGAAGCGTGGCCGATGGACAGGCCCGAGGTGCCGCCGGAGAAGCGACCGTCGGTGAGCAGGGCGCAGGCTTTGCCCAGGCCCTTGGACTTGAGGTAGGAGGTCGGATAGAGCATTTCCTGCATGCCCGGGCCGCCTTTCGGGCCTTCGTAACGGATGATCACGATATCGCCGGCCTGCACTTCATCCGCGAGGATGCCGCGTACGGCGCTGTCCTGGCTTTCGAAGATCTTCGCGTTGCCTTCGAACACGTGGATCGACTCGTCGACACCGGCGGTTTTCACCACGCAGCCGTCCAGGGCGATGTTGCCGTACAGCACGGCCAGGCCGCCTTCTTGCGAATAGGCATGCTCGACACTGCGGATGCAGCCGTTTTCACGGTCGTCGTCCAGGGTTTCCCAGCGGGTCGACTGGCTGAATGCGGTCTGGGTCGGGATGCCCGCCGGGCCGGCCTTGAAGAAGTGGTGCACGGCTTCGTCGGTGGTCTGGGTGATGTCCCACTTGGCGATGCCTTCGGCCATGGTCTTGCTGTGCACGGTCGGCAGCTCGGTGTGCAGCAGGCCGCCACGGGCCAGCGAGCCTAAGATCGAGAAGATCCCGCCGGCGCGGTGCACGTCTTCCATGTGGTACTTCTGGATGTTCGGCGCGACCTTGCACAGTTGCGGTACGTGGCGCGACAGGCGGTCGATGTCCTTCAGGTCGAAGTCGATCTCGGCTTCCTGGGCTGCGGCCAGCAAGTGCAGGATGGTGTTGGTGGAACCGCCCATGGCGATGTCCAGCGTCATGGCGTTTTCGAACGCCTTGAAGTTGGCGATATTGCGCGGCAGTACCGAGTCGTCGTTGTCACCGTAGTAGCGTTTGCACAGTTCGACGATGGTGCGCCCGGCTTGCAGGAACAGCTGTTCGCGGTCGCTGTGGGTGGCCAGGGTCGAGCCGTTGCCCGGCAGCGCGAGGCCGAGGGCTTCAACCAGGCAGTTCATCGAGTTGGCGGTGAACATGCCGGAGCACGAGCCGCACGTCGGGCAGGCGCTGCGCTCGTACTCAGCGACTTTCTCGTCAGAAGCGCTGGAGTCGGCGGCGATGACCATGGCGTCAACCAGGTCCAGGCCGTGGGAGGCGAGCTTGGTCTTGCCGGCTTCCATCGGACCGCCGGAAACGAAGATCACCGGGATGTTCAGGCGCAAGGCGGCCATCAGCATGCCGGGGGTGATCTTGTCGCAGTTGGAGATGCAGACGATCGCGTCGGCGCAGTGGGCGTTGACCATGTACTCGACGGAGTCGGCGATGATCTCGCGGCTCGGCAGCGAATAGAGCATGCCATCGTGACCCATGGCGATGCCGTCATCGACTGCAATGGTGTTGAATTCCTTGGCCACACCGCCAGCGCGTTCGATCTCGCGGGCAACCAGTTGACCCAGGTCCTTGAGGTGCACGTGGCCCGGGACGAATTGGGTAAAGGAGTTGGCAATGGCGATGATCGGCTTTTTGAAGTCGTCATCTTTCATCCCCGTGGCGCGCCACAGAGCGCGAGCACCGGCCATGTTGCGACCGTGGGTGGATGTTTTCGAGCGGTAATCTGGCATGAAGCACTCCGGGCGGCTAATCAGGTATCAAAAGGGAAGTGAGCTTCTATTGACGTCTGGAACACTCAGAAATAGCCGGGTGTCCGGAAGTTGCCGAGAACTTTGCGGGATCGCCGCGCGCTTCAGCTTGAGCTCATAAACCCGCCGGGGGATGACTGGCGATGAATCGTTCGATTCTACACCGCTGGCGGCTGGAGGGAATGGCTGCAAGCATTCACAGGACGCGTGGAAAGACGCAATCCTGTAGGAGCGAGCCTGCTCGCGATGGTCGTCAACGATAACGCAGGCATTCAGGATGAACCCAGCGCTCTCGAGACCATCGCGAGCAAGCTCGCTCCCACAATGGATGTGCTCACAACACAAAATGCGTGACCGACTCCAAACCCTGGAGCGAGCCTGCTCGCGATGAGTTCAATGACACCGCGGGGTATCAGGTTCCCCGCGTTATCGTTGACCCGCATCGCGAGCAAGCCGCAAGCGGGCGCCGCAAGCGGGTGCTCGCTCCTACATAGGTTTTGCGTTATCAGCTGTTGGGAAGCAGCCGGCAGGTGATGCTCTTGATGTAGCGGGTTTCAGCAATGGCCGGGTGTACCGGGTGGTCCGGGCCCTGGCCGCCGCGTTCCAGCAGCTGGATGTTGCGGTCCAGGTGGCGGGCGCTGGTCAGCAGGATGTTTTGCAGGTCATCTTCGGGCAGGTGCATCGAGCACGAGGCGCTGACCAGGATGCCGTCCTTGTTGAGCAGGCGCATGGCTTGCTCGTTCAGGCGACGGTAGGCGCCTTCGCCGTTCTTCATGTCTTTCTTGCGCTTGATGAACGCCGGCGGGTCGGCCACGATCACGTCGAAACGTTCTTCGCTGGCTTTCAACTCTTTCAGGGCTTCGAATACGTCGCCCTCGATGCAGGTCATTTTGTCGGCAAAGCCGTTCAGCGCAGCGTTGCGCTCAACGCCGTCGAGGGCGAAGGCCGAGGCGTCGACGCAGAACACTTCGCTGGCGCCGAATGCGGCAGCCTGCACGCCCCAGCCACCGATGTAGCTGTACAGGTCCAGTACACGCTTGCCTTTGGCGTACGGGGCCAGGCGGGCGCGGTTCATGCGGTGGTCGTAGAACCAGCCGGTTTTCTGGCCCTGAATGACCGGCGCTTCGAATTTCACCCCGTTCTCTTCCAGGGCGACCCACTCCGGCACCAGGCCGAACACGGTGTCGACGTAGCGCTCGAGGCCTTCGGCGTCGCGCGCGGCGGAGTCATTCTTGAACAGAATGCCGCTCGGCTTGAGCACTTGGGTCAACGCGGCGATCACGTCGTCTTTATGGGTTTCCATGGTCGCCGAGGCGATCTGCACCACCAGGATGTCGCCGAAACGGTCGACTACCAAGCCCGGCAGCAGGTCGGAATCGCCGTAGACCAGGCGGTAGAACGGCTTGTCGAACAGACGCTCGCGCAGCGACAGGGCGACGTTCAGGCGGTGCACCAGCAGTGACTTGTCCAGTGGCAGCTTGATGTCGCGCGACAGCAGACGGGCGCAGATCAGGTTGTTCGGGCTCATGGCGACGATGCCCAGCGGCTTGCCACCGGCGGCTTCCAGGATCGCCTGGTCGCCGGCCTTGAAGCCGTGCAGCGGGGTGGCGGCTACGTCGATTTCGTTACTGTAGACCCACAGGTGGCCGGCGCGCAGGCGACGGTCGGCATTGGCTTTGAGGCGCAAGCTTGGCAGGGACATGACGTCGCTCCAGAAAAAAGAGCGGGAGTATACCCTGTTGCGCAGCCGTTGGCGGGCTCACCGGATGGACTGCGGGAGCGGTTTGAGGTGTCGGCAACCTGCGCTTAAGGGGTAGAATCGCCGCCTGCCCAGAGTGAGTACTTATGTCCCAAGAGCTATCTTCCGAACAGATTCAGCAGGCCCTGCAAGGCATCAGTGTTCCGCCCCAACCGCAAATCATGGTGGATTTGCAGATGGAGCAGTACATGCCGGACCCGGACCTTGAAGTGATCGCGAAGCTGATCTCCCAGGACCCGGGTCTCTCCGGCGCGTTGTTGAAAATCGTCAACTCGCCGTATTTCGGCCTGAGCAACAAGATTGCCTCGATCCAGCGGGCGGTGAACCTGTTGGGCAGCCGCTCGGTGATCAACATGATCAACGCGCAGTCGATCAAGGGTGAGATGAATGACGACACCATCGTCACCCTCAACCGTTTCTGGGACACGGCGCAGGACGTGGCCATGACCAGCCTCAGCCTGGCCAAGCGCATCGGCTCGCAAGCGGTGGACGAAGCCTATGCCCTGGGGCTGTTCCACGACTGTGGCGTGCCGCTGATGCTCAAGCGCTTCCCCAACTATATGGCAGTGCTGGAACAGGCCTATGCCAACGCCGGCGTCGATTGCCGGGTGGTGGACACGGAAAACCATGCGTTCAACACCAACCATGCGGTGGTCGGCTACTACACGGCAAAGTCCTGGCGCCTGCCGGAACATGTCAGCCACGCTATCGCCAATCATCACAATGCCCTGGCGATCTTCAGCGATGAGTCCTCGCGCAACAGTCAGTTGAAGAACCTGCTGGCGATCCTCAAGATGGCGGAACACATCTGTGCCTCGTATCGGGTCCTGGGCAACCAGACCGAAGACCACGAGTGGGACAGCATCGGTCACCTGGTGCTCGACTATGTCGGCCTCTCGGACTACGACTTCGAGAACCTCAAACAGACGATCCGTGAACTCGGCGCGCACCATTGAGCGCCGGACCTTTCCTGAGCCGAGTACGCCATGCCTGAATTGCCGGAAGTCGAAACCACCCGCCGCGGGATTGCGCCCTACCTGGAAGGCCAGCGCGTCAGCCGGGTGGTGGTGCGTGAGCGGCGCCTGCGCTGGCCGATCCCCGAGGACCTCGATGTGCGCCTGTCCGGGCAGCGCATTGTGCTGGTGGAGCGACGTGCCAAGTATTTGCTGATCAACGCCGAGGTCGGCACCTTGATCAGTCACCTGGGCATGTCGGGGAATCTACGCCTGGTGGAAATCGGCCTGCCGGCGGCCAAGCATGAGCATGTGGACATCGAGCTGGAGTCCGGCCTGGCCCTGCGCTACACCGACCCGCGCCGTTTCGGGGCGATGCTCTGGAGCCTTGACCCGCTCAACCACGAACTGCTGCTGCGCCTGGGGCCGGAGCCGCTGACGGACCTGTTCGACGGCGATCGCCTGTTTCAACTGTCACGTGGGCGTTCGATGGCGGTCAAGCCGTTCATCATGGACAACGCGGTGGTGGTGGGGGTCGGCAATATTTACGCGACCGAAGCGCTGTTCGCCGCCGGGATCGACCCACGCCGCGAGGCCAAGGGCATCTCCCGGGCGCGTTACCTGAAGCTGGCGATCGAGATCAAGCGCATCCTGGCCGCCGCCATCGAGCGCGGCGGCACCACTTTGCGCGACTTTGTCGGCGGCGACGGCCAGCCTGGCTATTTCCAGCAGGAACTGTTCGTCTATGGCCGCGGCGGCGAGGGCTGCAAGGTCTGCGGGACAGAACTTCGCGAGGTGAAGCTGGGGCAGCGGGCGAGTGTGTTTTGCCCCAGGTGCCAGCGCTGATCCAGATGTCGCGGTGAGGTTGCTGATGGCCCCAACGCGAGCAGGCTCGCTCCCACAGTGATTCGCCGGTGAGCATTACCCCGCCCCTTGTGGGAGCGAGCTTGCTCGCGATGGGGTCCTTACGCCTTGCCGGTAATGATCCGGTACTTTTCCATCAACTGCTCTTCAGTTTCCGGATGGGCTTCGTCCAGCGGAATGCAATCGACCGGGCAGACCTGCTGGCATTGCGGCTCGTCATAGTGGCCGACGCACTGGGTGCACAGGTTCGGGTCGATCACGTAGATCTCTTCGCCCTGGGAGATGGCGGCGTTCGGGCACTCGGGTTCGCAGACGTCGCAGTTAATGCAATCGTCGGTGATGATCAGGGACATTGGGGACTCCAGCCAGGGTCGTCGGCCCGGGCATCTGAAAACTAATGCGCACAATTGTGCCGCATTGACGCTGTAGGAGCGAGCTTGCTCGCGAAAAACGTCAGGGCGCTGTGTACTTTCTGATAGCGCTGCGTAATCGTTGACGTTTTTCGCTGGCAAGCCAGCTCCTACAGTCGGGGTCTATTTCTTGAACCGGAGTGTAAGAGCATCGGCCACGGCCGGGTGGACGAATTTAGTGATATCGCCGCCCAGGGCTGCAATTTCACGGACCAGCGTCGAAGAAATAAACGAATAGCGCTCGGACGGCGTCAGGAACAGGCTTTCCACGTCCGGGGCCAACTGGCGGTTCATGTTGGCCAGCTGGAATTCGTACTCGAAATCCGACACCGCACGCAAACCACGCAGGAATACATTGGCATTCTGCTCTTTGGCGAAGTGCGCCAACAGCGTCGAAAAGCCGACGACTTCGACGTTCGGCAGATGTTTGGTGACCTCGCGGGCCAGCTCCACACGCTGTTCCAGGGGGAATAGCGGGTTTTTCTTGGGGCTGGCGGCGACAGCAATGATCACATGATCGAACAGGCGCGCGGCGCGTTCGACCAGATCGCCATGGCCCTTGGTAATAGGGTCGAAGGTACCTGGGTACAACACTCGGTTCATCGCGTCGTCCTGGCGGGAATCCGTTGGGGAGTCGGATGGTATCGCAGCCTTCCCGGTCGGCCAAGTCGCCATTGGGCTAAGAACGCACTATAGACCAGGCGAATATGCAGTTTTTTCATGGATTTCGCAGGCGTTCGGCCAGTGCGCTGGCCAATTGCGCGGTCAGCCCGTAGACCGATAGTTGCGGGTTGGCGCCAATGCTGGTGGGGAACAGCGAGCCGTCATGCACCGACAGATTGCGCAGTTGATGATGTCGTCCGAGGCTATCGGTCACGGCGTGGGTCGGGTCTTCACCCATGGCGCAACCGCCCATGACGTGGGCGCTGCCCAGGCGGGTGCGATACAACTCCAGGCTCAGGCCGTCGATCAACGTGCGGGCTTCGGTGAGACTGTTGACGTAGCGCGCATCGGCGTGCATCGGCATGACGGCCTTGGCGCCACCGGCGAACTGGATCTCGGCCATGCTGTGAAAGGCCCGGCGTAGGCCGTCCCAGGCGTAGTCGGAAACCTGATAGTCGAGCACCGGCGTGCCGTCGCCGCGCAACTCGACGCTGCCGCCGCTGCTGTCCGGGTGGAAACCGTCACGCAGCAGGGCGAGCATGGCGTGGGTATGGGGCAGTTGCTGCATGTGCGCGGCGTTCTCGGCGCCGAAGCCGCCGAGCAGGGTCGCGGCCAGCGCTGGGTGCAGCGGCGGCACTTCGAGCTTGTAGGACATTTTGCCGGTGGCGCCGTCCTGCCATTGAAAGTGGTCGGAGTAAATCGACTGCGGTGCGCCGTAGAACGGGTTGATGACTTCATCGAACAGCCCGGCAGACATGTTCACCAGGTGCAGGAAGGTGCGTTTGCCGAGGCGCTCGTGAGGGTCGGGTGCCTTGGAACGCAGCAACAGCCCCGGGCTGTTGATCCCGCCACCGGCCAGCACATAGTGCCGTGCCTTGACGGTAATGGTGCGACCAGTGGGCGCCACGCAGCGTTCATCCATGGCCACGCACAGCAGGCCGGTGACCTGGTCGTCCTTGATCAACAGCTGTTCGGCGCGAGCCAGGTACAGCAGCTCGCCGCCTTTTTCCAGGGTCGCGGGAATGGTGGTGACCATCATCGACTGTTTGGCGTTGGTCGGGCAGCCCATGCCGCAATAACCGAGGTTCCAGCACCCGCGCACGTTGCGCGGAATCACGTGCCAGCTGTAGCCGAGTTGCTCGCAGCCTTTCTTGATCACTTCGTTGTTGGCATTGGGTGGCACCAGCCAGGGTGCGACGCCGAGGCGTTGTTCCATTTTTTCGAACCAGGGCGCCATGTCCGCCGGGCTATGGCCCTTGACGGCATGCTCCCTGGCCCAGTGTTCGAGGGTCGGCTCGGGGGTGCGAAAGCTCGAGGTCCAGTTGATCAGCGTCGTGCCACCTACCGCGCGGCCCTGCAGGATGGTGATCGCACCGTCCTTGCTCATGCGGCCGATGCCCTCCTGGTAGAGGTTGGCGTAGGCCTGGTCTTCGAGCATCTTGAAGTCGCTGCTGGTCTTGAGCTGGCCTTCTTCGATCAGCAGCACCTTGTAGCCGGCCGCACTGAGGATCTCGGCCGTGGTGCCACCGCCCGCGCCGCTGCCAATGATGGCGATGTCGGCTTCCAGGGTCAGGTCATTGGCCAGTTGTGAGCCGTTGTAGGTTTTCCAGCCGCGGGCCATGCCTTCGCGGAACGGATCGGGTACGGGCATCAGGGGCTCTCTTATATTTATCAGGTGGTGAAGGTGCCTGGATCTCAGACTTTCGGTGGCCCGGGATAGCCGCAATGGGCCCATGACTCGGCGCGGCTGTACCAGGCCATCATCACCAGTTGCAGGATCGAACTGTGGCCCATGCGCAGCAGGCTTAACGAGCTGTTCTGCCAGCGTTGCAGGAAGTGGCGGATGGCTTCGCTGCTGGCATTTTCCCAACTGCCCCAGATTCCGGTCAGTGGCCCGCGGGTGACTGCCATGCCCAGCACGTCGAACAGTTGCTGGGTCAGCTTGAGCATTTCTGGCGACAAGTGATCGAGGCCGTGGTCCAGGCTGCGCAGGGTTTGTTCGGTGGCGGCGGGGAGTTTTTCGGCCGCCACGGCGCCCTCGAGCATCACCGGCAACAGCGCCCGCAAAAAACTCAGGTCAGTGTCGCGGATAATCGCAAACCCGTTGGCCGGGCTGCTGGCCGAGCAACCGCTGAGGCTGGCGCCCAGGCCTGCGGTGGCGAGGAAGGCGCTGGCGCCGAGACTGAATTTGAGCAGGCCGCGCCGTGACAGCGCGGGGGCATCGCAAAAGCGTGGGTTCATTATTGTTTTTACCCGGCAGTGAAGGGTCAGCGGATGAACAGTTTCTGGATCAGCTTCTGGATCGACTTGCCATAGGGTGGGTAGATCAACTTGGCCGCGTTGAAGCGCTGCTTGATCAGCACGCCCTTGGCTTTGCTGAATGTCAGGAAACCTTCCCTGCCGTGGTAATGGCCCATGCCGGAAGCGCCGATACCGCCAAACGGCATGTCGTCCTGGGCAACGTGCAGCAGGGTGTCGTTGAGGCAGACCCCGCCGGAATGGGTTTCCTGGAGTACGCGATTCTGTTCGGACTTGTTGTAGCCAAAGTAGTAAAGCGCCAGTGGACGTGGTCGTTGATTGATGTAGGCAAATGCCTGGTCCAGGGTCGTGTAGGGCACCACTGGCAGCAGCGGGCCGAAGATTTCGTCCTGCATCACGATCATCTCGTCGCTGACATTCAGCAGCACGCTGTGGCCCATGCGCCGGTCCTGGTCTTGGTCGAACAGCGGGATCAACTGTGCGCCCTTGGCGCTCGCGTCACTCAGGTAGCTGTGCAGTCGCGCCAGTTGGCGTGGGTTGATGATGGCGGTGTAGTCGGGGTTGTCCGCCAAGGTCGGGTAGAAGCCACGCACCGCCTGGCGATAGGCCTCGACGAAGGATTCGACCCGGTCCTGCGGCACCAGCACATAGTCCGGAGCGACACAGGTTTGCCCGGCGTTCAGGGTTTTGCCGAAGGCGATGCGTTCGGCGGCATCCTTGAGCGGCACGTCGTGGGAGACGATGGCCGGGGATTTTCCACCCAGTTCCAGGGTTACCGGTGTCAGGTTCTCGGCCGCCGCGCGCATCACGTGCTTGCCAATGCTGGTGGCGCCAGTGAACAGCAGGTGGTCGAACGGTAGTTGGGAAAACGCCACGCCCACATCGGCCTCGCCCAGCACCACGGTCACCAGGTCCTGGGGGAAGATCTTGGCCAGCAGGAATTTAAGCAGCTCGCCGGTGGCCGGCGTGGATTCGCTGAGCTTGAGCATCACTCGGTTGCCCGCAGACAGGGCGCCGACCAGCGGGCCGATGGCCAGGTAGAGCGGGTAGTTCCACGGCACGATGACCCCGACGACCCCCAGCGGTTGGTAGACCACCTTGGCCTTGGCCGGCTGGAACGCCACGCCTACTTTGCGTGGCGAGGCTTTCATCCAGCCCTTGAGGTGTTTGCTGGCGTAATGAATGCAGTGCAGGCTCGGCATCAGTTCGGCGAGCAGGGTTTCATCGGCGCTGCGGTTGCTGAAGTCTGCGCTGATCGCTTCGATCAAGGCCTGGCGCTGGTCACTCAGGACGTCGCTCAAGACCTTGAGCCACTGCTGGCGCTGGGCCGCAGGCGGCATAGGGTTGGCCGCATACGCTTGGCGCTGGGCGGTAAACAGGTCGTGAAGCTCACTCAATGGCTGCTGGGAGTCTTGCAGGTAGGCAATTTCGGCGGGCATGGTAGCTCCAGGTTTTTTTATAATGGAGAAGTTTTTAGAGTCTATGCTCTAAAAAGTCAAATGACTTCCTCGGGATGTGATGATTTATCCGCCGACGGATAGGTCGTAAGATGCCCGCAACGCACAGCAGAATTAAAGCTCAAGCCATGGCCCCACGAATAAAAACCAGCGAGCGCATCGTGCAGAACAGCCTGGAGCTGTTCAACCAGCAGGGTGAACGCAGTATCAGCACCAACCATATCGCCGCGCACATGGAGATATCCCCGGGCAACCTGTACTACCACTTCCCCAACAAGCAGGCGATCATCGCCGTGTTGTTCAGTGAGTACGAGGCCCTGGTGGAAAGCTTCCTGCGCCCGCCGCAAGGGCGTGCTGCCACGGTTGAAGACAAGCGTTACTACCTGCAGGAACTGCTGGACGCGATGTGGCGCTACCGGTTTTTGCACCGCGACCTGGAGCACCTGCTGGACAATGATCCGGAGCTGGCGGCCCGTTATCGACGGTTTTCCCAGCGCTGCCTGATCCAGGGCACGGCGATCTACGCCGGTTTTGTCGCCGCCGGCATCCTCGCCATGGACAAGGTGCAGATCGAATCCCTGACGCTCAACGCCTGGATCATCCTGACCTCCTGGGTGCGCTTTTTGTGTACCACCCGAGAAAACTCCAGCCACCTCAGTGAACAGGCCATTAAACGCGGCGTGTACCAGGTGCTGGTGCTGGAAGCCGGGTTTGTCACCGAACAATCGCGCGAGGAAATCGACGCCTTGTTCGAGGAGTATTACGTGCCGCTGGGCCAGGCCCTCGAAGAAGTGCAGTAGGATCGCGCCAAGACTTACCTCACAGGAGCCCGCTATGCCCATCGCGCAACTGATCAGCCCCCTAGCCCTGGACCAGAAAAAGGAGCAGGCCGCCCTGGTGATCCTGGATTGTCGCTTTGCCCTCGAAGATCCGGATTATGGCCAGCGCAGCTATGCCGAAGGGCATATTGCCGGCGCCTCGTTTGCCGATCTGGAGCGTGACCTCAGCGGGCCGGTGATCAAGGGTGTCACCGGCCGGCACCCACTGCCGGACCCGCAGGCCCTGATCGAGCGCCTGCAAGCCTGGGGCATCGACAATGACAGCCAGGTGGTGCTGTATGACGACGGTCCAGGGGCGTATGCAGCCCGGGCCTGGTGGTTGCTGGCGTGGCTGGGCAAGCGTGACGGGGTGTTTATCCTCGACGGTGGCCTCAAGGCCTGGCACGCCGCCGGCCTGCCGCTGAGCCTGGATGCGCCGGGCAATACCCGTGGCACGTTCAGCGGTACCTCGGACGCGGCCATGGTCTTGAGCGCCGACCAATTGCAGCAACGCCTCGCCCGGCCGGAGCTGACCCTGCTCGATGCCCGTGGGCTGCCGCGGTTTCGCGGCGAGGTCGAACCGATCGATCCGGTGGCCGGGCATATCCCCGGCGCGTCATGTGCGGCCTTCACCGATAACCTGGGGCCGGACGGACGCTTTCTGCCGGCTGCGCAACTCCAGCAGCGGTTTGCCGAGAAGCTGGCGCAGCGCTCGCCGAGTGAACTGGTGGCGTACTGCGGTTCGGGCGTGACAGCCTGCCACAACCTGTTTGCCCTGTGCCTCGCCGGCTACCCGTTGGGGGCGCTGTACGCCGGCTCGTGGAGCGAATGGATCACCGATCCGCAGCGGGCGATTGCCACCGGCGACTGAGCCTTAAAGCGGTAACTGCCCCAGCAGCCAGCGCAAGCCAAAAAACACCAGCATGCCGCCACCGATGGTCGCCAACAGGTGGCGGGTGGTGGCTGCGATGGCGATGGCTGCCAACCCAGCCAGCAGGTAGGCATTGTTCATGGTCAGCGCCCAGTGCTGGCCATCGAGCAACAACATGCCTGGCACCACGATGGCTGTCAGTACCGCCGTCGGTACGTAGTGCAGCCCCTGGCGTACCAGTGGCGGGAACTTCAGGTTGGGCCAGGCGAACAGGCTGTAGCGCAGGGCAAACGTGATCGCCATCATTCCTAGAATCAGCCAGCCGTAACTCATGAGCGCAGCTCCCTGGCTTGGTGTTGCTGCAGTTGGCGGCGCTCCAGCAGCACGCCCACGGCGATCCCGCTGAACGCCGCGGCCATCAGGCCCAGTTTGTAGGGCCAGTGCAGGGTGGCCAGGGCTACGGCGCCGGCGGCCAGGGCCGCGGCAATTTGCGGCTGGTTGCGCAGCAGCGGCACCACAATCCCGATAAAGGTCGCCAGCATCGCGAACTCCAGGCCCCAGCTCGCCAGGTCCGGCACTGCCTGGCCAAACAGCACGCCGGCCAGCGAACTGCCCACCCAGCAGGCATACAGCGAGCTGGCGACGCCCAGCCAGTACCACTGCGCCAGGGGCTTGTCGCCGTGCAGCAGGTAAAACCGCTGGACCACGGCAAAGGTTTCATCGGTCAGCCAGAAGGCCAGGAGTAGCCGCCAGTGCTGCGGCAGACGGCCGACATGGGGCTGCAGGGTGGCGCTGTAGAGCACATGACGCAGGTTGACGATGAAGGTGGTCAACAGGATCACCAGCACACTGGCGCCGGTGCCCAACAGGCTGAGGGCGATCAGTTGTGCGGAGCCGGCATACACCAGCAGTGACATGCCGACCGCCTGCCACAGCGTCAGGCCCGCCGCGCCGGCCAGGGTGCCGAAGATCAGGCCGAACGGCAGGATGCCCACCGCCATGGCGAAACTGTCGCGGATACCACGGGAAAAAAGTTGCTGACGGGTCATGGAGACTCTCCTTGTGCCGGCATCTTGCGCGACGGGGCAAAGAGTTGTCTTGAACGATCTTGCAGATTTTCCTCAGGGGTTGGGTGGCATCATTCTGGCGGTGCGGTAGGCGCCGGGGCCGACGCCGTAGACCTTCTTGAATTGCCGGCTCAAATGGCTCTGGTCGGCAAACCCCAGTTGTGTGGCAACCGCCAGCGGCAGGCAGCCTTCGCGCAGTAACGCCCGGGCCTGGGCGATGCGCTGTTGCATCAGCCAGGTGTGCGGTGGCATGCCGGTGGCGTGGCGGAACACTCGGGCGAAGTGGAAGGGCGACAGGTTGACCGCCGCCGCAAGCGCTTCCAGGGACGGCGGTGCGGCCAGTTGCGCATGCAGCAATTCCTTGGCCCTGGCGATCGCGCGGTGCTCTCGGCCCGGCTGCCCAGGCGTGGCCACGGCGGCATGGCGTTGCAGCAGCGAGAGCATCGTTTCCCGCCACAGGGTTTGTTGTTGCAGGGCGCTGGCCGGGCTTTCCAGCAAGCGGTGCAACTGACAGAAACCACTGACCAGGTCCGGGTCGCGATACAGCGTGGCGCCGAAAGCCGGCAAGCTGCGGGAGGGCAATTCGAGTTCGGCCAGCAGCCCGAGGATCTGCCCGTTGTCCGGGTAGAACGCGCGGTACAGCCAGCCATCCTCGGTGCCCTTGTGCCCGGTGTGCAGTTCGTCCGGATTGATCACCACCAGGGTGCCGCTGCCGGCCAGGTGCTCGGCACCGCGATAACGGTAGCGCTGGGCGCCCGCCATGATCATGCCGATCACAAAGCCGTCGTGCACATGGGGCACGAAGCGTTGCTCGATGTAGCGCGCCGACAGCAGTTCGACCCCGGCCAAGGGGGCGGTGTGCCAGAAACGGATCGACTCGCCCGATTGACTGTCCATGGTCCTAGTCGCGACCCGGCTGGGCCAGCCACTGGGGGATGCGCCGTTCCAGGTAATAACCCGGGGTGCGCAAGGTGCCGTCGACAAAACCGACGTGCCCACCCTTGGCCTGCAGCTCGAAGCGGGTGCAGGTCGACAGCTCGCCGGCTTCAGGCAGGCTGTGGGGGTAGACGAAGGGGTCGTCGGCGGCCTGGATGATCAGGGTCGGGGTGCGGATTTCACCGAGGAAATAGCGGCTGGAAGCGCGTCGGTAGTAGTCCTGGGCATCGGCGTAGCCATGCAGCGGCGCGGTGACCCGACCGTCGAAGTCCCAGAAGGTGCGCATCTTGTCCAGCGAGCCGAGGCTGGCCAGGGTCGCCAGGCCTTCGTGGCGTCCGTCCTGGAGAAACTGGCGCTGCTTGTTCTTGATGTACGCGAGCATTTCGCGCATGAAGTGCGCCTGGTAGACCTTGGAAAAGCCCTGGCCGATGCGGTCGGCGCACTGATCCAGGCGAAAGGGCACCGAAACCGCCACCGCGCCTTGTAGCTGGCTGGCGCTGCCGGTTTCGCCCAGGTGTTTGAGCAGGATGTTGCCCCCCAGGGAATAACCGACCGCATACAGCGGGGCCAGGGGGCGCGTTGCCCGCAGGTGGTTGATCGCCGCGGCGAGGTCCTCGCTGGCGCCGGAGTGGTAACTGCGTGGTAGCAGATTTGGTTCGCCCGAGCAGCCGCGCCAGTTCAACGCGGCGCTGGCCCAGCCTTGTGCGGCGAGGGCACGTTGCAGGCCAGCGACATAGGGCGAATTGGAGGAGCCGGTCAGCCCGTGCAGCACCAGTACCAGGGGCGCGTCGACGCTGTGCGGGCCGTGCCAGTCGAGATCGAGGAAGTCGCCGTCGTCGAGCCACAGGCGTTCGCGCTGCCGCTCCAGGTGGGTGGTCTTGCGCCACAGCGGCCCCCACAGGGTTTGCAGGTGCGGGTTGCCGAGGCCAAATGCCGGGGTGAAGGGGCTTGCCGGTGCTGGGGAGGGTTGGGGCACGACGATCTCGTTGCTGCGGATGGACAAGGTGGCAGAACGAAGTGCTCGTTCTGCCGGTGCAACTGGAAAACTAACTTGCCACAATCTGCTCCTCAGCGCGACACATGCCCAGGCCGGCTCGATCGACGGGTTCTGGCAGGGCTTGCTGGGTCGTGGTCGGCCCCAGCGTGACCACGCTCCAGTGATCAGCGTTGTAGTGCCGGTTGAGTGCCGCCTTGATTTGCTCGACCGTCAACGATTGGGCTTGATGCTCGGAAAAATCCAGGTCGAAGGGCAAATCATGACGGCTGATCTCCGACAGTCCGGAGAGTATCTGCGCATTGCTGGCACTGGCCAGTGCGGTACTGCCGAGGATCAGGCGCTTGGCGTCGTCCAGTTCCCGCGAGGTCGGCCCGGTGTGCAGGTAATCGCGGAACAGGCTTTTGATCAGGGTTAGCGTGCCTTCGCTGAATTGCGGTTGGGTTTGCACATGGATCCCCGTGGGATTGGCCCATTGCTTGTCGGCAGTTTCCATGGACACGCTGTAAGTAAGGCCGCGTTTCTCGCGCAGTTCTTGCATCAGCCGCGATCCGGAGCTGCCACCGGCGAATATCAGGTTGGCCACCTTCAGTGCCACATAGTCGGGGTGCTTACGGCTGACACCGAGTTGAGCCAGTATCAGGTGGGTCTGGTTCTGGGCTTGCTCAATATGCCGCGAGGCTACGGGGGGCGGCGTGACCGGGAGATCCGGCACGGTCGACGTAGTAGGTTTGACGGGCAAACTGTTACTGATTTGCAGACTAAGGTCCTGCGCTTGTTTCAGGGTCAGGTCCCCGACCAGAGTGATCTGGGTGTTGCCTGCGTGGTAATTGGCTTTGTGGAAGGCCTGGACCTGTTCACGGCTGAGAGTTGCCAGGTCCTGCGCTGTTCCGTAGATCGACTGGGCATAGGGGTGGCCGTTGAACAATAGTCCGCCCATGCCCCGGAACACCTTGGTCAGCGGGTCTTGCTGCTGGCTCTCAATAATCTGCAGCAGCTCGCTCTTGACTCGCAGCAAAGCGTCATCGGCCAGCAGCGGCTGGCCAAGCATCTGCGCGAACAATTGCAGGGCCGGCTCACGCTTTTGCGGCGCACTGAGGCTGCGCAACGAGAACCAGGTGCGGTCATGGTTGATGCCCATGCCCCAGCGGGCCCCAAGACCGTCGAAGATTTCATTGGTCTGCGCCAGGCTCTTGCCCTGGATGCCTTCGTTCAACAGGCTGAACGTGGCGGCGGCCAGGGCCGGATGTTGTGGATCTCGTGCACTGCCTGCGGCGAAGCTGACGAGCACGTCGAACATCGGCAGTTCCGACGTCTGGATAAACAGCACCTTGGTTCCTGTCACGGTTTTCCAGGCCTGGATCTTCAGCGCGCGGGGGACGGATGGCGTCGCCGGCGACTGGGCCAGTGATTGCAGTTTCGACCCGGCGGGGGGCGATGGGGAGGATGGCTGGGCCTGGGCTGACAGGCAGCAGCAAAAAATCAGGCTGATCAGCGGTTGCACATAACGTGAAGGTGCGGACTTATTCATGGCTGTTCTCCGGCATTAGGTGCGCCACGCTCATGCGTTGTCGAGTCAGATAGGTTACGGCCGCCTGCTGGATATCCTTGGCACTCACCTGGTTCAGTGTCTCGATGTCTTCTTCCATGAGGCGCCATGACAGGCCAATGCTTTCCAGCGTGCCCATTCGAGTGGCTTGCTCGGTGATCGAGTCTTGCTGGTACACCTGGCTGGCAATCAGCAAGGTGCGCGCGCGCTCCAGTTCTTCGGGGTCGGGGGGCGTGGTTTTCAGTTGTTCTATCACCTGCCAGATACGCGCCTGAGCCTGGTCCAGGCTGATCCGCTGATGGCTGTTGAGTTGAGCGCTGAGTAACAGCAGGCTGTCGCCACGGTTGAACGGGTCGTACCCGGAAGATATCTGGGAGAACAGGTCCTCATTAAATTGCAGGTGCTTTTTCAAGCGAGCACTGTTGGACCCGGCTAGCAGTATGTCTAGCAACCGCAAGGCCTGCACCGTACGCCGGTCGGGCGCAGTGGTCAGGCTGGGCAGGTTGAAACTCATGAGCAATTGCGGCGCATGAATGGCTTGGCTCAAGGCGATTTTGCGCTCGCCGGGCTCGGCCAGCTCCAGAGGGGCGTACACCTGGGGCAGGGTCTTGCGGGGAATGTCGCCGAAATAGCGTTCGACCAAGGGTTTTACCTGGCCCAGGCTGACATCACCGACGATGACCAGGGTCGCGTTGTTGGGGGCGTACCAGCGTTGGTACCACTCGCGTAGCTGGGTCGCGCTCATCCTTTGCAGGTCGTGCATCCAGCCGATGGTCGGCGTGGCATGGGCGCTGGAGGGAAAGGCAATGGCCTGCAGCCGCTCCATGGCCAGGCCTTGGGGCGCGTCATCGGTGTGTTCGCGGCGCTCTTGCTTGATCACTTCGATTTCAGTGGCAAACGATTCGGTGCGCAGGTGCGCGGTGGTCATCAGGTCGGCCATCAGTTCAAACGCCACGCCCAGGTGATCGGGTGCCAGGGTTTGGTAGTAGGCAGTGTAGTCGTTGCTGGTGACGGCGTTTTCCTCGGCGCCGAGCCGCTCCAGGATGGCCGAGGCTTCACCGGCGCAGGTTTTGCTGCTGCCCTGGTAAAGCATGTGTTCGAGTGCATGGGACAGCCCGGACTGGCCCGGCGGTTCCTGGCTGGAACCGACTTTGATCCACAGCTGGGAGGTGGCCACGGGCGCGCGGTGGTCCTCGCGAACTACGACTTTCAGGCCGTTGTCCAGGCTGAACTCATGGGTGGTCGACGCGCTGGCCGTGAACGCCATCATGGGCATCAGCCCACTCAGGAGCAGCAGGGCGCTGCAGTAGATGTTCATTGGATGTGCATCCTCATTGATTGATGTGAAAAACGCTCAATCAATGTCGGCGATGCGTAGAGGGGGCTGGTATTAACTATGTATCTTGAGTGAAGCCAGTGCCTGGGCAGTCAGGTTTGGCTGCCCAGGCATGGTATCAAGCGGATTGTTCCACGAGGCGATGCCACAGCGCGTAGTACACCCGACCGGATTTCTGCTCCCGGTGCAGGCGCCAGGCGCCCGGCAGGCCGAGGGTCGATGGTGCGTTCTCGCTTTCGGTGTAGATCCAGGCGTCGTCGGCCAGCCACTGGCGTTCTTCCAGTAGCGAGCACACCGCAGGCAGCAGGTTCTGGTTGAACGGCGGGTCAAGGAAGACCAGGTCGTAGGCGCTCGCTGGCTGGGTTTCCAGGTAGCGCAGGGCATCGGCGGTCTGCACCTGGCCGACGGTGCAGCGCAGGGTGCCCAGGTGTTCCTTCAGGCTCGACACCGCGAGGCTGCTGGCATCCAGCGCCTGGCCCATGGCGGCGCCACGGGACAGCGCCTCGAGGAACAGCGCGCCGCTGCCGGCGAACGGGTCGAGTACCTTGGCCCCGGCGACATAGGGCGCGAGCCAGTTGAACAGGGTCTCACGCACGCGGTCCGGCGTCGGGCGCAAGCCCGGGGCGTCGGGGAAGCTCAGGCGACGGCTGCGCCATTCACCACCGATGATGCGTAGTTGGTTCACACCGTTGTGGACGTTGTGCACGGGTTTTTTAGGGCGAGTGGCCATTAATGCTCCGGAACCCCGAGCGGCTGCTCGGAAGGTTTGTCAGTAGGGGCCGGTAACGGCTTTTGCGGCACGGTAGGACCGACGGTAACGATCACCATTTTATCCATGCTCAAGTGTTTGTTCATGGCCGCGGTAACTTGCTCGACAGTCAGGTTCTGCGACTGCTGCATGAAGTCTTCGAGGTAGCTCAGCGGCAAGTTGTAGAAACCCATGGCGCCCAGTTGGCCGACGATGTCGGCATTGCTCGCCGTCGACAACGGGAAGCTGCCCGCCAGTTCGCGCTTGGCGTCGTCGAGTTCTTTCTGGGTCGGCCCGGTTTTAAGGTAGTCGGCCATGACGTCCTGCACCAGCTTGAGCGTGCCTTCGCTCATTTCGGCACGGGTTTGCAGGTTGATCAGGAACGGGCCGCGGGCCTGCATCGGCGAAAAGCCCGAGTACACACCATAGGTCAGGCCACGTTTCTCCCGCACTTCGCTCATCAACCGGGTACCGAAACCGCCGCCACCAAGAATCTGGTTGCCCATGGAGACGGCGGCGTAGTCCGGATCGTCACGGTCGATGCCCAATTGCGCGAGCATCAGGTTGGTCTGCTTGGCCGGGAACTCGACGCGGCTGGTGCCAGGCTTGGGTTCCTCAGGCTGGGGGATTTTCGCCAGCGCCGGGCCCTTGGGCAGGGCGGCGGACACCTGGGCAGCAATCGCCTCGGCGTCACTGCGCGACAGGTCGCCGACCAGTGCGATCACCACATTGCCCGCTGTGTAGGCCTTGGCGTGGAAGGCCTTGAGTTGCGCCAGGGTGATGTCCGGGATGCTCAGCGCGTTACCGTCGCTGGCGTGGGCGTAGGGGTGTTGGCCATACAGGCGACGCATCAGCTCCAGGCTGGCAACCTTGGCCGAGTTCTGCTTCTGGTATTCAAAGCCGGCGAGCATCTGGTTCTTGATCCGGGCCAGGGAATCGGCCGGGAAGGTCGGTTTGCCCACCACTTCGGCGAACAGCTTGAGGGCCGGCTCGCGTTTGTCCACGGCACTCAGGCTGCGCAGCGAGGCAATGGCCATGTCCTTGTAGGCGCCATTGCCGAAGTCGGCCCCCAATCCTTCGAAGCCCTGGGCGATCTGGCTGACGTCCTGGCCGGCCACGCCTTCGTTGAGCATGGCGTTGGTCAGCATCGCCAGGCCCGGTCTGGCGCCATCCTGGCTGCTGCCGGCGGCGAAAATCAGGCGCAGGTCGAACATCGGCAACTCAGGCGCGGCGACGAACAGCACCTTGGCCCCTTCGGCGGTGTTCCAGGTCTGCACGTCGAGGGTGCGTCGGCTCGGCGCCTTGCCGTCGAGCTCGGCCAGCGATTGCAGCTTCTGGCTCGATTTGGCCTTGTCGAGGGCTTCGCTGGCGTTGATCTCGCCTGGGCGGATCACGTAGAACACCGCCGAAGCGGCAAGCGCGACGACGGCCAGGGCGACCAGGGCCACCCGTGACTTGTTGATCTCACTCATGCGCGTTCTCCTGGGGCAGTGGCAGTACATGCGCAACGCTCAGACGTTCGCGGGTGAAATAGGTGCGGGCAGCGTTCTGGATGTCTTGCGGGGTCACGCTTTCCAGCTCGGCCAGTTCGGTGTCCATCAGTTTCCAGGACAGGCCGACGGTTTCCAGCTGGCCGATGGCGGTGGCCTGGCTGGTGATCGAGTCACGCTCGTAGACCAGGCCGGCAATCACTTGTGCTCGCACACGTTCCAGTTCTTCGGCGGAAGGTGCGGTGGTTTTAAGCTGTTCAAGCAGTTTCCACAGGCCGGCTTGCGCCTGGGCCATGGTTTTCTGCTTCTGGGTGTTGGGGGTTGCCGACAGGGTGAACAGGCTGTCGCCACGGGTGTAGGCGTCGTAACTCGACGAACCGCCGGAGACCAGCTCTTCACCGCGCTCCAACTGGGTCGGGATGCGCCCACTGTAGCCGCCATCGAGCAAGGCGGAAATCAGGCGCAAGGCGTTGACCGAGCGTTTGTCCTGGGTGGTGGCAATGCTCGGAACGTTAAAGGCCAGCATCAGGGCCGGCAGTTGGGTCTGCACGTGCAGGGTGATCTGCCGCTCGCCGGGCTCGGACAGCTCCAGGGGGATTTTCGCCGGTGGCACGGCGCGCTTGGCGATTGGGCCGAAGTAGCGTTGGGCCAGGGTTTTGACTTCTTCCGGGGTCACGTCGCCGACCACTACCAGGGTCGCGTTGTTCGGTGCGTACCAGGATTCGTACCAGTGGCGCAGTTCCTCGACCTTCATGCGATCGAGATCGGCCATCCAGCCGATGGTCGGCGTGTGGTAGCCGCTGGCCGGGTAGGCCATGGCCTTGAAGCGCTCATAGGCCTTGGACATTGGTTTGTCGTCGGTGCGCAGGCGGCGCTCTTCCTTGATTACCTCGATCTCGCGGCTGAACTCGTCGGCCGGCAGGCGCAGGGTGGCCATGCGGTCGGCTTCAAGTTCGAAGGCCACGGCCAGGCGATCACGGGCCAGCACCTGGTAGTAGGCGGTGAAGTCGTCGCTGGTGAAAGCGTTCTCCTCGGCGCCAAGGTCGCGCAGGATCAGCGACGCTTCGCCAGGGCCGACTTTCTCGCTGCCCTTGAACATCATGTGCTCCAGGGCGTGGGACAAACCGGTCTGGCCTGGGGTTTCGTAGCTGGAGCCAACCTTGTACCAGACCTGGGAAACCACTACGGGCGCACGGTGATCTTCACGCACGATGACCTTCAGGCCATTGTCGAGGGTGAATTCGTGGGTCGGTTGAGGGTCGGCAGCCAGGGCTGCGAGGGGCAGACAAACTGTGCTGAGCAGCAGGCCAGCAGCGCGGCGGGCTAGAGCATTCATTCGTTTTTTAACCTGTTGGGCTGCCCGCTTGGTCTTAGCGTCGGCGGGCGAGGAGGTGCTAGGATACTGATCCGTTTTACTGGCGGCCACGCCTATGAGGCCATTGATCGGTCAGTAGGCTGTATAGGTTTGCGCAAGAAGCTTTGGGTTTATCAGCTAAACTCTGCGTTTTCGCCGAAGATACCGTTTTAGTCCTTGGTGTTAGTCGAGCTTTGAGGTGCCGTTGAGCACCTCGACAAAATGTTGCGCGTGAACAAGCTGAGTGAAACACAGTCTGTTCTGCATCGAATATTCAATTGCCGAGGCGCCATTGGCGCGTCGCTACCGTGAGATAGCCGTCCTCCATGTTTGGTTCCAACGACGACAAGAAGAACCCAGCTGCGGCTGGCGAGAAAAAAAGCCTGTTCGGGTGGCTGCGCAAAAAACCGCAGGAACCCGTCGTCGAACAGCCACAGCCACTGCCTGAGGTGGCGCCAGAGCCGGTAATAGAAGCCGCTCCGGTGGTCGAAACCGTAGCCCCTGTCGTATTGCCATTGGCCGAGCCGGTGTTGCAGCCGGTGGTCGAGCTCGCGTCTGCGCCAGCCCCTACACCAGAACCTGTTCCTGAGCCGGTGCACACGCCGTGGCTGACCCTGCCGGTCCCTGAAGAGCCGGTGGCCTTGGTTGCAGACGAACAGGCGCCGCACATTACCCCGCCGATTCCCGCGCCTACCGTGGTTCAGCAAGCAGTCGAAATGCTGGTGGTCGACTCCAAGCCGTTGGTCGAGCCACTGGTCATTGACGAGCCGGACCTGCCGCAACCGGTCATCGCCGCGTTCGTCGCACCTGAGCCAGTGCTGCAGCCGACTCTAGAGCCGGTCCCGGTCCCGGTGGCCGCTCCCGTTGTGGTCGCGCCCGCTCCCGTTGCCCCGATTGTTCCAGAGCCGGTGGCCGCAGAGCCTGCGCGCAGCGAAGAAACCAAGACCGGCTTTTTCGCCCGCCTCAAGCAAGGCCTGTCGAAAACCAGCGCCAGCATCGGCGAGGGCATGGCCAGCCTGTTCCTGGGCAAGAAGATCATTGATGACGAACTGCTCGAAGACATCGAAACCCGCCTGCTGACTGCCGATGTTGGCGTCGAGGCCACGTCGGTGATCATCCAGCGCCTGACCCAGAAGGTGGCGCGCAAGGAATTGGCTGACGCCGATGCCCTGTACAAATCCCTGCAGGCGGAACTGGCGGCGATGCTCAAGCCTGTCGAGCAACCGCTGAAAATCACCTCGCAGAACAAGCCATTCGTGATCCTGGTGGTGGGCGTCAACGGCGCCGGCAAGACCACCACCATCGGCAAGCTGGCCAAGAAGCTGCAACTCGAAGGCAAGAAAGTCATGCTGGCGGCGGGTGACACCTTCCGCGCGGCCGCAGTCGAGCAGTTGCAGGTCTGGGGTGAGCGCAACAACATTGCGGTGATCGCCCAGCACACCGGTGCCGACTCTGCGTCGGTGATCTTCGATGCGGTGCAGGCAGCCAAGGCGCGCAATATCGATGTGTTGATTGCCGATACCGCTGGTCGCCTGCACACCAAAGACAACCTGATGGAAGAGTTGAAGAAGGTTCGCCGGGTCATCGGCAAGCTCGACGCCGAGGCTCCGCACGAGGTGCTGCTGGTGCTCGACGCCGGCACCGGGCAGAACGCCATCAACCAGGCCAAGCAATTCAACCAGACGGTCGCCCTGACCGGCCTGGCCCTGACCAAGCTCGATGGTACGGCCAAGGGCGGGGTGATCTTCGCCCTGGCCAAGCAGTTTGGTTTGCCAATTCGCTACATCGGTGTCGGTGAAGGCATCGATGACTTGCGTACCTTTGAAGCAGAACCCTTTGTCCAGGCACTGTTTGCCGAGCGGGAGCGTTCATGATTCGTTTCGAACAGGTCGGTAAGCGCTATCCGAACGGTCACGTCGGCTTGCATGAGCTGAGCTTTCGAGTCCGTCGGGGCGAGTTCTTGTTTGTCACCGGGCACTCGGGTGCCGGTAAAAGTACCCTGCTGCGCTTATTGCTGGCGATGGAGCGTCCCACCACCGGCAAGTTGCTGCTGGCCGGTCAGGACCTGGCGACCATCAGCAATGCACAGATCCCGTTCCTGCGCCGACAGATCGGCGTGGTGTTCCAGAACCACCAGTTGCTGTTCGATCGCACGGTGTTCAACAACGTCGCGCTGCCGCTGCAGATCCTTGGCCTGTCCAAGGCCGAGATCGTCAAGCGCGTGGATTCGGCCCTGGAACGCGTGGCGCTCTCGGACAAGACCGACCTGTACCCGGGCGACCTGTCCACCGGCCAGCAACAGCGTGTCGGCATTGCCCGCGCCATCGTCCATCGCCCGGCCTTGCTGCTGGCGGACGAACCGACCGGTAACCTCGACCCGCGCCTGGCGGCCGAAATCATGGGCGTGTTCGAAGACATCAACCGCCTGGGCACCAGCGTGCTGATCGCCAGTCACGACCTGGCGCTGATCGCCCGCATGCGTCACCGCATGCTGACCCTGCAACGTGGCCGATTGATCGGCGACGGGGAGGCCGGGGTATGAGTGCGACGCGCAGCCCTAAGGTTTCCGAGCGCGTGGCCCCCAAGGCCGCCGATCCGCAACCGCAGAAGAAAAAACGCGATGAAGACGATGGCCCGGATTTCCGCACCCTGTTGCGCGCCTGGATCGAAAGCCATCGCGCCAGCCTGCTCGACAGCCTGCGTCGCCTGGGCAAGCAGCCGATCGGCAGCTTCTTTACCTGCCTGGTAATGGCCGTTGCCCTGAGTTTGCCGATGGGGCTGTCACTTTTGCTGAGTAACGTCGAGCGCCTGGGCGGCTCCTGGCAGCGTGCGGCGCAGATTTCCCTGTACCTGCAACTGGATGCGAGTGCCAGCGAAGGCGAGCAGCTGCGTGAGCAGATCAAGGCCATGCCGGGCGTCGCCGAGGCCGAGTACATCAGCCGTGAGCAGGCGCTGCAAGAGTTCCAGCAGCAGTCCGGCCTGGGCGAAGCGCTCAAGGAGTTGCCGGAAAACCCGCTGCCGGGCGTAGTGCTGGTGACCCCCAAGGAAGTCGACAAGGCGACCCTGGAAGGTTTGCGTCAGCGCCTGGCCGAGTTGCCGAAGGTGCAGCAGGCGCAACTTGACCTGGTCTGGGTCGAGCGCCTGGCAGCCATTCTCAAGCTGGGCGAGCGGTTTGTCTTCGGTCTGACGGTGTTGCTGGTTTCTGCATTACTTTTGGTGATAGGCAATACCATTCGTCTTCATATTGAAAACCGCCGCACCGAGATAGAAGTGATTAAACTGGTCGGCGGCACTGATAGCTATGTGCGTAGACCTTTTCTCTATATGGGTGCGCTTTATGGCTTTGGCGCCGGGGTTCTTTCCTGGGGTGTCCTGGCGTTTGGCCTGAACTGGCTGAATGATGCGGTCACCGGGCTAGCCGGTCTGTATGGCAGTAATTTTGCCTTGGCAGGTGTGCCAGTAGCCGATGGTCTGTCGCTCTTGCTTGGTGCGGTGTTGTTGGGTTATATCGGTGCGTGGATTGCGGTAGCACGCCATTTGAGAGAGCTTGCACCGAAATAGTGTCTTTTTGCTTGTATATCCTTTCAGCGTGTAGGGGAACTTGTCCTTCGGTTTCCGGTCAATTTTCGCAGTGCTGAACTGCACGAGTTATGTGAGTCGGAGGTTTTTTCGTATGACCACTTCTTTGCAACCTGCTTATGCTCTAGTCCCAGGCGCAAACCTGGAGGCCTATGTGCACACGGTCAACAGCATTCCATTGCTGACGCCAGAGCAGGAGCGTGAACTGGCCGAGAGTCTCTACTATGAGCAGGATTTGGGGGCGGCTCGGCAGATGGTGCTCGCCCACCTGCGTTTTGTTGTACATATCGCCCGTAGCTATAGCGGCTACGGCCTGGCCCAGGCTGACCTGATCCAGGAAGGCAACGTTGGCCTGATGAAAGCGGTCAAGCGCTTCAACCCGGAAATGGGTGTACGCCTGGTGTCCTTTGCCGTGCACTGGATCAAGGCGGAAATCCACGAGTTCATCCTGCGCAACTGGCGCATCGTCAAAGTGGCGACCACCAAGGCCCAGCGCAAGCTGTTCTTCAACCTGCGCAGCCAGAAAAAACGCCTGGCGTGGCTGAACAATGAAGAAGTCCATCGTGTGGCTGAAAGCCTCGGTGTAGAGCCGCGCGAAGTGCGCGAGATGGAAAGCCGCCTGACCGGCCATGACATGGCTTTCGACCCGGCCGCTGAAGCGGACGACGACAGCGCCTTCCAGTCGCCAGCCAACTACCTGGAAGACCACCGGTACGACCCGGCCCGTCAACTGGAGGATGCGGACTGGAGCGACAACTCCACCAACAACCTGCACGAGGCGTTGGATGTACTGGACGACCGCAGCCGTGACATTCTCTACCAGCGCTGGCTGGCAGAAGAAAAAGCCACGCTGCACGACCTGGCACAGAAGTACAACGTGTCGGCCGAGCGGATCCGTCAGCTCGAGAAGAGCGCGATGAACAAGCTCAAGTTGTCGATCGCCGCCTAACCTGCGGCGCAATGCAAAAACCCCCGCTCATTGATCGGGGGTTTTTTGTTTGTGCCCATTTTCCTGACTCATCTTGGCCCTTGTGGGGGCGGTGTCTGGAGGAATGTGTTCGGCTACTGCGCCCAAGGCGCCCGGCGTGAATCGTTGAGGCCGATCAGGTAGCTGTCGCCGCCCAACTGGCTCATCTGCTGGCGAATCCAGCCTGCACGCCGGGCCACGTAGGCGCTCGGATGGCTGGCGCTATACACCCGCGGATTCGGCAGCACGGCCGCCAGCAGGCTGGCCTGCTGACGGCTCAATGAGCGGGCGCTGACGCCGAAGTGATGGCGCGCTGCAGCCTCGGCGCCAAACACACCGGCATCCCATTCCACGCTATTGAGGTACACCTCGAGAATCCGCTGCTTGGGCCAGAACACCTCGATCAGCGCGGTAAACCAGGCTTCCAGGCCTTTGCGCAGCCAGCTGCGGCCGGACCAGAGGAACAGGTTTTTCGCCACTTGCTGGCTCAGGGTGCTGGCGCCACGGATCGAGCCGCCGCGTTCGTTGTGGGCCAGCGCGGCCTGAATCGCGCCGAAGTCAAAACCCCAGTGCTCGGGGAATTTCTGGTCTTCACCGGCCATCACCGCGACTTTCAGGTCGTCGCTGATGTTGTCCCAGGACTGCCAGTCACGCTGCAGGTCGATGGGTTCGCCATCGAACCAGGATTCGATCTTGCGCTCGACCATCAGCGCGGTCCCCGGTGGCGGAATAAAACGCAACAGCAGGACCAGCACTACGCTGCCACCGGCAACCCAGAGCAGGGCTTTCATGAAGCGGCGCACAAATATTGGCAGCATAGAGATGGCTTGGCCGAACCCGTCGAGCGGGCCATTATACAGACCCTGCCCAATGATTCTGACTGGAGTTCCCCATGCTGCGTGGCTTTTTGATGCTGGCCGCTTTTTTCGGTTTTACCGGTGTCGCCCTGGGTGCATTTGCCGCCCATGGCCTCAAGGGCCGCTTGAGCAGCGAATACCTGGCGATTTTTCATACCGGCGTCACTTATCAACTGGTGCATACCCTGGCGTTGCTGGGTGTCGCGCTGCTGGCCACGCAGGTTCCTGGGCGCCTGGTGACCTGGGCAGGGGTTAGTTTTGCCGTGGGCATCCTGCTGTTTTCCGGCAGCCTGTACCTGCTGACGCTGACGGGCATCAGCAAGCTGGGGATCGTCACCCCGTTTGGCGGCCTGGCATTCCTCGTGGGCTGGCTGCTGCTGGGGATTACCGCCTGGCGCTTGCAGATAACCGCCTGACACTTGTAGCTGACCTTTAGGTCATGATCGGGCTAGAATGCTGGCCCCTAAAAATGATGGCGGCATCCGGCATGCGCATTCAGTTGAACGGCGAATCCCTTGAACTGCCCGACGGTGAAACCGTTGCGGCCCTGCTGACCCGTCTGGACCTGACCGGTCGCCGGGTGGCGGTCGAGCTCAACTTGGATATCGTCCCGCGCAGCCAGCACGCTGACACCACCCTCACCGAGGGCGACTCGGTGGAAGTGGTGCACGCCATCGGTGGCGGCTAGTCGCCCGCAGCGACAACCGCGCCCACCCGCATTGTGCAAGACCCTCACCCCACCAGAGGATTTCCGATGAGCAACGTTCGCAGCGATAAGCCTTTCGTCCTGGCCGGTCGTACTTACCAGTCGCGTTTGCTGGTAGGTACCGGCAAGTACCGTGACATGGAAGAGACCCGCCTGGCCATCGAGGCCTCGGGCGCTGAGATCGTCACCTTCGCCGTGCGCCGCACCAACCTGGGCCAGAACGAGGGCGAGCCGAACCTGCTCGATGTGCTGTCGCCAGAGCGTTACACGTTCCTGCCGAATACCGCCGGTTGCTACGACGCCATCGAGGCCGTGCGCACCTGTCGCCTGGCCCGTGAGCTGCTCGGTGGGCACAACCTGGTGAAGCTGGAAGTACTGGCCGACCAGAAAACCCTGTTCCCCAACGTGATCGAAACCCTCAAGGCCGCCGAAACGCTGGTCAAGGAAGGTTTCGACGTGATGGTCTACACCAGTGATGACCCGATCATCGCCCGGCAACTGGCGGAGATCGGCTGCATCGCGATCATGCCGCTGGCTGGCCTGATCGGTTCGGGCCTGGGGATCTGCAACCCGTACAACCTGCAGATCATCCTCGAAGAAACCAAAGTGCCCGTGCTGGTGGATGCCGGTGTCGGTACCGCGTCCGACGCCACCATCGCCATGGAGCTGGGCTGCGAGGCGGTGCTGATGAACTCGGCCATTGCCCATGCCCAGCAACCGATCCTGATGGCCGAAGCCATGAAACACGCGATTGTCGCAGGTCGCCTGGCGTACCTCGCTGGCCGCATGCCGAAAAAACTCTATGCCAGCGCCTCCTCGCCGCTGGATGGTCTGATCAAGTAAGAGCCATTGATGACTGAATCGAACGACACGCCTATCCAGACGGAAGAAGGCGAAGAGCGCCAACACCGCCGCATCAAGAGCTTTGTGATGCGCGCCGGGCGCATGACCGAAGGCCAGCAAAAGGGCCTGGAGCAGGGCACGCCGCTGTTCGTCCTGCCATTGGCCGACGCGCCGGTGGACTTCGACCAGGTGTTCGGTCGCTCGGCCCCGCGCTCGCTGGAAATCGGCTTCGGCATGGGCCACTCGCTGCTGGAAATGGCCGCGGCGGCGCCGGACCAGGATTTCATCGGGGTTGAAGTGCACCGTCCGGGTGTGGGCGCGCTGCTCAATGGCGTGCTGACCCAGGGCCTGACTAACCTGCGGGTCTACGACTGTGACGCGATCGAAGTGCTCAACCGCTGCGTGGCGGACAACAGCCTGGATCGCCTGATGCTGTTTTTCCCGGACCCGTGGCACAAGAGCCGTCACCACAAGCGCCGGATCGTCCAGGCGTCCTTCGCTGAGCTGGTACGCAGCAAGTTGAAGGTCGGCGGTGTGCTGCACATGGCCACCGACTGGGAACCGTACGCTGAATACATGCTGGAAGTGATGAACGTCGCGCCGGGTTACCGCAACCTGGCCGAGGACGGCAAGTGCGTACCGCGCCCGGCCGAGCGCCCGATCACCAAGTTCGAGCGCCGCGGCGAACGTCTTGGGCATGGTGTGTGGGATTTGAAGTTCGAGAAACAGGCTTAAGCGGCTGCCAGCCTGAAATACAATCAACTGTGGGGGCGGCGGTGCGGCGATCCGACTTGCCCGCGAAGAGGTCATAACATTCAACATCTCTGTTGGCTGTTACACCGTCTTCGCGGGCAAGTCGGATCGCCGCACCGCCGCCCCCACAGTTGTTTTGTATTGGTCTAAGGGGGCTAGCGGCGATCAGCCACGACCCCAATCAACACCAGCACCACCAGCAACACCGGCGCCAGGCTGTAGTTGTTGAACTGGCTCAGGCCCTTGACGATCCAGGGTGTGGCGTAGATCAGCGACGCACCGCTGCCGATCACGCACAGCAGGGCCATCATCGGCACGCGCAAGGCACCGGCGATGTTGCCCAGGCGTTGCTCGACCCAGCCTTTGAAGTCCGCGCCAAACAACACCAGCAAGCAGCCCACTAATGCCAGGGCGATTTCCGAGAGGTTACTGCGGCTCCAGCGAGAGACGGTGGCGAGCAGGTCGAGTACCAAATCCATTCGTTTTCCCTTAGTTCTGAAAATCAGCTCAGAAAATTCTGCAGCAAGTCATTGAGAAACAGCTGTCCACGCAGCGTCGCCGCAAGGCGTGACGGTTCGACCTGCAACAAACCACTTTGTTCGGCCTCGCGTCGGCCTTCGGCAAGACTTTCCATGGGCAGCCCGGTACGTTGCGGGTACAACCGCGCCTCGACACCCTCGGTCAGGCGCAAGGCATTCATCAGGAACTCGAACGGCAGCTCGTCATTGCTCAGGGCTTTCTCGCCCGCCTTGAAGCTTTTGGCCGGGTTGAGGTAGTCCTTGGGCAGGCGGGTCTTCCAGGTGCGCACGATGCGCCCGTCCGGATGGCTTAGCTTGCCGTGGGCCCCGGCGCCAATGCCGATGAAGTCGCCAAAGCTCCAGTAGTTGAGGTTATGCCGCGCCGCACGGCCGTCCTGGGCGTAAGCCGAGACTTCGTACTGGGCGTAGCCGTGCTCGGCCAACAATGCCTGGCCGGCCTCCTGGATGTCCCACAGGGTGTCGTCTTCCGGCAGTGTTGGCGGCTGGTTCCAGAACACCGTATTGGGTTCCAGCGTCAGCTGATACCAGGACAGGTGGGTGGGCTTGAGGGCGATGGCCTGGCGTAGGTCGTCCAGGGCGTCGTCGAGGGATTGATCGGGCAAGCCGTGCATCAGGTCCAGGTTGAAGTTGTCGAACCCGGCCTGGCGCGCCATGCCAGCGGCGCGAATCGCTTCGTCACCGTTGTGGATGCGGCCCAGGGCCTGGAGTTTTTCCTGCTGGAAGCTCTGGATACCGATCGACAGGCGATTGATGCCCAACGCCCGGTAGGCGACGAACTTCTCCTGCTCGAAGGTGCCCGGGTTGGCCTCCAGGGTGATTTCGATGTCACTGGCGAACGGGATGCGTTGCTCCACACCCTTGAGCAAACGACCCAAGGCCACGGCACTGAACAGGCTCGGGGTGCCGCCGCCAAAGAAGATCGAACTCAGTTCTCGGCCGTAGACTGCGTGCAGGTCCTGATCGAGGTCCGCCAGCAGGGCATCGACGTACTCTTCTTCCGGCAACACCGGGCTGGCGGTGTGCGAGTTGAAATCGCAATAGGGGCATTTGCGTACACACCACGGGATGTGGATGTACAGCGCCAGGGGCGGCAGCGTAGGCAGGGCGGCCCGTGGCGATGGTGCGGCGCCGCCGAAAATCAGCGGCGACGCAGAGGGTTCGTGGGTCATTTCAGGCCCAGACGCTGGCGCAGCAGATCCATTGCGCGGGCGCGGTGGCTGATGAGGTTCTTGTCGGCCGGGCTCAGTTCGGCGCTCGAGCAGTCACGCTCCGGCACCCAGAACAGCGGGTCGTAGCCAAAGCCGTGTTCGCCGCTGGCCTGGGTCAGGATGCGCCCGTGCCAAAGCCCTTCGCAGAGAATCGGCAGCGGGTCATCGGCGTGGCGCACCAGGGCCAGGACGCAGACGAACTGGGCGCCACGCTCGGCGGCCGGGACGTCCTTGAGCACGTCGAGCAGCTTGGCGTTGTTCGCCGCATCACCCTGGCCGTTGGCGTAGCGCGCCGAGTAGATGCCCGGCGCACCGCCGAGAAAGTCCACCGCCAGCCCCGAGTCGTCGGCCAGCGCCGGCAAGCCGGAGATGCGGGCGGCATTACGGGCCTTCAGAATGGCGTTTTCGACGAACGACAGACCGGTTTCTTCAGGCTCCACGCTGCTGAACTCGCCAATCGAGCGCAGTTGCACCGATTCGCCGAGCATGGCCTGCAGTTCCTTGAGTTTGCCGGCGTTATGGCTGGCCAGTACGAGTTGGGTGAAAGTGATCATTCGCCGGGGAAGAGCTCTTGGTTGAAGTTGATGGTGTTGATCTTGTCGCCGGCCTGGACCTTGATCTCAAAAGTGCGGACTTCTTGCTGGTCCACCGGGTATTGGGCGAGGTAGTAGATCGCCCCTTGTTCGGTGATTTGCTTGAAGTTCAGCGGCACGGTCTTGCTGGTCAGGTCTTTCACGCTGCCGGTGACGCTGGCAACCATGGGCTGGCCGGCCTTGATCACCGAGACGTTGATCACGCCCTGGTTCTTGCTGCGGATCAGTTCGGCGGCCTTGGCGATGTCCGGCTGAATGAAGGTCGAGTTGAAGGTGTTGTAGTGCACCGTCACATCGCCGAAAGTTTCCTGGCGCTCGCCCTTGATGACGTCGGCCGCCATGGCGCTGACGCTCAGGCAGGCGGTTAAGGCAAACAGAGCTAGACGACTCATGATCGTACTCCTTTGAAAAACGGGTTAGACCGCTACCTGGTGATCCTGCAGGCCAGGACTGCTGACACGGTAGATGCCAATCTCACCTAATAGATTAGGCCATAGCTTACTGGCCCACCCATGCCGATGCTGTTGATCCACGGCAAGCCGATCAATGACCTTGGCTTCACGTGCACTGCACAAGGCTTCGAAGTCTTCGAAGGTGCAGAAGTGAATGTTCGGCGTGTTGTACCAGGTGTACGGCAAGAACTCCGAAACCGGCATCCGACCCTTGCTCGCCAAGTACCAGCGGCAGCGCCAGTGCCCGAAGTTGGGGAAGGTGATGATGCACTGGCGACCGACCCGCAGCATTTCGTCGAGGATCTTGTCGGGGTAATGCACGGCCTGCAGGGCCTGGGTCATGACCACGATGTCGAAGCTGTTGCTGGCAAAGTTGCCCAGGCCCTTGTCCAGGTCCTGCTCGATGACGTTGATGCCCTTGGCCACGCACTCGGCAATGTTGTCCGGGTCGTTTTCCAGGCCATAGCCGGTGACTTGCTTGTTGTCGCGCAGCCAGGTCAGCAGCTCGCCATCACCGCAGCCCAGGTCGAGCACGCGGCTGCCGGCGGGGATCCATTCCTGGATGATTTCAAGATCAGCTCTCATGGCTTGTTCACACCGTAATTCGCTTCATGTAATTGCTGAACGCCTGCAGGTAGCGCGGGATCGGAATCAGGAAGGCGTCGTGGCCTTGCGGAGCGTCGATCTCCAGGTAGCAAACGTCTTTCTTGGCGGCCATCAGGGCATCTACCAGCTCGCGGGAGCGGGCCGGGGAGAAGCGCCAGTCGGTGGTGAACGACATCACGCAGAACTTGGCCTTGGCACCGGCGAAGGTTTTCGCCAGGTTATCGTCGAAGTTCGCCGCCGGATCGAAGTAGTCCAGCGCCTTGGTCATCAGTAGGTAGGTGTTGGCGTCGAACCGTCCGGAGAACTCTTCACCCTGATAACGCAGGTAGCTCTCGACCTGGAACTCGACGCTGTGGAAGTCGTAGTTGAGCTTTTCGCTCTTGAGGCCGCGGCCGAATTTCTCACCCATCGAGTCGTCCGACAGGTAAGTGATGTGCCCGACCATGCGCGCCAGCATCAGGCCACGCTTGGGGATCACCCCGGCTTCCTGGAACGAACCGCCATGGAACTCCGGATCGGTGAGGATCGCCTGGCGCGCGACTTCGTTGAAGGCAATGTTCTGTGCCGAGAGTTTGGGTGCCGAGGCAATGGCCAGGCAGTGGCGGATGCGGTCGGGGTAGGTGATGCTCCATTGCATCGCCTGCATGCCACCCAGGCTGCCACCGATCACGGCAGCCCACTGCGTGATGCCGATGCGGTCGGCCAGGCGCGCTTGGCTATGGACCCAGTCTTCGACGGTCAGCACCGGGAACTCGGCGCCGAATGGCTTGCCTGTCTCAGGGTTGGTGCTGCTGGGGCCGGTGGAGCCGTTGCAACCGCCGAGGTTGTTCAGGCTGACGACGAAAAACTTGTCGGTGTCGATCGGCTTGCCGGGGCCGATGCAGCTGTCCCACCAACCGGGCTTGCGGTCGTCGGGGCTGTGGAAGCCGGCCGCGTGATGGTGCCCGGACAAGGCATGGCAGATCAGCACGGCGTTGCTCGCCGTGGCGTTCAGCGTGCCGTAGGTTTCGTAGATCAGGTCATAGGCTGACAAGGAGCGGCCGCAGGCAAGGGCCAGGGGCTCGTTGAAGTGCGCCACTTGGGGCGTCACCAGACCAACAGAATCGGCGGGAAAGGCAGTTGGCATCGACCCTGCTCTCGTTGAAATGAGGCGTAAGTCTAAAGACCGCTGTGGTCAGCGGCAAGCAAAGGGCGGGGATGATTTTTCCTGTCAGACTGAGGCGCGGCCATCGCGGGCAAGCCACGCTCCCACAAGGGGGCGCATTCCCATGTGGGAGCGTGGCTTGCCCGCGATGAACGATGACGCGGTCACCCCGGCTGTCGCACCAGATCCGGCAAGTCCGGGAGCTTCTGTGGTGAGCAGATCCGTACCCGCTTCTGCCGGCTCAGCTCGCCGCTGAGCAGGCTCACCTGGCTCTTGGAGACGCCAAAGGCCTTGGCCAGGAAGGCCATCAGGTAGGCGTTGGCCTTGCCTTCGACGGGCGGGGCGGTCAGGCGGATCTTCAGGCGATCACCGTGCAGGCCCGCGAAATCATCGCTGCGGGCCGCCGGTTGCAGGTGACATTCGAGGATCAGGTCCGCGCCGTCCCAGCGGTAATAGCTCATCAGATCAGCAGGCGCAGGATTTCCGGCATCTGCGTCATGGCGGCGAGGTTGTTGATCACCAGCATGTCGATCAGCTTGAGCGCCATGAACGCCAGGATCGGCGAAATATCCAGGCCGCCCAGGTTCGGCAGGATCTTGCGGAATGGCGCCAGGGCCGGCTCGCAGATCTGATTGACCAGCTCGGCACCCGGGTTATGGCTGCCAGGCGCGACCCACGAGAGGATCACGCTGATGATCAGTGCATAGAAGAAGATGTTGAGGAACAGCGCGGTGACCCCGATGAGCGACCAGATCAGCAGTTGCAGCGGGTTGCCGGTGGTGCCGTAAGTCAGCAGCAGGGTCAGGGCCATCAACGCCAGTTGCACCAGGATCGCCAGGACCAGCGACGACATGTCGAGGCCGAACACGCTCGGTATGATCCGGCGCAGTGGCTTGAGCAGGGGTTGAGTGGCCTTCACGGCGAACTGGCACAGTGGATTGTAGAAGTTGGCGCGCACCAGTTGCAGCACAAAACGCAGGAGTACGATCAGCAGGTACAGGCTGCCGAGGGTTTGCAGCACGTACACCGCTGCAGTGTTCAATCCAATCATGTATGGCTCCTTATTGACCCAGTTGCTCAGCCATCTCGGCTGAACGGTGTGCTGCGGCACCCAGTGCGTGTTCCACCAGGGCTTCGAATCCGCCGGCCTGGAAGGCCTTGATCGCAGCTTCGGTGGTGCCGGCAGGTGAAGTGACGCGGCGGCGCAGTTCGGCGGCGTCGACGTCACTGGCAACTGCCATGTGCGCGGCGCCAAGGGCGGTTTGCAGGGTCAGTTGGGCGGCGGTTTCCCGTGGCAGGCCGAGCTTCTCGCCGGCGGCGGTCATGGCTTCGATCAGCAGGAAGAAATATGCCGGGCCACTGCCAGACACGGCGGTGACCGCATCCAGTTGCTGCTCTTCGTCCAGCCACAGGGCGATGCCCACGGCCGACAACAGGTCTTGCGCTTGCTGGCGTTGCTCGGCTGTGACCTGGGTGGTCGCGAACAGGCCGCTCACGCCCTGGCGCAGCAGGGCTGGGGTGTTGGGCATGCAGCGCACGATCGGCTGGGCACCTAGCCAGTTGTTCATGCTGGCGCAGGTGATGCCAGCGGCAATCGAGACCACCAGTTGCTGCGGTTGCAGGCTCGGGCGCAGTGCTTCGCAGACTACTTTCATTGCCTGCGGCTTGACTGCCAGAACCACCACATCGGCGCCGGCGATGGCGTCTGCGTTGTCGGCGAATACTTCGATGCCGTGCTCTGCGGCCACCCGCGCACGGGTCTCGGCGCCCGGATCGCTGGCGCGGATCTGCGCGGCGTCCAGGCCCTTGGCACGCAGGCCGCCGATCAGGCTGGCGGCCATGTTTCCGGCACCGATAAAGGCAATACGCGTCTTGCTCATGTCAGGTCCTTTTAAAGTGGGGTGCCAGCCAGGGTTCATGGCTGGTGATGTTTTTACTGATAGTCGCGCGCACCAAACAGGGCTGTACCGATGCGGACCCAGGTGGCGCCTTGGGCAATGGCCGACTCGAGGTCGTGGCTCATGCCCATGGACAGTGTGTCGAGCGGCAGGTTGAGGCTGTCTTGCAGGCTGGTGTTCAGCTCGCGTACGGCGGCAAAGGCAGCGTCCTGCTCGGCGCGATTGTCGGTGGGCTCGGGAATCGCCATCAATCCGCGCAAGGTCAGGCGCGGCAGGGCCTTGATCGCCGCCGCCAAGGCCGGCAGGTCGGCTGGAGTGCAGCCGGACTTGCTGGCTTCACCGCTGACGTTGACCTGGATGCAGATGTTCAGGGCTGGCAATTCAGCGGGGCGCTGTTCGGACAGGCGTTGTGCGATTTTCAAGCGATCCACGGAGTGCACCCAAGCGAAGTTTTGCGCGATATCTCGCGTCTTGTTCGATTGAATGGGGCCGATGAAGTGCCAACACAAGGGCAGGTCGGTCAATTCCCGTTGTTTGCCTAACGCTTCCTGCAGGTAGTTTTCACCAAAGTCACGGACCCCGGCAGCGTACGCTTCGCGGACTGCGGCGGCGGGTTTGGTTTTGCTCACGGCTAGCAGCTGGACGCTGTTGGCGGCACGTTGCGCGGCCTGTTCAGCACTGCGGATGCGTGCCGCTACCTGGGAGATGTTGTCTGCTATCGTGGACATTCAAGGGACGCCGGCAGTCTGAGGTTCGCGGCATTCTACTGGAATTGAGGAGTGCTATGGATATCACTGAGCTGCTGGCCTTCAGCGTCAAACAGGGCGCCTGCGACTTGCACTTGTCCACCGGCCTGCCACCGATGATCCGGGTGGATGGCGATGTGCGGCGGATCAACCTGCCGCCACAGGATGCCCGCCAGGTGACGGCGCTGATCCATGGGCTCATGAGCGAACCACAGCAGGTCGAGTTCGCGCAGGCACTGGAGCTCGACTTCTGCTACTCGGCGCCAGGTGTGGCGCGCTTTCGGGTCAATGTCTTCCATCAGCACCGGGGACCGGGCGCGGTATTACGGATCATCCCGTCGAAGGTGCCGAGCCTGGACGAGCTGGGACTGGGGGATGTGTTTCGTCGTATTGCCGAGCTTCCCCGGGGCCTGGTGCTGGTCACCGGGCCCACGGGCTCCGGCAAGTCGACCACCCTGGCGGCAATGATCGATCATCTCAACAGCCACCGGCATCAGCACATCCTGACCATTGAAGACCCGATCGAGTTTGTCCATGAGCCGCGCAAATGCCTGATCAACCAGCGTGAAGTGCACCGCGATAGCCACAGCTTTGCGGCTGCGCTGCGTTCGGCCCTGCGCGAGGACCCGGACGTGATCCTGGTAGGGGAGATGCGGGACCTGGAAACCATTCGCCTGGCCCTCACCGCCGCCGAGACCGGGCACTTGGTGTTCGGCACGTTGCACACCAGTTCGGCGGCGAAAACCGTCGACCGGGTGGTGGACGTGTTTCCCGGTGAAGAGAAAGCCATGGTCCGCTCGATGCTCTCGGAGTCCCTGCAGGCGGTGGTGTCCCAGGCGCTGTTGAAGAAGGTCGGAGGCGGTCGGGTGGCGGCCCACGAGATCATGCTGGGTACCCCGGCAATCCGTAACCTGATCCGTGAGAACAAGGTGGCGCAGATGTATTCGGCGATCCAGACGGGTGGCGCGCTGGGCATGCAGACCCTGGACATGAGCCTGAGGTCGCTGCTGGGCAGGGGGTTGATCAGCCGTGAGCATGCGCGAGAGCGGGTGCGCTCGGCCGAAGGCCTGTAAATACAAAAAATCGCAGCCGGCGGGAATGCCACCGGCTGCGATCTGTTGATCTTGCTTTGACTCAGCTCAACTCAGCGCTGAACAATCCGCATGGTGTTCGGCTCTTTCGGCAGGACCCGCTTGGCAACCACGTAGTGGTTATCCCAGTACGGCTTCTTCAGGGTGTCGATGGAGACCGACTTGCCACGGCGTGGTGCGTGGATGAAGCGGTCGTTGCCCAGGTAGATGGCAACATGATTGACCCTGCGGCTCTTGAGCTTGAAGAAAATCAGGTCGCCGGGTTTCAGGTCCTTGCGATCGACTTTCAGCCCGTGGCCGGAGGCCATGGCATTGGAGGTGCGCGGCAGGTCTACGGCGGCTACGTCATTGAAGGCGTATTTCACCAGGCCGCTGCAATCAAAACCTTTACTTGGGCTGCTGCCACCCCAACGATAGGGAGTGCCGAGCACATTGACTGCGCGACTCAAGACATCGCTGCTCTGCTTGGTGGCCATTGGTGGCACCAGCGAGCTGTTGGCCTTGCTCAGTTGTGGCGCTTTTACACTGTGTTTGTTTTTGCTGGTAGCAGCAGAAACATGGGATTTAGGGGTGTAACCATTAACGTTTGGAAGACGTTGCTCACGATTGGTGGCGTGGGCGGCCAGTGGCAATAATAGGCAAATGGTTAGCCATGTCTTGAAAAATGGACGCATTAGGCAAGGCTCTATATAAGGAACGCGCAACTTTATAACAGCTTTTTTGTCCTTTTCGGGGCCGTTGGTCGATTCAAACCGGGGCTCAAAACCGTCGAAGCCGCGGCAAATTGGCTCGATTGTCGGACACAAGTCAGGTGGTACAAGGCTTTGCGCGAAGTGCCTGGCTGGCAAACCACTTGTCGGCACGACATAAAAAAGTCACACAAGTCACAAAATTATTTTTCTATCGCGGCATATGAGGGACTACATGAACACCTATCGTCAGGATGTTTCACCCCAGGACACCCACAGCAAGGTGATCGGTTATCTGTTGTGGATTCTCGGCTTTACCGGGGCGCACCGCTTTTATTACGGCAAGCCGGTGACTGGCACGATCTGGTTTTTCACCTTCGGTTTGCTGGGCATCGGCTGGTTGATCGACCTGTTCCTGATCCCGGCCATGGACCGTGAGGCGGATCTGCGTTTTACCGCAGGGCCGATCGAATACAACGTGGCCTGGATTCTGCTGACGTTCCTCGGCGTGTTCGGTGTACACCGCATGTATCAGGGGAAGTGGATCAGCGGTTTGCTGTACCTGGTGACGGGCGGGTTGTTCTTTCTGGGGGTGTTGTATGACTTCTGGACCCTGAATGACCAGGTTTCGGTGCGCAACGCGCAGAATCGCGGCGCTTTCCAGTAAAAGCATCGCGGGCGGCGCTGCGCCTGCCCGCGATTGGAGCGACACGGTTCAGGCCTGGTGGCTGATCCGTCCATCCACCAGGGTGTAGCGCACCACGCCCGGTAGGCTGTGGCCGAGGAACGGGCAGTTTTCGCCCTTCGACAGCCAGGTCTCGCCGGCGACGGTCGAGGCGGCCGGGTCGAACACCACCAGGTCAGCCGCAGCGCCCACCGCCAGCTTGCCCGCCGGCAGGCGCAGGGCCTCGGCCGGACCGGCGCTGAGGCGTGCCAGCAGGGTCGGCAGATCGAGCAGGCCGTCTTCGACCAGGGTCATGGCCAACGGCAGCAGCAGTTCAACGCTGCTGATCCCGGGTTCGGTGGCGCCGAACGGCGCCAGCTTGGCGTCGCGCTCGTGGGGCTGGTGATGGCTGGAGATGGCTTGCACCACCCCGGACTTCACTGCCTCGCGCAGGCCATCGCGGTCGGCGCGGGTGCGCAGCGGCGGTTGCACGTGGTACAGGCTGTTGAAGTCGATCAACGCCTCATCGGTGAGGATCAACTGATACAGCGCCACGTCGGCCGTGACCTTCAAGCCCCGGGCCTGGGCCTGGGCGATCAAGGCTACGCCGCGGGCACTGGTGAGCTGGCTGAAGTGCGCACGCACCCCGGTTTGCTCCACCAGCAGCAGGTCACGGGCCAGGGCCACGGTTTCCGCGGTTTCGGGAATCCCCGGCAGGCCGAGGAAGCTGGCGGTCGGGCCTTCGTGGGCCAGGCCACCTTCGGCCAGGTCATGGTCCTGGGAGTGAAAGATCACCGTCAGGTCGAAGGTCGCCGCGTATTCCAGGGCCCGGCACAGGGTGCGGGTGTTGCGAAAGCTGTCCAGGCCGTTGCCGAAGGCCACGCAACCGGTGTCGCGCAGGGCAATCAGTTCGGCCAGTTGCTCGCCTTCCAGGCCCTTGCTCAGGGCGCCGATCGGGAACACCTTGGCATTGCCGGCTTCACGGGCGCGGTCGAGGATCAGTTCGGCGACGGCCGAGGTGTCCAGCACCGGCTTGGTACGAGGCGGGCAGCACAGGCTGGTGACGCCACCGGCCGCGGCGGCGCGGGTTTCGCTGGCAATCGTGCCTTTGCGGCTGTAACCCGGTTCGCGCAGCGCGACGTTGAGGTCGACCAGCCCGGGCGCGACCACCAGGCCCTGGGCCTCGATGGTTTGCACGGCGACGAAGCCGGCGGGTGCGGCGCCCAGGGCGACGATCTTGCAGGCTTCGATGTGGATATCGGTGACTTGATCCAGGCCACTGCTCGGATCGATGACGCGGGCGCCGAGAATGCTGAGCTTCACTGGGCGTTCTCCTGCTCGAATTGGCGCTGGGCAGTCTGCCCGCTCATGGCCATGGACAACACGGCCATACGAATGGCGATCCCGTAGGTCACCTGATTGAGGATCACCGAGTGCGGACCGTCGGCCACCGCCGACTCGATCTCCACCCCACGGTTGATCGGCCCCGGGTGCATGACGATGCAGTCCGGCTTGGCGCCGGCCAGGCGTGCGGTGGTCAGGCCGAACAGGCGGTAGAACTCGCCTTCGCTCGGCAGCAGGCCGCCGGTCATGCGTTCACGCTGCAGGCGCAGCATGATCACCACGTCGACGTCCTTAAGGCCTTCGGTCATGTCGGTGTAGACCTTCACGCCGTATTGCTCGATGCCGATCGGCAGCAGGGTTTTTGGCGCGATCACGCGGATGTCCGGGCAACCGAGGGTTTTCAGGGCCAGCATGTTCGAACGGGCAACCCGCGAGTGCAGGATATCGCCGACGATGGCCACCGAGAGGTTTTCGAAGCTGCCTTTGTGCCGACGGATGGTGAGCATGTCGAGCATGCCCTGGGTCGGGTGGGCGTGACGACCATCACCACCGTTGATGATCGCCACTTGTGGGCAGACATGCTCGGCGATGAAGTGCGCGGCGCCGGAGTCGCCGTGCCGCACGACGAACATGTCGGCGGCCATGGCTTCCAGGTTGCGCAGGGTGTCGAGCAGGGTTTCGCCCTTGCTCGCCGACGAGGTCGACACGTTCAGGGTGATCACGTCCGCCGACAGCCGCTGGGCGGCCAGTTCGAAGGTGGTGCGGGTGCGGGTGGAGTTCTCGAAGAACACGTTGCACACGGTCTTGCCGCGCAGCAACGGGACTTTTTTCACCGCCCGGGCGCCGACTTCGAGGAACGAGTCGGCGGTGTCGAGGATTTCCGTCAACAGCTCGCGGCGCAGGCCGTCGAGGGAGAGGAAGTGGCGCAGCTGGCCCTGATCATTGAGCTGCAGCGGGCGCTTGGTATCTAGAGGCGTCATCGCGAGGGGGACTCTCAATAGGGCGGATTAAAGGGCGAGGTCTTGCAGTTCGAGCGCAAGTTCCGGACCGGACAGCTTGACCCGTTCGTGGGCGGCCAGGGACAGGGTCGCGCCGACCACGTTCGGGCGGATCGGCAGCTCGCCGGCGTCCAGGTCCAGCAGGCAGACCAGGGTCACGCTGGCTGGGCGGCCATAGTCGAAGAGTTCGTTCATGGCGGCGCGGATGGTCCGCCCGCTCATCAGCACGTCGTCGATCAGCACCAGGTGCTGGCCTTCGATCTCGAAGGGCAGGGCCGATGGGCGCACTTGCGGGTGCAGGCCATTCTGGCTGAAGTCGTCGCGGTAGAAGGAAACGTCCAGGGTACCCAGTGGCGCGTCGCTGCCCAGTGCTTCGAGCAGGGCCTGAGCGACCCACACGCCGCCGGTGCGAATGCCGATGTAGCGCGGCTCGCTGATGCCGCGTTTGGCCAGGTAGGCGTCAAGCTGGGTCGCCATCTGGCTGATCAGTTCGACGGGATTGGGCAGGCTCATGGTTGCTCCTTCTTGGGCCCGAGCCGGGACTTGCAGGGAGAGGCTCGGGTTGTAGCTAAGAGAGTCGCTTGCTGCGGCTCTTCAGGATTCGAACAGTGCGCTGTTTTCGTCGAGCCAGCCTTGCAGCAGCAGGGCGGCAGCGATGGCGTCGACCGGGTTGTCGCGGTAGCTGCCTTTCTGCCCGCCACGGACCAGGCGTTCGCCTTTGGCCTCGAAAGTGGTCAGGCGTTCATCGTGGGTATAAAAGGGCAGGTTGTAGCGGCCATTGAGGCGCCGGGCGAATTTTTCCGCGCGCAGGCACATGTCGCTGGGCGTGCCGTCCATGTTCAGCGGCAAGCCGACCACCACCGCGTCAGGCTTCCACTCCTTGATCAGGGCTTCGACCTGGTTCCAGTCGGGAATGCCGTTTTGCGCCTTGAGGGTGCACAGCTCGCGGGCCTGGCCGGTAATTACCTGGCCAACGGCCACGCCGATCTGTTTGGTGCCGTAGTCAAAACCGAGGATCAGACGCAGGGCCATCAGGCGTGCCCCGCCTGGCTGGTGAGCAGGCTGAGGTTGACGCCCAGGTGCTTGGCCGCCGCGTCCAGGCGCAGTTCGCTGCTGGTGTTGAACAGGATGTCGGTGTCGAACGGGCAGGTCAGCCAGGCGTTGTCGGCCAGTTCGGCCTCCAGTTGCCCGGCTTCCCAGCCGGCATAGCCGAGGGCGATCAGGCTCTTGGCCGGACCGACGCCGTCGGCAATCGCAAACAGCACGTCCTGGGAAGTGGACAAGGACAGCTCGCCCTCCAGATCAACAGTCGCCTGGAACGTCATGCCCGAGGGGTGCAGCACAAAACCACGGTCGGTCTGCACCGGGCCACCGATGAAAATCGGTACATGCTGGCACAACACCGGTGGTTCGACGTCAGGGCGCAACTGCTCAAGGATATCCGCCAGGCTCAGGTCCTGCGGGCGGTTGATCACCAGCCCCATGGCACCATTGGCCGTGTGCTCGACGATGTAGGTCAAGGTGTGCGCAAAGTTCGGGTCGGCCATGTGGGGCATGGCGATCAGGAAGTGATGCTTGAGGTAGCTGGGAATGACGTTTTTCATGTGCGCTAGTGTGGCGTTGGAGGGGCAAACTGACAAGCTGGGGATGCATACGAAAAGCCCAGAATATCCCGAACAACACAGATCATCTGTGGGGTCAGTTGCTGGAAAGCCTGTCCCCGCGGGCAAACCTCCAGGTGCGGATGATCTCCAATCGGTCAATGTCCGACAGGTCGCCGGTAAACGGCGCAAAGGGTGCTGCCAGACGCACGATACGCTGGGCCGCCTGGTCCAGCAGTGGCTGGCCGGAAGACTCCAGGACCAGCACTTCGTACAGCGAGCCGTCGCGGTTGATCGAGACCATCAGGCGCAAATTGCCGTAGATCTGTTTGCGCCGCGCTTCGTCGGGATAGTTCAGGTTGCCGATGCGCTCGACCTTCTTGCGCCATTCATCCTTGTACCAGGCACCCTTGTCGCGCATGGTCGAGGCCGCACTCAGGCGGTGGATGCGCGGGCGCTTGGCATACAGCTGTTGTTCGTTGGCCAGTTCCGCCTCGAGGCTGGCGATGTCGCTGGACAGCTGGGCGCTGTCGAAGGTCGGCGTCACCGGCTTGGGCGTCGGTGCCGACTTCACTTCTTCCTTCTTGGTCGCGGCTTTTTTCGGGGCTGGCGCCACGGTGGTCACGGCGGCCTTGGGAGCGGCGACCGGTACTTGGGGTTTGACCGCGGGCGGTGGCGTGACCTTTTGCACCTTGTTGTCCTGGAACGGCGCGATCTCGGTGGTCTTGGGGATCGCCTTTTTATCCAGGGTGCCGCTGCCTTGCTGATTTTCCTGGGCCAGGAAGTCGGCTTTTTTCGGCTTGGTTTCGCTTTTGAAGGTGGCGAGGGTGATTTCCAGGGTTTTACTGATCTGCTTGGGTTCGGCAAAGGTAAACCCCAGGCCGAGGATCAGTGCCAGGTGGATCAGCGCCGCCAGGAACAGGGTAAATCCGAGGCGATCGGCCGGGCGCACGCCGCGGTGGGCGAGTTCAGGGGGCAGATCGGACGGCAGGGTCATGACAAGGAAACCAACATCGCGTTTTGCACAGGCCGCGCATGATAACGCAATGTTGGTCTGCCCTTGGGGGTTCTATATCAACGAGCCTTGAGCTTCTGATCGATGGCTGCCATCAGCATTTCGCCGATGTTCGTGCCAAATGCATTGTCGATCTCGCGAATGCAGGTCGGGCTGGTGACGTTGATTTCGGTCAGGTGCTCACCAATCACGTCGAGGCCGACAAACAGCAGGCCTTTTTCCCGCAGGGTCGGGCCGACCTGGGCAGCGATCCAGCGGTCCTTGTCGGTCAATGGACGGGCTTCGCCACGGCCGCCGGCGGCCAGGTTGCCACGGGTTTCGCCCTGGGCCGGGATGCGCGCCAGGCAGTAGTCCACCGGCTCGCCGTCGATCATCAGGATGCGCTTGTCACCGTCCTTGATTGCCGGCAGGTAAGCCTGGCCCATGATCTGCTGGGTGCCCAGGGCGGTCAGGGTTTCAAGAATCACCGACAGGTTCGGATCGCCCGCGCGGTGACGGAAGATCGAGGTGCCACCCATGCCGTCCAGCGGCTTGAGGATCACATCGCCGTGTTTGGCGGCGAACTCACGCAGCACGTCGGCGCGGCGGCTGACCACGGTCGGCGGGGTGCACTGGGGGAACAGGGTGGCGAACAGTTTTTCATTGCAGTCGCGCAGGCTTTGCGGCTTGTTGACCACCAGGACACCGGCGCGCTCGGCTTGCTCGAGCAGGTAGGTGGAGTAGACGAACTCCATGTCGAAGGGCGGATCCTTGCGCATCAGGATCACATCCAGGTCGCTCAGCAGCGCGTCGGTCTCGGCTTCGAGCTCGAACCATTTCTGCGGGTCGGCGAAGACTTTCAACGGTCGCATGCGGGCCCGCGCCTCGCCTTCGCCCTGGTACAGGTCGCTCTGTTCCATATAGAACAGTTCCCAACCGCGTGCCTGGGCGGCCAGCAGCATGGCCAGCGAGCTATCCTTTTTATAGGAAATGCTGGCGATAGGGTCCATGACAATCCCGACGCGAACGCTCATGGGTGTTTCCTCGAGTTTGAAGGGCTGGGTGTGTCTTGTGCAGGAGCGAGCTCGCTCCTGCAAAAAAACCAGCCGAAGGCCAGAAAAAGTGGCGTCAGAGTGGCGCCCGGTGGGTTCCCGGTCAAGGAAAAACCGCCTCGCGGGTCGGCCGATAGATTGGACATGGAGACTGTGCTAAAAAGGCTGGCATGTCGCGCTGGCCCTTGATCATCAAGGGTTTCGAGCCAACGGGCAGCCGCAAACGGACAAACTGATTCGCCCAGGCGATGGTAGAGCAGATATGGAACAGCATTCCAACGCCTTGAAGGTCATGGTGATCGACGATTCGAAGACCATTCGCCGTACCGCTGAAACCTTGTTACGCAATGCGGGCTGCGAGGTGATCACCGCCATCGATGGTTTTGATGCGCTGGCCAAGATCACCGACAACCATCCGGGGATCATTTTTGTCGACATCATGATGCCGCGTCTGGATGGTTATCAGACCTGCGCTTTAATCAAGAACAACAGTGCGTTCAAGGCCACGCCAGTGATCATGCTGTCGTCCAAGGACGGCTTGTTCGACAAGGCCAAGGGGCGGATTGTCGGTTCCGATCAGTTTTTGACCAAGCCATTCAGCAAGGAAGAACTGTTGAACGCGATTCGCGCTCATGTACCGGGCTTCGCAGCCGATGCGCCGCTGTAAGACACGCACAGTGATGCCCGGCCAACCGGCCTGGCGTCTACAAGAATGGGGAAGACCATGGCACGTATTCTGATCGTCGATGACTCGCCGACCGAAATGTACAAACTCACCGGCATGCTGGAAAAGCACGGCCATGAAGTGTTGAAGGCACAAAACGGTGCCGATGGCGTGGCGCTGGCCCGTCAGGAAAAGCCCGACGCGGTCTTGATGGACATCGTCATGCCCGGCCTCAACGGCTTCCAGGCGACCCGTCAACTGACCAAGGACCCGGAGACCGGCCATATTCCGGTAATCATCATCACCACCAAGGACCAGGATACCGACAAGGTCTGGGGCACTCGCCAGGGCGCCAAGGACTACCTGACCAAGCCGGTGGACGAAGACACCCTGATCAAGACCCTGAACGCTGTGCTGGCAGGCTGACGGCCGCGCCATGGCCGAGTCGCTGAGCGCCTTTGAACTGCTGCTGCAGATCGACCAGCGTTGCCGCTTGCTGGCGGCTGACTTGCCGTCCCAGCCAACCCGCAATCACGGTTGGAGCGGCATTGGCTTTCGCCTGGGCGAACACTGGTACGTGGCGCCCATGGGCGAGGTCAGCGAAGTCCTGCATGAGCCGCGCCTGACCCAGTTGCCCGGGGTCAAGCCGTGGGTTCGAGGGGTGGCCAACCTGCGTGGCCGCTTGCTGCCGGTGATGGACCTGTGCGGCTTCCTGGGCGCCGAGTTGTCGGCTCAGCGCAAGCAGCGCCGGGTCCTGGTGGTCGAGTACAAGGAAACGTTCGTCGGCCTGATGGTCGATGAGGTGCTGGGCATGCAGCACTTCGACCAGGCCCGGTTCGAGCCGGGAGCGGCAGGCAGTCAGGACGACCCGGCGGCGGCTTTCATCAAGGGTCGGTTCGAGCGTGAGCAACGCTGGCAGGTGTTCAGTCCGTTTGCCGTGGCGCAGTCGCCACGCTTCATGGATGTGGCGGTGTAGGCGGGTACCTGTAGCAGCTGCCGAAGGCTGCGTCCGAGTGCGCAGCACGCGCAAGGACGCCGGACGGGTTACACAATGTGGGTCAACAGGCGAAGATCGATGATTAAAGTCAACACGGGCACCTCAAGCGATGGATCGCGCAGTCGTTCGCAGATCATTGCGCTGTTCATCGCGCTGATCGTGTTTATCGTGCTGTTGTTCGCCAACTTTGCCTACCTCAATACTCAAGCCTCCTACGACAAGCAGTACATCGGCCATGCTGGTGAGTTGCGCGTGCTGTCCCAGCGTATTGCCAAGAACGCCACCGAAGCGGCTGCCGGCAAAGCCGCGGCGTTCAAGCTGCTCAGCGACGCGCGCAATGACTTTGCACAGCGTTGGGGCTACCTGAAGAAAGGCGACCCGGCCACGGGCCTGCCGCCAGCACCGGCGGTGGTGCGTCCGCAAATGCGCGCGGTGCAGCTGGATTGGGAGCGCTTGCTGAAAAACACCGACGCGATCCTCTCCAGCGAGCAGACCGTGCTGTCGCTGCACCAAGTGGCCGCGACGTTGGCCGAGACCGTGCCGCAGTTGCAGGTCGAGTACGAAAAAGTCGTCGAAATCCTGCTGCAGCGCGGCGCGCCAGCTACTCAGGTGGCCATGGCCCAGCGCCAGTCGCTGCTTGCCGAGCGCATCCTTGGCGCCGTCAACACGGTGCTGGCCGGCGATGAAAACGCCCAGCAGGCCGCCGATGTGTTTGGCCGGGACGCGGCGCGCTTCGGCCAGGTGCTCAACGGCATGCTGCAGGGCAATCCCGCGCTCAAGGTCAGCCAGGTCGAGGACCGCGATGCCCGTGCTCGTCTGACCGAAATCGCCGAGCTGTTCCAGTTTGTCTCCGGTTCGGTGGATGAAATCCTCGAGACCTCGCCCCAGCTGTTCAAGGTCCGTGAGTCGGCGGGCAATATCTTCAACCTGTCGCAGACCCTGCTGGAGGAAGCCTCGCACCTGGCCAACGGCTTCGAGAACCTGGTGGGCGGACGCTCCACCGACACCATCGGCGGTTACGTGCTGGGCCTGCTGGCGCTGACCTCGATCATCCTGATTGGCCTGGTGATGGTGCGTGAAACCAACCGCCAGTTGCGCGAGACCGCCGAGAAGAACGAGCGCAACCAGAACGCGATCATGCGCCTGCTCGACGAAATCGAGGACCTGGCAGATGGCGACCTGACGGTCACGGCGTCGGTGACTGAAGACTTCACCGGGACCATTGCCGACTCCATCAACTACTCGGTCGACCAGTTGCGCGATCTGGTGGCCACCATCAACCTCACGGCCGGCCAGGTCGCCGCCGCTGTGCAGGAAACCCAGGCCACGGCGATGCACCTGGCCCAGGCCTCGGAGCATCAGGCCCAGCAGATCAGCGAAGCGTCGGCTTCGATCAACGACATGGCCCAGTCCATCGACCAGGTGTCGGCGAACGCCGCCGAATCATCGGCTGTGGCCGAGCGTTCGGTGGAGATCGCCAACAAGGGCAACGAGGTGGTGCACAACACCATTCACGGCATGGACAACATTCGTGAGCAGATCCAGGACACCGCCAAGCGCATCAAGCGCCTGGGCGAGTCGTCCCAGGAAATCGGCGATATCGTCAGCCTGATCGACGACATCGCCGACCAGACCAATATCCTGGCCCTCAACGCGGCGATCCAGGCGTCCATGGCCGGCGACGCCGGGCGCGGGTTTGCCGTGGTGGCCGACGAGGTGCAGCGCCTGGCTGAACGTTCTTCCGCCGCCACCCGGCAGATTGAAACCCTGGTGCGGGCGATCCAGACCGACACCAATGAGGCGGTGATCTCCATGGAACAGACCACCACCGAGGTGGTGCGCGGCGCGCGGCTGGCGCAGGATGCCGGAGTAGCCCTGGAAGAAATCGAAGGCGTTTCGAAAACCCTTGCGGCGCTGATCCAGAGCATTTCCAATGCGGCGCAGCAACAGACGTCGTCGGCGGGACAGATTTCCTTGACCATGAACGTGATCCAGCAGATCACCACGCAAACCTCGTCGGGCTCCACGGCCACCGCAGAGAGCATTGGCAACCTGGCGAAAATGGCCAGTCAGTTGCGGCGCTCGGTGTCCGGCTTCACCTTGCCGGCGGTACCGGAGCGCGGTACCGACAAGACCTGAACCCTGCACGCTGGGAACGAATTTTGACTGGAGTGGTTATGGGTGATCGGCACGACTATGTGGCCCTTGAATGGGTCAAGGGCGAAATTGCCGAAACGCTGAAGCAGGCCTACCTTGCCCTCGATCAACTGGTCGAGGACCCGCAGGCGCTGCACGCGCTCGAGCAATGCCTGGCAGGTATCCATCAGGTCCATGGCAGTCTGCAGATGGTCGAGTTCTACGGTGCGGCCCTGCTTGCCGAAGAGATGGAGCAACTGGCGGCAGCCTTGCAGCGTGGCATGGTGGCCCATCGCGACGAAGCCATCCGCCTGCTACAACAGGCCCTCGGCCAATTGCCGATTTACCTCGACCGCGTGCTCAGCGCCCGGCGCGACTTGCCCCTGGTGGTGCTGCCGCTGATCAATGACTTGCGCAGCGCCCGTGGCGAAGGCCTGCTCGCGGAAACCAGCCTGTTCAGTCCACAACTGCAAGAACTGCCGGCCCTGACGGAGGCGCAACTGGCGCTGCTGGCGCCGGCAGACTTGCCCAATGTGTTGCGCAAACTGCGGCAGATGCTGCAGATGGGTCTGGTCGGCCTGCTGCGCGAACAAGACGACAGCACAAACCTGGGATACCTGGCCAAGGTCTTTGCACGCCTTGAGGCGCTGTGTGCCGATGCGCCATTGAGCCCGCTGTGGCAGGTGGCTTCAGCGCTGGTCGAAGGCATGCTCAGTGGCCGTATCGATAACAGTCCGGCACTGCGCAGCTTGTTCAAGGACACCGACAAGGAACTCAAGCGCCTGCTGGAACACGGCATGCCGGCCATCAACCAGGCAGCGCCCCCCGAATTGCTGAAAAGCCTGCTGTTTTATATCGCCAAGGCGCAATCCCCCAGTGCCCGGATGTTAATCATGAAAGATCGCTACGGGCTGGATGACGCCTTGCCTGACAACGCCTTGCTCGATGCAGAGCGCGCGCGCCTGGCTGGGCCTGACCGCGACGCCATGCGCTCGGTGCTGGCCGCCTTGTGCGAGGAACTGGTGCGGGTCAAGGAACGCCTGGACCTGTTCGTGCGCAGCGACCGCCAGCATGCCTCGGACCTCGACAGCCTGCTGGCGCCGCTGCGGCAGATTGCCGACACCCTGGCGGTGCTCGGTTTTGGCCAGCCGCGCAAGGTCATCATCGACCAGTTAGGCGTGGTGCTGAGCCTGGCCCAGGGGCAGCGCGAGCCCAACGATGCGATCCTGATGGACGTCGCCGGTGCCTTGCTCTACGTCGAGGCGACCCTGGCGGGCATGGTCGGTATCGTCGAGGAAAACCGTGAAGAAAGCCGGCTGCCGACCACCGACCTGACGCAGATCCACCAGATCGTCATCAAGGAAGCCCGCCTCTGCCTGCAACAGGCCAAGGACATGATCGTCGAATACATCGATGCCCACTGGGATCGCCAGCCGTTGCAGTTGCTGCCGGACTTGCTGACCCAGGTTCGTGGTGCGCTGGCGATGATTCCCCTGCACCGCGCGGCGAGCCTGCTGGAAGCCTGCAATAGCTACATTCGTGAACACCTGCTGGCGGACCGCACGCCGCCGGATTGGCAGCACCTGGACAACCTGGCCGATGCCATCACCAGCATCGAGTATTACCTGGAGCGCTTGAGCGAGGACCCGCAAACCCTCGGCGAGCAGGTGCTGGATGTGGCCGAACAGAGTCTGGCGACACTCGGCTATCAGCCCAGCGCGGTTCATCTGCCGCCGTTCAATCCGTCGCCGAGTGCCGATGGCGGTCGGTTCGCCGAAGCTGACCCGGCCGCCCAGCAGTCGCTGGCAGATGCCCTGGCCAGCCCGGTGTCGGCCGTCAACCCGCCGGCCGTGAGTACCCCCGACAGCCTGCAACCACCGCCGGCCGATGAAGAACCGGTGGATGACGAGTTGCGCGAGGTGTTCCTCGAGGAGACCGCCGAAGTCCTGGATATCCTGCGCGAGTGCCTGCCGCGCTGGTCGGCCAACCCAGGCAGTGCTGCGCTCCTGGGCGAACTGCGGCGGGCCTTTCATACCTTGAAGGGCAGTGGACGGATGGTCCGCGCGCTGGTGCTCGGCGAACTCGCCTGGGCCGTGGAAAACCTGCTCAACCGAATACTCGAACACAGTGTCGAGCCTGGGCCGCAGGTCGATGAGCTGCTGCGCGACACGCTGCACCTGCTGCCAGAGCTGGTGGCGGAATTCGCCGCCAGCCACCAGCGCCAACGCGATGACGTGGACCACCTGGCAGCCCGTGCCCACGCGTTGGCCCGGGGCGCGGCCCTGCCCGAGCAAGCGAGCGGAGCGCACGCTGGCGCCGCCGATCCGCAGTTGCTGGAGATCTTCCGCAACGAAGCCGACAGCCACCTCAACAGCCTCCAGCGCTTTCTCGAGCAGGCCGCCGAACATCTGCCGTTGCAGGCCACTGACGAGTTGCAGCGTGCGCTGCACACCCTCAAGGGCAGCGCGTCGGTGGCCGGTGTGGTGCCGATCGCCGAGCTGGCGGCACCCTTCGACCAACTGGCCCGCGAATACAAGGCGCACCTGTTGGCCCTGGACCTGGATGAAGTCGAACTGCTGCTGGAGGCCGAAGGCTTGCTGCGCCGCGGCTTGGCGCAATTGCAGGGCAACCCGCTGGTGGAAATCCGCGGCGCGCCTGATCTGATCCTGCGCACCCAGGCCCTGCTCGCCGAGCGCCTGGAAGCCTTGCACAGCTCGCCCGACAGCGGTGTGCGGATCAAGCGTGACCCGCAGTTGATCAACAACTTCCTGGCCCAGGGCATGGACATCCTGCTGGACGCCGAAAGCCTGTTGCAACGCTGGCAGCAACACCCCGGCGAGCGCCAGGAACTGACGGCCTTGCTGGATGAGCTGACGACCCTGGGTGAGGGCGCACACCTGGCCGACCTGCACCCGATGGATGAGTTGTGCGAGGCCTTGCTCGACCTGTATGGCGCCGTGGAGGAAAGCAGCCTGGCGGTCAGCGAGCGGTTCTTTCACGAGGCCCAAAGTGCCCATGAAGCCTTGATCAACATGCTCGACGAACTGGCGGCAGGCCAGGAAGTCAGTCACCAATCGGCTCGTGTGCACGCCCTGCGCGATCTGCTTGATGAAGGCCTGGATCCGTCCGCGATGGGCCTGATCCGCAGCGACGGCAGTCGCACCCTGAGTATTACCGAACTTGGCAGCGTCACCGCCGAACTCGGGCAGTCCTCGCCGACGCCGTTGGCGGCGGACGATGAAATGGAGGCGATTTTTCTCGAAGAGGCCGTGGACATTCTGGAGAGCGCCGGGCAGGCCTTGCAGCGTTGGCTCACGGAACCGCAGAACCCTGCGCCGTTGTTGTCGCTGCAGCGCGACTTGCACACCCTCAAGGGTGGGGCGCGGATGGCCGAGATCGGACCGGTGGGTGACCTGGCCCACGAGCTGGAAAGCCTTTACGAGGGGTTGGTGGACCGGCGCTTGAGCTATAGCACCGAGCTTGGCCAGTTGTTGCAGCAGAGCCACGACCGCCTCGCGCAACTGCTGGAGCAACTGCAGCGCCAACAACCGCTGGGCGATTGCACGGCATTGATCGAGGCCATCGCGCAGTGGCGCCAAGGCAGCGCCAACCCTGCCGACGCCGCTGCACAGGTGCCCGCCGACGATGCGCCGGGTAATGACCCGGAGTTGCTGGAGATCTTCCTCGAGGAAGGCTTCGACATCATCGACAGTTCGGGCGCAGCCTTGCTGCGCTGGCAGGCCGACCCGCAAAGCCGCCAGGAAATGGAAACCCTGCTGCGCGATCTGCACACCCTCAAAGGTGGCGCGCGAATGGTCGAGATTGCGCCGATTGGCGACCTGGCCCATGAACTGGAATTTCTCTACGAAGGCCTGTCGACCGGCTTGCTGCAGGCCACACCGGCGCTGTTCGGGCTGTTGCAGCGCAGCCATGACCGGCTGGCGCAGATGCTCGACGCTACCCGTGCCGGTCAACCGGTAGCGCCGGCCGAGCGCCTGCTCGAGGCCATCCAGGCCTTCAGTCACCCCTCGGCGGTCGAGCGTGCTGCGCCATCGGTGGCGCTCGACAGCCTGGCGCAGAACAAGCCGGAGCCGTCCGCCCCGCCCGCTGAAGCGGGCGCCGATATGGTCAAGGTGTCCGCCGAACTGCTCGACGACCTGGTCAACCTGGCCGCTGAGACTTCGATTTTTCGTGGACGTGTCGAGCAACAGGTCAACGATGCCCGGGTGACCTTGAGCGAGATGGAAACCACCATCGAGCGCATGCGCGATCAACTGCGCCGCCTCGACACCGAAACCCAGGGACGCATCCTCAGTCGCCAGCACGTCGACGCCGAGCGCCTGGGCTACGAAGAATTCGACCCGCTGGAAATGGATCGCCATTCGCAACTGCAGCAGTTGTCGCGGGCGATGTTCGAGTCTGCTTCCGATCTGCTCGACCTCAAGGAAACCCTCGATCGGCGCAATCTCGACGCCGAGAACCTGTTGCAGCAACAGGGGCGGATTAACAGTGAGCTGCAAGAAGGCCTGATGCGCACGCGCATGGTGCCGTTCGAACGGATGCTGCCGCGCCTCAAACGCATCGTCCGCCAGGTCTCCAGCGAGCTGGGCAAAGACGTTGAGTTTATCGTCGGCAACGCCGAAGGCGAGATGGACCGTAATGTCCTTGAGCGCATGGCCGCCCCGCTGGAGCACATGTTGCGCAACGCCATCGACCATGGCCTGGAGTCTGCGCAAGTACGCCGCGCTGCCGGCAAGCCCGAGCAGGGGCGGATCAGCCTGGACCTGTCCCGCGAGGGCGGCGATATCATTTTCGACATCCGTGACGACGGTGCCGGCGTGCCCCTCGATGCCGTACGGCGCAAGGCGATCAAGCGCGGGCTGCTGGCCCCCGAAAGCAGCCTGAGTGACCGCGATGTGCTGCAGTTCATCCTGCAGCCCGGCTTCTCTACTGCCGAGAAAATCACCCAGATCTCCGGGCGAGGGGTGGGCATGGACGTGGTGCATGAAGAAGTGCGCCAGCTCGGCGGCCTGATGAGCATTGACTCGGTCCCGGGCAAGGGCGTGCATTTTCGCATTCGCCTGCCGTTCACGGTGTCGGTCAACCGCGCGTTGATGGTGCAGTGTGGCGAGGATCTGTACGCGATCCCGCTCAATACCATCGAGGGCATGGTGCGAGTCCTGCCCAGCGAACTGGAAGCCCGCTACCAACTGGATCCGCCCCGGTACGAGTACGCCGGACAACGTTATGAGCTGTGCTACCTGGGCGAGTTGCTCAAGACCAGTATTCGCCCGCGCTTGCTGGGGCAGAACCTGCCGCTGCCGGTGCTGCTGGTGCAGTGCAACGAGCGGCATATCGCGGTGCAGGTCGACGCCATGGCCGGCACCCGGGAAATCGTGGTCAAGAGCCTCGGCCCGCAGTTTGCCGCGGTCCAGGGCCTGTCCGGCGCGACGATTCTCGGTGATGGCCGGGTGGTGCTGATTCTCGACCTGCTGGCACCGTTGCGGGCGATGCAGGTACGTTTGCCGGCGCCGGCCGCGACCAGCCCGGAAGGCGAGCCGCAGCGCTCGATGCTGGTGCTGGTGGTGGACGATTCGGTCACCGTGCGCAAAGTCACCAGCCGGCTGCTGGAGCGCCACGGCATGAGCGTGCTCACGGCCAAGGACGGGGTGGACGCGATGCAGTTGCTGGAAGAGCACATGCCCGACCTGATGCTGCTGGACATCGAAATGCCGCGCATGGACGGCTTCGAAGTGGCCACCCAGGTGCGCAACGATCCCCGCCTGCAGCACCTGCCGATCATCATGATTACCTCGCGCACCGGGCAAAAACACCGCGACCGGGCAATGGCCATCGGCGTCAACGACTACCTCGGCAAGCCGTACCAGGAATCGGTGTTGCTCGACAGTATCGCCCTGTGGAGCAAGGCCCATGCTTGAGCACCGTACCAGCCACCTCACCGGGCTGCTGCTGCCCCTGGCCGACCGCACCCTGATCCTGCCCAACGTCGCCGTTGCCGAGTTGATCGACTATCAGCCCGGAACCTTCGACCTCGATTCACCGCCCTGGTACCTGGGCCAGGTCAACTGGCGCGACCGCCAGATCCCCCTGCTGAGTTTCGAGTCGGCCTGCGGCAGCAAAACCGTGATCGGCGAACGCGCCCGCATCGTCATCCTCAACACCCTGGGCGGGCGAGCCAACCTCAGGTTCATTGCCTTGCTGGTCCAGGGCATCCCACGCTCCTGCAAGCTCGACAGCCAGTTGAGCTACGTCGACGTGCCGCTGTGTGCACTGGAACAGGCAGCGGTACAAGTCGTCGATCACGTAGCAAAAATCCCCGATTTGCTGGCGTTGGAGGCGTTGTTGGTGGGGGCGGGGTTGGTCATAGAACATGGGATTTCTTGATAAGTCTCAAAAAGGGACCTATCGTTCCCTTTTTGAGACTTATTGGTGCTGGCTGTGCAAACCCTTTCACTCAGCAACGCCCTATTCACGGTGACCCAGCAAAAAGTGCTGGGGTTACTCTACGGCAAACCCGATCAGAGCTTTTATGCCAATGAGATCGCTCGCTGGGCTCAAGTGGGCAAGGGCAGCCTTATGCGTGAACTGGAGCGTTTGAATTCGGCGGGCGTACTGAAGATGACGCGCCGGGGTAATCAGACCCACTACCAGGCCAATGAACAGTGCCCGATCTATCGTGAATTGGCAGGCATTGTGCGCAAGACCTTTGGCATTGCCGACCCCTTGCGTCGTGCCCTAGCGCCCTTTGCGGAGCAACTTATCTGGGCCTTTGTCTATGGCTCTATCGCCAAGGATCAGGCCAACGCATCCAGTGACATAGACCTGATGCTGATTGGCGAAGGTCTGCACTACAGTGAAGTCATGGAACGATTGATACCCATGGAAGAGCAACTGGGTCGTCCGCTTAATCCGACGCTCTACACCCCTGAGGACTGGGCCGGAAAGTTGGCTGCGGGCAACAGCTTCGTGCTGCAGGTCGCGCAACAGGAAAAGATCAACTTGTTGGGTGAAAACCCTTTGGCGCTACAGCCGATTGGGGCAATGCTGTTCAGGTAAGTGAACGCGGAGCTTTGTAGGAGCGAGCTTGCTCGCGTTGAACTCAAAAACAACGCGTTATTCAGGCAGTACGCGTCATCGTTAACGTCCATCGCGAGCAAGCTCGCTCCTACAAAAAAGCTCCGCGTTCACTTGACTGAACTGCGGTGTCGGCCTTGGCCTTGCACGCTGTTTTTGTGATTTTGAAGTGAGAGGCCCATGTACCACGGAGAAAGATTCAACGCCTGGAGCCATTTGTTCGGGGCGGTTGCGGCGTTTGTCGGGGCGGTCTGGTTGTTGGTGGTGGCCAGTCTCGATGGCAGTCCATGGAAGATCGTCAGCGTGGCGATCTACGGGGTCACACTGCTGGTGCTGTACAGCGTGTCGACGGTCTATCACAGCGTGCGCGGACGGGCGAAGGTGATCATGCAGAAGGTCGATCATTTGTCGATCTACCTGCTGATTGCCGGCAGCTACACGCCTTTTTGCCTGGTGACCCTGCGCGGGCCCTGGGGCTGGTCGCTGTTTGCGATTGTCTGGGCGCTGGCGGTGATCGGCATGCTGCAAGAGATCAAGCCGCGCTCCGAGGCGCGGATCCTGTCGCTGGTGATCTACGCGGTGATGGGCTGGATCGTGCTGGTGGCGGTCAAGCCGCTGATTGCCGCGCTGGGCACCACGGGGTTTGCCTGGCTGGCGGCCGGCGGAGTGTTTTACACCGTCGGTATCATATTTTTCGCCCTCGACAGCCGGCTGCGCCATGCCCACGGGATCTGGCACCTGTTTGTGATCACCGGCAGCCTGCTGCACTTTGTGGCGATTCTGTTTTATGTGATCTGATCGCCGGGGGCAGCCCTTTGGCGGCGTAACTAGGCCCCCCGACCAACCTGTCCAGTTGCTCCTGTGCGCGGCTGCTGAAGATGCTCAGTAGCTCGTTCAGGGTGTGCGGTGGCGGCTCGGTCGCGCGGGTCACCGCGTACAGGGTGATCGGCAGCGCCGGCGCCAGGGGGCGGATGGCGGTGGTCCCGGGTGAGGCGCCCAGGGCGGTGAAGGGGTCGATCACGGTCAGGCCGGCCCCGGATTCGACCATCGCCCTGGCCAGTGAGTACGTCTGCACCGCGATGCTGACCCGGGGCGGCGGCTCGACCGCCTTGAGGTAACTGTCGAGCCGGGCCGACAGTGGATCGGCACTGGATAGCCCGATCAACGGCGCATCGGCCAGGGCCTGCAACGGCAGCGGTTGGCCTTCATCTTCCAGGGGCCAGTAACCCGCCGGCGCCAGCGCCACCAACACCCCGCTGGCCAGCGCCTGGGCCTTGAGTGCCGGGTGATCGGGCAGTTGCAGGGTCAGGGCAACATCGATTTCGCGCATCAGCAGGTTCTGCACCAACTCACGACTGTGGGCGCTGGACAGCTCGCAGGCGATCTCCGGATAGCGTTGCGTCCACTCATGAATGGCCGGGGGCAATAACGACAGGGCCAGGGCCGGGGTCGCGCCGATTCGCAGGCTGTGGCCCGGCTCGCGGCGCAGGCTCTGGGCCAGGCGTCGCACTCCTTGCAGGCTTTCGGTGACCTTGTCGACCTCACGCTCCAGTTCCAGCGCCTCCGGGGTGGCCTGGAGTTTGCCGCGCACCCGCAGAAACAGCGGGAAGCCCAGGTGCTGCTCGGCGTGTTGCAGCACTTTGGTCACGGCGGGTTGGGAGACGTGCAGCAATTGCGCGGCAGCGCTGACCGAACCGGTCTGGCGGATGGCCTGGAAAATCTCGATGTGGCGAAGGCGCATGGCGAGTCCATAACTTTTGTTTATGGGATGACCATCTTTATTCATTGTTCGGCGCCTGTCACCTGGCTCTAACCTCGGGCTCGTCTCAACCACGATTAAGGACTGACATGGCTCAGCGTGTATGCATCATCGGCGGCGGCGTCATCGGCCTGGCAACGGCCTACGCACTGGTGCGCGATGGCGTTGAGGTGACCCTGGTCGAGGCGCGGGATTCGCTGGGCAGCGAAACCAGCTTTGCCAATGGCGGCCAGTTGTCCTATCGCTACGTGGCGCCCCTGGCCGATGCCGGTGTGCCGTTGCAGGCCATTGGCTGGATGTTGCGTGGTGACTCACCGCTGAAGCTGCGTCCACGCTTCGACCCTGCGCAGTGGCGCTGGATGGCGTCCTTCCTGGGGGCCTGCCGTTCTTCGGTCAACCGCGCCAACGCCGCCCATCTGCTGCGCCTGGCGCTGTTCAGCCAGTCCACCCTGCAGACCTGGCGCGAAGCCGATGCCCTGGAGGGTTTCCACTGGCGACGCAACGGCAAGCTGGTGACCTTTCGCAGCACCGCCAGCTTCGAGCATGCCCGCCAAAAACTGGCCGACCCCCAGCAACAACAGGTGCTGTCGCCCGCCGAGTGCGCCCGCCTGGACCCGGCACTGGCCGATGCACCCTTCGTGGGTGCGATTTACACCCCGGATGAGGAAGTCGGTGACTGCCACGGTTTTTGCCAGCAACTGGCGGCGCGTTTGCAGGCCTCAGGTCGTTGCGAGTTCCGCCTGGGCCAGGCCGTGACCGGCATTCGCCAGGCCAATGGTGTGGTGAGCGCAATCGAACTGGGGGATGAAGTGCTGCCAGTGGAACATCTGGTGATTGCCGCCGGTCATCGCAGCCCACTGCTGGCGTTGCCAGGGGTGCACCTGCCACTGTACCCGCTCAAGGGTTATAGCCTGACTGTGCCGATCGGCGCCCAACACCGGGCCCCGGACCTGAGCATCACCGACTATGACCGCAAGATCGTCTACGCCCGCATTGGCGAGCAACTGCGGGTGGCGGCCATGGTCGACATCGTCGGCTTTGACCCGGCGCTGGACCCCAAGCGGCTGGCCCTGATCAAGCGCCAGGCACGCGACACCTTTGCCAATGCCGGCGACTACGAGCAGGCCATCGAGTGGGCTGGCATGCGCCCGGCGACCCCTAGCGGCGTGCCGCTGCTGGGCGCAACGGCGTATTGCAACCTGTGGCTTAACCTCGGCCATGGCGCCCTGGGTTTCACCCTGGCCTGCGGCAGCGCGCAGTTGCTCAGTGAGCTGATCGGCCAGCGCCGCCCCTCCATTGACCTGCAGGGCTTTACGCCCCGTGCGGCCTGAAACCATTACCCAAGAGAAGGACTATCCGATGACCATCAGCCGTATCCAGACCAATCCACGCTTGTCCGCTGCCGTGACCTTTGGCGACCTGGTGTTTCTCTCCGGCCAAGTACCGGGTGATGCCACCGACGCCACTGGCCAGACTCGCCAGGTGCTGGAAAAAATCGACGCGCTGCTGGCCGAGGCGGGCAGCGACAAGGATCATCTGCTCAGCGCGACCATTTACCTGAAGGATATTGGTGAGGATTTCGCGGCGATGAATGACGTCTGGTCGGCCTGGTTGTCGCCTGGCCAGGCACCGAGTCGCACGACCTTGCAGGCCGAGTTGGCCCGCCCGCAGGTGCGAGTCGAAATCAGCGTTATCGCGGCCCGCCGCTAAGTAATCCATCACCCACAACGGAGAATAACAATGCAAAAAATCACGTTGCTCGGCTGCACCCTGGGCGTGTTGCTCGGCACTCAAGTGCAGGCTGAAGAAGCCCCGCTGGGCCCGACCCTGAGCAAGATTGCCAGCACTAACAGCATTACCCTGGGTTATCGCGATGCGTCGGTGCCCTTCTCCTACGTGGGTGATCACTCGGGTCAACCGATGGGTTACTCGGTGGACCTGGCGAGCAAGATAGTCGAGCGTGTGCAGCAGAAGCTCGCAGCGCCCCAGCTCAAGGTCAAATACAACCTGGTGACCTCGCAAACCCGTATTCCGCTGGTGCAGAACGGCACGGTCGACCTGGAATGTGGTTCGACCGGCGTGACCGCTGAGCGGCAAAAGCAGGTGGCGTTTTCCTACGGCTTTATCTATGTCAAAGGCCAGTTGCTGACCGCCAACGACAGTGGGGTCAAGAGCTTCGCCGACCTGCGCGGCAAGAACGTGGTGACCACCGCCGGCACCACCAACGAGCGCTATCTGAAGAGCTACAACGTCGATAACAAGATCGACATGTTCGTGATCAGCGCCAAGGACCACGGCGAAGCCTTCCAGATGTTGCAGTCCGGTCGGGCAGCGGCGTTCTACATGGACGATGCATTGCTCTACGGCGAGCGCGCCAAGGCTCGCGACCCGCACAAGTGGGTGGTGGTCGGGGAAGAGCAGTCGCGGGAGATCTACAGCTGCATGGTGCGCAAGGACGATCCGCAGTTCCTGGCGCTGGTGAACTCGACGTTGGGCGAGCTGTACAGCTCAGGGGAAATCAACGGGATCTACCAGCGCTGGTTTGAACAGCCGATCCCGCCAAAAGGCTTGAACCTCGAGTTCCCGATGACCAGCGAACTCAAGGCGATCATTGCCAAGCCGACCAGTGATCCGGTGCAGTGATTTTCAGCTCAAGAACTCGCAGGCTAAGGGCTTAGAAATCGCCCCATAGCTGTTGTGCTACCGCCAGCGCCACTACCGGCGCGGTTTCGGTGCGCAACACGCGAGGGCCGAGGCGTGCGGCGTGAAAACCGCCCGCCTTGGCCTGCTCTACTTCAGTGTCCGACAAGCCACCTTCGGGGCCGATCAGAAATGCCAGGGTCGCGGGCTTGGCGTGGCTGGCCCATGGCTCTGCCACCGGGTGCAGCACCAGTTTCAGCTCGGCCGGGACCTGCTTGATCCAGTCTGCCAGCAGCATCGGCGGATGGATCACAGGCACCCGCGAGCGCCCACATTGCTCGCAGGCGCTGATCGCGACCTGGCGCCAGTGCTGCAGGCGTTTGTCGGCGCGCTCGTCCTTGAGTCGTACTTCGCAGCGGTCACTGAAGATCGGCGTGATTTCACTCACCCCCAGCTCCGTGGCTTTCTGAATCGCCCAATCCATGCGCTCACCCCGGGACAGGCCCTGGCCCAGGTGAATCTGCAGCGGCGACTCGATTTGCCCGGCGAAACTTTCGCTCAACGCCACGCGCACGCGTTTCTTGCCGACTTCCACCAGTGTGCCGAGGTATTCCAGGCCTGAGCCATCGAACACCTGCAGCGCATCGCCCTCGGCCATGCGCAGCACGCGGCTGATGTAATGGGCCTGGGCCTCCGGCAACTCATGCTCGCCAAGGCTCAAGGGGGCATCGATAAAAAAGCGCGACAGTCTCATGCGGGGTCTCTGTAAAAGGGGTCGTTCATCTGAGTTGGATTTGCCTGCTTAGGCACAGCCCTTGTGGGAGCTTGTGGCTGCTAGCCCGGATCACGGAACCCTGGGTGGAAGTCCTTCGGCACGGCGACACTGACCGAGTCGCGGGTGGCGATGTCGATGCCTTCGCTGGCCACTTCGGCGAGGAAATCGATCTGCTCGGGGGTGATTACGTAGGGCGGCAGGAAGTACACCACGCTGCCCAGCGGGCGCAACAGCGCCCCGCGCTCCAGGGCGTGCTGGAATACCTTCAGGCCCCGACGTTCTTGCCAGGGATAGGCCTCTTTGCTGGCCTTGTCCTTGACCATCTCGATGGCCAGCACCATGCCGGTCTGACGCACCTCCGACACGTTCGGGTGATCGGCCAGGTGTGCGGTCGAGGTCGCCATGCGCTGGGCCAGGGCCTTGTTGTTCTCGATGACGTTGTCCTGCTCGAAGATATCCAGGGTCGCCAACGCGGCGGCACAGGCCAGCGGGTTGCCGGTGTAGCTGTGGGAATGGAGGAACGCGCGCAGGGTCGGGTAGTCGTCGTAGAAGGCGCTGTAGACCTCGTCGGTGGTGACGCAGGCCGCCAGCGGCAGGTAGCCGCCGGTCAGGGCCTTGGACAGGCACAGGAAGTCCGGGCGGATGCCGGCCTGCTCACAGGCAAACATGGTCCCGGTGCGGCCGAAACCGACGGCGATTTCGTCGTGGATCAGGTGCACGCCGTAGCGGTCACAGGCTTCGCGCAGCAGTTTCAGGTACACCGGGTGGTACATGCGCATGCCGCCCGCGCCCTGGATCAACGGCTCGACTATCACTGCTGCAACGCTGTCGTGATGCTCGGCCAGGGTGTGCTCCATCGCCGCGAACATGTTCCGCGAGTGTTCCTCCCAGCTCATGCCGTCGGGGCGCAGGTAGCAATCGGGGCTCGGCACCTTGATGGTGTCCAGCAGCAGGGCCTTGTAAGTCTCGGTGAACAGGGGCACGTCGCCGACCGACATGGCGGCCATGGTCTCGCCGTGGTAGCTGTTGGTCAGGGTGACGAAGCGTTTCTTGTTCGGCTGGCCGCGGTTGAGCCAGTAGTGAAAGCTCATTTTCAACGCGACTTCGATGCACGATGAGCCGTTATCGGCGTAGAAACACCGGGTCAGCCCTTCGGGCGTCATTTTCACCAGGCGCTCCGAGAGCTCGATCACCGGCTGGTGGCTGAAGCCGGCGAGGATCACGTGCTCGAGTTGATCGACCTGATCCTTGATCCGCTGGTTGATCCGCGGATTGGCGTGGCCGAACACGTTGACCCACCAGGAGCTGACGGCGTCGAGGTAGCGCTTGCCTTCGAAGTCCTCCAGCCACACCCCTTCACCGCGTTTGATCGGGATCAACGGCAGTTGTTCGTGATCTTTCATCTGGGTGCAGGGATGCCACAACACCGCGAGATCGCGCTGCATCCACTGATTATTCAAGCCCATGTAAATTCTCCTCGAGACGGCGCGCTGGTTTCGCGGGCAAACAATCGCGCAAGCCTATGCAATGCTGGGCATGCGGACAACCTATTGTGGTTTTTTCAGTTACCTGGGCTGACGAGAAACCCGCTTTGGAGGGCGCGCTTGTGGTGCTAGGAGGACAAGTGTCGGACGTGGTTAATCTTTCCTTAACCATCCGACACCAGACTCCAGATCGTATTTCTCGATATTTCAAAGCGAATTTTTCCGCTTTAATTCGATAGATAACTCGATAGTCTTGAGCGCAGTTCTTACAGGATTTGGGCAATGCAGCTACGTAACTCTTCCTCCCGCTACGGCTGGGTCAGTATTTTCATGCACTGGGGTGTAGCCCTGGTAGTGGTGGGTCTGTTCGCCCTGGGCTTGTGGATGGTCGGGCTGGATTACTACAGCACCTGGCGCAAGGACGCCCCGGACCTGCATAAAAGCATCGGTCTGGTGCTCTTCGCGGTCATGCTGCTGCGGGTGCTCTGGCGTTTGATCAGCCCGCCACCACCGACCCTGGCCAGCTACGATCGCCTGACTCGCGTCGGCGCCAAGCTCGGTCATGGGTTTCTGTATCTCAGCCTGTTTGCGGTAATGATTGCCGGTTACCTGATTTCCACCGCTGACGGTGTCGGGATACCGGTGTTTGGCTTGTTTGAAGTCCCTGCCCTGATTTCCGGACTACCGGACCAGGCAGACCTGGCCGGTGTGATTCATTTCTACCTGGCATGGGCGCTGGTGATTGTCTCCGGCCTCCATGCGTTGGCAGCATTGAAACACCACTTTATCGATCGTGATGTGACCCTGGCACGCATGCTGGGTCGCAAAGCCTGATGTTCAACCTCGACTCCAAGGAATAGAAAGCATGTTGAAAAAGTCTCTCGCCGCTCTGGCAATCGGTACTGCTCTGCTGTCGGCTAACGTGATGGCAGCCGATTACGTTGTCGACAAGGAAGGCCAGCACGCCTTCGTTGACTTCAAGATCAGCCACCTGGGCTACAGCTTCATCACCGGTACTTTCAAGGATATCGACGGCAAGTTCAGCTTTGACGCTGCCAAGCCTGAAGCCAGCAAGATCGAATTCAACGTTAATACCTCCAGCGTATTCACCAACCACGCCGAGCGCGACAAGCACATCGCCAGCGCTGACTTCCTGAATGCGAGCAAATTCGCCAAGGCGACGTTTGTTTCCACCAGCGTCAAATCCACTGGCAAGAATGCCGATGGCAAGGAAACCGCTGATGTCGCAGGCGACCTGACCATCCTGGGCGTGACCAAGCCAGTCGTGGTCAAGGCCACTTTCCTGGGTGAAGGCAAGGATCCATGGGGCGGCTACCGTGCCGGCTTCGAAGGCACTACCCAGATCAAGCGTAGCGATTTCGGCAAGCAGAAGGACCTGGGCCCTGCTTCCGACGCAGTCGAGCTGTACGTTACGTTTGAAGGTGTGAAGGCGAAGTAATTTTCGCCAGCAAAAAAAACGCCCCGGTTCGTTAGAGCCGGGGCGTTTTTTTTACGCAGGAAAAATCAGCGGTTGCGGGTCAGCAGCGCTGGTTTTTCGCCACGTGGACGGCTTGGCAGTTGATCGAGCTGCTCAGGTGTCGGGAACCGGTCGGTCTTCGACTCCTTGTGAATGATCTTCGGTGCCGGACCACCGCGCGGGTTTTGTACCGCAGGTTCCTGGCGTGGCTGCTCATCACGGGCTGGGCGACGGTTGCGGGACTCCTCGCGACGGGCCTGGCCGTCACGGGGGGCGCCACTGCGTGGGCCGCTGCGCTTGGCAGGCGGGGTGCCAGTGCTGGCGCCGCTGCTGTTGCGTGGACCGTTCTGCCGGCCCTGTGGCTGGCCAGTGCGTGGAGCACCGGCGCCTGCGCCTGTGCCTTGTGCCGGGGCACCTGGACGGCGACCACGGCCCTGGGCCGGTTTCTGTTGTGGCACGTAGTCGACGCGGTTACCGAAGTTATCCACATCGTCGTCGAGGAACTCGTCCGGTGCCCGATCAGCGGTCGCACGTGGGGCAGGGCGCTGCTGTTCGCGGGCAGGCGTGCCTTCACGCGGCTTTTGCGCCGGGCGTTCGCCACGGTTGGCTGCCGGCTTTTCCTTGCCGCCCTTGTCCTTGCCTTTGTCCTTGCGACCGCCGCCACCACCACCGCCGTTCGGACCGTCGCCGCGTGGGCCACGTGGGTTGCGCGGGTTACGCACATCCGGACGCTCGCGCACTTCTGGCTTCTCGGCCTCGACGCTGCTGGCATCAAACCCCATCAGATCGCCATCGGCGATCTTCTGCTTGGTCATGCGCTCGATGCTTTTCAGCAGTTTTTCTTCGTCCGGGGCGACCAGCGAGATCGCCTCGCCCGAACGACCGGCACGGCCAGTACGGCCAATGCGGTGCACGTAGTCTTCGTCGACGTTCGGCAGTTCGAAGTTGACCACGTGTGGCAGTTGGTCGATGTCCAGGCCGCGTGCCGCGATGTCGGTGGCAACCAGGATCCGCACTTCACCGGCCTTGAAGTCGGCCAGGGCTTTGGTGCGGGCGTTCTGGCTCTTGTTACCGTGGATGGCCACGGCGCTCAGGCCGTGTTTGTCCAGGTACTCGGCCAGGCGGTTGGCGCCGTGCTTGGTACGGGTGAAGACCAGTACCTGTTCCCAGGCGCCAGCGGTGATCAGGTGCGCTAGCAGCGAACGCTTGTGGCTTGCCGGCAGGCGGAACACACGTTGCTCGATCCGCTCGACCGTGGTGTTCGGTGGCGTGACTTCGATGCGCTCGGGGTTGTGCAGCAACTTGCCGGCGAGGTCGGTGATGTCCTTGGAGAACGTCGCCGAGAACAACAGGTTCTGGCGTTTGGCCGGCAGACGGGCCAGGACCTTCTTCACGTCATGGACAAAACCCATGTCGAGCATGCGGTCGGCTTCGTCGAGCACGAGGATTTCCACGTGGGACAGGTCGACGCTGCCTTGACCGGCCAGGTCGAGCAAGCGACCCGGGCAGGCTACCAGCACGTCAACACCGCGGGCCATGGCCTGAACCTGAGGGTTCATGCCAACGCCGCCGAAGATGCAGGCACTGACGAACTTGAGGTCGCGGGCATAGAGCTTGAAGCTCTCGTGCACCTGGGCGGCCAGTTCGCGGGTCGGGGTCAGGACCAATACGCGCGGTTGGCGCGGGCCGTGACGCTGGGACTTGTCCGGGTGACCGTTGGGGAACAGGCGTTCCAGAATCGGCAGGGCAAAGCCGCCGGTTTTGCCAGTGCCTGTCTGTGCCGCAACCATCAAGTCGCGACCTTGCAACACGGCGGGAATGGCCCGCTGTTGCACCGGAGTAGGCTGGGTGTAGCCGGCGGCTTCGATGGCGCCGACTAAAGCCTCGGAGAGACCGAGGGAAGCAAAGGACATGAGTAATCCTGTTTTAGTTAGGGCTTGGCCCAATGGGATAGTCTTGCCTGGCGCGAGTGGCGTTTGAGAGAAGCGCAATCGCGTCCGGTCCTGCTGGGCCCTGATGGCTCATCTGCGAGTGCTCGCGCGGGCTGAAAAGCTGCGCTGTAGCGATGTCGAGAGGCCTGAAACAGTGCCGAGCGTCCGGGCGTAAGCCTGGCGGGAAGGCCGGAGTATAACAGAGCAATCACTGTGCGCTGCTTTCCTGCTGCTCAACGGTTTTTTCTTCATGGGCTTGCGGGGTCACAAGCGTCAGGTCCTTGGCCGGTGCGGCGCCATAACGTGCGCTGAGTTGGGCGTACGCCGGTTCACGCTTGAAGCGCTTTAGTTCGGCGCCGAAACGCTGCACCAGCAGGTCCATGCCGGCATTGCGGCGCACGGCCAGGAACTGGCTCTCGCGGCTGATGACGGTCGGGTTTTCGCTGATCTGGTCTCGCAGGTCCAGGCTGTCGAGCAGGGTTTGCCCAACCCGGCGGTCGGTAATCAACAGGTCGATGCGCCCGCGTGCCAGCTTGCCGAAGTTGGCTTCATGGGTCGGCGCCGGCTCTCGGGTAAACAGCGTGGATTCACGAAAGTCCTGGCTGTACAGGTAGCCGGGGGAGGTGCCGATGGTCAGGCCGCGCAGGTCTTCCAGGGTGTTGAACGGGTGCGGGCGGGCGTTGGCATAGAACATCACGAACTCGACTTGCGACAGCGGTTCGCTGGGGTAGAGCAGGGTGGCGTCGCGTTCGTTGCTATGGAAGATGTCCAGTGCGCCGTCGGCCAGCCCTTGATCGAGCATGGCCAGGCAGCGCTTCCAGGGCAGGAACTGCCATTGCACTTCGATTCCCAGGCGCTGGAAGACAATGGCCGTGGTTTCGTAGTCCAGCCCCCGGGGCTGGCCATTTTCCTCGTACACGTAAGGTGCCCAGGGCTCGGTGACGATGCGCAACTTTTCCGCCCGGGCAGCAAAGCTCAGGCAAACGAGAAGCGCGGCTGTCAGCAATTGGGCAATGACGGGCATCGCTGGAGATTACGACGAGAGGCGGGGAAATAGCTAGAGGCGGTCTAGCCCGAGGCTTAGTCGCCTTTTGCCTGCATCAGATGTAGGTAGATGGCTTCGCGTCGCCGGCCCAGCACCAGGCGGTTGATCGGGTGGTTGAACCAGCGTTCCAATTGATCGTTTTCCAGTGGTCGTTTCAGGCGTTTTTCCACATTGGCATGAGCCTTTTCCCACCAGACCGGCGTACAGGCCTGATCAAACGGATTGGCATGGCGGTAGCAGCCGTAGAGGATTTCACGCATGAACTGGCGCTGCTGGCGGGGCAGGGCCAGGGTCACGATTTTATAGGCCAGGCGCTGCAGGGCCGGTGGCCGCGGCAGAGTCGCCGTCACCAGGGACGTTTCGTCCAGGGCCAGGGTGCTGGTGGGGTTGGCGCGGTGCTTTTCCAGCCAGGCATTGGTCTTGGCGCGAAACAGCTCCTTGCGGCTCCAGTAGTGATGGATCAGGTCCGGGCATTCGCGCACCTGACGCTGGCGGTAGGTGGCCACCGACAGGCAGAACTCTTCAAGGGTGTAGGCACCTTGGGCCAGGGGATACAACTCGTCCATCAGCGCCAGGGAGTGGGCGAGGATGTCGGCATCTTCGCGGTACAGGCCGATGACCCCGGAGTTCAGCAGGGGCATCTGGTCGTCCGCCAGTTGCCGCTGTTGCAGCACCTCGGCCAGGGTCTGGTAGAGGCGGGTCTGCTTGTTGCTGCCGTAGGACATGCCGAGGGTGTTGCACAGCAGGGTGCCGGGCTGGATGCGCCGGAACAATTCCAGGGGCGAGCAGTGGAAGAAGGTGTCGGTGTCGATCAACAGGGCCAGCTCCGACTCGGCCATCACCTGTTGCATGACCGCGTGTTTGGCGCGGAAGTGGTAGCCGTGGGGGGCGATCCAGCCCTGACGGGTGGCTTCGTCGAACTGGCGAATCCGTACTGGCAGGTCGCGGTAAGGCGCCGGGTCGTCGGTGAAAACCTGGATGTCGAGCGCTTCCCCCGGCGTCTTGCGCATGCCCGCCAAAGCGCTGGCAATACTGAAGAGTGCTTCCTGGTGGTAAGTGCAGGCACCGTAGACCAGGTAGATCAGTTGTGGGGTCGGAGTTGGGCTAGGAATCGACATCTACTACGGTTTTCCCGGTTGAGTGACAGATAAAAAAAAGGCCCTGGGGTTCGCCAGGGCCATTTTTCTGAATGCACTGCCGTGATCAGCGCGGCAGTTTCAGATTGTTCCAGACAGCGAGGCTAGGATCAGCCTGGTTCAGGGTATAGAAATGCAGCCCTGGTGCGCCGCCCTGCAACAAACGTTCACACATCTGCGTGATCACCTGCTCGCCGAAACCCTGAATGCTCTGGGTATCGTCGCCGTAGGCTTCCAACTGCTTGCGGATCCAGCGTGGGATTTCCGCGCCGCAGGCATCGGAGAAGCGCGCCAGCTTGCTGTAGTTGGTGATCGGCATGATGCCCGGCACGATCGGGATGTTCACGCCCATCGCCCGTACACGCTCGACGAAGTAAAAGTAGCTGTCGGCGTTGAAGAAGTACTGGGTGATTGCGCTGTCGGCGCCAGCATTGGCCTTGCGCACGAAGTTGGCGAGATCGTCTTCGAAATTGCGCGCTTGCGGGTGCATTTCCGGGTAGGCGGCGACTTCGATGTGGAAATGATCGCCGGTTTCTTCACGAATGAATTGCACCAGGTCATTGGCGTGGCGCAGTTCGCCGCTGGCCATGCCCATGCCCGACGGCAGGTCACCGCGCAAGGCAACGATGCGGGTGATACCCGCCGCCTTGTACTGAGTCAGCAGGCCGCGCAGGTCAGCCTTGCTGTCGCCTACGCAGGACAGGTGCGGGGCGGCAGGGACTTTGACTTCGCTTTCCAGCTGCAACACGGTGTTGATCGTGCGATCACGGGTCGAACCGCCAGCGCCATAGGTGCAGGAGAAGAAATCGGGGTTGTAGGTGGCCAGCTGACGAGCAGTGGCGAGCAGCTTTTCATGCCCAGCATCGGTCTTGGTCGGGAAGAACTCGAAGCTGTAGCGACGATCTTGTGACATGAGAATACCCTTGAAAACGCGTAAGCCTGTGAGGCTTGCACATCCCACGTCGGAGCGGCTCTTGTGGGAGCTGGCTTGCCTGCGATGCCATCGCCGCGGTGTAAATGAAACACCGCGGTGGCTGTATCGCGGGCAAGCCCGGCTCCCACAAAAGCCCGCTCCCACAGGGAGAGCAGGCAGCAGAACCGATCAGTAACGGTAAGCGTGCGGCTTGAACGGACCTTCGACGGTCACACCGATGTAGTCGGCCTGGGTCTTGGTCAGTTGAGTCACGACGCCGCCGAAACCGCGGACCATTTCCAGGGCCACTTCTTCGTCGAGTTTCTTTGGCAGTACTTCAACGGTCAGGCGCTCGGCTTTCTGGGCTGGCGACAGGTCGGCGTACTTCTGGCCGAACAGGAAGATCTGCGCCAGGACCTGGTTGGCGAACGAGCCGTCCATGATGCGGCTTGGGTGACCGGTAGCGTTACCCAGGTTCACCAGGCGGCCTTCGGCCAGCAGGATCAGGTAGTCGTCGTTCTGTGCGTCGAAATCGCCAGGGCCGGTGCGGTGGATCTTGTGCACCTGTGGCTTCACTTCTTCCCATGCCCAGTTCTTGCGCATGAAAGCGGTGTCGATTTCGTTGTCGAAGTGGCCGATGTTGCAGACTACTGCACGCTTCTTCAGGGCCTTGAGCATGTTCGAGTCGCAAACGTTAACGTTACCGGTGGTGGTCACGATCAGGTCGATCTTGCCCAGCAGCGCCTTGTCGATGCTTGCTTCGGTGCCGGTGTTGATACCGTCGATGAACGGCGATACCAGTTCAAAACCGTCCATGCAGGCTTGCATGGCGCAGATCGGGTCAACTTCGGAAACCTTGACGATCATGCCTTCCTGACGCAGGGATTGAGCGGAACCCTTGCCCACGTCACCGTAGCCGATGACCAGCGCTTGCTTGCCGGACAGCAGGTGGTCGGTACCACGCTTGATCGCGTCGTTGAGGCTGTGACGGCAGCCGTACTTGTTGTCGTTCTTGCTCTTGGTCACCGAGTCGTTGACGTTGATGGCCGGGATTTTCAGCTCGCCCTTGGCCAGCATGTCCAGCAGACGGTGCACGCCAGTGGTGGTTTCTTCGGTCACGCCGTGAACGCGATCCAGTACCGCCGGGTATTTGTTGTGCAGCAGCTCGGTCAGGTCGCCGCCGTCGTCGAGGATCATGTTGGCATCCCATGGCGCGCCATCTTTGAGGATGGTTTGCTCCAGGCACCACTCGTACTCAGCTTCGGTTTCACCTTTCCAGGCGAATACCGGGATGCCGGCAGCAGCGATGGACGCGGCAGCCTGGTCCTGAGTCGAGAAAATGTTGCAGGACGACCAACGCACTTCGGCACCCAGGGCAACCAGGGTTTCGATCAGCACGGCAGTCTGGATGGTCATGTGGATGCAGCCGAGGATCTTCGCACCCTTGAGCGGTTGCTCTTCGGCGTACTTGCGACGCAGACCCATCAGGGCCGGCATTTCCGATTCGGCGATGATGGTTTCGCGACGGCCCCAGGCAGCCAGGGACATGTCGGCGACTTTGTAGTCGGTGAAATCTGCAGGCGTGTTGACAGCGCTCATGAAGAGCCTCCATTCGTAATGTATGCGAATGGGCGCCGTTGTGCGTTTAGTGTCCGGCCATTCAAGGCCAGGCAACGCCCCATCCGAGCCTGACAGGTCTAGCCTGCTGCAGCGCCCCTCGGACAGGTGGCGGGAAAACGGTAGCAATTGAAGATGACCGTTTTGAAACGGGGGCGATTATAGCGGGCTCGGCGGATCTTCCAAAGGGTTTCTGTCGGCTGGTTGATAATCTTGATCGAGACCATAGTCGATGCTGCGTAGAGCTCTGCGTCGGGCTCTGCCATGATGGGCGGCATCAATCGGCAAGACGGTCAGGAGTGAGCATGAATTTCCACACCCGCAAATGGGTAAAACCCGAAGACCTCAACCCCAACGGCACGCTGTTCGGCGGTAGCCTGTTGCGCTGGATCGACGAAGAAGCGGCGATCTATGCCATCGTCCAGCTGGGCAACCAGCGCGTGGTTACCAAGTACATTTCCGAAATCAACTTTGTCAGCGCCTCGCGCCAGGGCGACATCATCGAACTGGGCATCACCGCCACCGAGTTCGGTCGTACCTCGATCACCCTGACGTGCGAGGTGCGCAACAAGATCACCCGCAAGAGCATTCTCACGGTGGAGAAGATGGTCTTTGTGAACCTCGGCGAGGACGGTCTGCCGGCCGCGCACGGGCGGACCGAGATCAAGTACGTCAAGGACCAGTTCCAGGATGGCGCCGGCGTCGAGTGATGCAAGGCCTGTAGAACGGAATCTGCGCTGTGCAGGTCATAGCTAGATATCCCGCCACCGGTTGCGCATCCCATGAGCTCGGCACACGACGGCAAGACCCCGAACCTTTCGGCGCAGGAACAGCACGACGTCGACAAGAACCAGCCACCGCGCGCGGCAGTGTTGCACGAGATCATTCGTACCCAGGGTGACCAGGAGCTGGAGCGCAGTGTCGCTGCGCTCTGGTGGTCTGCCTTGGCCGCCGGTTTGACCATGGGCCTGTCGCTGATGGCCATGGGGCTGCTGAACTCGCGACTGCCGGACGGCGAGGCCTTCAAGGTGATCGCCAGTTTTGGCTACTGTGCCGGGTTCCTGGCGGTAATCCTCGCCCGCCAGCAGCTGTTCACGGAAAACACCCTGACCGCCGTGCTGCCGGTCATGACCAAACCCACGTTGAACAATTTCGGCCGGCTGTTGCGCCTGTGGACGGTGGTCTTGTTCGGCAATTTGTGTGGGACCTTGCTGGTGGCCTACGTGATGTTGCACCTGCCGATTTTCGACACCAAGACCGACCTGGCCTTCCTCGATATCGGGCGCAAGGTCATGGAAAACGACGCCAGCAAGATGTTCGCCAAGGGCATCGTCTCTGGCTGGATGATCGCCACCATGGTCTGGATGATTCCGTCCATGGAGAGCGCCAAGATGTGGATCATTATCCTCATCACTTACCTGATGGCGCTGGGGGACTTCACCCACATCGTGGTCGGTTCGGCCGAAGTCTCCTACCTGGTGTTCGCGGGCCAATTGTCATGGGCGGACTTCTGGCTGGTGTTTGCAGGTCCTACGCTGGCGGGGAACATCATTGGTGGCAGCTTTATCTTTGCCTTGCTGAGCCATGCGCAAATTCGCAGCGAGAGCGGGCCGCCGAAGAAGGCTGAAGCGCCTGTGGCTGATTCGCGCACATTGCACAAGTGAGGCCAGTTTCACCCTGCATGCGCGGGTAAGAGCCTGAATTTGCACAATATTTAAGGGAGGCTAAATGATAGCGCAGCGTTTGCTGTATATTGCGAACGCTTCCTATTCATAAAAAGACGGATCTTTATGCAGTCCTCAGGCTTCTTCCCCGCGCGCCTTCTGAGTGCGCTGCTGGTGTCTGTCCTGGCTTTGGGCACCGCCCAGGCCAAGGACGATGGCACTGACCTTTCGATAACCATCGAGAAAGAAATCCAGACCAATGTGGTCAATGCCGACGGCAGTTTTGTGGCTACCTGGGAAACGGCGTACCTGATCAACGAAGAGCGGGCGATCAAGGCCTGGGCACAACGTTCGATGAGTTACAACCGGACCCTGGAAACCCTGGAGGTGGTCCAGGCATATACGCAAAAGCCTGACGGACGCAAGGTGCAGGTTCAGGCCGACCAGATCAAGGAGCAGCAGGAGCAAGCGTCTGCGGGTGCACCGATGTTCCAGGACACGCTGCTCAAGGTGGTGATCTTCCCTGAGGTTGCCGTGGGTGACCGGCTGGTGGTTCAGTTCAAGAAAAAACGCAGTACGGCGCTGTTTCCTGGCCATTTTGAAGACCTTTCCTACCCGGCGTTTTTCCCTACCCGGCAATTCACCCTGATCTATGACCTGCCGGCCAACATGCCGTTGCACGCCGACGCCAAGGGCTTTACCGCGAGCACGCCCGCCGCCGGGCCGGGACGCAAAATCTATCGCTGGGACTATGTGCCTGCGCAAAAGGCGCGCATCGAGCAGGGGGCGGTGTCCTACCTGGACTACGGCCAATACCTGGCCGTGTCGACGTTCAGCGATTTCGCCACGTTCGCCAAGGCCTACGATGCACGGGCCCACAGCACCCTGACGCCGCAGATCCAGGACCTCGCCAACGGCCTCACGGCCGGGCTCGACACGCCTCGGGCCAAGGCTATTGCACTGAGCGACTGGGTCCGCAAGAACATTCGTTATGTTGCGGTCTACGTCGGCCCGGGCGGTGTCGTGCCGCATCCGGTGGATACGATCCTGGCCAACCGCTATGGCGACTGCAAGGACCACGTTGCGCTGCTGGAAGCCATGCTGGCGGCGGTGGGGATCGAGAGTTCGCCGGCCCTGGTCAACCTGGGCAATGCCTATGTGTTGCCCAAGGTGCCGACGCTGGGGCTGCTCAACCACGCCATCACCTATGTGCCGAGCCTGAACCTGTATCTCGACTCCACCGCCGAAGGCATTGCCGCCGGTTACCTGCCGGTGCCAGTGCTGGACAAACCGGTGGTCTTGAGCAAGTCCGGTGGTCTTGGGCACACGCCCGCCCTTCAAGAGGGCCTGGTGGAAAACAGCATGCTGTTCAAGGTCTCGTCAAAAGGCGCGGCCGACTTCAGCCATACCTCCAATGTGATTGGCTGGGCCGCCGAAGTGAACCGCTACGGGGTCAAGTCGATGAAGCCCGCCGACCGCGACCTGATGATCCAGCAGATCCTCGCGTCCTACGGGCTCAATGGCAGTGGCACTTTTGATGCCGGAAAGTTCGAGGAGAGCGGCCAGGACTATGCAATGAACATGGCCGGGCGCGTGGAAAACCTGGTCAATCTACCTGGACCGATTGGCGTTCTGACTATGAGCAGCCTTGCCGGCGGCATTGCACAAAGTGTCTTTGGCCTGCTCATGGAGCCGGAGCGGACTCAGGCGTTCACCTGTATTTCCGGGGTGACCGAAGAGCAGGCGCGTTTTGAGTTCCCGCAGGATGTCAGCATTCTCGCGGCACCAAAGAACGTGACGCTGCGCCATGAGCGGTTCGACTACAGTTCGACCTATGTCCGCGAAGGCAACACGGTGGTGGTCAAGCGCCGTTTCGACTTCAAGCAACCGGGTGCGGTGTGCACCCCGGATGACTTCAAGTCGATGAAAACCATGGCCGAGGCAGCGGCCAATGACCTGAAAAGTCAGATCATTGTGCAGTCGCTTTAAGCGTCGTGGCGCTCGCGCGCCGTTGCCGGTAGATGAAGTACAGCGCGGTCAGCACGGTCAAGCCGCTGACCAGCGCGCCGGTCCAGGGCAGGTCCGCCAAGTCGGCACCGCTGGCCACCACCAGTCCGCCGATCCAGGCGCCGGCAGCGTTGCCCAGATTGAAGGCGCTCTGGTTCAGGGTCGAGCCGAGGTTGGGTGCTTCATGGGCCTGGTCGATGATCAGCAGTTGCAGGATCGGGCACAGGGCAAAGGCAAATATGCCCCAGAGCACCAGGGTAATGGCCGCCGGGATCACCGAATGGCTGGTCTGGCTGAACGCTGCCAACACCACCATGACGGCCAGTGCCATGCCCACCAGTGATGGCAGCAAGCGGCTGTCGGCCAGCTTTCCGCCAAGCATGCTGCCTGCCGTCAGGCCGACACCGAACAACAGCAGCATGAGGGTCACGCCGTGGGGGCTGACGCCGGTGATGTCCTGCAGGATCGGTGCGATGTAGGTAAATACGCTGAACAGGCTGGTGGACGCCAGCACGCTCATGCCCAGTGCCAGCAGGACACTGGGCTTGCCCAGCACCTTGAACTCACTGGCCAGATTGGCCTTGTCCATGGCGATGTCCTTGGGCAGCCACAGCCATTGGGCGAGGGCCGCAATCACCCCGATTACCGACACTGCCCAGAATGTCGAGCGCCAGCCGGCGTATTGGCCCAAGGCCGTGCCCAGAGGGACGCCCAGCACATTGGCCAGGGTCAGGCCGGTGAACATCAGCGCAATCGCCTGGGCCCGCTTGTTCGGTGCCACCAGGCCGGCGGCGACCACCGAGCCGATGCCAAAGAAGGCCCCATGGCACAGTGCGGTGATCACCCGGGCCGCCATCAACGTGGCGTAGTTTGGCGCCAGGGCGCAGAGGATGTTGCCGAGGATGAACATCAGCGTCATGCCCAGCAATGTGGCCTTGCGGGGCATGTTGGCAGTACCGATCGCGAGGATCGGGGCGCCGAACACCACGCCCAGGGCGTAGCCGGTAATCAGCAGGCCGGCGTCGGGGATGCTCACCGCGAGGTCGCGCGCAACATCGGGCAGCAGGCCCATGATGACAAATTCGGTGGTGCCGATGCCAAAAGCGGCAACGGCCAAAGCAAGCAAGGCCAGTGGCATGCGCAAGGTCTCTATGGGTAGTCTTGACGCTTTGATCAGGCGAACGCCTGCCGGCTCCCGAATCGTTGAAGAGTCAGGCAGTAGCAGAAATTTATTGGAATAAGTATGTGCGCAAGTGAGTGCGGCGTGGTCGCTTGCAGTATAAACAGCTACTGACATATGGCGAATCAATTCTCTTGGGCAAGGAGGCTACGTGCTCGCGACAGTTCTGGTTTTGGTGGCGGCGCTGTTGCACGCGGCCTGGAATACCCTGATCAAGTTCAGCGCTGAACGTTTGCTGGTGGTGGCCTGCATGGACAGCGTGGCGCTGTTGTTCGTGGCGGTGGCGCTGCCGTTCGTGAGTTTGCCGCCGCTGGACATCTGGCCGTGGATCCTCGCTTCGGCGGCCTTTGAATTGCTTTATCGCTACCTGCTGATCCAGGCCTATCGGGTGGGTGACCTGGGCCTGGTCTATCCGTTGATGCGCGGGTTGTCGCCGTTAGTGGTGTTGGCGTTGACCCTGATTTTCGCCGGCGAAGTGCTGAGCACCCAGCAGATCCTCGGCATCCTGCTGATCCCGTTCGGCATGCTTTGCCTGCTGTGGCAGGGCGGTGGTGGCGAGCGCTTGCCGTGGACGATGCTGCCGGTGGTGGCGTTGATCGGCCTGTGCATCGGCTGCTACACCTTCATTGATGGCCAGGCTATTCGTCGCTGGTCGCATCCCCTGGATTACCTGGTCTGGGTCACGCTGCTCAGTGCCTGGCCGTTCCCGTTGCTGGCCATGGTGAGCAAGCGGCCAGCATTCATGCAGTTCTGGCGAGAGCAGTGGCGGCTGGGACTGGCGGTCGGATTCTGCGTGTTGTTCAGCTACGCTCTGGTGCTCTGGGCCATGCAGTTGGGGTCGATTGCCGAAGCGGCTGCGTTGCGCGAGATCAGCGTGATCCTGGTGGTGCTCTTTGGTATGCGTTACCTCAAAGAACCTTTCGGCAGACCACGACTCTTAGCCTGTGGGCTGGTGCTGATTGGCATGCTCGTGATGAAGTTCTGAGCCCTGGCTCATAAACCCCAACAAGAAGGAATCGGTAATGACTGTGGCTCTGTGGTGCATCTTGATCGCGATTTTCCTGCCGTACCTGTGCACAGCCGTCGCCAAGGTCGGCGGCGGCTACCGGCTGCGGGACAACCATGACCCGCGCTCGTTTGCGTTGACCCTGGACGGCTTCGCCAAGCGCGCGTATGCGGCCCAGCTCAACAGTTTCGAGATCACCCCGGCATTCGCCGCGGCGGTCATCGTCGCGCATTTGGCCGGCAACGCGGAGCTGGTGACGATCAACGTATTGTCGGTGTTGTTCATCACCAGCCGCCTGCTGTACATCATCTGCTACCTGGCCGACTGGGCCATCCTGCGTTCGCTGGTGTGGTTTGTCGGGGTCGGGCTGATCGTCAGCTTCTTTTTCGTCTCGATCTGAACCGGCCGGTTACTTGCTGTCAGGCACCTGTGGCAGTTGGGGCAGCGGCGCACCTTTTGGCCATAACATCCAGATCTGTCCCTGCTGCTTCATGTCGCCGGCCAAGTGCCCGGCGGCATCGCCGGTTCCCCAGAACAGGTCGGCGCGCACTTCGCCAGTGATCGCGCCGCCGGTGTCCTGCGCGGCCACCGGGCGGACCAATGGGGTGCCATCGGGACGCGTGGTCGATAGCCACAGCAGGCTGCCCAGCGGAATCACCTTACGATCTACCGCCACGCTGTAACCCGAAGTCAGCGGCACGTTCAGTGAACCGCGGGGGCCTTCGTTGCTGTCGGGGTTGCGGGTGAAGAACACATAGCTCGGGTTGCTGGCCAGCAGCTCGGGAATGCGTGTCGGGTTGGCCTTGGCCCAGGTGCTGATGGCACCCATGGTCACGTCTTCTTTCTTCAGTTCACCCTGTTCCACCAACCAGCGACCAATGGGCCGGTACGGGTGGCCGTTCTGGTCGGCGTAGGCGATGCGCAGTTGTCGGCCATCGGCCAGTTGGACCCGGCCCGAGCCCTGGATCTGCAGGAATTGCAGGTCCATCGGGTCGGTCAGCCAGGCCACTACCGGCGCCTTGACCCCTTGGGTTCCGATGGTGGCGGCGTCATCGTAAGGCTTGAGTACTCGCCCTTCGAGGCGGCCGCGCAGGCGCTTGCCCTTGAGCTCGGGGTAAATGCTCTCGAGGGAGACGATGATCATGTCTTCCGGCACACCATAGATCGGCACGTTGGCTGCCGGGGTCTGCGTCAGGCTGCCGGGGTACACCGGTTCGTAATAGCCGGTGATCAAGCCGTTGGCGTTCCCGCCGGAGGAGCGCAGGCCGTAGACCTGAAGTTGTTCCTTGAGGAAGGCGCGGATTGCCGTGGCGTCTTGTGGCACGTTGGCCGCGGCGGCGCAGGGCGCGCCCCAGACCGGATCGGCCTTGAGGCGGGTGCAGGCGCTGCGCCATGAACCGAACCCGGCGAGCAGGTCGTTATCGGACACCGCCGGTAAGGCGTCCCAGGTCGCGCTGGAGTAGGTGGCCAGCGCATGGGTTTGCGGCTGGGTGTTATCGCCACCGTTGCAACCGGCGAGGAGGGCGATCATCGGAAAGGTCCAGCCCAGGTGCTTGCGCCAGGCCTTGAAACGACTGTTCATGCGGTACTTCCTATGACCGGCTGCCGGAGTCCTTCAGGTACTCAGGCAACCCTTATTGTTAATAGGGCTATTGGTCTTTGCGGATCAGGCGAGGATACTGGCCGCCGATTTCCGTGACCTTGAGCCACCATGACTCTTAAAAGAATTTCTGTTGTATTGCTGGCCTGCCTGACGCTGTCTGCCTGTGGCGGTGTCGATCCGAACTCGCCGCTGGGTCAGCGCAAGGCGATCTTCAAGCAAATGCTCAAGACCGGTGAAGACCTGGGCGGCATGTTGCGCGGACGCATACCGTTCGACGGTCCGCGTTTTGCCGAAGGTGCCGTCAAGCTGGATACCTTGTCCCGGGAACCGTGGAAGCATTTCCCCCAGGTTCGCGAGGAGGATCACAGCAGCGCCAAGGATGAGGTCTGGCAGAAACAGGCGCGCTTCCAGGAAATGGCCCGCACGCTGGAAGCGGCTACCGCTCAATTGGTGGTCGCCAGCCAGGTCCAGCCCTACAAGGCAAGCAACCTCGGCCCTGCGGTGCAGAAAGTCGAAGACGCGTGCAGTGCCTGTCATAAAGAGTTTCGCGACCACTGAGTGCGCTGACGTGTGCGGGAGCTGGCAAGCCGCAAGCGGGCGCCGCGCGCTCCTGCACAATCAGGATTAGGCGTTGTGCTTACTTATCCAGCTCGTCCAGCGCTTCCTGCAATTCCTTGCGGGACTCGGCGAGTTTGTCTTTGCGTTTATTGATCTTCTCCGGATCGCCCTTTTTCATCGCCTTGTCGAGGTCGGCCTGACGCTTGCTGACCTCGTGCTTGGCATCGAGCACCTTGCTTTCGCGTTCTTTTTTCAGGGAGGCATCGGTGCAGTGGGCGGTGACTTCGCTCAGGGCCTTTTCCAGGCCGGCCTGTTGCTCGGCATTGCCGTGGGCCTTGGCCTGCTCGATCTGGGTGCTGATGGACTGGCGCTTGGCGGCGCAGCCGGTGAGTTCCGGGGCTTGTTCGGCCGCCATCAGGGGGGCAGCCAGGACGCTGCACAGGGTCAACAGGGCGAGCGGTGAAAGACGTTTCATGAAAGCTCCGTTTAACAGGTAATCAAGTCGACGAGCAGATGGCCTGTTTGAGCGCATCGATACTCGTTGGGTTCAATGCTGCAGGTATCCCGGTCACTCAAACCCGTCGATACCGGCAGCCCGTAATTGTTCGCTCAAGGCCTGCACATGCGGGTCGCGAAAAAAGGCGCTTAACTGCGCCGCGCGGCCCGGGCCGATTGCACCTTCGGCTAACCATTGAGCGGTGTCTCGCTGTGCCAGCAACTGCCATGGACCTGCCAGATTGGCCGCGCCCGTGGGCGGGACCCCCAAGGCCTTGAGCCAGCGGGTGAATGGTTGCTGACGGGCACGTTGCAGGCTCTCCAGCAGGCGTGCGCTGTTGCGCTCGCCGAAACCGTCAATGGTAGCAAGCTCTTGGGCATCGAGGGTCAACCAATCCAGTAACCCTTTGATACGGCCGGCCTGGACCAGCTTCTCCCAAGTACCGGGGCCTACCTGCGCCAAGGCCAGACCCTGCTTGCCACTGAGCCAGGTCAGGCGCGCCAGGAACTGGTTTTCACAACCGGGCGTCGGTTGCCAGCAACTCAGTGGATGAAAGTCTTCAGCGCGCGGCACCAGGACCTGGGCGCGTTCAGTGCTGCGCAGCACCACGCTGTCGAGTCGCGGAATGGTCAGGCCAGCGAGGCTGATCGCGACATGATCGCCAGGGCGGATATCCAGGCGTTGCCATCGTTGCAGTGAACTGACGCTCACTCGTTTGATCTGCCGGTCATCGAGCGTAAAGGGCACAAGCTCCAGCACCGGGGTGATGCGTCCGGTGCGCCCGGTCTTGAAGTGCACCTTGCGGACCTCGGCCAGGGCCTGGGCGAAGGGGTATTTCCAGGCGATGGCCCAATAGGGCGACCTGGCTTGCCAGCGTTCGGCGGACGGTCGTTGTTGCTGGCGCAGGACGATGCCGTCCGTGGCGAACGGCAGCGGCGTGCGATACCAATGCTCACGCCAGCGCTCGGCATCGGCAAAGGTCTGGATCGGTTGGCTGAAGGGCTGCGTGTCGTTGAATCCCAGGGCAGTCAGGGCTGCGGCACGGAACGGTAGCTCAACGGGGCCCCGGGGCCAGTCCCAGACGAACAGTCCAATCCCGTCGGCCTCCTGGGGCTGCAGGGTCTTGCGGGCCATCAGCCCGGCCACGTTGCTGCGGGCATTGCGGCTGCCTGCCGTGGCCTGCACGTGATCGGTCAGGCGCCAATAGAGCTCGCCCTGCACCAGCAGGTCGATGGCTTTCGGCAATTGCTGGGGGACGGCGCTGAGTTTGCGGGCCTGGGCGGTCCAGTCCTGTCCGAGGATGCCGTCGCCCCGACTGATGGCCTGGGTCAGTCGGCCCTGCTGGTAGACCAGGGTCACGGCCACCCCGTCGACCTTGGGTTGCACCCAGACCTGCTGGCGTGAGGCTAGCCAGTCTTTGACGGCCTGGCCGTCGCTGAGTTTGTCCAGGCCGGTATGGGGCGTGGGGTGGGCCAGGGTGCCGCGAGCGGTCAGTAACGGATTGTCGGCTGCCGCGTGGGTATTGAAGCAGCTACGCCAGGCGCTGAGCCGGGCGCGGGACTGGTCATAGAGTTCATCCGCCACCGGTGACTGGCCCTGGCGGTGATAGCGCTCGTCCCAGCGCTGGAGCTGTTGCTGCAAGGCCTCGATTTCAGCCCCGGCACGCTCGGCCGGCCAATCGGGGCAGGGGCTGGCATTGGCCAGCAGGCAGACGCTGCCCAGGCATAGGCCGAGCAACAGGGGGGAGCGAACCGGCATCGTGAGCGTCCTTGCTCGAGGGGGAGAAACTCAAGGCTAGATCAGGACCGAAGCGGGCGTTGCCAAGTGCTTTGCAGGGTGTGTCGCCGCCCCGAAAAAGCACAAGCCCCGCGCGGCGAACCGGGCGGGGCTTGTGTTGTAGCCCGTAGGGCTTACAGGCCGGCAGCAGCGCGCAAGGCGTCGGCGCGGTCGGTTTTTTCCCAGGTGAACGTGGTGAAGGTGTCTTCGCCCACGGTCTTGGTTTGCGGCGTGCGGCCGAAGTGGCCGTAGGCTGCGGTTTCCTGGTACATCGGGTGCAGCAGGTCGAGCATTTTGGTGATGGCGTATGGACGCAGGTCGAACACTTCGCGCACCAGCTTGACGATCTTGTCATCGCTGATCTTGCCGGTGCCGAAGGTGTTCAGCGAGATCGAGGTAGGCTGAGCGACGCCGATGGCGTAGGACACCTGAATCTCGCAACGCTCGGCCAGGCCGGCGGCCACGATGTTCTTGGCTACGTAGCGACCGGCGTAGGCAGCCGAACGGTCAACCTTCGATGGATCCTTGCCGGAGAACGCGCCGCCGCCGTGACGGGCCATGCCGCCATAGCTGTCGACGATGATCTTGCGACCGGTCAGGCCGCAGTCGCCAACCGGGCCACCAATGATGAACTGGCCAGTCGGGTTGATGTGGAACTGGGTGTCCTTGCTCAGCAGTTCGGCCGGCAGTACGTGCTTGACGATCAGCTCCATCACGCCTTCGCGCAGGTCTTTGTACGACACGTCCGGGTTGTGCTGGGTCGACAGGACGACGGCGTCGATGCCGACGACCTTGCCGCCTTCGTAGCGGCAGGTAACCTGGGACTTGGCATCCGGGCGCAGCCACGGCAACAGCCCGGATTTACGGGCTTCGGCTTGCCTTTGTACAAGCTGGTGCGAGAAGGTGATCGGCGCTGGCATCAGCACTTCGGTTTCGTTGCTGGCGTAGCCGAACATCAGGCCCTGGTCGCCGGCGCCCTGGTCTTCTGGCTTGGCGCGGTCGACACCCTGGTTGATGTCCGGGGACTGCTTGCCGATGATGTTCATCACGCCGCAGGTTGCGCCGTCGAAACCGACGTCGGAGCTGGTGTAGCCGATGTCGGTGATGACGTCACGAACGATCTGCTCCAGGTCAACCCAGGCCGAGGTAGTGACTTCGCCGGCGATGATCGCCACGCCCGTTTTCACCAGAGTCTCGCACGCCACACGGGCGAACTTGTCTTCAGCAATGATTGCGTCCAGCACCGCATCAGAAATCTGGTCGGCGATTTTGTCCGGATGCCCTTCAGACACGGACTCGGAGGTGAAAAGGGAGTATTCGCTCATCTCGATGTTTTCCTGAAATTTACCGATGGTGAGTGTCGCCAGCCGGTCGCTGAAAATGGCGGACCTGGATCTGGAAACCATTACGTAAGCCTACATAGAGACTTTCCCCGGGAACGAGTCCCGCAGCGGTGGCCCAACGGGCCAGATCGTCCTGTTCAAACCCCAACCAAAGATCACCGCAGGCCTCCCTGGCCCAACTTTGGTTGTGACTGCATAAATCTGTCACGAGCAGGCTGCCGCCTGGTTGTAGCAAGCCAGCCATGTGCTTGAGCGCATCAGCCGGGGCGGCGAAATGGTGCAGGACCATATTCAGTACCACACAGTCGGCTGCCAGGCTCACGCCATTCAAGGCATCGGCCAGTTGCAGGCTGACGTTAGTCAACCTTTCCCGCTCACACACCTGGCGCGCCAGTTCGAGCATCGCCGGGCTGTTGTCGAGCGCCGTGACCTGACTGAAGCGCCGGGCCAGTTCCGGGAGAAAACTGCCATCCCCGGGGCCGACTTCAATCGCCGTGGCCATGTCACTGAAGCTGAGTTTGTCGAGCAGCGCCAGCACACTTTCGCGGTACTGCGGCAGGCCGGCAATCAAGTCTTGTTGGGCGCGAAACTTCTCCGCAACCCGTGAGAAAAAATCCTGGCTTGCGGCAGCCCTTTGCCCGTGAACCTGTGCGATGCGTGATTGCACGTCACTGGGCAGGGTCAGGTTGTCGACTTCTTCAAGCAGGGCCGCATGCAGCTTGCCGCCCGGCAATTCGGTGTGGGGCAGGGCGCGTCGATAAAAAATCGCATTGCCTTCACGGCGAGTCGCCACCAGGTCGGCCTGGGCCAGCACTTTGAGGTGGTGGCTCATGCCCGATTGGCCGGTGGCAAAGATCTGTGCCAGTTCCAGCACGCCAAACGAGTCATTGGCCAGGGCGCGCAATACATTCAGGCGCAACGGATCGCCGCCGGCCTTGCACAGGGCCGCCAGCTCATCACAATCGTCAGGGCGAATGGAAGGCGCGCGTAGGTTCATAAGGCCGGCAGTCTAGTCACGCCTCGAAAGCATCGCAAGTTCAATATCAAAAAGTTTTGATATTGCTCGATGGATGGCACTTCTTCCGCCGAACCTTACTCTACAAACTAAATGCGGAAAGGTTTCACCCCGGCAATGAGCAGTTATCCACAGGAATAATGTGCCTGATCGACTATCTGTCATTGCCCCCGGGCTATCCGCTGAGGGAAAATGCTCGCCTTTTTTCCGTGCCGTTTTATTCACTCTCGATTCAAAATCCTCAGGAGAACAGCGATGCCCAGCCGTCGTGAGCGTGCCAACGCCATTCGTGCCCTCAGCATGGATGCCGTGCAAAAAGCCAACAGCGGCCATCCCGGTGCCCCTATGGGTATGGCGGATATCGCCGAAGTACTTTGGCGTGACTACCTCAAGCACAACCCGAGCAATCCATCGTTCGCCGACCGTGACCGCTTCGTGCTGTCCAACGGTCATGGCTCGATGTTGATCTACTCGCTGCTGCATCTGACTGGCTACGACCTGTCGATCGATGACCTGAAAAACTTCCGTCAACTGCACAGCCGTACCCCGGGCCACCCGGAGTTCGGTTACACCCCGGGCGTTGAAACCACCACTGGCCCGCTGGGTCAGGGCCTGGCCAACGCTGTGGGCTTCGCCCTGGCGGAAAAAGTCCTGGCGGCGCAGTTCAACCGTCCTGGGCACAACATTGTCGACCACCACACCTATGTGTTCCTGGGTGATGGCTGCATGATGGAAGGCATTTCCCACGAAGTCGCTTCCCTGGCCGGTACCCTGGGCCTGGGCAAGCTGATCGCCTTCTACGATGACAACGGCATCTCCATCGACGGCGAAGTCGAAGGCTGGTTCACCGACGACACGCCCAAGCGTTTCGAAGCCTACAACTGGCAGGTGATCCGCAACGTTGACGGTCACGACCCGGAAGAGATCAAGACCGCGATCGAGACTGCCCGCAAAAGCGAGCAGCCGACCCTGATCTGCTGCAAGACCACCATCGGCTTCGGTTCGCCGAACAAGCAAGGCAAGGAAGACTGCCACGGCGCCCCACTGGGTGACGCGGAAATCGCCCTGACCCGTGCGGCGCTGAAGTGGAACCACGGCCCGTTTGAAATCCCGGCCGATATCTATGCCGAATGGGATGCCAAGGAAGCCGGTAAAGCTGTCGAAGCCGAGTGGGACCAGCGTTTTGAGGCTTATTACGCCGAATTCCCGGCACTGGCCATCGAGTTCGGAAGTCGTCTCAATGGCGATTTGCCGCTGGACTTCTCTGCCAAGGCCGATGAATACATTGCCGAAGTGGCAGCGAAAGGCGAAACCATCGCCAGCCGCAAGGCCAGCCAGAATGCCCTGAACGCATTTGGCCCACTGCTGCCAGAGCTGTTTGGCGGTTCGGCTGACCTGGCCGGTTCCAACCTGACCCTGTGGAAAGGTTGCAAGGGCGTCAGCGCTGAAGACGCCAGCGGCAACTACATGTACTACGGCGTGCGCGAGTTCGGCATGAGCGCCATCATGAACGGTGTTGCCCTGCACGGCGGCCTGGTGCCTTACGGCGCGACCTTCCTGATGTTCATGGAATACGCCCGCAATGCGGTACGCATGGCGGCGCTGATGAAAAAGCGTGTGATCCATGTCTACACCCACGACTCCATTGGCCTGGGCGAAGACGGTCCGACCCACCAGCCGGTCGAGCAACTGACCAGCCTGCGGACCACGCCAAACCTGGACACCTGGCGCCCATCCGACGCGGTCGAATCGGCCGTGGCCTGGAAGCATGCAATTGAGCGCAAGGACGGTCCTTCGGCGTTGGTCTTCTCGCGTCAGAACCTGCAACACCAGGTTCGTACCGACGCGCAGATCGCCGACATCAGCCGTGGCGGCTATGTGCTCAAGGACTGTGCCGGCGAGCCGGAACTGATCCTGATCTCCACCGGTTCCGAAGTGGGCCTGACCGTTCAGGCGTACGACAAACTGACCGAGCAGGGTCGCAAAGTGCGTGTGGTTTCCATGCCGTGCACCAGCGTCTTCGAAGCCCAGGACGCCGGCTACAAGCAATCGGTCCTGCCGTTGCAAGTCAGCGCCCGTATCGCCATCGAGGCGGCTCACGCCGACTACTGGTACAAGTACGTGGGCCTGGAAGGCCGCGTCATCGGCATGACCACCTACGGCGAGTCGGCGCCTGCGCCAGCCTTGTTCGAAGAGTTCGGCTTTACCCTGGAGAACATCCTGGGCCAGGCTGAAGAGCTGCTGGAAGACTGATCCAGAAAAGGTGTTGCCTGAGCCGACGCCATCGCGGGCAAGCCCGCTCCCACAGGGATATACACCGTCCATGTGGGAGCGGGCTTGCCCGCGATAGCGGTCGGTCAGGCGACGCTGCATTAACGGATTCACCACGGTAATCGAGAACCCCATGCCTCAACCGCGTCCTTACAAAGTTGCACTCAACGGCTACGGCCGCATTGGTCGTTGCGTCTTGCGGGCGTTGTTCGAGCGAGGCTCGGCGGCTGGGTTTGAAATTGTCGCGATCAACGATCTGGCTGACATGGCCAGTATTGAATACCTGACACGCTTTGACTCCACCCACGGCCGGTTTCCCGGCGAAGTGAAGGTCGATGGCGATTGTCTGCATATTAATGGCGACTGCGTGAAGGTCCTGCGCAGCGCCACTCCCGAAGGCATCGATTGGGCGTCCCTGGGCGTCGATCTGGTGCTCGAATGTTCCGGCGCCTACAACACCCGCGCCGACGGCCAGCGGTTCCTCGACGCCGGCGCACCACGGGTGTTGTTCTCCCAGCCGATGGCCAGCGAGGCCGATGTCGACGCCACCATCGTCTTTGGTGTCAACCAGGACTGCCTGACTGGCGCTGAGCTGCTGGTGTCCAACGCGTCCTGCACCACCAACTGTGGTGTGCCGTTGCTGCGCCTGCTGGACCAGGCATTTGGCCTGGACTACGTGTCAATCACCACCATCCACTCGGCGATGAACGACCAGCCGGTGATCGATGCCTATCACCACGAGGACCTGCGCCGCACCCGCTCGGCGTTCCAGTCGGTGATCCCGGTGTCCACTGGTCTGGCGCGTGGCATCGAACGCCTGTTGCCGGAACTTGCCGGGCGAATTCAGGCCAAAGCGGTACGGGTGCCGACGGTGAATGTGTCCTGCCTGGATATCACCATGCAGACGGTGACCGACACCGACGCCACCGAGGTCAACCGGCTCCTGCGCGAGGCCGCCACCAGCGGCCCGCTCAAGGGCTTGCTGGCGTACACCGAACTGCCTCACGCCAGTTGTGATTTTAACCATGACCCACATTCGGCGATTGTCGATGCCAGTCAGACCCGCGTCTCCGGCCCTCGGTTGGTGAACGTCCTGGCCTGGTTCGACAACGAATGGGGTTTTGCCAACCGAATGCTGGATGTTGCAGAACACTATCTGCAAACAGCTATCAAGAAACCTGCTCTCTAACCTGAGCTAACAGGAAGTGCGACCCATGACCGTGTTGAAGATGTCCGACCTCGATCTGCAAGGTAAGCGCGTATTGATCCGCGAAGACCTCAACGTCCCAGTCAAGGACGGTGTAGTCACCAGCGATGCGCGTATCCTGGCTTCGCTGCCGACCATCAAGCTGGCCCTGGAAAAAGGCGCGGCCGTGATGGTCTGCTCGCACCTGGGTCGTCCGACCGAAGGTGAATTCTCGGCCGAGAACAGCCTGGCACCGGTTGCGGCGTACCTGAGCAAGGCGCTGGGTCGTGACGTGCCGCTGGTGGCCGACTACCTGGGCGGCGTCGACGTCAAGGCCGGCGACATCGTGCTGTTTGAAAACGTGCGCTTCAACAAGGGCGAGAAAAAGAACGCCGACGAACTGGCCCAGCAGTACGCCGCCCTGTGCGACGTGTTCGTGATGGACGCCTTCGGCACCGCGCACCGTGCCGAGGGTTCGACCCACGGCGTGGCCAAGTTCGCCAAGGTGGCCGCAGCGGGTCCCCTGCTGGCTGCCGAGCTGGATGCACTGGGCAAGGCCCTGGGTGCCCCGGCCCAGCCAATGGCCGCCATCGTGGCCGGCTCCAAGGTCTCGACCAAGCTGGACGTGCTCAACAGCCTGAGCCAGATCTGCAACCAGTTGATCGTCGGCGGCGGCATCGCCAACACCTTCCTCGCAGCGGCGGGGCACCCGGTCGGCAAGTCCCTGTACGAGCCTGACCTGCTGGACACCGCGCGCGCCATCGCCGGCAAAGTCAGCGTGCCATTGCCGGTCGACGTGGTGGTTGCCAAGGAATTCGCCGAGAGCGCCACGGCCACCGTCAAGCTGATCGCTGATGTGGCTGAAGACGACATGATCCTGGACATCGGCCCACAGACTGCAGCGCATTTCGCTGAGCTGCTGAAGTCGTCGAAGACTATTCTGTGGAACGGTCCAGTGGGCGTGTTTGAATTCGATCAGTTCGGCAACGGTACCAAAGTGCTGGCCCAGGCCATCGCAGACAGCTCGGCGTTCTCCATCGCGGGCGGCGGCGATACCCTGGCGGCCATCGATAAATATGGCGTTGCCGAGCAAATCTCCTACATTTCTACCGGTGGCGGCGCATTCCTCGAATTCGTCGAAGGCAAGGTGCTGCCGGCCGTAGAAGTCCTGGAAAGCCGGGCCAAGGCCTGAAGCCGCCCGTTGACCAGGCAAAGGAGTGTTCACATGGTCAAGACGTTAGCGACGTTGATCGCCGCGGCAGTGCTGGCCGGCTGTGGGAGTAATCCCAAGGCCGCCAAGGACCCGGACACCGGCGCGCCCGACAAAGGCTGTTACCAGGCCGACTGGCAGGCGGAAACCAACCCGGTGCTCAACAAGCGTTCCGGGCCCGAGGGCCTGGATAAGTACGAGACGCACACTCCGGCCAAGGAACAGGGTTGTCCCTGACCGGTCTGATTCACTAACGCCCAGTGCGGTTGGCGTGTGCCGACCGCCGAGGAAGATGGATGAAAGGCTTGATCGCCGTGGTGTCCCTGGCAGTACTTGCCGGTTGCGCCAGTTTGAACCCGTTTGCATCAGCGCCGGCAGCGTCCGGCACGTGGACCGACTGGGTCTGTGACAGCCAGGCCCAGGTGCACTGGCGCTTCACCGATGCCACGCAGGACTCCGTCGAGGTGCGGCTTGGGGATGACCAGGTGCATCGCTTGAAGCTTGAGCCGGCCGGCAGTGGCACGTTGTACAGCGACGACCAACTGGCCTTTCACCTCAAAGGTGAGGAAGGCCTGGTGTACTGGGTTGCCACCAACGATTTGATCGGCCGTGGCTGCAAGGCCAAGTAACACACAACGAATACACGCAGGTCGGCCTTACCCCCGATCAGCAATAACTTGAATAGCAGCCGCCGCTACGGCAGGCTTGCACGATTAACGACCCTAAACCGGGAGACACACACACAATGGCACTTATCAGCATGCGCCAGATGCTGGACCACGCCGCCGAATTCGGCTACGGCGTTCCAGCTTTCAACGTCAACAACCTTGAGCAGATGCGCGCCATCATGGAAGCCGCTGACAAGACTGACTCCCCGGTGATCGTCCAGGCTTCGGCCGGCGCCCGTAAATACGCTGGCGCGCCATTCCTGCGGCACCTGATCCTGGCGGCGATCGAAGAGTTCCCGCATATCCCGGTGTGCATGCACCAGGACCACGGCACCAGCCCTGACGTCTGCCAGCGCTCGATCCAACTGGGCTTCAGCTCGGTCATGATGGACGGCTCCCTGGGTGAAGACGGCAAGACCCCGACCGACTACGACTACAACGTCCGTGTCACCCAGCAGACCGTAGCCCTGGCCCACGCCTGCGGCGTATCGGTAGAAGGCGAGCTGGGCTGCCTGGGTTCGCTGGAAACCGGCATGGCCGGTGAAGAAGACGGCATCGGCGCCGAAGGCGTGCTGGACCACAGCCAGATGCTGACCGACCCGGAAGAAGCAGCTGACTTCGTCAAGCGCACTCAGGTCGATGCCCTGGCCATCGCCATCGGCACCAGCCACGGCGCCTACAAGTTCACCAAGCCACCTACCGGTGACGTGCTGGCGATCGATCGCATCAAGGAAATCCACAAGCGCATCCCTAACACCCACCTGGTGATGCACGGTTCTTCCTCGGTGCCGCAAGAGTGGCTGGCGATCATCAACCAGTACGGCGGCGACATCAAAGAAACCTACGGCGTACCGGTTGAAGAAATCGTCGAAGGCATCAAGCACGGCGTGCGCAAGGTCAACATCGACACCGACCTGCGCCTGGCATCCACCGGTGCGATGCGTCGCCTGATGGCCACCAACCCGAGCGAGTTCGACCCGCGTAAATTCTTCGGCGCCACCGTGACCGCCATGCGTGACGTGTGCATCGCGCGTTACGAAGCCTTCGGTACTGCCGGCAACGCTTCGAAGATCAAGCCGATCTCCCTGGAAGCGATGTACCAGCGTTACCTCAAAGGTGAGCTGAACGCCAAGGTCAACTAAGCCTTAAGCGTTGCACCACCTGCATTGAAAAAACCCGCCGCAAGGCGGGTTTTTTTGTGCTCGGCGTTGGCTTATTTGTCGACCAGCAGTTTCGGGTTGGAGTTGCCCCACACCGTATACAGGTCGGCCAGCAGCGCGCCGTTGATGTCTTCGACTTCTGCCTGGGCAATCTCGGCGTTGCCCTGCTTGCCGAACAGCACCACCTCATCACCGCCTTTGACGCTCGGTACGTCGGTAACGTCGACCATCAAGGTATTCATCGAGACTTTGCCGACGACCGGCACACGATGACCGTTGATCAGCACGATGCCTTTGTTGGTGAAGGCACGGCGGTAGCCGTCGGAGTAGCCCACGGTGATGTTGGCCAGCTTCGAGTCACGGGCCAGGGTGAAGGTGCGGTCGTAGCCGACCGTGTTGCCCTTGGGGTAGCTGTTGACCGAGGCGACGTGGGATTTGAACTGCATCACCCGGGTGTATTCGGTATGGGACGGCACGGTGTCGCCGAACAGCGCGCCGCCGGGACGGACCATGTCCAGGTGTGACTCGGGCACTTCCAGGGTGGCGAAGGAGTTGGCCGCATGCAGGGTGATCTTGCTGCGGTCCAGTTGGGCCACGCTCATCAGCCATTTGGCTTGCTGGTTGAACGCTTTGAGGCCGGCACGCACGTCGGCGGCGTCTTCGACCGCGAAGTGGGTCATGATCGCCCGCACGTCGAGGTTCGGCACCTTGGTAATGGCGACTGCGTCACGGCGACCCTGGGCGGTGGTCATTTCCACGCCATTGCGGCTCATGCCGCTGGAGTTCAGGCCAATGTGCACCACTAGCGGGCGGCCATGCTGTTCGGCAATCAGGCTGGCTTTGACGGCGAAGTCGAGGTTACCCACCAACTCTTCGACGTTGTAGGGCAGGGCTGCTTCCAGCTCGCTCAGGGCGGCCGTGCGCACGCGGATAAGCTGGCCCTTGAAGCCGCTTTCACGCACCACACGGATTTCTTCGTTACTGGCAACGCCCACGCACGGCACGCCCATGGCGATCACCGAGGGCATGAGCAGACCAATGCCGTGGCCGTAGGCGTCCGCCTTGAGTACGGCGCAGATTTTTGATTTGTCGGCGAGGGTGGCCTGCAGGGCGCGAATGTTGTTTTCGAACGCGCTTTTGTTGATTTCGACCCAGGCGTTGCTGTCCTGGGCGTGGACCTGGGCCACCCCATCGACCATCGACAAAGGTGGCGCGGCGAAGACCGGGTTGTGCAACAAAACCATGCCCAGAGAGAGTGCGAGAAGGGAGCGAGTAAAGGGCATCGGGTGTGTCTCCATGACGTTCTTGTAGGGGGTGTCGTATTTACGCGGGGCAATACTCAGATTGTCCTACAGAAATGTCGACCCCCTCGACGCGGATCTGTCTGAAAGCGTCGTGGTGCTGCATCTGTCTCCCGTCACCTTGCTGATTCGCCCGTACCACACGCGTTTATTTGTCGTGATCGATGTCCAGCTTGCTGAAGGTCACCTTGCCGCCTTCCTGGCTGTTGCCACTGTTGTCCTGCACATAGACCCCGGCCTTGAAATACAGCGGTTTGTTGCGCCAGGTGGTGCTGATCTGGCTGTCCCACTGGGAGCCGGCGGCGCTGATCCCCAGGGCGCCGCCCGGGCTCAAATGAATCAGGTACGAGAAGTCGCGGTCGAGCTTGACCCCGCTGGCGATGGTGATCACCCGGCCTTCGGCATCATCCGGGCGCATCCGTACCTTGGCGACGATGTTGCCGGTGGCGGTTGTGCTTTTGTACTGGTACTCGAGTTTCACCAGCGGTTTCTGGCTGTCGTACGCGTGGATCTGGCCGATGACCAGCTTGCCCGAGCTCGGCACCTGGTTAACCGCCAGGGTGGCCCGCAACGAGTTGTCGGCGTCCGGGTAGAGCCAATTGCGCAGGGTGCCGTTGCTGAAGGTTTCGCGCAGCTCGGTGCGTGGATAGATCGCGTTTTCAGTGCGGGTTCCGGTGACCGGTGCCCAGAAAAACAGGGTGCCGGTGTTGGAATGGAAATACTGGTTCTTGAAACCACTGACCAGTTTCGGGGTATCGATGGTAGCCGGGGGAGTGCCAACGGGAACGCTGAGGTTCCAGGTTGCGAGATCGATCATCGTCAAAGAATTCCACGAGTACTGGCTGAAATGGCGCGGGGGAAGCTCTGGCCCGCCCATCTTGGGGGCGGCCTTTATAAGCCCGGGAGGGTGCTTTGTTAAGGCCCGCCTGGCGGTTAATTGGCGCCAGCTAAATGGCGACGTGCCACAAGTAGCGGTTTGCGGGGCCTGCAAAGACAGTCCGTTAGTCGGGAGCCGCCTGCTTTGATGCGGTGATGGCGTGTTGATACCTACTGATTGGGCAAAACCCGGTCTAAAGTGAAACACACAACGTTTGTCCGGTTTTTCGGTAAGCCGTTTCACCCCTCCCCAGAAAGAGAAGCAGCATGGAATGCGCGCAACCCAAGCCAGGTGACGGCCGCTCGGTTCTTTTGATCGTTGATGATTACCCGGAAAACCTGGTCAGCATGCGTGCGTTGCTGCAGCGCCAGGATTGGCAGGTGATGACTGCTGCCTCGGGCCTGGAAGCCCTGAACCTGTTACTCGAACATGAGGTCGACCTGGTACTGCTGGATGTGCAGATGCCGGGCATGGATGGTTTCGAAGTGGCCCGCCTGATGCGCGGCAGCCAACGCACCCAGTTGACCCCGATCATTTTCCTGACCGCTAACGAGCAATCCCCGGACGCCGTGATCAAGGGCTATGCCCATGGCGCGGTGGACTACCTGTTCAAACCGTGTGACCCATAGATACTCAAGCCCAAGGTCCAGGCCCTGCTTGAGCATCAGCGCAGCCGCCGGGCACTGCAGCAGTTGAGCCAGGACCTGGAGGCGGCGCGGGCCTTTAACGCCTCGGTACTGGAGAATGCCGCCGAAGGCATCCTGGTGGTGGGCGAGGACGGGCGAGTGCGCTTTGCCAACCCGGCGATGTGCCGCTTGCTCAGTGCCAGGGTCGACGAGCTACAGGGGACAGGTTTCATCGACTTTCTGCAAAAGCCGCCGATCACCCTGTGGGCCGGTTCGGACATCCATGCCCACTACCGTCGCGGCGAAATCTGGCGCGCCCATGATGCGATGCTGCGTACCGCGTCCGGGCAGCAAGTGCCAGTGGCGCTGTCGTGTGCGCCGCTGCCGTCCGAGCAGCGGGCGATGGTGGTCACCGTGCTCGACATGTCGGTGGTCTGCCACCTGCATCAGCAACTGGAGTTCCAGGCGGTCACCGATCCGCTGACCGGCCTGCTCAACCGCCGGGGGTTCTACCAGGCTACGGAAAACCTGCTGCTGCGCGGCGAGCGCGCGGGCAGTGTCTGGGTGTTGCTGTACCTGGATCTGGATGGCTTCAAGCGGGTCAATGATTCGTTGGGGCACGACGCCGGCGATCGGGTGCTGCGCTGGGTCGCGGAACAGTTGAAGGCCTGCCTGCGCCCCTTCGATATCCTGGGGCGCATGGGCGGCGATGAGTTCACCGCGCTACTTGACCTCGAGTTCGCCGAGCAAGCGGCGAAAATGGCGGAGAAACTCATAGAGCGGGTGTCGATCTGTCAGCAGATTGACGGGCTGGACGTAGCGCTGGGCGCGAGCATCGGCATCGCCACGTATCCGGATTGCGGCGCCAGCCTCGACGACTTGCTGCGTACCGCCGATATCGCCATGTATGAGGCCAAGCGCGCAGGTCGCCAGCAGTACCGCTTCTACGACCACGACATGAATGGCCGCGCGCGGACCCGCTTGATGCTCGAGGAGAGCGTGCGTTCGGCCATCGAGCACAAGGATTTCAACCTGGTCTACCAGCCTCAGGTTTCATTGGCCGATGGACGCATACGCGGGTTCGAGGCCTTGCTGCGCTGGCAGCATCCCAGTGTCGGCGACGTTTCGCCGGGGCTGTTCTTGCCGCTGCTGGAAGAAGCGCAACTGATCAGCCGCCTCGGCAGTTGGATCTACCAGAGCAGTGCCCAGCAGCGAAAGGCCTGGGACAAGCTGTTCAGCCAAGACATGGTGCTGGCGGTCAGCCTGAGCAACACCCAGTTCTGCATGCCTAACCTGGCCACTGAGTTGCGGCTCGTGCTGGAGCGCCATCAGTTGCTACCCCGTCAATTGGAGGTGGAAATCACCGAAGAGGCCTTGCTGCACAACCCCGATGAAGCGCGCAAGCAACTGCGCCTGCTGCGCAACCTCGGGGTGCGGGTGGCGCTCGACGACTTTGGCTCGGGGCCTTGTTCGCTGACCCATCTGCGTGATGTCGAACTCGATACCTTGAAGCTGGACCGGCATCTGATCGCCAGGGTCCTGGACTCGCCGCGGGATGCAGCGCTGGTGCGAAACATCATCGAGCTGGCCAGGCAATTCGGCGTGCTGGTGATCGCCGAAGGGGTCGAATCGATTGCCCAGTATCAGTGGCTGCTGGCCAATGGTTGTCCCTTTGCCCAGGGTTGCCTGGTGGCGCGGCCATTGATGGCGGACGAAGTCAGGGACTTTGTGCAGCCGTTCGACTGGAGCGCGGCGAGCGCCTGAATTCGCTACACTGGCGGTCTTTCGTGACTTTTGTTGTTGTCCCATGACCGCGCTCAAATACCTCCAGGCGTATCCCGCCGCCTTGCAACAGCAGGTGCATCAACTGATCGAGCAGGATCGGCTGGGCGCCTACCTGAGCCAACGCTACCCGGACAAGCACGCCGTGCAGAGTGACAAGGCGCTGTACAGCTATGCGCTGGAGCTCAAGCAGGAATACCTGCGCAACGCACCGGCGATCGACAAAGTGCTGTTCGACAACCGCCTGGACCTGACCCATCGTGCACTTGGCCTGCATACCGCAATCTCGCGGGTGCAGGGCGGCAAGCTCAAGGCCAAGAAAGAAATCCGCATTGCCTCTTTGTTCAAGGATGCCGCGCCGCAGTTCCTCAAGATGATCGTGGTGCATGAGCTTGCGCATTTCAAAGAGTCCGACCACAACAAGGCGTTCTACAAGTTGTGCGAACACATGCTGCCCGGTTACCACCAGCTGGAATTCGATTTGCGGGTTTATCTGACCTGGCGGGACATGCAGTAATCATCACCAGCAGGAGTGTCTGGATGGACGTGAGCAAGACCAAGAGCAGCTTCTACCGCCGCCTGTACGTGGCGTACCTGATCGACAGCGGGCTGGCCAGCAGTGTCCCGGCACTGACCGAAGTCACCGGCATGCCCCGGCGCACGGCCCAGGACACCATTGCCGCCCTGGCGGACCTGGATGTGGTCTGTGAGTTCGAGCAGGAGGAGGGCGCGCGCAACCACGCCGGACGTTACTGCATTCGCGAGTGGGGGGCGATCGATCCGCGCTGGATCGAACAGCATCTGCGCCAGATCAAGGCGGTGTTGGGTTATCCCTGAGTGTTTGCACTGGTAGTGCTGGCGCCTTCGCTGGTCAACCAGCACCTACCCTGCGCAAAGGCCTTCAGGGCCGCCGCATGCCGATATGCGCGATGCCGTCTTCCAGGTATTGCTCACCGGCCACGGCAAACCCATAACGCCCGTAGTACCCCTGCAGATGGGCCTGGGCCGACAGGTAGATCGGAGTCTGCGGCCAGTATTTTTCGGCCTGCTTGAGCGCCTGTTCCATTAGCTCATGACCCAGCCCCTGGCCCCGGGCTTGCGGTGCAATCACCACTCGGCCGAGCACCACGTCACCGCCTTGCGAGGTGGGGTCGAGCAGGCGTAGATAGGCCACCAGTTGATCACCGTCCCAGGCCATCAAGTGGCAGGTGTCGCTGTCCAGGTCCTGGCCATCGACTTCCTGGTAGGCGCACTTCTGTTCGACCACGAACACCTGTGTACGCAACTGCAAAATGGCATAAAGCTGCTCTTTGCCCAGGTCACTGTGGTGTTTGCAAACCCATTCAACTGTCATCTTCGCGTCCTTTGAAAGTCTGGTCCTGATACTAAGCGTCTGGCTTCTGGATGTCTTGCCTGCAGGAAATTCTGTGACAAAGACCAAAATGCCATCATTCATTTCGCGCGGCTTCGTCATCTTTGTGTAATCTGTTTTGAGGCGAATCGCCGAGGCCATGCTCGGCTATTGTTATAGCCTGGGCGGTCGCCGTCAGTCGGTGTACGAGATATCGAGTTCGGCTACAAATACGCTGGGCTTCGCGCCCTCTAAGGATCCTTGGGCATGCCGCGATTGCTTCGAGCCTTCGCCTTGATTGGTCTGCTGTTGCTGAGCCAGAGCGCTGCAGCGGACAAGCTGCGGCTAGTTGCCGATGCCTGGCCGCCCTTCACTGACGCTACGTTGGTCAATGGCGGATTGGCCACCGATATCGTCAGCACCGCGCTGGCGCGGGCCGGTTATGCCAGTGATTTCCAGCAAGTGCCCTGGGCCAGGGCGTTGCTGGGTTTGGGCGAAGGGCGCTACGACGTGCTGGTGAATGCCTGGTACAACGCGGAGCGCACCCAACTTGGGCAGTATTCGGCCGAATACCTGCTCAATCGCATCCGCTTTCTCAAGCGCAGGGATGCACCCATCGAATACAACAACCTGCAGCAGTTGCACACCTACCCGATTGCGGTTGTACGCGGTTATGCCTATTCCCCGGAGTTCGACGGCGACGCGGCCCTGCAGAAGGTCCCGGTGCATAACTTCGCCATGGCCGTGCGCATGCTGGCGGCTGACCGGGTGCAACTGACGCTGGAGGACGAGTACGTCGCCCGCTATTTCCTGGCGCGCGAATCACCCAAGGTACGTAACTCGGTGGAGTTCCTGCCCAGGCCCTTGAGCGAAAACAGCCTGCACATTCTGGTCAGCCTGAAGAACCCGGACCACGCGAAGATAGTCGCCGGGTTCGACCGGGAAATCGCCGAGATGAAGGCCGATGGCAGCTACGACCGGCTGCTCCGCCAGCATGGGATGTGAAACCCTGCGGGGGCTAGCCTGCTAACGATGGGGCCGCCCCCCACAGTTATCGCTGGCAGGCCGCAAGCGGGCGCCGCAAGTTGGCTGTGGCGCGTGCAAAATCCGCGAGCACCCCAGAACCACTGTGGGAGCGGGCTTGCCCGCGATGGGGCCGGCACAGCCAGCATCAATGGTCCCTGACCCGCTGCCATCCCGGGCAAGCCGCAGCGGGCGCCCGGCCCCACAGATTTGGCGGCCATACGCAAAATTTGTGGGCCGCCAGATTTACTGTGTGCGAGCCGGGCGGGACTCCATCTGCTCGCGATGAAGCCCTCCACAGACACCCCAGCGATCAATCCTGGCGCGTGTCCTTAATCAAATGCGCTGCCAGCGTTCGTAACGGCCCGAGTTGACGGCAGATCAATGCCAGTTGGCTCTGCACCAGGCGCTGGCCTTCATCGATTTCGTCCGGCATCTGCTCAAGCTCCGCGGCCAGGGCTTCTTCGGTGTCACTGTGAATGGCGATCGGCAGTTTGCTTGCCAGGCCCTGGGCGATTTCGTCGATGCTCGCCGCCAGGCTGACGCCGGCACCTTCGATCAGGTGCTCGCGGACTTCATCCGGGAGCTGGGTCTCGCGGTGCGCGCCCAGACCCGAGAGGTAGCTGAGCAAGGTGTGGGACAGCACCAGGAAGCGGAAGCCGACGTCCGCTTCCTTACGAAAATGCCCAGGCTCCATGAGCATGTTGGCCAGGGTGGTGGACAGGGCGGCATCGGCGTTGTGCGCATTGCGGCGAGCCAGGCGGTAGGCCAGGTCGTCGCGTTTGCCGGCGGCATACTGCTGCATGATTTGGCGCAAGTAGATGCTGTTGCAGGTCAGGGTGTTGGCCAACACCTTGTTCAGCCGACGGCCTTGCCAGTCCGGCAGGAACAGGAACACCGCCAGGCCGGCGATCAGGCTGCCGAGCAAGGTATCGAACAGGCGCGGCAGGAACAGCCCGTAGCCGTCACCGACCTGGTTGAAGCAGAACAGCACCATCACCGTGATTGCCGCCGTGGCCAGGGTGTAGCGGGAGGTGCGGTTGATAAAGAACACCACCCCGGCGGCAATCGCGAAGCACGATTGCACCAGTGGATTGGGGAACAGGTCGAACAGCGCCCAGGCCACGGTCAGGCCGATGGCGGTGCCGATGATCCGTTGCCCGAGTTTGCGTCGGGTCGCGCCGTAGTTCGGTTGGCAGACAAACAGCGTGGTGAGGATGATCCAGTAGCCCTGCGAGGGGTGGATCAAATGCACCATGGCGTAGCCGATGGTCAACGCCAGGGGCAGGCGCAGGGCATGCCGGAATAGCAGGGAGGTGGGCGTCAGCTGGGTGCGCAGGCGGACCCAGACATCCTTGAGGTTGCGCGGCGAGCGGTCGAGCAGGCTGCTGTCGGTAGCATCGGCCAGGCTGTCGGGGTTGCTGGCATCGCTGAGCAGGCGGTCGAGAGTGCCAAGGTTGGCGGCCAAGGCGCGCAAGGAGCGCAGCAGGCCGCGCCAGGCTGGATTGCTCTGGATGCGCAGGTGCTCCAGGGACGCATCGAGGTCGCTGAGGGCCTGGGCGAAGCTGGCATCGTAGACGAACGGCTGGCGCATCTGGATCGACTCGGCCAGCGCTCGGCAGGCCTTGCCTTGCTGGCGCAGCAGGCGCTGGCAGCGAAACAGCACGTCGCTGTGGAAGAAGGCGTCGGCCAGGGCGTTGTAGGGGTAGTGCGAGGAACTGGCGCGTTCGTGGATGTCCTGGGCGAGGAAGTACAGCTTCAGGTAACGGCTGACCTTCGACCCCGGCCGGCCATTGCCGACCCGGTGCAGGATGATTTCCTTGGCGGCGTTCAGGGCGGCCACCACTCGGCCGTTCTGCTGCGCCAGTTCGAGGCGCCGGGCCTCGACGTCCATCTGCCGGACCGGTTCGAACAGCGCTGACTTGAGCTTGAGGTAAAACCCCAACTCGCGGAACAGCCGCGCCAGGCTTTGTTGCACTGGCTGGTTGGAAAACAGCGCCTGCCACAACACCGAGAGCAGGCCGTACCACGCTGCCCCGGCCACCAGCAGCAGCGGCTCGTGCCACAGATCGGTGACCGCGCCGCCGCGCTGGTCAACGCCAATCATGGTGTAGACCGAGAGAATCAAGGTTGCCGAGGCAATCGCCCCATACCGCTCGCCCAGGGCACCGAGCATGGTCAGGCCGAAACTGGCCAGCGCCAGCGCGCACACGAAGATATAGGGGTAGGGGAATAACAGTTCGACCGAGAACGCCGCGACACTGAAACACACCAGCGTGACCGCCAGCGCATTGAGCCGGCCTTGCCAGCTGTCGTCGGTCTCGGCCAGGGCGCTGGCGATAATCCCCAGGAACAGCGGAATCAGCAGGCCCATCTCATCCTGGTACCAGCACAGCGCCATGCTGCCGGTCAGGGCGATGAATACCCGCACGCTGTAGCTGAATTTATCCAGTGCCCAAAGGCGACGCAGAGACTGACGAAACGAAGTCGATGGCATGAAGTGCGAAGGCCTTCCGGGGCAATGACGCTAAATTGAGCCAGTAATGACGCCGACGCAATGGCGCCGATCACATCTGACAGCAAAATCTGTTCCTTCCCTGGTAAACACGCCCCCTGTAGGAGCCGTGGGGTGTCAGACGTACTGCGCCGCCGCGTAGCCCGAAGCCCAGGCCCACTGGAAGTTGAAGCCGCCCAGGTGGCCGGTGACATCCAGCACTTCGCCGATGAAATATAGCCCCGGGCTTTTCAGCGATTCCATGGTCTTGGAGGACACTTCATGGGTGTCGACACCGCCCAGGGTGACCTCGGCAGTGCGGTAGCCTTCGGTACCGGCCGGTACCAGCTGCCAGCTCGCCAGCTTGTCGGCGATCTCGGCAATTTCAGCGTGGGTGTACTGCTTCATCGGCTTGGAGACGAACCAGTTGTCAGCCAGCAGGTTGGCCATCTTCTTGGTGAAGATCTCGCCAAGCAAGGTTTTCAGCTCGCTGTTCGGCCGTTCGGCTTGCTGTTGTTGCAGCCAGGCCGGTACGTCGTGGTCGGGCATCAGGTTGATTTCAAGCGTGTCGCCGGACTGCCAGAACGAAGAAATCTGCAGGATCGCCGGACCGCTGAGGCCGCGGTGGGTGAACAGGATGTTCTCGCGGAAACTCTGCTCGTTGCAGCTCACCAGGCAGTCCACCGAGGTGCCGGACAACTCGCCGCATAGCTCCTTGAGCTGGTCGGTAATGGTGAACGGCACCAGGCCGGCGCGGGTCGGCAGCAGTTCGTGACCGAACTGGCGGGCGACCTGATAACCGAAGCCCGTGGCACCCAGGGTCGGGATCGACAGGCCGCCGGTGGCGATCACCAGGGACTCGCAAGTCAATTGGCCGAGGGTGGTGTCCAGCAGGTAGCCGCTGGCGAGTTTCTCGATGGTCTGGATCGAGGTGTCCAGGTGCAGGCTGACGCCGACCTGTTCGCACTCGCTGAGCAGCATCTCGAGGATGTCACTGGACTTGTTATCGCAGAACAGTTGGCCGAGCTTCTTCTCGTGGTACGGCACGCCATGCTTGGCCACCATGCCAATGAAATCCCACTGGGTGTAGCGGGCCAGGGCGGATTTGCAGAAATGCGCATTCTGCGAGAGAAAATTGCTCGGTTCGGTGTACATGTTGGTGAAGTTGCAGCGCCCACCGCCCGACATGAGGATTTTCTTGCCGGCCTTGTTGGCGTGGTCCAGCAACAACACCTTGCGCCCGCGCCCAGCGGCGGTCAGTGCACACATCAACCCTGCGGCGCCAGCGCCAATGATCACGACTTCGGTAGAGCGCAAAACGGTGTCCTCACACAAATTTTTAATTCACCGACAAACCAATGTGGGAGCGGGCTTGCCCGCGATGGGGCTGGCACATCCAACATTGATGTTGTCTGTCAGTCCGCTATCGCGGGCAAGCCCGCTCCCACAGGGATCTTCGTCGGGATGAAGATCGCTTACAAAATCCGCACGCGCAACGAGCGGCCTTTGATCTTGCCTTCGCTCAAGCGCTGCACAGCCTGCTTGGCGATGCTGCGGTCCACGGCCACGTAGGCCTGGAAGTCGAAGATTGCGATCTTGCCGACCTGGGCACCCGGCACGCCGGCGTCGCCGGTCAGTGCGCCGAGGATGTCGCCCGGACGAACCTTGTCCTTGCGCCCGGCACCGATGCACAGGGTGCTCATGGCCGGCAGCAGCGGACCACCGCCCTGGGAGGGCAGGTTGCTCAGTTGATCCCAGCTCAGCGGCGACTTCTGCAGCAGCTCGATGGCCTGGGCGCGGTGCGCTTCGGACGGCGCCACCAGGCTGATCGCGATACCTTTTTCACCGGCACGACCGGTACGGCCGACGCGGTGGATGTGGATTTCCGAATCCCGGGCCAGCTCGACGTTGATCACCATGTCCAGCGCATCGATGTCCAGGCCGCGGGCAGCCACATCAGTGGCGACCAGCACCGAGGTGCTGCGGTTGGCGAACATCGCCAGGACCTGGTCACGGTCACGTTGCTCCAGGTCACCGTGCAGGCCGACGGCAGAGATGCCCTTGGCGGTCAGGTGGTCGACGGTTTCCTGTACTTGCTGCTTGGTGAAGCAGAAGGCCACGGTGGACTGCGGACGGTAGTGCGCAAGCACCTTGACCACGGCGTCCATGCGCTCTTCCGGGGAAATCTCGAAGAAGCGCTGTTCGATCTGGCTGTCGTCGTGGAACGCCTCGGCCTTCACTTGCTGCGGGTTGCGCATGAACTTGGCGGCCAGTTGCTTGATGCCCACCGGGTAAGTGGCGGAGAACAACAGGGTCTGGCGGCGCTCCGGGCTCTGGGCAATGATTTCTTCGATGGAATCGTAGAAACCCATGTCGAGCATGCGGTCGGCTTCGTCGAGGATCAGCGTGTTCAGGCCGTGCAGGACCAGCGAACCCTTGCGCAGGTGTTGCTGGATGCGGCCCGGGGTGCCGACGATGATGTGTGCGCCGTGCTCCAGGGAGCCGATCTGCGGGCCGAACGATACGCCGCCACACAGGGTCAGGACCTTGATGTTGTCTTCGGCACGGGCCAGGCGACGGATTTCCTTGGCAACCTGGTCGGCCAGCTCGCGGGTCGGGCAGATGACCAGCGCCTGGCAACCGAAGAAGCGCGGATTGATCGGGTTCAGCAGGCCGATACCAAAGGCGGCGGTCTTGCCGCTGCCGGTCTTGGCCTGGGCGATCAGATCCATCCCCTTGAGGATCACCGGCAAGCTTTGCGCCTGGATCGGCGTCATCTCGGCATAACCCAAAGAGTCGAGGTTAGCCAGCATGGCGGCGGACAGCGGCAAAGTATTAAAAGCGGTGGCGATGGTGGTCACGGGACTGGCCTGCAAAACAAAATGTCGCGCAGTGTACCAGCCCGGTGGCCATTCGCCCTAAGGTTCGATGTGCTGTTCCGGACGTTTGACGCGCCGTCCGTCTTCTCTGGACAGCTGGGAGAAGATCGTCGCGGCCAGCATTGCCATGATGCCCACGGTGACAAAGGTCATCTGGAATGCCCCGAGAATGGTCTCCACGCCATCGTTGCCGACCTCGGCGGTAAAGCCGCCAAGCAACGCACCGGCACAGGCTACCCCAAGGCTCAGGGACAGTTGCGCGACCACCGACAGCAGGCTGTTGCCGCTGCTGGCGCTGGCGTCGTCGAGGTCGATCAGGGTCACGGTGTTCATCGCGGTGAACTGCAGGGAGTTGATTGCCCCGAGAACTCCCAGGTGCACCAGCAACAGCCAATATGGCGTCTGCTCGCTGACCAGGCCCATGCTTGCCAGCATGATCCCCAGCGCCAGGGTGTTGCCGGTGAGCACGATGCGGTAGCCAAAACGCTCGATCAACGGCCGCGCCACCGACTTGGCAAGCATCGCGGCCGCAGCCAGCGGCAACATGCTCATCCCGGCCTGGGAGGGCGAATAACCCAGCGCCACTTGCAGCAGCAACGGCACCAGGAACGGCAATGCACCGCTGCCCAGGCGGGCGAACAGGTTGCCCAGGATGCCCACCGCAAAGGTCCGGGTCTTGAACAGCGACGGCGCGAACAGCGGATTGTCGATGTGTCCGGCCCGCAGCCAGTAGGCCGCCAGACAGGCCATGCCACCAAACAGCAGCAACATCACCCGCAGGTGCGGCAGGTGCAGTTCGCCCAGGCCTTCCATGGCGATGGTAATCAGTACCATGGCCGCGCCGAACAGCACGAAGCCCAGGCCATCGAAGCGCGTGCGCTCACTGCCCCGCAGGTCGGGGATGAACTTCCAGACGGCGTAGCAACCGACCAGGCCCACGGGCAGGTTGATCAGGAAGATCCAGTGCCAGGTCAGGTACTGCACCATCCAGCCGCCCATGGTCGGCCCGATCAGCGGGCCGAGCAGACCGGGAATGGTGATGAACCCCATGATCCGCACCAGCTCCGAACGCGGATAGGCGCGCAGCACCACCAGGCGCCCGACCGGCAGCATCAAGGCACCGCCCAGGCCTTGGATCACCCGGGCGCCGATCAGCATGCTCAGGGTCTCCGACAGCGCGCAGAGCAGGGAGCCAAAGCTGAACAGCAGGATCGCACCGAAGAAGATTTTCTTGGTGCCGAAGCGGTCGGCTATCCACCCCGAAGCGGGAATCAGCAATGCCACGGTGAGCATGTAGGCAATGATCACACCCTGCATGCGCAATGGGTCTTCGGCCAGGTCGCGGGCCATGGCGGGCAGGGCGGTGTTGAGGATGGTCCCGTCGAGGGACTGCATGAAAAACGCAATCGCCACCACCCAGGGAATCCAGCGGGCGGTGGTGGCGTCCAGATTGGGGCGATTGGGCATGGGACCTCTTGAATTTTGACAACTCCCGCAGGGCTCGACACACACCCTGTGGGAGCGGGCTTGCCCGCGAGGGGCCATCAGCAACACCGCATCAACTTCATCGCGGGCAAGCCCGCTCCCACAGGTTGATCGGTGTTAACAGATCCAGATTTTTACAGGGTCAACGTCAACCGCTTGATCAACGCGCCTGGCAGCAACGCCGATGCCGTGGCGCGCTGGTCGTAGGTGCTGGCCGACAGAATCAGCTCGCGCTCCTGGGTCAGCGCTTCCAGTTGCGAGCCCAGCAGGCTGTAGGCGCTGTCGTCGAAACGCATGGTGCTGACCGGTGCCTGGATCTCGCCGTTCTCGACCCAGAAGGTGGCGAAACGGGTCATGCCCGTCAGGCGCGCGGCCGGCTGGTCCGAGTAGTTCAGGTACCACAGGTTGCTGATGTACAGGCCGGTGCCCAGTTGCTTGAGAATCTCGGCTTCGTGCAAGGTGCCGGCGGCCATGTTCAGGGCGCTGGGCGACTCACCGCCGCCGGCACCGTTGGCGGTCAGGCCATACTCGGCAGCGCTGCGCGAGCTCACCAGTTGTTCACCTGCCGCGCCGGCGACAATCAATGCCAGGTCGCTGCGTGGGTAGCCCTCGCCGGAAAATGCCGGGCTCAGGGAACCGCTGACTTTCTCCGCAAGATCCAGCAGCGGGCTGAAGTGCTGGTCGCCGCCGTAGAGTTTTTGCAGCGGGCTGCTTTTGCTGGCAATCGACTGCGCCGAGAAACCACCCCAGCAGAGCATGCCGAGAATCTCGTCGAGCGCGGCCGGTGCCAGGTAGGCCCGGTATTGCCCGGGTGCCAGGGTATGCAGGGGGCGGCCCAGAAACTCCAGTTGCTCGCGCGCCTGTTCGAAGCGCTTGGCAAAACCGGCATCGCTCCAGTCGTGCCCAGCGTAGCTGGCCTTTACCGCCTGGCCGTTGGCGTGGAACAGGCTGAAATCGAAGTTGAAGCTGTTGGCCTGGTGCCAACCGAAAGCCCCAGCCGAGCTGGCGAAACCCCGGCTGATGGGGCCGGCGGCATAAAAACCGACCAGGTCCAGGCCTTCGGCCGCGCGGGCGATCTGTTCCACCACCTGGGCGGTGTCTGGCAGCGGATGCTCCTGCACTTGCTTGCTCTGCCAGCCACTGTGGTTGAGCAGCAGGTACGGGTCCGGTGGCAGCAAGGGCAGGGTCTCGCGCAATTGCTGCAGACCCTCGGCCAGACGCAACTGGTCGACTTGCGGGTCGCCGGCCAGGGTGATGTTGAGGTCGGCATGCCGGCCCTCGTCGATCAGCTTGAAGCCCAGGCTGGCCTGTTGCACCTCTCCGGCCTGGCGCACCTTGGCGTGGTTGAAGCGCACGAACGCCGAGGACTCGGCGGCATAGCTCAAGGTGAATTGCTCCGACTCGCGCAGGGCGCTGCGCAGCCACGACACCAGGGCCTTGAACTGTTCAACCTGACTCAATGCACTACTCATCAGGCATCTCCCCCAAACACATCAATGTTGCTGAATACGCAGGCTGGCGAGGCATGACCCACGCGGATCACCTGGTTCGGTTCGCCTTTGCCACAGTTCGGCGTGCCCAGCACCTTGAGCGTACTGCGGTCGCCTACGGCACTGAGGTTGTTCCAGAACTGCGCGCTGATGCCCCGGTAGTTGGGATTCTTCACCACGCCCTTGAGTTCGCCGTTCTCGATCAGTTGGCCCCACTCGCAGCCGAACTGGAACTTGTTGCGCGCATCGTCGATGGACCAGGAGCGGTTGGTCGACATCAGCACGCCGTGTTCGATGCCGCCAATCAGTTGCTCCAGGGACTGCTCGCCCGGTTCGATGTTGAGGTTGGCCATGCGGTCGATCGGCGGCCGGTTCCAGCCGCAGGCGCGGCTGTTGGCGACGCCGTCGAGACCGGCGCGAAACTGCGACAGCGCACCGCCCAACGGACGTTCCAGCCGGCCCTCGCGGATCAGGAACTGCTTGCTGGCGGCAGTACCGTCGTCGTCATGGCCGTAGCTGGCGAGCTCTTCGGGAATGTCCGGGTCGAAGGTCACGTTGAGCAGCCGGGAACCATATTGCAGGTGGCCGAAGTCGCTGGCCTTGACGAAGCTGGTACCGGCGTAATTGCGCTCGTCACCGAGGATGCGGTCCAGTTCCAGCGGGTGGCCGATGGATTCGTGAATCTGCAGCATCATCTGGTCGGGCATCAGCAGCAGGTCGCGCGGGCCTTGCGGGGTGTTGGGGGCGAGCAGCAGTTGCAGGGCCTGGTCGGCGACCAGGGGGCCGGCACCGATCAGCCCGCAACGATTGATGACGTCGGCGCTGCCTTGCTGGCCGAAGTTCTCGCGGCCCAGGCTGCGGGTCTGGCTGTCATTGCCGTCGTAGGCGGTGACGTCCAGGCCCGGGTAGACAAAACGTTGCGCCTGGCGCAGTTCGGCGCCGGCACTGTTGAGGTAAATCTGCTCGACATGGTTGATGCCGATGCTGACCTGCCAGTTCACCAGGCGCTCGTCCTTGGGCACGGCGGCGGATTCGGCGCCGAGCAGTTGGTAGCACTCGCTGAGGGACGGGAAGGGCTGTTGCAGATCCGGTGACAGGTAGTCGCCACGTTCGCTGGAGACGGCGTGCTGGCGCAGATCGAGCAGGGCGTGGGCCGCGAGCGCGCGGGCCTGTTGTTCGGCGCGGTCGAGGGCGGCCTGCAGGCCGGCGGGCGACAGGTCGTTGGTCGCGGCATAGGCCTCGACGCCATTGACCCGGGCGGTCAGCATCGCGCCTTCGTCGCGGCTCAGGTGAGGTGGCTCGGCGACGTTCTTGCGTACCGACAGGTACTGGCCAGACTCGCGCACGTAGCGCAGCGAAAAAAATTCAGCGCCGGTGCGCAGGGCAGCGAAGCGCTGCTTGAGCTGGGGGTGGAAATCGAACATGCACGAACCTCCTTGTGGGTTGGATCACAGGTTTTGTGATCCAACCTCGAACCTGTGGGAGCGAGCTTGCTCGCGATGCTTTTGGCGTCAGACCGGGCAACCCTTGGCGCGCAGGATGGCGTCGAAACGATCCGGGTCCAGGGTGCCGGCTTCGATAGCGGCAAGCGTAGCCTGTTCGCGGGCCAGCAGGTCGTGGCAACGCACCAACAGTTCCGGCAATTCGGCGCGGGCAGCGGCGACGACGCCGTCACCGTCGCCGATCATCAGGTCGCCAGGCGCTACCAGCATGCCGGCGCAGGAGATCGGTACGTTGATCTCGCCACCACCGTCGGTGCTCGGGCCCCGGTGCACGCCACCGATGGCATAGGCCGGCAGCTCGCCGGTCTGCCATTCGTCGAGGTCGCGCAGGGCGCCGTTGATCACCACGCCGACGATACCGGCCTTGAGCGCCATGGCGCGCATGATGCCGCCGAACACGGCGCGGGTCAGGTCGGCGCTGCCGTCGATCACCAGTACGTCACCGGGACGGGCCATCTGCATGGCCTTGAGGATCATCAGGTTGTCGCCGGGGCGTACGCGCACAGTCAGGGCACTGCCGAGCATCGGCGCATTGCCATGGAAGGCCTTGAGCCCCAGGCCTCCGACGTTGCGTCCCAGGCAGTCACTGACTGCGGCGGCGGGGATCTTGCTGAACTCGGTCAGCCATTTTGGATCGAGGGGTTCTACGTTGGGATTGATCAGATAGCCGGTGGGCCATTTGCTCGAAGACACGACATCAAACATGAGTAAGCCTCGTGGCCAGCCAGGTGGCGGCTTGTCGGTGGGGCGGGGGGTGAAACGTTTGCGCGGTGCCTAGAGTAGGCCGGCGCGGGGGGTGGGGGCAAGGGTGGTATAGGTGCAGGAGGGAGGGGGTGTGGCGTCTGGTCGGACGCCATCGCGGGCAAGCCCGCTCCCACAAGAGACCTCATTCTCCTGTGGGAGCGGGCTTGCCCGCGATGCGCCGAAGCGCCGGGTTATTGCGCGGTCCGGCTCACTTCCCGCAGCGGCTTGCCACGTACCGGGGCGTCGCCCGCGACGTAGTACTTGGCCTGGCTGCGTGGCAACGGCTGGCGACCGCGGATCTTGTCGGCGATTTTCTCGGCGATCATGATCGTTGGTGCGTTCAGGTTGCCGGTGGTGATCAGCGGCATGATCGAGGCATCGACGACGCGCAGGCCCTGCATCCCGTGGACGCGACCTTCACCATCGACCACTGCCATCTCGTCGGTGCCCATCTTGCACGAGCAGGACGGGTGGAACGCGGTTTCGGCGTGCTCGCGGATGAAGGTGTCCAGTTGCTCGTCGGTTTGCACCTCGATGCCCGGGCTCAGCTCGCGACCACGGAACGCGTCCAGGGCCGGCTGCTGCATGATTTCCCGGGTCAGGCGGATGCCGTCACGGAATTCCTGCCAGTCCTGCTCGCTGGCCATGTAGTTGAACAGGATGCTCGGGTGCTGGCGCGGGTCCTTGGACTTGACCTGGATCCGCCCGCGGCTTGGTGAACGCATGGAGCCCATGTGTGCCTGGAAACCGTGCTCTTTCACCCCGTTGCTGCCGTTGTAGTTAATCGCCACCGGCAGGAAGTGGTACTGGATGTTCGGCCACTCGAAGTCAGGACGGGTGCGGATGAAACCGCCGGCTTCGAACTGGTTGCTGGCGCCGATCCCGGTGCCGTTGAACAGCCACTCGGCACCGATGGCCGGTTGGTTGTACCAGAGCAGCGAGGGGTACAGGGACACCGGCTGGGTGCAGGCGTATTGCAGGTACAGCTCAAGGTGATCCTGCAGGTTCTCGCCCACGCCCGGCAGGTCGTGAACGACTGGGATGTCCAGGCTTTCCAGGAGCTGGGCCGGGCCGACGCCGGAACGTTGCAGCAGTTGCGGGGACGCAATCGCGCCGCTGCACACCAGCACTTCCTTGCGGGCACGGGCTTCAACCCGCTCTTCGGCGCTGCCGACCAGGTAACGCACGCCGACCGCACGCTTGCCTTCAAACAGAATCTTGTCGGTCAGGGCGTGGGTGACGATGTTCAGGGTCGAACGCTTTTTGGCGGTGTCCAGGTAGCCGCGAGCGGTGCTGGCGCGACGGCCTTTAGGCGTGACGGTACGGTCCATCGGACCGAAACCTTCTTGCTGATAGCCGTTGAGGTCTTCAGTGCGCGGGTAACCGGCCTGTACGCCTGCTTCAACCATCGCGTGGAACAGCGGGTTGTTGCCGGCTTTAGGGGTGGTTACGCTGACCGGGCCTTCGCCACCGTGGTAGTCGTTCGCGCCGATGTCGCGGGTTTCCGCCTTGCGGAAATACGGCAGGCAGTCCAGGTAGGTCCAGTCTTCCAGGCCCGGGATCTTGGCCCAGCCGTCGTAGTCCATGGCGTTGCCACGGATGTAGCACATGCCGTTGATCAGGGACGAGCCACCCAGGCCCTTGCCGCGACCGCATTCCATCCGGCGACCGTCCATGTGTGGCTCTGGATCGGTTTCGTAGGCCCAGTTGTAGCGTCGGCCTTGCAGCGGGAACGCCAGGGCTGCCGGCATTTGTGTGCGAAAGTCAAAACGATAGTCCGGGCCGCCGGCTTCCAGCAGCAGGACGGTGACGCCTTCGTCTTCGGTCAGACGGGTCGCCAGGGTGTTACCGGCGGAGCCGGCACCCACAATGATGTAGTCGTATTCTTGGGACATTGGATGCACCCTCTTTAAAGTTGGTTCAGGTCAGGCCTCGGCGAGTGCTGCGCACTCGAATCGCTGGCAAGCCAGCTCCCACAAGGATTGGGGGCTGCCACAGATTTGATGGGCGACTCCAAACCTGTGGGAGCGGCGGTGCGACGATTCGACTTGCCCGCGAAGAGGCCCTCGCGGGCAATACAAGACTCGGGTCTTAGAACACCGAGGCGTAATCGCCCAGTTCGACCTGTACCGATTTGATGCGTGTGAAGTTGTTCAGCGAGCTGATGCCGTTCTCACGGCCCACGCCCGACTGCTTGTAGCCACCGACCGGCATCTTGGCGTCGGATTCGCCCCAGGCGTTGATCCAGCAGATACCGGCTTCGAGCTGATGAATCACGCGGTGGGCGCGGTTCAGGTCCTTGGTGACGATACCGGCGGCCAGGCCGAAGTCGGTGTCGTTGGCACGACGGATCACTTCTTCTTCGGTTTCGTAAGTGAGGATGCTCATCACCGGGCCGAAGATTTCTTCACGCACGATGGTCATCTCGTCGGTGCAGTCAGTGAACACGGTCGGTGCCACAAACGCGCCCTTGGCGAATTCGCCTTCGGTCAGGCGGTTCCCGCCGCACAGTACGCGGGCGCCTTCTTCCTTGCCCTTGGCGATGTAGCCCAGCACGCTTTCCATGTGGGCGAAGCTGACCAGCGGGCCGAAGTTGGTGTTCTCGTCTTGCGGGTCGCCCACACGGATGCGCGCAACACGCTCGGCGATCTTGGCTTCAAAAGCGGCTTTCAGGTGGCTCGGCACGAATACGCGGGTGCCGTTGGTGCAGACCTGACCGGAGCTGTAGAAGTTGGCCATCATGGCGGTGTCGGCGGCGCGATCGAGGTCGGCGTCGTCGAAGATGATCAGCGGGGACTTGCCGCCCAGTTCCATGGTCACGTCCTTGAGCGAGGAGCTCGAGGCGCTGGCCATGACTTTCTTGCCGGTGTCGGTGCCGCCAGTGAAGGAGATCTTCTCGATGCGCGGGTGCTCGGTCAGCCAGGTGCCGACTTCACGGCCGCTGCCGGTCAGGACGTTGAACACGCCATCTGGAACGCCGGCTTCGGTGTAGATCTCGGCCAGTTTCAGGGTGGTCAGGGACGTCACTTCACTCGGCTTGAAGATCATCGCGTTGCCCGCCGCCAGGGCCGGGGCGGATTTCCACAGGGCGATCTGGATCGGGTAGTTCCACGCGCCGATGCCGGCCACGACGCCCAGCGGCTCGCGACGGGTGTAGACGAACGAAGTGGTGCGCAGCGGGATCTGCTCGCCTTCGATGGCGGGCACCAGGCCGGCGTAGTATTCCAGCACGTCAGCACCGGTGACGATGTCGACGTAGCGGGTTTCGGAGTACGACTTGCCGGTGTCCAGGGTTTCCAGGGCGGCCAGTTCGTCGTTGCGCTCACGCAGGATGTCGACGGCGCGGCGCAGGATGCGCGAACGCTCCATGGCGGTCATCGCGGCCCAGATCTTCTGGCCTTTTTCGGCGCTGACAACGGCGCGTTCAACGTCGTCGAAAGTGGCACGTTGCACGTTGGCGAGAACTTCACCGTTACCCGGGTTGATGGCTTCGAAGGTGGCGTCGCTGCCAGCGTCGGTGTAGCCGCCGTCGATGTAGAGTTTTTGCAGTTCGAAACGGGCCATAAAGTCCTCGCAAGTGCATAAGTGGTTGGCGTTGGTCGCAACGGTGCTGCCTTATTGATGTGGCATCACCGATCCGCGACAGTTCAGGGGCTGAGCGTTTTATGTGTGCTCTAGCACGCCTGCTTGGCCAGTTGGAAATCCATGTATTCGTACGCAATCTGGTGCGCTTGCGTGGTGTCGAAAGCATCTCCCGACAGCGCGCCGCGCAACCACAGGCCGTCAATCAGGGCTGCCAGGCCGCGGGCTGCACTGCGCGCTTGTTCAAGCGGCAACACTCGGCGGAACTGGCAGCACAGGTTGGAATACAAGCGGTGATCGTTGATCCGCTGCAACCTGTGCAAAGACGGGTGGTGCATGCTGGTGGCCCAGAAGGCCAGCCAGGTTTTCATTGCCGGGCCATTGACCTGGCTGGCGTCGAAGTTGCCTTCGATAATCACCTGCAGGTGTGCCCGCGGGCTGTTGTCCTCCAGCGCCTGACGGCGCGCAGTGACGTTCTCGCTGAGGACGCTCATCAGGTACTGCGCCGTGGCGGCGATCAGGCCGTTCTTGTCCTTGAAGTAGTGACTGATGATGCCATTCGAGACACCAGCCAAACGGGCGATCAGCGCAATGCTGGCGTCCCCCATACCGACCTGATCTACGGCCAGCAAGGTGGCTTCGATCAATTGCTGGCGGCGGATGGGTTGCATACCGACCTTGGGCATCTGCACATCTCCTTAGGCCTTCCGACAGGCGCAAAACGTCTGTCGGATTGAAGGCCAGTCTATTTTGTTTTGATTGAACGTTCAATCAACAAAGAATAAGATCTGCGACAAATCGTCGCTACCTACAGGTTTTTCCTACGTACGGTTGGCGGAAAAACGGCATCCAAAAATGCTCGAAACCCACGCGCTCTGGCGCTTGCGGGCTTCGGGCTTTTTTCGGGGTGTCTTTATATCACCCGTCGGTCGGCTGCCCACTAACCGATTAGTCGGGTGCTGCTTTGCCTTGTGTCCTTCTCCCGCACTGCCTGGAGCATCTGTGCAATGAGTTCTGCCTCTCTGATAAAGACCCCACCCGAGAAGGTGACGGTCAACGGTTGGGTGTTCTACACCTCTACCGCGTTGATCCTGCTGTTGACCGCCATTCTCATTGCCGCGCCGCAAGAAGCCGGGAGAATGCTGGGGATTGCCCAGGCCTGGTTGTCGCGCAGCTTTGGCTGGTACTACATGGTGGTGATCGCCGCCTACCTGGTGTTTGTGGTCGGCCTGGCGTTTTCCTCCTACGGCAAGCTCAAGCTGGGCAGCAAGGACGATACCCCGGACTTCAGCTATGGCGCCTGGGCCGGGATGCTGTTCTCGTCCGGTATCGGCATCTCGCTGTTGTACTTCGGCGCATCCGAGCCTCTGGATCACTACTTCAACCCGCCGGAAGGCGTGGCGGGCAGCCAGTTGGCCGCGCGCCAGGCAGTCCAGTTGACGTTCCTGCACTGGGGCCTGCACGGCTGGGCGATCTACGCCCTGGTCGGCCTGGCCGTGGCGTACTTTGCCTACCGTCACAACCAGCCGCTGGCGCTGCGTTCTGCGCTCTATCCGCTGGTCGGCGAGCGCTGGGTCAAGGGTGCGGCCGGGCATGCGGTGGACGGCTTCGGCATGTTCGTGACCCTGCTGGGCCTGGTGACCAACCTGGGGATTGGCTCGCTGCAGGTGTCGTCGGGGCTGGAGAACCTGTTCGGCATGGAGCACAGCAATACCAACCTGCTGATCGTGATCATCGTGATGAGCACCGTGGCGACCATCGCGGCCGTGTCGGGTGTGGAAAACGGCATTCGTCGCCTGTCCAACCTGAACATCGTGCTGTTCAGTGGCCTGCTGATCTTTGTGCTGTTGTTCGGCCCGACCCTGCACCTGCTCAACGGTTTTGTGCAGAACGTCGGTGACTACCTCAACGGCGTGGTGCTGAAGACGTTCGACCTGTATGTGTACGAAGCCGACACCGCCAAGTCCGAGCGCTGGCTGGGCCTGTGGACCCTGTTCTACTGGGCCTGGTGGATTTCCTGGGCACCTTTCGTCGGCATGTTCATCGCGCGTATTTCCCGTGGCCGGACCGTGCGTGAACTGGTCGCCGGTGTGCTCCTGATTCCGCTGGGCTTCACCTTGGCGTGGCTGTCGATCTTCGGCAACTCGGCCCTGGACCTGGTGATGAACCAGGGGGCGGTGGAGCTGGGCAAGACGGCACTCGAGCAGCCGTCGATGGCGATCTATCAGTTGCTCGAGCATTACCCGGCATCGAAAGTGGTGATCGGGGTGTCGATCTTTGTCGGCTTCGTGCTGTTCCTGACCCCGGCCGACTCCGGCGCGGTGATGATGGCGAACCTGTCCTGCAAGGGCGGCAACGTCGATGAAGATGCGCCGCACTGGTTGCGGATCTTCTGGTCGGTCGTGATCACCCTGGTGACCATCGGCCTGTTGTTCGCCGGTAACTTCGAAGCCATGCAAACCATGGTGGTGCTGGCCGGGCTGCCGTTCTCGGTGGTGCTGGTGTGCTTCATGTTCGGCTTGCACAAGGCCATGCGCCAGGACGTGCAGATCGAACAGGAACAGGCCGAGCTGGCGGCGCGTGGTCGTCGTGGTTTCAGCGAGAGGCTGACGGCACTGGAACTGCAACCGACCCAGGCGATCGTGCAACGTTTCATGGACAAACACGTGAGCCCGGCGCTGGAAGACGCGGCGGTGCAGTTGCGCACGCAAGGGCTGGACGTGCAAACGCTGCTGGGCAAAGCCAAGCGCTGCATGGGCCTGCGGATCGAGATGGAAGAGGGCAACCCGTTTGTCTACGAAGTCAGCCTGGACGGTTATCTGGCGGCGCCAAGCGAATCGCCGAGCCCGGACGAAACCCGCACCCGTTACTACCGCGCCGAGGTGTACCTGCACAACGGCAGCCAGGAGTACGACTTGATGGGCTTCACCCAGGATCAGATCACCCGTGACGTGCTCGATCAGTTTGAAAGCCATCGGCAGCTCCTTGGCCGTGTCTATAGCTGAGTTTCGATAAGGCGCGGTGTTTCATCTTAAGCACTGCGCCGTATTCATCGCGGGCAAGCCCGCTCCCACAGGATGAACACCGTCCTTGTGGGAGCGGGCTTGCCCGCGATGGCGCCACTAGCGTCAACCTGCATACCCAGATTTCCCTATAAACAAAAACGCCGCGATCCTCTCGCGGCGTTTTTGTGTCTGCTGTCTGGTCTATCCCAGGTTCTTGCCAAGCAGCGCGTGGTACAGCTCGCTGTCGCCGAGAATCCCCACCACATGGTTATTGTCGTGCAGCACCAGCTTGTTGCCGGTCTGGTAACGAATCTGCAGCGCGTCACGCATGCCGATGCTGGAGTCCACCAGGGTCGGCCGTCGGCCCAGGCCTTCTACCGCTTGCCCCGGAACCCAATTCTGCAGGTCCAGGCTTGCACCGTTCTGACGGGCGCCCTTGATGGTGTTGCCTTCGGCCAGGTCCAGCCACGAATCGCCGCCCGGGTCCAGGCACACCGAACCGTTGATGCGTTTGCAGTTGTCCAGGGTGCGCATCAGGCTGCGACCGCAGAGCACGTTGAGCGGGTTGGTGTGGGCGACGAAGGTGCGCACATAGTCGTCGGCCGGGTTGAGCACAATCTCTTCGGGCTTGCTGTACTGGATGATCCGGCCGTCCTTCATGATCGCGATGCGGCTGCCAAGTTTCAGCGCCTCATCGAGGTCGTGGCTGACGAACACGATGGTCTTGCTCAGTTTGCGTTGCAGTTCCAGCAGTTCGTCCTGCAGCCCCTGGCGGATCAGCGGGTCGAGGGCCGAGAAGGGTTCGTCCATCAGCAGGATGTCGGCGTCCATCGCCAGGGCGCGAGCCAGGCCGACACGTTGCTGCATGCCGCCGGACAGCTCATCGGGTTTCTTGTTGCGCCATTGGGTCAGGCCCACCAGCTCAAGCTTCTCGTCTACCAGCTTGCGTCGTTCCTTTTCGGGACGACCCTGCATTTCCAGGCCAAAGCTGATGTTCTCGCGCACGGTCAGCCAGGGCATCAGGGCGAACTTCTGGAACACCATGGCGATGCGCTTGGTGCGCATCATTTTCAGCTCTGCCGGGGTGCACGAGGCGATATCGATCTGCCGGCCTTCGTGCTCGACGAACAGCTTGCCGCGGCTCACCGTGTTCAGGCCGTTGATACAACGCAGCAGGCTCGATTTGCCGGAGCCGGAGAGGCCCATCAGCACGCAGATTTCACCTTTCTCGACGTCCAGGCTGGCCTTTTCCACGCCAACGATCTGGCCGGTCTTTTTCAGGATTTCATTGCGGGTCATGCCCTGGTCCAGCAGCTTGAGGGCCTCGCGTGGATCCTTGGCGAAGATAACGTCGACGTTATCGAAGCGGATTATGCTCATGCGTCACCCCCTACTACTTTGGCATCGGGTTGTTTGCAGATACGGTCGAGCATGATTGCCAGCAGGACGATCGCCAGCCCGGCTTCAAAGCCCAGGGCGATATCGGCGGTGTTCAGTGCGTTGACCACGGGTTTGCCCAGGCCATCGGCACCCACCAGCGCGGCAATCACCACCATCGACAACGACAGCATGATGCACTGGGTGATACCGGCCGCGATGCTCGGCATCGCATAGGGCAGTTCTATTCGCGAGAGCAACTGCCGGCGCGAGCAGCCGAAGGCCTTGCCGGCGTCCATCAGTTCTTGTGGCACATCACGAATGCCCAGGTAGGTCAGGCGGATGGGCGCGGCAATCGCGAACACCACCGTGGAGATCAGCCCCGGGACAACACCCAGACCGAACAGGGTCAGGGTAGGAATGAGGTACACGAACGTCGGTACGGTCTGCATCAGATCGAGTACCGGACGCATCATGGTGTAGAACATCGGTTTATGCGCAGCGACGATGCCCAACGGCACGCCTATGAGCACGCAGACCAGGGTGGCGAACAACACCTGGGCCAGGGTTTCCATGGTTTCCTGCCAGTAACCCAGGTTGAGGATCAGCAGGAACGACAGGATGACGAAGCCGGTCAGGCCCCATTTGCGTTGAATGAAGTGCGCCAGCAAGGCGATCAGGCCGATCAATGCCAGCGGGTTGAACCAGGTCAGCGCAAACGTCACGCCGTGGATCATCGTTTCCAGTGTCGTGGCAATCGCATCGAAGGTATTGGCGCCGTTTTGCGTCAACCATTCAACGAAGGCAGCGATGTACTGGCCTAAAGGGATTTTCTGATCAATCAGCATGGTAGTGAACGTCCGCATGCAAGGAAAAAAACAGCCCGGGCGAGCACGCTCGCCCGGCGTCGCGATTACTGCCCGAGTTTGGCTTTCACGGCTTCCAGCCCTGGTTTACCGTCAATGGTGGTGACGCCAGCGAGCCAGGTATCGAGGACCTGTGGGTTGTTCTTCAGCCACGCTTTGGCAGCCGCGTCCGGTTTGATCTTGTCGTCCAGAACGTTACCCATGAGGGTACTTTCCATGTTCAGGGTGAACGACAGGTTCTTCAGCAACTGGCCAACGTTGCTGCACTCCTGGCTGTAGCCCTTGCGAGTGTTGGTGTAGATGGTGGCCTGGCCATAGTTGGGACCAAAGAACTCGTCCCCGCCGGTCAGGTACTTCATCTTGAATCGGGTGTTCATCGGGTGCGGTTCCCAGCCCAGGAACACCACGTCGGTGTTGCGGCGCGAGGCGCGCTCAACCTGGGACAGCATGCCGGCTTCGCTGGATTCGACGACCTTGAAACCAGCGTCCTTGAGACCGAAGGCGTTCTTGTCGATCATGCTCTGGATCATGCGGTTGCCGTCGTTGCCCGGCTCGATCCCGTAGATCTTGCCGTCCAGCTCCTTCTTGAACTTGGCGATGTCGGCGAAATCCTTCAGACCTTTTTCGTACAGCGCCTCTGGCACCGCGAGGGTGTACTTGGCGTTTTCCAGGTTGGCGCGCACGGTCTCCACGGTGCCGGCCTCGCGGTACGGCTTGATGTCGTTTTCCATGGTCGGCATCCAGTTGCCGAGGAAGATGTCCATGTTCTTGCCGTCGGCCAGCGACTTGTAGGTCACGGGCACGGAGATCATCGTGGTCTTGGTCTTGTAGCCGAGGGCGTCGAGGATGACGCTGGTGGTGGCGGTCGTCACGGTGATGTCGGTCCAGCCAACATCGGAGAAGTTTACGGTGCTGCATTGAGCCGGTTCTGCGGCTTGAGCCAGCACCGGCAGACTCAGCATGGCGGCCAACAACAACGACGGGGAACCTTTCATAGGTGGACTCCTTGGTGTTTTTTTTGGCGGTGTTCCGACCGGACACCGCACTTATAAGTGTTGCGGTTGGTGGCGCCTGGCGACTGCTCTGCCCCGGCGCCTCGCAATCGAGTCGTAACCGATCATGTACCAGTGAAAATCTGACGCCTACAGGGTGCGTCGTATCCAGTACAGGGAGGGTCGCATCCAGTGTCAGCGAGGTCGTTTACAGCTTTATTCGGACCTTTTCAGCGCTCTGCACCGCAAAAAATACGCCGTAATGTGTCGTCTGCGGCCAGCGGCGTTAGTGGGCATGGTTACGTCGGTGTGAGACGTCGAACGACCTCGCAAAAGCCTGATGATGCGGCCAGTCAACGGATTGCTGCTTGAGCGTAGCAGCTCCGTCGCCAGGCGCTTTGACGCCTGGAATCCGCTCATCGAGGAGTCCCGTACGTCATGGCTATCAGTGTTTTCGACCTGTTCAAAATCGGCATCGGCCCCTCCAGCTCACACACCGTCGGCCCCATGCGCGCAGCCGCGTTGTTCGTCGAGTCGCTGCGGGAAAAGTGCCTGCTGGAGCAGGTACGACGCATTGAGGTGCAGCTGTATGGTTCGTTGTCGGCCACGGGTATCGGCCATGGCAGCGACAATGCGGTGATCATGGGCTTGATGGGGGAATGGCCGGATGCGATCGATCCGTCGTTAATCGGCATCCGTATCGAGATCCTGCGTGAAACCCAGACCTTGCTGCTCGATGGGCGCTTGCCGGTGCCCTTCGTCTGGTCGCGGGATATGCGCCTGATCGACGAAAACCTGCCATTCCATCCCAACGCCATGTCGCTGGTGGCTGAAGGTGAGGCGGGCGAGCTGCACCGCGATACCTACTATTCGGTCGGTGGCGGTTTTGTGGTGGATGAGGCCCAGGCGTCGAGTGGCGTGATGGACCTGGATCGCACCGTGCTGCCCTACGACTTTTCCAGCGCGGTGGAGTTACTTGCGCTGTGTCAGAAACACAACCTGCGGGTCGCCGAATTGATGATGGCGAACGAGAAAGTCTGGCGTTCGGAAGAAGAAATCCGCAGCGGCCTGATGAAGCTCTGGCGCGCCATGCAGGATTGCGTCGAGCAGGGCCTCAAACACGAAGGCATCCTGCCGGGTGGCCTGAACGTGCGCCGGCGCGCCGCCAAGTTGCATCGCAGCCTGCAAGAGCTGGGCAAGCCCAATGTGATCGGCTCGACCTTGAGCGCCATGGAGTGGGTCAACCTGTTTGCTCTGGCGGTCAACGAAGAAAATGCTGCCGGTGGGCGCATGGTCACGGCGCCGACCAACGGCGCGGCGGGGATCATCCCGGCAGTGCTGCATTACTTCATGAAGTTCAGCGAGGCAGTGACCGACGCCAATGTGGTCGATTACTTTCTCGGTGCCGCGGCCGTGGGCATCCTGTGCAAGAAGAACGCGTCGATTTCCGGCGCCGAGGTCGGCTGCCAGGGCGAGGTCGGTTCTGCCTGCGCCATGGCCGCGGCCGGGCTGGCGGAGATTCTCGGGGCCACGCCGGAACAATTGTGCAACGCGGCGGAAATCGGCCTGGAACATAACCTGGGGCTGACGTGCGACCCGGTCGGCGGCCTGGTGCAAGTGCCCTGTATCGAGCGCAACGCAATTGCCGCGGTGAAGGCGATCAACGCGGCGCAGATGGCCTTGCGCGGCGATGGCCAGCACTTCATTTCCCTGGATCGGGTGATCCGCACCATGCGTGACACCGGAGCCGACATGCATGACAAATACAAAGAGACTTCGCGCGGTGGCTTGGCGGTGAGTGCGGTGGAGTGTTGAGAACTCGCGATACCGCCAGACCAGTCAAAACTGCGCACTAAATGAACACCCACACCGCGACGCGCCACCTTTTGGCGCGTCGCTCTCAGATAAGCCCACGACTTCCGCCAAGGGATCCAATCCGGCCCGGACCGTCTGTCAGCCGTGCCTGCGGTGACACTCTTCACCGATGCCTGTAGCCCTGTTCCCACAAGTGCTACCGATTTGCTCACAGCCTGCGGGACACGGCACTTGCCACCCCGATAATCCTTACTCGCCCAGTGGGCTCTATAGACATATATAGACACACGGCGACGTCGTTTTCAGGAGTTATTGAATAGCCATTCAACTTTAGGCATGGCAATTGCTCTGTCATTACAAAGCCCGTCTCCCGCGCGAGAACGATGGCCATAACAAGAGCCTCCGCCTGAGGCCATCACCCGCTTTGTGTGAGGAGATACCGCGATGACGTCGTTCAACTCCGGGGCTCAACCCCAGAACCGTGCGCCTCAATCCATCGGCTTTTTGCTGCTGGACAATTTCACGCTGATTTCTCTGGCCTCCGCAGTCGAACCCCTGCGCATGGCCAACCAGTTGTCCGGTCGCGAGCTGTATCGCTGGACGACCCTCACCGTCGACGGCGGCCAGGTCTGGGCCAGTGACGGCCTGCAGATCACCCCCGACGCCTCCATGCACAAAGCGCCGCCACTGGACACCATCATCGTCTGTGGCGGTATCGGCATCCAGCGTACGGTGACCCGCGAACACGTGTCATGGCTGCAAAGCCAGGCCCGTCAATCGCGCCGTCTCGGCGCCGTATGCACCGGCAGCTGGGCGCTGGCCTGCGCAGGGTTGCTGGACGGTTTTGATTGCAGCGTGCACTGGGAATGCCTGGCCGCGATGCAGGAAGCCTTCCCGCGCGTAGCCATGAGCACCCGCTTGTTCACCCTCGACCGCAACCGCTTCACCAGCTCTGGCGGCACCGCGCCGCTGGACATGATGCTGCACCTGATCAGCCGCGATCACGGCCGCGAATTGTCGGCGGCGATTTCGGAAATGTTTGTCTACGAGCGCATTCGTAACGAACAGGATCACCAGCGCGTGCCACTCAAGCACATGTTGGGCACCAACCAGCCGAAACTGCAGGAAATCGTCGCGCTGATGGAAGCCAACCTGGAAGAGCCGATCGACCTTGATGAACTGGCGGTCTACGTCGCTGTGTCGCGTCGGCAACTGGAGCGGCTGTTCCAGAAATACCTGCACTGCTCACCGTCACGCTATTACCTCAAGCTGCGCCTGATCCGCGCCCGGCAGTTGCTCAAGCAAACGCCGATGTCGATCATCGAGGTGGCTTCGGTCTGCGGTTTTGTCTCCACGCCGCACTTCTCCAAGTGCTACCGCGAATACTTCGGCATTCCACCGCGTGACGAACGTGTTGGCTCCAACAACTCCCAGCAAGTGGCGATGATGCCGATTCCGCAGGCACTGGTGCTGGCGCCGTTGTCCGGGCCGATGTCGGCGTTGAGCCAGGCGCGTAATGAGTCGACGTTTGCTAGCGTAAGGCTTTAAACCGAGTCGCCTTTATTCGCGGGCAAGCCCGCTCCCACATTGATTTGTGAACGACACAGATCCAGTGTGGGAGCGGGCTTGCCCGCGAAGGCGTTTTATCAGGCGCTGCGGCTTTGCTGATACGCCGTCAATGCCGGCAACAGCTGCTTGTCGATGGCCTGGCGCACGGCCGGCAGGATGGTTGCGCTGCTGGTGTACATCTGCTTGATCATGGTCCGCAGGGTATTGGCCCGCTCATCGTTCAAGCCGCGCACCGCACACTCGCACGCCTGCTCGGCGGTGGAGCCGCTCGGTACTTGAAACCCCAATGACTTCAGTTGGCCCAGCAGGTCTTCCTGGTCTATCAAATCGGCGTGCATCATGACGCAATCCTTCTTCAGGGAACGGTGTCGTGATTCGATTCTGGTGGGGGCTTGGGGTGTGGGCAAGGGCGAATTGTCGTGATGGCCGCAATACCTATGAACAGGTCGTTTTCGGCTAACTCACCCTGTCCGGGACTGGGCACACTGATCCCAGCTCGCTACACGAAGGTTTGGTCACCCTCGCGCATCGGCTCCTCAACAGTACCTTGGGCCCCGATCCAGTCACGGCTGGATCGGGGCTTTTTTTGCTTCAGGAGCCCTATTTCCTAACGGTCATAGGCGGGGGGATAGCTACCGGTCATTGTTTGGCATTAGCATTGCCGCAGCTCAAACATTGGAATGCCTATATGCTGTTTACACCGTTGGGCTTGTGTCCCAAATGTGTTAACGCATAAGCCTAGTCGGTTCATACCAGACTTATGCTTTGGCTCTCAGGCAAAACAGAAGGTAAAGCAATGCTAAAACTCTTGTCTCTCAAAGGTGTTGGTCCCGCTGAAAAGTTTGGACCCGTTGAGTTCGCGCCTCGTCTCAACTTCATCACTGGTGACAATGGCCTTGGCAAAAGCTTCTTGCTGGACGCTGCCTGGTGGGTTCTGACGCGAACTTGGGCTCGGGGCGCTGAGGCTATTCCTAGAGAGTCTGCGAGTTCGGCTAGTATTGAGTTTGCTTTCAGCAAGGTGACAGCTGGCGACAAAGCGGGTGAGATTCTCTTCAAGGACGGTGTTTGGCGTCAGCCAAAGGCTCGGCCGTCGATTCCTGGAATTGTTATTTATGCAGGGGTGGATGGTAGCTTTTCGGCGTGGGATCCCGCACGAAACTATTGGAGCGATCAGCAGGCCGGCGCTGAGGAAAAAATTCGAGCCTTTAATTTTTCCCCTGATGAAGTGTGGAGGGGAGCTGTGTCCGAAAAGGGCACAAATATCTGTAATGGACTGATTCATGACTGGGTCAGATGGCAGAGAACGACGGGTGATTCCTCTTTCAAGGAGTTGACCATTGCCTTGGATGCGTTGTCTCCATCGGGTATCGAAAAGTTGTTGCCTGGCGAACCTTGTCACATCGGTCCTCTAGATGAAACCGAGTATCCGACGTTACGGATGTCATATGGTCTTGACGTCCCTCTTGTTCATGCTTCCGCGGGTATGCGTCGTATAGCAGCGCTGGCCTACATGCTTGTATGGACTTGGAACGGTCACAAGCGGGCCTGCAAGCAGCGAAGGATCAAGCCCGCTAAAGAGATTATTTTTCTAATCGATGAAGTCGAGTGTCATTTGCACCCGCAATGGCAGCGTCGAATCGTTCCGGCGTTACTCAAGGTTGTACGTGAGATGACTCAAGAAGAGGTCGCCGTACAGCTGATCGTGGCAACACACTCTCCGTTGGTACTGGCTTCTGCTGAGCCGGAGTTTATCGAGTCAGAGGATGCAGTATTCAATATCCACCTCGAAGAGGGAGAGGCCAAGGTCATTAAAGAGGTGTGGGCCAAGCAAGGAGATGTGGTGAATTGGTTGGTTTCAGATGTCTTTGGTCTGCAACAGGCTCGGTCCGTTGCCGCGGAGGAAGCCATCGAAGCTGCTGAAGCTTGGATGCGTAATGACAAAGATCAACTACCGGAAAAGCTGAAAACGAAATCAGCCATTCATGACGAACTAGTACGTGTTCTGCCTGGGCTTGATGATTTTTGGCCGCGATGGATTGTCTCTCAAGGTAAGCCCCAGGCGCGGTTAAAAGGAAAAGAATAATGACACCGGTATTAAATCCTATCGCCGAGCCAGAAAAGTTTGATGAGAAATGTCGTAAGCGGGGCGAGAGGTGGCTGGAGGCGAATCCAACCGCGAAAAGACCGACCGACTTATGGTCTCCTTTCAGGCTTAACCTTGCGGATGGATTTAATGATCGATGTGGTTATACAGCAATGTATATTCCAAGTGGCACAGTCGATCACGGTATTAGTTTCAATGAAAATCCGACGCTTGCTTACGAGTGGTCGAACTACCGGTACATCGACGGCTGGGTTAACAGCTCGAAAAGCAAACAGGTGGCAGCGAGCTTGCTGGACCCTTTTGAAGTGCAAGAAGGATGGTTTGAGATTCTCTTACCTTCATTACAATTAGTGACAACCGATGCCATTCCCCCTGAGTATCGTGAGCGGGCTGAAAACACCCTGAAAAAGCTCCCTTTGCGTGATGATGAAAGAGTGATGAGGCCTCGGCGTAAGTGGTTGAGTCTCTATGAGAGCAACAAAGACTTGGATATGTTGCGTGAGATGGCTCCACTCATTGCTGCGGCAGTGGAAAAGAGACAGGCTCTTGAGGCTGCCCAGCCACCGCAGAATCTGGAAGAGTAGCCAACACGTTATATGCGCGCGCAGACACTACCTCTGCAACACCAATATCCGTGACAACAATTCATCGCGGTCCACATAACAACCCTGGAAGTGCCGGGCCCCGCTGGTGGGGTCGAAGGCGTTGCGGGCGTGCAGGGTCCGGCGGTTGTCGAAGCACCAGAGTTCGCCGGGCTGCAGGCGCTGGATCAGACGGAAGCGGGGCTCGCGGGTCATGGCGATAAAGCGCCGATAGGCCCGATAGAGGTCGGGCATCTGTTCGACCGAAGCATCGAACGGACCGCGCAGGAAATTCGCCATGCGGATCTCCGCCACTTGTCCGAATGCATCGAGGGCAATGATCGGTGCCTGGCAGCGGTAGTCGCTGTGGCGGTCCTTGTTGCGAAACTCCACCGGGATTTCACACAGCGCACGAAAAGCCTCGGGGTCCTCCTGGCGCAAAGCGTGGGCGATGGCAAAACCATCGACAAAAATACTCTCGCCCCCCTGCGCTTCGTTGACCAGGCAGTGCAGAAATTGCAGCCCCGGTTGCAACTCCCGTGTCGGCAGGTCGCTATGCAGCGGCAGGTTGAAGGCGGTGTAGGCGTTGCTGTCGGCGTCGGCGCGTGATTGCACGTTGAACAGCACGCCAAAATTGCTCTCGCGAATGAATGAAATCCGCTTGGCGATCGATGTCAGTGAGCCCGGCTCGGTGGGTAGGCCACGCACCTGGCTCAGGCCGATATCGCGCAGTGCCAGCAGCCATTGCAGCAGAGCCTGGGAGTCTTCCATCAGCGCCTGGTACTCGAACACCGGCAGCTGCAACTGGCTGTCCCACAGTTGGCTTTGCGGTTTTGCGGCGCGGCGCTCGGCGCGGGAAGCATCGTCATAGGCGTGGGCGCGCAACCAGCCGGGGTCGAAGCGGCTGACATGGCCGTCCTGCCAGTCGATGTGCAGGCAGCCATCGCTGTCCACCCGGGTGTTGCGGGGGAGCAGGTTTTCAGGGACGTCGACGATCTCCAGGACCTGCTCGCGGGTCACGCTGTAGACGCATTCGGCGCAGGGGCAATTATCCCGTAGCCAGGGATGGTGGAAGGGGCTCGTCCGGCCATCAGCCCACTGCACTGAAACGCGATCCGCCAGGGTTTGCACGGCGGTCAACGCGCTGATCATTGGGTAACGGCGAAAGTCGGCAATGGGGGCGGCGGTGTTCATGGGCGCTCCTTTTTATTGTGATTATTTTTCTGGCGGCAGGGCGATCACCCGGCCGATATAGGCGGGAGTGGGCAGGTCTGATTGCAGCGCGGTCATGGCCAGCAGCTTGTTCGTCACCTGCTCGCTGAACGGCGCCGAACGCGGGCCGGCAAGGTCGACGTGGAGCAGCATCTGCTCGTTGCCCGCCAGTTCCTGTGCCTCTCCCGCCAGGTGCAAGCTGTGATAGAGGTGCAGGCGTTTGCGGTCGTGGCCGATGATCTGCGTGCGCACTTCGACGTCGCTGCCGAGCTTCACTTCGTGCAGGTAATTGAGGTGCAGTTCGAGGGTGAACAGCGAGTTGCCGGTGGCCTCGCGGTTGTTGCTGTCCATGCCCAACTGGTCCATCAGCGCGTCGGTGGCATAGCTGAAGATCAGCAGATAGAAGGCATCGCGCAGATGGCCGTTGTAGTCGACCCAGTCAGGGATGATGGTGGTTTGGTAGGTGGTGAGGGTGGGCATGCTTCAGGTTCCGATAGGGGTGGTGACGGGACTGGCGCTTTCGCGGGAAAGCGGAACGCCGCCCGGCCCGCTCCCACATGGGCAGTGAAAACCTGTGGGAGCGGGCTTGCCCGCGAAAGCGCCAGAACAGCCGATACATTAGTCGCTGAAGCTCATCCCGTGCTTTTGCTTGGTATTTTTCACCGCGTCCAATACGGCCAACAGGCAGTCATCACGATAGCGCTCCAGCGCCGCAATGCTGTGGTTGCCCAGCTGTTCGCGGGTGCCGTCCACCACATCATCTATCAGTTTTTCGGTCAACTGCGGTGCGGGCAGGTAGGTCCACGGCAGTTGCAGGGCCGGACCGAACTGCGCCATGAAGTGGCGCATCCCGGCATCGCCACCGGCCAGGGTGTAGGTGAGGAAAGTACCCATGAACGACCAGCGCAGGCCTGCGCCAAAGCGGATCGCGTCGTCGATCTCACCGGTGGTGGCCACGCCATCGTTGACCAGGTGCAACGCCTCGCGCCACAAGGCCTCGAGCATGCGGTCGGCGATGAATCCCGGCACTTCCTTGCGCACGTGCAAGGGGCGCATGCCCAGGGACTCATAGACCTGCATGGCCGCCTGTACCGCCTCGGGCGCGGTGTGCTTGCCGCCGACCACTTCCACCAGCGGCAGCAGGTACACCGGGTTGAACGGGTGGCCGACCACGCAGCGTTCCGGGTGGGTCGAGCTCTCAAAGAACTCGCTGGGCAACAGGCCCGAGGTGCTGGAACCGATCAGTGCATCAGGCTTGGCCGCGGCGCTGATCTTGCTGTGCAGTTCAAGTTTCAGTTCAAGGCGTTCCGGGGCGCTTTCCTGGATGAAGTCGGCGTCCTTCACGCAGGCCTCGATGGTGTCGACAAAACGCAGCCGATCCTGTGAGGCACCGGGTGCCAGGCCTTGTTTTTCCAGGGCGCCCCAAGCGTTGGCGACACGCTTGCGCAGCGCCGCCTCGGCCCCGGGTGCTGGGTCCCAGGCCACTACATCCAGGCCATGGGCGAGGGCGCGGGACACCCAGCCGCTGCCGATGACACCACTGCCTAATGCGGCGAAGGTTTTGATTTCGGTGATAAAGCTCATGGCGATTTCCTGAAAGTTACCGGCGATCCCTGTGGGAGCGGGCTTGCCCGCGAAAGCGATGGATCACCACTGAAGAGGTTTTGGATGCTCCGGCCTCTTCGCGGGCAAGCCCGCTCCCACAGGTGTTAGAAGTAGGTTGGGTTTAGCCGCGCTGGACCAGGCCCATTTTCTTGCGCCCTTCGGCCGGGGTCAGGACGCGGGCGCCGAGGCGGCTGAGGATTTCGCCGGCGCGCTCGACCAGTTGGCCGTTGGTCGCTAGCACGCCTTTGTCCAGCCAGATGTTGTCCTCCAGCCCGACCCGCACGTTGCCGCCCAGCAGCACCGCCTGGGCGGCCATCGGCATCTGCATGCGACCGATGCCAAAGCCGGCCCACACGGCATTGGCCGGCAGGTTGTCGACCATGGCTTTCATGGTAGTGGTGTCGGCCGGCGCGCCCCACGGAATGCCCAGGCACAGCTGGAACAGCGGATCGTCGAGCAAGCCTTCCTTGATCAGCTGTTTGGCGAACCACAGGTGGCCGGTGTCGAAGATTTCCAGCTCGGCCTTGACCCCCAGCTCCTGGATCCGTTTAGCCCCGGCCCGCAGTTGCGCCGGCGTGGAGACGTAGATGGTGTCGCCGTCACCGAAGTTGAGGGTGCCGCAATCCAGGGTGCAGATTTCCGGCAGCAGGGCTTCGACGTGAGCCAGGCGGGTCAGCGGACCGACCAGGTCGGTGTTGGGGCCGAATTCCATCGGGTTCTCGCCGGCGCCGATTTCCAGGTCGCCACCCATGCCGGCGGTGAGGTTGACGATGATGTCGACATCCGCTTCGCGAATGCGCTCCATCAACTCGCGGTACAGCGCCACGTCACGGCTGAACTTGCCGGTCTGCGGGTCGCGCACATGGCAGTGGACCACCGTGGCCCCAGCCTTGGCGGCTTCCACCGCGGCGGCGGCAATCTGTTTCGGAGTGACCGGCACGTGGGGGCTCTTGGCGGTCGTGTCGCCAGCACCGGTCAGTGCGCAGGTGATGATGACGTCGTGGTTCATGGGGCAGTTTCCTTCAGGCCGGTTTTGTGGGGCATAGGGAGCCCGTTCGCAGCCACGCTCGGCTGCGAAACGGTGATTGAGTCGGGGTTTACTTGCTGGTCAGTTGCAGGTTCTCGGCCGCCGGCTTGCCGTCGAAAGTGGTCACGCCTTCCAGCCAGCGTTGCTGGTCTTGCGGGTGATCTTTGAGCCACTGTCTGGCCGACTCGAACGCGTCCTTGTGGTCGAGTAACGGTTGCATCATTCGGCTCTCATCTGCGGCGGTGAACGTCAGGTTGCTGAGCAAGCGGCTGACGTTCGGGCACTGGCTGGCGTAATTGGGGGCGGTCACGGTCCAGACGGTGGCCGAGCCTTCGTTCGGACCCAGGGCGTCCTGGCTGCCGGTCAGGTAAGTCATCTGTACGTTGACGTTCATCGGGTGCGGCGCCCAGCCGAAGAACACCACGGCTTCCTTGCGCCGTACGGCACGATCCACCGCCGCGAGCATGCCGGCCTCGCTGGACTCGACCAGTTGGAATTTGCCCAGGCCGAACTGGTTCTTGGCAATCATCGCCTTGATCTGGGTGTTGGCACCCGAACCGGGCTCGATGCCATAAATCTTGCCACCCAGCTCTTTTTCGAACCTGGCGATGTCGGCGAAGCTTTTCAGACCCTTGTCGGCCAGGTAAGTCGGCACCGCCAGGGTCGCGCGGGCGTCCTTGAGGCTGGGCTCAGCCAGGACTGTGACCTGCTTGGCCTCGACGAACGGGGTGATGGTCTGGGTCATCAGCGGGTTCCAGTAGCCGAGGAACAGATCCAGGCGCTGGTCGCGGATGCCGGCGAAGATGATCTGTTGCGAGGCGCTGGTCTGTTTGGTCTTGTAGCCGAGGCCGTCGAGCAGGACCTGGGTCATGGCGCTGGTAGCGATCACGTCAGTCCAGTTGACCACGCCCATGCGCACGTTCTGGCATGCAGCGGGGTCGGCGGCCATGGCGCTGGCGCTCAGCAATGCGCTACCACTGAGTGCAAGAACACAGCTGCTGATCAGTCGTTTCATCTCAGGTTCCTCGGCAGTTCGTTATTGTGGGTCCGGTCGTCTTTGTGCGCCGGTGATGCCAAGTTACGCAGCTCAAGGCCGATGAAAGCGCACCACGGCGACCAGCTCTTGCACTGCAGCGACCTGTGCTCTTGAATGCCTGTGGCAAGTGGCGTATCAACGTCCACACGCTACCGCCCTCACGTTACCCGCTTATCGAGTGCGCCCCATGTCCCAGGATTTCTACTTCTTGTTGATGCCGGGTTTCTCGGCGATTGGATTTATCTCGGCGATCGAGCCGCTGCGGGTCGCCAATCGCTTTCGCGGCGAGTTGTATCGCTGGCACGTGCTCAGCGTCGACGGTGGGCCGGTGTTGGCCAGCAACGGCATGTCACTCAACGCCGACGCGGCGCTGGAGCCATTGAAGAGAGGCGCGACGTTATTGGTGGTCGCCGGCTTCGAACCGCTGAAGTTCGTCGACCCGGCACTGGAGCACTGGTTGCACCGTCTCGATCACGAGGGCGTCACCCTCGGCGGGATCGATACCGGCAGTGTTGTCCTGGCCCAAGCGGGTCTGCTGGACGGCCATCGGGTGACCCTGCACTGGGAAGCCATCGAGGCGTTCAAGGAGACTTATCCACAGCTGAGCGTGACCCAGGAACTGTTCGAAATCGACCGTCGCCGCATCACCTCGGCCGGCGGCACCGCGTCCATCGATTTGATGCTGGACTTGATCGCCCAGGCCCACGGTCCAGAGCTGGCGATCGAGGTCAGCGAGCAGTTCGTGCTGGGGCGCATTCGCCCGCGCAAGGACCACCAGCGCATGCAGATCGCCACGCGCTACGGCATCAGCAACAAGAAGCTGGTGCAGGTGATTGGCGAAATGGAGCAGCACAGCGAGCCGCCCCTGAGCACCCTGGAGCTGGCGGAATCGATCAAAGTCACCCGCCGTCAGCTGGAGCGCCTGTTCCGCCTGCATCTCAACGATACGCCGAGCAATTTCTACCTGGGCCTGCGCCTGGAAAAAGCCCGGCAACTGCTGCGCCAGACTGACATGAGCGTGTTGGAGGTGAGCATCGCCTGCGGCTTTGAATCGCCGTCGTACTTTACCCGCAGTTATCGGACACGCTTTGCGCGGTGCCCGCGGGAGGATCGACGTACCGCCAAGGCATGATCGATCCTATGCGTGGGAATGATTCAACGGTCCAAAACTGCATTGACCCACCATTTCACATTATTTTTCTTGGATTCGTGATGTATGAACTGCTGTCTACCATTAAGCCGCGGACCTCTCCATTTTTTTTCATGACACTCGCATATTCTCTATCAATAATTCCCCTCTGCAAGTTTTTGCTTCTATGTGCACCAACAACCTGTGCCTCACGGGCTCTCTCTGGCACTGCTCCCAAACGTGGTATTTGAGTGAAGCCAATCAGATCACTCTCGGCACTGGAAGAAGTTGAAGATACCCATTGCTTGATGTTATCCATTGGCATTCCTCTTGGTACTCGCTCGTCCCCCTCAATTATTTTATCCGGTTGGAACGGCCGCTTTGACGATTGTCGGAGACCAAGTTTGCGTCCAATAAATTTAAAGAATCCACGGACGCTGTAATGCCCACTTGGGTCCGACTGATTCATCGGATCCCAATCGCAATATGCATACGCATTCAACCCACCCTGCCCAAACGGACTCAAACTGTCTGGGCTGTTGAACCGCATCAGCTGCGGGTTAAACGCCCGGTAACCATTGCCCAGCAAATAATGCCCGGTTACAGGATCCGGCCGTTCGCCGTTGAAGCCCAGCAGGTTGAGCAAGCCGTTCTCTGGAGGGCGATGACCATAGGGTGTGTAGGCTAGGTGTTGGGGGCGGGAGGCGTCGAGGACAGCCAGCACCGAGCGTTGTTGATCGGTGACGAGCAGGTGGGTTTCCAGCGAGCCGTTATGGTGCTGATGCTGTGCCAGCAGTTGGTCTTCGTGCTGCACGATCGAGCGCCACACGGCACCTTGAACCTCGGTGACCAGGCGGTCCTTGAGGTAGAAGCGTTGGGAGTTGGCCTGTGTCGTCGGGGTGCAATCGGCCAAGCGATCCAGTGGGTCGTAGCGGTAGCGGCAGATCAGGGTTTTGCTGTGGTTCCACACGGCAGGTGCTCCCTGAAAGGCCGGTGATTCAGGGTTTTATTGTGTCTCAAACAGTTTGTGCGGCCTACTAGCAGAACTGCTAGTGCCGGCGTCCGCTTCCCGATGCGACTTAGGGCTCACGATGCAGGGGCTACTTCTTCAACAACGCCGAACATGCCGCCTTATAAGCCTCATGCTGATACTTGTTGAGGGTGGCCGGCAGGGCGAAGTCGTGTTTCTTGGATTGCGCATTGATGGTCTGCGGTGACAGCAGGGTCACTTCGCAGCTGTCGAGCAGTTGGAATACACCTTCGATCTTGAAGGTGGTCGGGCCGCCGGCGAATTCGCCTTTCTTGCTGCGCTTCTTGATCGCGATGCGGTCGATCGAGTTCTCGCGGACGAACGAAGCGACTTGTGCGGCGAACAGTTTGACGTTGGCGGCCTCGTCGTCATCGTCCAGGGCGATTTTCTTGGTGGCGATGGCGACGTGGCTGAGCGCCTGGCCGTCGAGGGAGGCGAGGGCGATGATCGCTTCGCTGCCTTTGATTTCGATGCCGCAGAGTTTCATGAAGGTCGCCTTTTTCAATAGTCGTTGAGGGGTGTGGCTTAGTCACTGCGCCAGTGATTCGAGGAACTCCGAGCGCTCGTCACTCTTGTTCGCCAGGCAGTCGTTCTGGTCGATGAGGTAGGCCTTGCTGCCCACGGCGGCAGGGAATGGCGCGATTGTGCAATCGGCGTCCCTGGATTTGACCCAGAGCTGTTCGGCGACCTGCAGTTTGCTGGTGATGTCTGCCAGTTGGCTCTTGTTGTTCGCGTACTCGGCCCTGAACCGCTCCAGCAAACCCTGGTAGTTGTCCTTGAGCAGTTGTTCGGCGGTGGTCTTGTTGTACGCCGAGCATTCCAGGGTCTGGACGTCGTTTTCGACCGCATCGCAAGGGGTGTTGTCAGCGTCTTCAGCTGCCTGTACCCCGGTCGCGATCAGTGCCAATGCGAAGAAGATCGATTTCATTGAGCTGTCGTCCCAATTCCGTGAAGCATCCAGTGATGCGGCGGATTCTGGCCCAAGCGCGGGGTAAAGAACAGACGGGCAAACCGACGGCTATGTAAGCCTTTGTCGTGGATTGACGCTTTCGGCAAACCCCCTGTCGTTTTTGCACCCGGCTGCCCAGGCACCGAGGCATATGCTGACCCAAAGCGCCGGCAGACGATTCGGCGCATGAATCACCAATAAGGGGACAGCCTGATGAGCCCAGCCGAACTGCACGCCGACAGCATCGTTATCGACGGGCTGATCATTGCCAAGTGGAACCGTGAGCTGTTTGAAGACATGCGCAAGGGTGGCCTGACTGCGGCCAACTGCACCGTGTCGGTGTGGGAAGGGTTCCAGGCGACCATCAACAACATCGCCGCCAGCCAGAAACTGATCCGCGAGAACGCTGACCTGGTGATGCCGGTGCGCACCACCGCCGACATCCGCAAGGCCAAGGAGCTGGGCAAGACCGGGATCCTCTTCGGCTTCCAGAATGCCCATGCCTTCGAAGACCAGATCGGCTATGTCGAGGTGTTCAAGCAGCTTGGCGTAGGCATCGTGCAGATGTGCTACAACACCCAGAATCTGGTCGGCACCGGCTGCTACGAGCGTGACGGCGGTCTGTCGGGTTTCGGCCGGGAAATCGTCGCCGAGATGAACCGCGTCGGCGTGATGTGCGACCTCTCCCACGTTGGCTCCAAGACCTCGGAAGAAGTCATCCTCGAATCGAAAAAGCCGGTCTGCTACTCCCACTGCCTGCCGTCGGGCCTCAAGGAGCACCCGCGCAACAAGTCCGATGAAGAGCTCAAGTTCATTGCCGACCACGGCGGTTTTGTCGGCGTGACCATGTTCGCGCCGTTCCTGGCCAAGGGCATCGATTCGACCATCGAGGACTACGCCGAAGCCATCGAATACACCATGAATATCGTCGGCGAAGACGCCATCGGTATCGGTACCGACTTCACCCAGGGCCATGGCCAGGATTTCTTCGAATACCTGACCCACGACAAGGGCTACGCCCGCCGCCTGACCAGCTTCGGCAAGATCATCAATCCGCTGGGTATCCGCACCGTGGGCGAGTTCCCGAACCTTACCGAAACCCTGCTCAAGCGCGGCCATCCTGAGCGCGTGGTGCGCAAGATCATGGGCGAGAACTGGGTGAACGTTCTCAAAGACGTCTGGGGCGAGTGAATAACTCTGGAGCCTACTCCGCTCGCCGATAGCTGCGTCAGGTCCTCGCGCCAAGCTCGCCGTACGTCCCGTACTGTCTCGCTTGTCGCTCCGGTCCTTCCTTGCTCTCGACGTGCTCGCTACGGCTCCAAAGTCATTCACACAGCTTGTTTATAAGAGCAAAGCAAAAGCTTTGCTAAGCACTGACCACGAATTTTCTGGAGTTTAGTTTCCATGGCCAAGATCGCCCCGCAATTGCCAATCGAAGTCGACAGCGAGACCGGTGTCTGGACTTCCGACGCCCTGCCGATGCTGTATGTACCGCGTCACTTCTTCGTCAACAACCACATGGGCATCGAGGAAGTGCTGGGCGCCGATGCCTATGCCGAGATCCTCTACAAGGCCGGCTACAAGTCCGCCTGGCACTGGTGCGAGAAGGAAGCTGAGTGCCACGGCCTGGAAGGCGTCGCGGTGTTCGAGCACTACATGAAGCGCCTGTCGCAGCGCGGCTGGGGCCTGTTCAAGATCCAGGACATCGACCTCGACAAAGGCACCGCCAGCGTCAAGCTCGAACATTCGGCGTTTGTCTATGTGTACGGCAAGGTTGGACGCAAGGTCGACTACATGTTCACCGGCTGGTTCGCCGGCGCCATGGACCAGATCCTGCAGGCGCGCGGCAGCAAGATCCGCACCGTCGCCGAACAGGTATACGGTGGCTCGGAAGAAGGCCACGACGACGGCTTGTTCACCGTCAAGCCGTTGTAAGTCGAGGATCCTGCCATGGCTTTCGAAGCAATGTTCCAGCCGATCCAGATCGGCAAACTGACCATCCGCAACCGTGTGCTCAGCACCGCGCACGCCGAGGTGTATGCCACTGACGGCGGCATGACCACCGATCGGTACGTCAAGTATTACGAAGAGAAAGCCAAGGGCGGGATCGGCCTGGCGATTTGCGGCGGTTCCTCGGTGGTGGCCATCGACAGCCCGCAGGAATGGTGGAGCTCGGTCAACCTGTCCACCGACCGCATCATTCCGCACTTCCAGAACCTGGCCGACGCCATGCACAAGCATGGCGCCAAGATCATGATCCAGATTACCCACATGGGCCGCCGCTCGCGTTGGGACGGTTTTAACTGGCCGACGCTGATGTCGCCGTCGGGCATCCGTGAACCGGTGCACCGCGCCACCTGCAAGACCATCGAGCCGGAAGAAATCTGGCGGGTCATCGGCAACTATGCCCAGGCCGCGCGTCGGGCCAAGGCCGGCGGCCTGGACGGCGTCGAACTGTCGGCCGTGCACCAGCACATGATCGACCAGTTCTGGAGCCCGCGGGTCAACAAGCGTACTGACGAGTGGGGCGGCACCTTCGAAGGCCGCATGAAGTTTGGCCTGGAAGTGCTCAAGGCGGTGCGTGCCGAGGTCGGTGACGACTTCTGTGTCGGCATCCGCCTGTGCGGCGACGAGTTCCATCCGGACGGTCTGTCCCACGAAGACATGAAGCAGATCGCCAAGTACTACGACGACACCGGCATGCTCGACTTCATCGGAGTGGTCGGCTCGGGGTGCGACACCCACAACACCCTGGCCAACGTCATTCCGAACATGAGTTATCCACCGGAGCCGTTCCTGCACCTGGCAGCCGGGATCAAGGAAGTGGTCAAGGTTCCGGTGCTGCACGCACAGAACATCAAGGACCCGAACCAGGCCACGCGGATTCTGGAAGGCGGCTACGTCGACATGGTCGGCATGACCCGCGCCCATATCGCCGACCCGCACCTGATCGCCAAGATCAAGATGGGCCAGATCGACCAGATCAAGCAGTGCGTCGGCGCCAACTACTGTATCGACCGGCAGTACCAGGGCCTGGACGTGTTGTGCATCCAGAACGCCGCGACTTCCCGCGAGTACATGGGGGTGCCGCACATCATCGAAAAATCCACCGGCGTGAAACGCAAGGTGGTGGTGGTCGGTGCCGGCCCAGCCGGGATGGAAGCTGCGCGCGTAGCGGCGGAACGTGGCCATGACGTGACCCTGTTCGAGAAGAAGGAATTCATCGGCGGGCAGATCACCACTGCCTCCAAAGCCCCGCAACGGGACCAGATCGCCGGTATCACCCGCTGGTTCCAGCTGGAACTGGCACGCCTGAAAGTCGACCTGCGCCTGGGCGTGGCTGCCGATGCCGCGACCATTCTCGACCTGCGTCCGGACGTGGTGGTGCTGGCAGTGGGCGGGCATCCGTTCCTGGAGCAGAACGAACACTGGGGCGCGGCAGAAGGCCTGGTGGTCAGCAGCTGGGACGTACTCGACGGCAAGGTGGCGCCCGGCAAGAACGTGCTGGTCTACGACACCATCTGTGAGTTCACCGGGATGTCGGTGGCCGACTTCCTGGCCGACAAGGGTTGCCAGGTCGAGATCGTCACCGACGACATCAAGCCCGGCGTGGCCGTCGGCGGTACGTCGTTCCCGACCTACTACCGCAGCATGTACCCCAAGGAAGTGATCATGACCGGCGACATGATGCTGGAAAAGGTCTACCGCGAAGGCGACAAGCTGATTGCCGTGCTGGAGAACGAATACACCGGCGCCAAGGAGGAGCGGGTGGTCGACCAGGTGGTGGTGGAAAACGGCGTGCGCCCGGATGAAGAAATCTATTACGCGCTGAAGGAAGGTTCGCGCAACAAGGGGCAGATGGACGTTGAAGCCCTGTTCGCGATCAAGCCCCAGCCTTCGTTGAGCCAACCAGGCGACGGCTACCTGCTGTTCCGCATTGGCGACTGCGTGGCCCAGCGCAACACGCATGCTGCGATCTATGACGCCCTGCGGCTGTGCAAGGATTTCTGATACGACACCAAACCAATGTGGGAGCGGGCTTGCCCGCGATGACGGCAGCACATTCAACACCAATGTTGACTGACCTATCGCTATCGCGGGCAAGCCCGCTCCCACAGGAGTCGGGTCAGGTATCCAGATCGTTAAGACCCTGAGGTCTTTGGGAGCAACACCCATGTTGAACACAATTCTTCCCATCCTGCTGTTCGCTGCCCTGGGCCTGGCGGTTCTGGGCGCGTTGCGGCGGGTGGCTATGTGGCGTCGCGGCCGAGCTTCGAAAGTCGACCTGATCGGCGGCCTGCTGGCCATGCCCAAGCGCTACATGGTCGACCTGCACCACGTGGTGGCGCGTGACAAGTACATCGCCAACACCCACGTCGCCACGGCCGGCGGTGCGGTGGCGTCCGCGGTGCTGGCGATCCTGGTCCACGGATTTGGCCTGCATAACCGCTTCCTGGGGTACGCGCTGCTGTTGATGACGGCAGTGATGTTCGTCGGTGCGATCTTCGTTTATCTACGTCGGCGCAACCCGCCGGCCCGGCTGTCCAAAGGCCCGTGGATGCGTTTGCCGAAAAGCCTGCTGGCGTTCTCGGCGTCGTTCTTCCTGGTGACCCTGCCGGTGGCCGGTATCCTGCCGGAACACTTCGGTGGCTGGCTGTTGGCGGTCATCCTCGGTATCGGCGTGCTGTGGGGCGTGTCTGAGCTGTTCTTCGGCATGACCTGGGGCGGGCCGATGAAACACGCCTTCGCCGGTGCTTTGCACCTGGCCTGGCACCGCCGCGCCGAACGCTTTGGTGGCGGCCGTTCCACCGGTTTGAAACCGCTGGATTTGAACGATCTGTCGGCGCCGCTGGGCGTGGAAAAACCCAAGGATTTCACCTGGAATCAATTGCTCGGCTTCGACGCCTGTGTGCAGTGCGGCAAGTGCGAAGCCGCGTGCCCGGCCTTCGCCGCCGGCCAGCCGTTGAATCCGAAAAAGCTGATTCAGGACATGGTGGTCGGCCTGGCCGGAGGCACCGATGCCAAGTTCGCCGGTAGCCCGTATCCAGGCAAACCGATTGGCCAACACGCGGGTAATCCGCATCAGCCGATCGTCAACGGCCTGGTTGACGCCGAAACCCTATGGTCGTGCACCACCTGTCGCGCCTGTGTCGAGGAGTGCCCGATGATGATCGAGCACGTCGATGCGATCGTCGACATGCGCCGCCATCTGACCCTGGAAAAAGGTGCGACCCCGAACAAGGGCGCCGAGGTCCTGGAGAACTTGATCGCCACCGACAACCCGGGCGGCTTCGCCCCGGGTGGGCGGATGAACTGGGCGGCGGACTTGAACCTCAATCTGCTCAGCGAAAAGAAATCCACTGACGTGCTGTTCTGGGTCGGCGACGGGGCGTTTGACATGCGCAACCAACGCACCCTGCGCGCGTTCGTCAAAGTGCTGAAAGCGGCGAAAATCGACTTTGCCGTGCTCGGCCTTGAAGAGCGCGACAGTGGTGACGTGGCTCGACGCCTGGGCGATGAAGCGACCTTCCAGTTGTTGGCCAAACGCAACATCCAGACCCTGGCCAAGTACAGCTTCAACCGCATCGTCACTTGCGATCCGCACAGCTTCCACGTGCTGAAAAACGAATACGGCGCGTTCGATGGCAACTACCTGGTGCAGCACCACAGTACCTACATGGCGCAAATCATCGGCGCCGGCGCGCTGAATCTCGGCCAGCACAAGGGCGACAGCGTGACCTATCACGACCCGTGCTACCTCGGTCGCTACAACGGCGAATACGAGGCGCCGCGTGAAGTGCTGCGCGCCCTCGGTATCGAAGTCAAAGAGATGCAACGCTCCGGCTTCCGCTCGCGCTGCTGTGGCGGTGGCGGCGGCGCGCCGATCACTGACATTCCGGGCAAGCAGCGGATTCCCGACATGCGCATGGAAGACATCCGCGAAACAGGCGCCGAACTGGTGGCCGTGGGCTGCCCGCAGTGCACGGCGATGCTGGAAGGGGTGGTCGAGCCGCGACCTTTGATCAAGGACATTGCCGAACTGGTGGCCGATGCGTTGCTTGAAGACCAAGCGCCGAGCAAGCCGATCACGCCGGCTCAACGTAAACCTGCGCAGGTGCACTGATGAGCGACATAATCCGCCGCGACCCCCGTGCCGAATGGATCGCCCGCAACCGCCTGCACCCGCTGCACGCGGCCATGCAGCCGGCGCAACACAGCTGGATGGGGCCTAACGGCGTCATCCGCAAGAACCCCCATGGCATCGGCTTCATCGGCCCCAACGGGATCAAGCGCATTGACCGTAGCGGCGCCCAGCAGGGCGGCGCGACCAAGCGTACTGCCGCCGTGGAAGTGCAATTGCCGCTGCATCAGGTAGTGGTCCCTGCGTTCTACATCAGCGTGGTGCCCGACATGGTCGGCGGCCGCTTGAGCAGCCATGACCGCGACTTGCTGGGCCTGGCTCATCAATTGGCCGGCAACGACGGTGCCGTCCTGGCCGTGGTCTTCGGCGAACACAAAGAGAGCGCCTTCGCTACGGCTGGCGTCGATCGCCTGCTGGTACTCGAGGGGGACGAGTTCAACGGTTATGCACCGGAACAACGGGTCCAGGGCCTGCGGGCTGTGGATAACCAATTCAGCCCACGTCACTGGTTGCTGCCGGACAGTCGTACCGGTGGCGGTGAACTGGGTCGACGCTTTGCCGCCGCCCTGGGCGAACGCCCGGCCACACGGGTCTGGCAGGTCAAGGATCAGCAATGCATCGGCCGCGCCGGTGCCGGGTTGCAAGACCTGGCACGACCGCTCGCACGCTTGATTCTGGGCGCCGTCGAATGTGCAGAACCGGTCAGCGAAACCCGCCACGAAGCCTTGCCGGTGGAGTTATCCACAACCGTGGCTCGCAGTCTTTCGCGTATTGAAGATCTGGGGGCGGTGGCAGTGGACCCGGCAGCGATTCCAATGGCCGAAGCCGAGTTCATTTTCTCGGGCGGCAACGGGGTCAAGGATTGGCCGTTGTTCCACCAGACCGCCGCTGCGCTGGGTGCCACCGAAGGCGCCTCGCGGGTGGCGGTGGACGACGGCTTCATGGCCCGCGACCGTCAAGTCGGGGCGTCCGGCACCTGGGTCACCGCGCGGGTCTACGTGGCGGTGGGGATTTCCGGGGCGATCCAGCACCTGCAAGGCATCGGTGCCTGCGACAAGGTGGTGGCGATCAACCTGGACCCCGGATGCGACATGATCAAGCGGGCCGACCTGTCGGTGATCGGTGAGAGCGCCGAGATTCTTCACGCCTTGATCGCGGCGGTAGAGGCTTACCGCAACGGTGCCAAGCGCGATGCGGCTTAAGGGAAGGAAAGGGTCATGAGCACGAAAATCATCAGCCTGGTGTCGATTGGCGCCCACCCGACTTCCGGTCGGCCACGTCGCGCGGAGCAGGATGCGCGGGCGGTCGAACTCGGTCTGCAACTGGCGGGGGACGGCCTGCAAGTGCTACATGCCGGCGACGTCGCCGAGCCTGCGTTGCGCGCCTATCTGGGCATGGGCCTGGAACAGTTGCATGTGCTGGAACACCCGGCGGGCGCCGATGCGTTACCGGCCTTGACCGACTATTTGCGCGGCGCAGGTGCCCAGGTGGTGCTGACCGGCAGCCAGGCGGAAACCGGTGAAGGCTCGGGCATGTTGCCGTTCCTGCTGGCCGAAAGCCTCGGCTGGCCGCTGGTGGTGGGGCTGGCGCAGGTCGAGTCCATCGACGGTGGTTCAGCCCTGGTGCTGCAAGCGTTGCCCCGCGGTCAGCGGCGGCGCTTGAAAGTCCGCTTGCCGTTTCTGGCAACGGTGGATAACGCCGCGCCCAAGCCTCGGCAAAGTGCGTTCGGCCCGGCTCGACGTGGATTATTGCAGCCTGAAGACGTTGAAGTGCTCGACGACGAACTGCTCGCCGTCGCCACGCTGCAAGCGGCCAAGTCACGGCCTAAACGCCTGAAAGTGATCAAGGCCAAAAGCGGTGCCGACCGGATGAAGGCGGCCACGGCCAAGGCCAGTGGCGGCGGTGGCCAGGTGCTCAAGGGCGTGTCTGCCCAGGAAGGCGCCGAGGCGATCCTCAAGCTGCTGATTGAAGAGGGCGTTGTTCGCTAGTCCTGAGGGCGCCCTAGCAGAACTGCTAGTGTTGCATTGCACGCGCTTTTGTTAGGTTGATAAGTATGGATTAAGCCCCCGCAGCAGCACTGCGGGGCGTCTGGATCGATGCGAGGCCACCTGATGCCCACCGCCGGAAACGCCCCCTGTCCTGCCCATCCGCCAGCAACCACGCGCACCCTGTTGCTGGCGACCGATCTGCAACAATCGATCCTCGCCGAACTGGACCGCAGCGGTCCGAACCTTCGCGTCTACACCGCCTATGGCTCGCCCAGTAGCCTGCGCCCGACGAGCGCGGGCCTGGGTTTCAATGGGCAACTTGGTGAACATCCCACTGGTTGGTATCACCTGGGCAATGGTCATCGGGTCTATAACCCGGTGTTGATGCGGTTTCATAGCCCGGATCGGTTGAGTCCGTTTGGTGCGGGGGGCGTCAATGCCTATGCGTACTGCGGTGGCTCACCCGTGACTCGGGTCGACCCCTCTGGAGCGTGGTGGGTGTCTACTTTGGTACAAGGTATAGGGACTTTGTTAGGTGGGATTTTTGCAGGAGCAGCGGTTAATCGGGTGGCACATGCAGTTGTACACCGGTTACCACAATCTTTGGGGGCACGACTGGGTAACGTCGCGGGCTTTTACGGCGGAGTTTCAGCTGTTGTAGTCCGCCCGTTGGGAGTTCCTGCTGCGATAACCCAAGCGGTACCCAGGTTAATGCAAGGCGTTTCAGTTGTGGGCAATGGTGTCAGCCAGACTCTGACGGGTGGCGGTGCGCTCGCCCTGAACCGCGATATGCTTCAAAAAACCCTGAATACTGCCCGCCAAACGGGTCAACCCCTTTCGCGTATAGCGATAGAAACAGCTAAGGAGGTCACTGGGTACAACTTGATTCGTGGGCAACCCTTAGGTCAGGTTTCCCATAGGGCCGCAGACGTTCCTTTGGAGAGCGTTACGGTGATCGCTAGTGCCGTAAGAACTCAAGGGCAAAATCCCACATAGATGACCACTAATTCCATCTGATCAGAGTCTGCTAAGTAATTACCCACAATCCCTGTTAGCGCTTCTGTGGATAACATGTTTACCCATCGCTACACCCCCTGCACAGCAAGCCCTGCAAGCCTTTGTACGAAAAACAACCAGTGCTAGTGGTTGTTTTTTCGAGCTTTTTTCATTGGGCGAGGCGATCCCTTGTTCAAGACTTGCCCCCAATCTCTGTTGGCGTTTCTGTGGATAAGATGTTTGCTGTCGGCTGTAAGCCATACAGATCAATGCTTTCAAGGATTTGATCAATAAATAGCCAAATGCCGTTCTTTACCCTTCGAAAGCTACTCAAACCCGCGAAATATGCAGCTTGGGCGGGGTTTTCCACAAGGAATGAAGACGACGCACAAGTTGCCCCCAAACTCTGTTGGCGCTTCTGTGGATAAGGTGTTTGCGGTCCGCTAAGAGCCATGCAGGCCGTGGCTTTTAGGCTTTCGATCAAAAAACAACCAATCACCGACGAAAACCACTCATTTGGATAAGTCACGGATTTTCTTCAGTTTCTGTGGAGAAAACTTTCAGCCTTTCCACAGTTGTCCCCATTTGCTGTGGGTGGAGCTGTGGGTAACTTGTTCACTGAAGGCTGGGAGGCGCGCGCAGCATAGCTCTGAACGCAATAGATCATATTTCGTACAGTTCTAAGGATGAGGGTGGCGTAGCGGAAGAAAATAGTGAAAGGGAGGGCCTCATCGCGGGCAAGCCCGCTCCCACAGTGATCTCTGTTGTTCACAAATAATGTGTTCAAACGCAAATCCTGTGGGAGCGGGCTTGCCCGCGATGCTTTTAGCCTTGAACTGGAACCCCTTTGAGGTACGGCGCAGGCTCGGCCCCCAGGTTGCTCAGCAACCGCTCGCTGTACCAATCCACAAAATTCACCACACCAAACTCATAGGTCTTGGAGTACGGCCCTGGCTGGTAGGCGGTGGAGTTGATGCCGCGCTGGTTCTCTTCGGCCAGGCGCCGGTCCTGGTCGTTGGTGGCGTCCCACACCTGGCGCATGCGGTCGACGTCGTAGTCGACGCCTTCGACGGCGTCCTTGTGCACCAGCCACTTGGTGGTGACCATGGTTTCCTGGGCGCTGATCGGCCACACGGTGAACACGATGATGTGGTCGCCCATGCAGTGGTTCCAGGAGTGCGGCAAGTGCAGGATGCGCATCGAGCCCAGGTCCGGGTTCTGGATGCGGCCCATGAGTTTCTTGCAGCCTTGCTTGCCATCCAGGGTCATCGACACGGTGCCCTTGAGCAGCGGCATGCGCACGATGCGGTTACGCAGGCCGAAGCTGGCGTGGGCATACGGAATCTTCTCGGCGTCCCAGGCGGCGGCAGAGGCGGCCACGTGGTCCTTGAAGGCCTGGTCGGCACGGGGGTCGGTGACGTCGTCCCATTCGAGCAGGGTTTTCAGCAATTCAGGGTGCGAGGCGTTGCAGTGGTAACACTCGCGGTTGTTCTCCAGCACCAGCTTCCAGTTGGCTTTTTCGAACAAGGTGGTCTGGATCGCCACCTTGGTGTTTTCCATGTCGTACGGTTCCATGTAGTGATTCAGCGTCGACAGGAAGTCATCGATGGCCGGCGGATTTTCCGCCAGGCTGATGAAGATGTAGCCGCCCGCGGTCTTCACGTTCACCGGCTTGAGGCCGTACTGCTTCATGTCGAAGTCGTCACCCATCTCGGTGCCGGCAAACAGCAGGCGCCCGTCGAGCTCGTAGGTCCACTGGTGGTAGTGGCAGACCAGCTTGGCCACCTTGCCTTTATCGCTGGTGCACAGGCGCGAGCCACGGTGGCGGCAGACGTTGTGGAAGGCATGCACCACTCCCTCGGCACCGCGAATCACGATGATCGGGTTCTTGCCGATCTGCAGGGTCAGGTAGTTGCCCTTGGTCGGGATTTCGCAGGTCATGCCAGCGATCAACCATTCTTTCTGAAAGATTTCCTGCATGTCGATATCGAACAGCCGCTCATCGGAGTAGAACGGCTGCGGCAGCGAGAACGTGCGCTCACGTTCCTGCAGCATCTGGGCGGTGGCCTTGCGTGCGGGTTCCAGAGGATCGCCCAGGCTGATTTTTGCGGTGACGTCCATCGATTGAGTCCTCATGGCCATTCTGTGTGGCCGGCGAATAGTGGCTGATACGGTTGCTACGCAAGACACAAACAGTGTTTATCTGTTGAGGCGAGTGTGGGGCTGCCGCCGCCCAGAACCTTATCCACGAGCGACATGGCCCACTCTGTTCCCGACGCTCAACCCCCGGTAGCAAGGGGCTGGTCGCGATAAGCATGTGAATGTCGCAGATAGGTAAATGGCCGGTCGGCGCTATACGCAGAATCGCCAACATGAGGCCGACAGTCGGCCGTGGAGATCAGCATGTCCAACAGCTTCCTGAACCCGGTAACCACCCAGACCTGGGCCAATGGTCGACACATTGTCCGTTGCGTCAAAGTCATCCAGGAAACCTGGGACGTGCGCACCTTTTGCTTCATGGCCGACCAGCCGATCATGTTCTTCTTCAAACCGGGGCAATTTGTCACCCTGGAGCTGGAAATCGACGGCCAGCCGATCATGCGTTCGTACACCATCTCCAGCTCGCCGTCGGTGCCCTACAGCTTCTCGGTGACCATCAAGCGGGTGCCGGGCGGCAAGGTCTCCAACTGGCTGCACGACACCCTGCACGAAGGTCAGGAGCTGGCGGTGCACGGGCCGGTCGGGTTGTTCAACGCCATGGACTTCACCGCGCCGAAGGTGCTCTACCTCAGCGGTGGTGTCGGCATTACCCCTGTGATGTCGATGGCGCGCTGGTTCTACGACACCAACGCCAACGTCGATATGGTGTTTATCCACAGCGCTCGTTCGCCCAAGGACATCATCTACCACCGCGAGCTGGAGCACATGGCGTCGCGGATCGATAACTTCAGCCTGCACTTGATTTGCGAGAAACACGGCCTGGGTGAGCCCTGGGCCGGCTATCGCGGTTACCTGAACCATAAAATGCTCGAATTGATGGCGCCGGACTTCCTCGAGCGTGAAGTATTCTGCTGCGGTCCGACGCCGTACATGAATGCGGTCAAGCGCCTGCTGGAGGCTGCCGGCTTCGACATGACGCGCTATCACGAGGAATCCTTCGGCGCCACGCCGCCGGAAGCCCGCGCCGATGCCGTGGAGCAAGCCGAACAAGCAGCCGACGCTCCGGAAATCGACATCGCCGACCTGCATCAGGTGGAGTTCACCGCGTCCGGCAAAAGCATCCACGTGGCCCCGGGAGAAACCGTGCACGCGGCGGCGGCCAAGCTTGGCCTGCTGATTCCCAAGGCTTGCGGCATGGGCATCTGCGGGACCTGCAAGGTGATGAAGCTGGGGGGCGAGGTGGAGATGGATCACAACGGCGGGATCACCGAGGAAGACGAAGCCGAAGGGTTCATCCTGTCGTGCTGCAGCGTGCCGAAGGGCGACGTGCGGATCGAGTTCTGATCAACACCGATCCCCTGTAGGAGCGAGCCTGCTCGCGATGAACCTGAGAACACCGCGGGGTGTCAGGCTGCCAACATTATCGTTGACGTCCATCGCGAGCAGGCCGCAAGCGGGCGCTCGATCCTACAGGGGAGGGTGTTTAGTCGACAAACAGGTCCGTCATCAGCTTGTCGCTGCTGTCAGGCGCGAAGCGGTAGTGGTCGAACTCCGTCACACCGCTTTCCCGCAGTATTTCCTCATCAATCAGCAAGCGCCCGGTCAAGCTGCGGCTTGCACTGCTCAGAATGACGTGGGCGGCGTCGGCCATGATCGCAGGCGTGCGCGCATGCTTGAACGACTCCCTCGACCCCAACTGAAACTCGATCGCGGCGGTGGCAATCATCGTCTGTGGCCATAGCGAGTTGACGCTGATCCCGTAATTCCTGAACTCCTCACTCATGCCCAACGTCAGCATGCTCATGCCGTACTTGGTCACGGTGTAGGGGCTGTACTGGGCGAACCATTTGCTGGCGAGGTTCAGCGGCGGTGAGAGGTTGAGGATGTGCCCGCTGGACTTTTTCAGGTAGGGCAGGGCGGCCTGGCTGCACAGCAGCACGGCGCGGGTGTTGATCTGGTGCATCAAGTCGAAACGCTTGAGTTCGAGGTGCTGCACGCCTGTCAGCTTAATCGCCCCGGCATTGTTGACCAGCGCGTCGATGGCACCGAAATGCTCGTTGGCCTGGGCCAGTGCCGCATGCACCGCCACTTCATCGCGCACATCCACCTGCAGCGCCAGTGCCTTGCCGCCGGCGGCCTCGACTTCCTCAGCCACGCTGAAAATGGTTCCGGGCAGCTTGGCGTGGGGTTTCGCACTTTTCGCGGCAATGACGATATTGGCCCCATCCCTGGCGGCACGCAGCGCAATTTCACGGCCGATGCCACGGCTGGCGCCGGTGATGAAGAGGGTTTTGCCTTGAAGTGACATGCGCGTGCTCCTGCTTATTGTTATGTGAGCGTAAGGGCTCGACAGACAATGTAGACGAGGAGCAAGCAATAGGAGGGGATGATGTTGGCTTTTGTGGGAGCGAGCTTGCTCGCGATAGCGGACTGTCAGTGACATCAACGTTGAATGTGCTGGCCTGATCGTCGGAACGTCGCCCGGAGCAAGCCCGCTCCCACGGGGGAGCGGTGTAAACCAACGCTTTAGCGGGACATCACTTCGCGAATGTCCGCAGCCAATTCCCGCACCCGCTCTTCCTCGGTGTCCCAGGAGCACATGAAGCGTGCGCCGCCTTTACCGATGAAGGTGTAGAAGCGCCAGCCCTTGGCAGTCAGTGCAGCGATGGCCGGTTCCGAGAGTTGCAGGAACACGCCGTTGGCCTGTACCGGGAACATCAGTTCGACGCCGGGAATGTCGCTGACCAATTCTGCCAGCAGCTGTGCGCAGTAGTTGGCGTGGCGGGCGTGCTTGAGCCAGGCGTCGTGTTCCAGCAGGCCGACCCAGGGCGCTGAGAGGAAGCGCATTTTCGATGCCAGTTGCCCGGCCTGTTTGCAGCGGTAGTCGAAGTCTTCGGCCAGTTTCTGGTTGAAGAACAGAATCGCCTCGCCCACCGCCATGCCGTTTTTGGTGCCGCCAAAACACAACACGTCGACCCCGGCTTTCCAGGTCAGGTCGGCCGGCGAGCAATCGAGGAACGCGCAGGCGTTGGAGAAGCGCGCGCCGTCCATGTGCAGGTTCAGGCCCAGCTCTTTGCAGGTGGCACTGATGGCGCGGATTTCTTGCGGGGTGTAGACGCTGCCGACTTCAGTGGCCTGGGTCAGGGTCACCACCCGCGGCTTGGGGTAGTGAATGTCCTGGCGCTTGAGGGCGATCTCGCGGATTGACTCCGGCGTCAGCTTGCCGTTTTCGGTGCGCGCCGTGAGCAACTTGGAGCCATTGGAGAAGAACTCCGGGGCGCCACATTCGTCGGTTTCGACGTGTGCGGTTTCCGAGCAGATCACGCTATGGTAACTCTGGCACAACGACGACAAGGCCAGGGAGTTGGCGGCGGTGCCATTGAAGGCGAAGAACACTTCGCAGTCGGTTTCGAACAGTTTGCGGAAATAGTCCGAGGCGCGGGCGGTCCACTCATCGTCGCCATAGGCGCGCTGGTGGCCCTGATTGGCCTGTTCCATGGCCGCCCAGGCTTCAGGGCAGATGCCGGAATAGTTGTCGCTGGCGAATTGTTGGCTCTTATCGGTCATGGCCGGCTTCCGTGGTCGAGGCGCTTATGGTGAAGCGGCTCGTGGTCAATGATGGTGCGCACTTTACCGAAGATCGTCCGGAGAGCACACGCGATGTGTCTGTCAGAAAACTACACAGTCGAGGGGCAATTATGCACGTGACGCAACGTGACGGTGCACTCGATCTGCTCAAATGGTTGGCACTGTTGAGCATGGTCCTCGATCACCTGCGCTATGTCGGCTGGCCGCTCGATGCGCTCTATGTGCCGGGGCGCCTGGCGTTTCCCTGGTTCTGCCTGGCGATGGCGGTCAACCTGGCACGTACACCGACAGCGCCGACCGACGGTCAGTGGCGTTACCTGGGCTGGTTGATGCTGTTTAGCCTGGTCAGTGAAATTCCCTACCGCCTGTTCATCCCCGACCCTGATGTCCTCAACGTATTGCCTACGCTGGCGCTGGGGCTGCTGGTGGCGCGTGGTTGGCTGTACCAGGACCTGCAGGCGCGAGGCTTGGGGCTGGTCGCGCTGCTGCTGGCGACGCTGTTCAGTGAGCGACTGATGTTCGGCGTTTTTGGGGTGCTGCTGCCGTTGGCGACATTGCTGGTGATTCGTCGGCCCTGGTACTGGGCAGTGTTGCCGGGGCTGGTCTGCCTGGCGGCGAATCAGTGGCAGGTGTTGATTGCCGCCATCCGTCTGGGTAACCCGGTGGCGGTGGGCGCTCTTGGTGTCTGCCTGATTGCGCCATTGCTGGGTCTGGTCTTGTTGCGACATACCAAACATCTCAAGCCACCGCCGATGCGCCGTTGGGCGTATGCCTTGTATCCGCTACATTTTCTGCTTCTGTTACTCGTCCGCAATATCGCCGCATAACTGTGTGGGAGCGGGCTTGCCCGCGATGACGGCGTCACATCCGGCATAAGAGTCGGCTGACCCTCCGCCATCACGGGCAAGCCCGCTCCCACAGGAGTGTGTTGATCTTGTGAGCGAGTACGACGCGTCCATTTCAGCCCATGTCGTAAACGCACCTTTGCGTGGCGTCCGTAGGCATTTGACCTGTCTGCGCCGGTCATACCATCGCATCAAAGGGCACTGCCGCCAGGCCGGTGCCTCACCAAGACAAAATGGCGCACCACCGCCGCTGGGAGAGACGCGATGTTCAGCAAGCAAGACCAGATCCAGGGTTATGACGATGCACTGCTGGCGGCGATGAATGCCGAGGAGCAACGCCAGGAAGATCACATCGAGCTGATCGCGTCAGAGAACTACACCAGCAAGCGTGTCATGCAAGCACAAGGCAGTGGCCTGACCAACAAATATGCCGAGGGTTATCCGGGCAAGCGTTACTACGGTGGCTGCGAGCATGTGGATAAAGTCGAAGCGCTGGCCATCGAACGCGCCAAGCAGCTGTTCGGTGCCGACTACGCCAACGTCCAGCCGCACTCCGGCTCCTCGGCCAACAGCGCGGTGTACCTGGCCCTGATCCAGGCGGGCGACACCATCCTGGGCATGAGCCTGGCCCACGGCGGTCACCTGACCCACGGCGCCAAGGTGTCGTCCTCGGGCAAGCTGTACAACGCGGTGCAGTACGGCATCGACACCAAGACCGGACTGATCGACTACGACGAAGTCGAGCGCCTGGCCGTCGAGTGCCAGCCGAAGATGATCGTCGCCGGCTTCTCGGCCTACTCCAAGACCCTCGACTTCCCACGCTTTCGGCAGATCGCCGACAAGGTCGGTGCACTGCTGTTCGTCGACATGGCCCACGTTGCCGGCCTGGTCGCTGCCGGTCTTTATCCCAACCCGCTGCCGTACGCCGACGTGGTCACCACCACCACCCACAAGACCCTGCGCGGTCCGCGTGGCGGCCTGATCCTGGCCAAGGCCAACGAAGAAATCGAGAAGAAGCTCAACTCCGCGGTGTTCCCCGGTGCCCAGGGCGGTCCGCTGATGCATGTGATTGCCGGCAAGGCAGTGTGTTTCAAGGAAGCGCTGGAGCCAGGCTTCAAGGTTTATCAGCAACAAGTGATCGACAACGCCCAGGCCATGGCCAGCGTGTTTATCAAACGTGGCTACGATGTAGTGTCCGGCGGCACCGACAATCACCTGTTCCTGGTCAGCCTGATCCGCCAGGGCCTGACCGGCAAAGACGCCGATGCCGCCCTTGGTCGTGCGCACATCACCGTGAACAAGAACGCCGTGCCGAATGACCCACAGTCGCCGTTCGTCACTTCCGGCCTGCGCATCGGCACCCCGGCAGTCACCACTCGCGGCTTCAAAGTGAGCCAGTGCGTGACGCTGGCCGGCTGGATCTGCGACATCCTCGATAACCTCGGCGATGCCGATGTCGAGGCCAATGTCGCCCAGCAGGTTTCGGCCCTGTGCGCTGACTTCCCGGTTTATCGCTGAGCGCGGTTTTTGGAGTAAATGACTATGCAACGCTACTCAGGCTTCGGCCTCTTCAAGCACTCCCTCAGCCACCACGAAAACTGGCAGCGCATGTGGCGCACGCCAACCCCGAAAAAAGTCTACGACGTGGTCATCGTCGGCGGCGGCGGGCATGGTCTGGCGACCGCCTACTACCTGGCGAAAGAACACGGCATCACCAACGTGGCCGTGGTCGAGAAGGGCTGGCTGGGCGGTGGTAACACCGCGCGCAACACCACCATCGTGCGTTCCAACTACCTGTGGGACGAGTCGGCGCACCTCTACGAACACGCGATGAAACTCTGGGAAGGCTTGTCCCAGGACCTCAACTACAACGTGATGTTCTCCCAGCGTGGCGTCTACAACCTGTGCCACACCCTGCAGGACATTCGTGACTCCGAGCGTCGGGTCAGCGCCAACCGCCTCAACGGCGTCGACGGCGAGCTGCTCAACGCCCAGCAGGTCGCCGACGAGATTCCGTACCTGGACTGCTCGAAGAACACCCGCTACCCGGTGATGGGCGCTACCGTCCAGCGTCGCGGCGGCGTAGCCCGTCACGATGCCGTGGCCTGGGGTTTTGCCCGGGCCGCCGACGCCCTCGGCGTGGACCTGATCCAGCAGACCGAAGTGATCGGCTTTCGCAAGGAAAACGGCGTGTGCATCGGCGTCGAGACCAACAAGGGTTTCATCGGTGCCAAGCGCGTCGGTGTGGTGACCGCCGGTAACTCCGGGCACATGGCCAAGCTCGCCGGCTTCCGCCTGCCGATCGAATCTCACCCGCTGCAAGCGCTGGTGTCCGAGCCGATCAAGCCGATTATCGACAGCGTGATCATGTCCAACGCGGTGCACGGCTACATCAGCCAGTCCGACAAGGGCGACCTGGTGATCGGTGCCGGTATCGACGGCTACAACGGCTACGGCCAGCGCGGTTCGTACCCGGTGATCGAGCACACCATCCAGGCCATCGTCGAGATGTTCCCGGTGCTGTCGCGGGTGCGCATGAACCGCCAGTGGGGCGGCATCGTCGACACCACGCCGGATGCCTGCCCGATCATTTCCAAGACCCCGGTGCCGAACATGTTCTTCAACTGCGGTTGGGGCACCGGTGGCTTCAAGGCCACGCCGGGTTCGGGCAACGTATTTGCGGCGAGCCTGGCCAAGGGTGAAATGCATCCGCTGGCGGCGCCTTTCTCCATCGACCGGTTCCACAACGGTGCGCTGATCGACGAACACGGCGCTGCTGCCGTCGCCCACTAACAGGAGAAATTTCCTATGTTGCATATCTTCTGTCCTCACTGCGGCGAACTGCGCTCCGAAGAGGAATTCCACGCATCCGGCCAGGCGCACATCCCGCGTCCACTGGATCCGAACACCTGCACCGACGAGGAGTGGGGCGACTACCTGTTCTTCCGCGACAACCCCCGTGGCCTGCACCACGAACTCTGGGACCACGTCGCCGGTTGCCGTCAGTATTTCAACGCCACCCGCGACACCGTGACCTACGAGATTCTCGAAACCTACAAGATCGGCAGCAAGCCGCAGTTCACCGACAAGACTGAAAGTCCGAAAGCGGCCGCGCAGGCTCTGGGAGCGAAGGTATGAGCCAGATCAATCGCCTGTCCAACGGTGGACGGATCGACCGCAACAAAGTCTTGAGCTTCACGTTCAACGGCCAGGTGTACAAGGGCTTTGAAGGTGACTCCCTGGCGGCGGCCCTGCTGGCCAACGGCGTCGACATCATCGGTCGCAGCTTCAAGTATTCGCGGCCACGCGGGATCTTTGCCGCCGGTGCCGAAGAGCCGAACGCGGTGCTGCAGATCGGCGCCACCGAAGCCACCCAGATCCCCAACGTGCGTGCCACGCAACAAGCGCTGTACCAGGGCCTTGTCGCCACCAGCACCAACGGCTGGCCGAGCGTCAACAACGACATGATGGGGATTCTCGGCAAGGTCGGCGGCAAGCTGATGCCGCCGGGTTTCTACTACAAAACCTTCATGTACCCGCAATCGTTCTGGATGACGTACGAGAAGTACATCCGCAAGGCCGCTGGCCTGGGTCGCTCGCCGACCGAAAACGATCCGGACACCTACGACTACATGAACCAGCACTGCGACGTGCTGATCGTCGGCGCCGGCCCTGCTGGCCTGGCTGCGGCACTGGCGGCTGCGCGCAGCGGAGCGCGGGTGATCCTCGCCGATGAACAGGAAGAGTTCGGCGGCAGCCTGCTCGACTCGCGTGAAAGCCTCGATGGCAAGCCGGCCGCCGAATGGGTCGCCAGCGTCATCGCTGAACTGAAAGACACCCCGGACGTGCTGCTGTTGCCGCGCGCCACGGTCAACGGTTACCACGACCATAACTTCCTGACCATTCACGAGCGCCTTACCGATCACCTCGGCGACCGCGCCCCGATCGGCCAGGTGCGCCAGCGCATCCACCGGGTTCGCGCCAAGCGTGTGGTGCTGGCGACCGGTGCGTGCGAGCGGCCGCTGGTCTACGGCAACAACGACGTGCCGGGCAACATGCTGGCTGGTGCGGTCTCCACCTACGTGCGGCGCTATGGCGTTGCACCGGGCAAGAAGCTGGTCCTGAGCACCAACAACGATCACGCCTACCGCGTGGCCCTGGACTGGCTCGACGCCAGCCTGCAAGTGGTGGCCATCGCCGATGCCCGCAGCAACCCGCGCGGTGCGCTGGTGGAAGAAGCCCGGGCCAAGGGCATCCGCATCCTTACCGGCAGCGCAGTGATCGAAGCCCGTGGCAGCAAGCACGTGACCGCTGCCCGTGTGGCCGCGATCGACGTCAAGGCGCACACCGTGACCAGTCCAGGCGAATGGCTGGAGTGCGACCTGGTGGCCAGCTCCGGCGGCTACAGCCCGGTAGTTCACCTGGCGTCACACCTGGGCGGCAAGCCGACCTGGCGTGAAGACATCCTCGGTTTTGTCCCGGGTGAAGCGCCGCAAAAACGCGTGTGCGTGGGTGGGATCAACGGCGTCTATGGCCTTGGCGATTCCCTGGCCGATGGTTTTGAAGGGGGCGCCCGCGCCGCTGCCGAAGCCGGCTTCCAGACGGTCGAGGGTGTGTTGCCCAAAGCCCTGAGCCGCCATGAAGAGGGGACCCTGGCACTGTTCCAGGTGCCGCACGAAAAGAACACCGCACGGGCGCCGAAGCAATTCGTCGACCTGCAGAACGATGTCACCGCGGCCGCCATCGAACTGGCCACCCGCGAGGGCTTCGAGTCGGTCGAGCACGTCAAGCGCTACACCGCGCTGGGCTTCGGCACCGACCAGGGCAAGCTGGGTAACGTCAACGGCCTGGCCATCGCGGCCCGTTCGCTGAACGTGACGATCCCGCAGATGGGCACCACCATGTTCCGTCCCAACTACACGCCGGTAACATTCGGCGCAGTAGCCGGTCGTCACTGTGGGCACATCTTCGAGCCGGTGCGGTATACCGCGCTGCATCAATGGCACCTGAAAAACGGCGCCGAGTTCGAAGACGTCGGGCAGTGGAAACGTCCCTGGTACTTCCCGAAAAACGCTGAAGACCTGCATGCCGCGGTCAAGCGTGAATGCCTGGCGGTGCGCGAAAGCGTCGGCCTGCTGGATGCCTCGACCCTGGGCAAGATCGATATTCAAGGGCCGGATGCGCGCGAATTTCTCAACCGGGTCTACACCAACGCCTGGACCAAGCTGGACGTGGGCAAGGCGCGCTACGGCCTGATGTGCAAGGAAGACGGGATGGTCTTCGACGATGGTGTGACGGCGTGCCTGGCCGACAACCACTTTGTCATGACCACCACCACCGGCGGCGCGGCCCGCGTGTTGCAGTGGCTGGAGATCTATCACCAGACCGAATGGCCGGACCTGAAGGTGTACTTCACTTCCGTGACGGACCACTGGGCCACCATGACCCTGTCCGGGCCGAACAGCCGCAAGCTGCTCAGCGAAGTCACCGACATCGACCTGGACAAGGACGGCTTCCCGTTCATGACCTGGAAAGAAGGCCTGGTGGGCGGCGTGCCGGCGCGGGTGTTCCGGATTTCCTTTACCGGTGAGCTGTCGTACGAAGTCAACGTGCAGGCCGACTACGCCATGGGTGTTTTGGAGAAGATTGTTGAGGCGGGGAAGAAGTACAACCTGACGCCATATGGCACCGAGACCATGCACGTGCTGCGCGCCGAGAAGGGTTTCATCATCGTTGGTCAGGATACCGACAGCTCGATGACCCCGGACGACCTGAACATGGGCTGGTGTGTGGGCCGCACCAAACCGTTCTCGTGGATCGGCTGGCGGGGCATGAACCGCGAAGACTGCGTGCGTGAGCAACGCAAGCAACTGGTCGGTCTCAAGCCGATCGACCCGACCAAGTGGCTGCCGGAAGGCGCGCAGTTGGTGTTCAACACCAAGCAGGCGATCCCGATGAGCATGGTCGGTCACGTGACTTCCAGCTACTTGCACAACTCCCTGGGCTACTCGTTTGCCATGGGCGTGGTCAAAGGCGGCCTGAAGCGCATCGGTGAGCGGGTGTTCGCACCGCTGGCCGACGGCAGCGTGATCGAGGCGGAAATCGTTTCTTCGGTGTTCTTCGATCCGAAGGGTGATCGCCAGAACATCTAACACCACAGAACCTGTGGGAGCGTGGCTTGCCCGCGATGAACGATAACGCGGTGCCTCAGGCAGACCGAGTTGCTCCCATCGCGGGCAAGCCCGCTCCCACAGGGAAACGAATTCAGGAAAGGTGCTTTATGACCGTAGCCAATGTGTACCAACAACGCCCAACCACCGGGGCCAAGGCCGAGTCGTCGTTGCAGCATGCCGACCTCGCCAGCCTGGTGGGCAAGGGCCGCAAAAACGCCGGCGTGATCGTGCGTGAGAAAAAACTCCTCGGTCACCTGACCCTGCGTGGCGACGGCCACGATGCCGCGTTCGCCGCCGGTGTGCACAAGGCCCTGGGCATCGAGTTGCCGGGGGCGCTGAGCGTCATCGTCAAGGGTGAGACCAGCCTGCAATGGATGGGGCCGGATGAATGGCTGCTGATCGTTCCAAGCGGTGAAGAGTTCGTCGCCGAGCAGAAGCTGCGTGAAGCCCTGGGCGAGTTGCACATCCAGATCGTCAACGTCAGCGGTGGTCAGCAGATCCTCGAACTGAGCGGCCCGAACGTGCGCCAGGTGCTGATGAAATCCACCAGCTACGACGTGCACCCCAACAATTTCCCGGTAGGCAAGGCGGTGGGCACGGTGTTCGCCAAGTCGCAACTGGTGATCCGCCACACCGCAGAAGACACCTGGGAATTACTGATCCGCCGCAGCTTCTCGGATTACTGGTGGTTGTGGTTGCAGGATGCGGCGGCCGAGTACGGGCTTAGCGTTCAGGCTTGATGAAAACCTGTAGGAGCGAGCCTGCTCGCGATGGACGTCAACGATGACGCGTGCTTCCTGATTTAGCGCGTCGCTCTCAAGTCCATCGCGAGCAGGGCCGCAAGCGGGCACTCGCTCCAACAGTAGGCATCCACCGATTTCACAGGAGTCACCGCACAATGAGCCGCGCCCCAGACACATGGATTCTGACCGCCGACTGCCCAAGCGTCCTCGGCACCGTGGATGCGGTGACCCGCTTTCTGTTCGAGCAGGGCTGCTACGTCACCGAGCACCACTCCTTTGATGACCGGCTTTCGGGGCGTTTTTTCATTCGTGTGGAGTTTCGCCAGCCCGAGGGTTTCGACGAGCAATCGTTCCGCGCCGGTCTGGCCGAGCGCGGCGAAGCCTTCGGGATGATTTTCGAACTGACCCCGCCGCACCACCGGCCAAAAGTGGTGATCATGGTCTCCAAGGCCGATCACTGCCTCAACGATCTGCTCTACCGCCAACGCATCGGCCAGCTGTCGATGGACGTCGCGGCGGTGGTCTCCAACCACCCAGACCTCAAGCCCCTGGCCGACTGGCACGGCATTCCCTATTACCACTTCCCCCTCGACCCCAACGACAAGCCCTCGCAAGAGCGGCAGGTGTGGCAGGTGATCGAGGAGTCCGGTGCCGAACTGGTGATTCTTGCGCGTTATATGCAAGTGCTGTCGCCGGAACTGTGCCGCAAGCTCGACGGCAAGGCGATCAACATCCACCACTCGTTGCTGCCCGGTTTCAAGGGCGCCAAGCCCTATCACCAGGCTTACAACAAGGGCGTGAAGCTGGTCGGCGCCACGGCGCATTACATCAACAACGACCTGGACGAAGGCCCGATCATTGCCCAGGGCGTGGAGGCGGTGGATCACAGCCATTACCCCGAAGACCTGATCGCCAAGGGGCGGGATATCGAAGGCCTGACCCTGGCCCGGGCGGTGGGGTATCACATTGAGCGGCGGGTGTTCTTGAACGCCAATCGCACGGTCGTTCTTTAGATTGCCATCGCGGGCAAGCGCGCTCCCACAGGGTTTTGTGTCGTTCACAAATCTCAAGCTCAACCCGAATCATTGTGGGAGCGGGCTTGCCCGCGATGAGGCCCCAACAAGCAACACAAGAAACAGCATCTGTACCCGAGCACTTAACGCGCTGCCTGCCTGGGCAACGCGGTTCCATAAAAACAACAGCGAGGTGAAAGCATGTCTGGCAATCGTGGTGTGGTGTATCTCGGCGCGGGCAAGGTCGAAGTACAGAAAATCGACTATCCGAAAATGCAGGACCCGCGCGGCCGCAAGATCGAGCACGGGGTGATCCTGCGAGTGGTCTCCACCAACATCTGTGGTTCCGACCAGCACATGGTGCGCGGTCGTACCACGGCCCAGACCGGTCTGGTGCTGGGACACGAGATCACCGGTGAAGTGATCGAGAAGGGCAGCGACGTCGAGAACCTGAAAATCGGCGACCTGGTCTCGGTGCCGTTCAACGTGGCTTGCGGGCGCTGCCGTTCCTGCAAGGAAATGCACACCGGCGTGTGCCTGAGCGTGAACCCGGCTCGCCCGGGCGGCGCCTACGGGTATGTCGACATGGGCGACTGGACCGGTGGCCAGGCCGAGTACGCCATGGTGCCGTACGCTGACTTCAACCTGCTGAAACTGCCGGATCGCGACCGCGCCATGGAGAAGATCCGCGACCTGACCTGCCTCTCCGACATCCTCCCGACCGGTTATCACGGCGCCGTTACTGCCGGCGTTGGCCCGGGCAGCACCGTGTATGTGGCCGGTGCCGGCCCCGTCGGTCTGGCGGCCGCCGCGTCGGCACGCCTGCTGGGCGCCGCGGTGGTGATCATCGGTGACGTCAACCCGATCCGCCTGGCCCACGCCAAGGCCCAGGGTTTCGAAATCGCCGACCTGTCCCTCGATACCCCACTGCACGAACAGATCGCCGCACTGTTGGGTGAGCCAGAAGTGGATTGCGCCGTCGACGCGGTGGGCTTCGAAGCTCGTGGCCACGGCCATGCAGGCGTGAAACACGAAGCCCCGGCCACCGTGCTCAACTCCCTGATGGGTGTGGTGCGTGTCGCTGGCAAGATCGGTATCCCTGGCCTCTACGTGACTGAAGACCCGGGTGCGGTGGACGCCGCCGCAAAAATGGGCAGCCTGAGCATCCGCTTTGGCCTCGGCTGGGCCAAATCCCACAGCTTCCACACCGGCCAGACCCCGGTGATGAAGTACAACCGCCAACTGATGCAGGCGATCATGTGGGACCGCATTCATATTGCCGACATCGTGGGTGTTGAGGTGATCAGCCTGGATGATGCGCCACGTGGTTATGGCGAATTTGATGCGGGTGTGCCGAAGAAGTTTGTGATCGATCCGCATAAGTTGTTTAGTGCGGCGTAAATTTTAGGGAGTTAGACAGGGCGACGCTAAGTCGCCCTTTTTGTAGGTTAAGTTAATGGGCTGTTCTTATTGGAGTTTGCAGCTCTTGAGGTGACTTGGGATTTTTCATGAGCTTGATTAACTTGTTCTCATAGTGTTGCTCTTGTTTCATTAGGCGTTTCAGAAGTTTTTGAATGGCTGGCGCATCTTTTTCCGCAAGAGGTGTGGCTGCGATGGGGAAGTCATACTCTTCGGAAGTTAGTTTGGTTATTCTTTCCATGTAGCTGTCTGGATGGTTTTTTAAGTTTAAAATGTTATGTCTTGTGTTCTGAAGTTTTGCTTTGTTTCGGGCTATTGGATTTTTAATATTGTATATTGCGCCTTCTGATTGGATCCGGTAGGTGACATCGTTTCCGATAATGGGAGAAGCTGCCTGGTTGGTGGAGGCTATGGGGGCGTTTAAACTGTTTTGTGAGGTACTTAGACTTTGTGTAGGATGACTAAGTAGATTCTGGCTACTGATACTTCGGCCACTATTAAAAAAACCGAGCCATTTCCTAAAGGGCATGTGCCCCGTATCATCCCTTTTGTTCACCGGATCCCCCACACCATACCCATACGCATTCAACCCACCCTCCCCAAACGGACTCCAACTGTCCGGACTGTTGAATCGCATCAACACCGGGTTAAACGCCCGATAACCATTACCCAACAAATAATGCCCAGTCACCGGGTCTGGCCGTTCGCCGTTGAAGCCGAGCAAGCTGAGCAAGCCGTTCTCTGGAATGCGATGACCATAAGGGGTGTAGGCAAGGTGATGGGAGCGGGTGGCGTCGAGGATGGCCAGTACCGAGCGCTGTTGATCGGTGACGAGCAAGCGGGGTTGCGCCGTGCCGCTCTGCCGCTGTTGCTGCGCCAGCAGTTGATCTTCGTGCTGCATGATCGAGCGCTGTAGCGCGCCTTGAATCTCGGTGGCCAGGCGGTCCTTAAGGTAGAAGCGTTGGCTGCGGGCCTGTGCCGTTGGGGTGCAATCGGCCAGGCGATCCAGTGGGTCGTAGTGGTAGCGGCAGAGCAGGGTTTGGCGTTGGGGCTGCATGAATGGGGCTCCCTGAAAGGTGCGCAATACAGGGTTTTACTGTGGCGCAGTCGGACGGGATTGCCTACTAGCAGAACTGCTAGAGTCGATGCCTGGATAGGATACGACTGCAAACATGGGCCGCTCAAGCATCCGTTTTGGCCTAGGCTGGGCCAAATTCCATAGCTTCCACACCGGCCAGATCCCGGTCATGAAGTACCACCGCCAGTTGATGCAGGCATTCGTGTGGAACCGCATTTATATGGCCGACATCGTTGGGGGCGTGATCGGCCTGGATGACGCGCCACGTGGCCATGACGAGATCGATGCGGGTGTGCCGAAGAAATTTGTGATTGTCCCGACTAAGTTGACGGATTGTGGTGTGTGCTAGGCTGGCCTGTTCGTATGCTTGCAGACGATTGGCCCAAGGTTTCAAGGAGTTTCTTGTTGAGCTCGTATGTTCTTTGAAGTGTGACGAGAGAGAGGAGTTCCAATGCGTCGTTATATTGCGTTCGGCTCACTACCATCAACGTCGAACTGTTGTCGCTGGAGTGATAGCTGACGTCAGACTGCAGTTTTCTTATTGTTTCCTTTTTGTTGGATTTGTAGAGGTTTAGTCTATCTTTTACTTTGGTTAGAGATTCAATTTCCTCTCCGTGATATTTTATTAGTTTGGCGTGATTAATTGCATTGTCGGCGCTGGTTAATATTCGTTTAGTGTTTGGTTGAATTCGGTTTATACTTTCAATTAGCTCTTTTGGCATACTTTTTGGTGTTAGGTGTGAGGGTAAAAGCCGTGACGTTGTTTGACTGCTATTTGACGAAGAGTATAGGGCGGTTGATGGAGCCCTATTGATAGGAGAGCTCCAGCCATGACCTGTCGGATCGCGATAATTCACGGGATTTCCTGAGCAGTATGTGTACGTATTGATCCCCCCCTCCCCAAACGGACTCCAACTGTCCGGACTGTTGAACCGCATCAGCACCGGGTTAAACGCCCGATAGCCATTGCCCAATAAGTAATGCCCAGTCACCGGGTCTGGCCGTTCGCCGTTGAAGCAGAGCAAGCCGTTCTCTGGAATGCGATGACCATAAGGGGTGTAGGCAAGGTGATGGCAGCGGGTGGGGTCGAAGATGGCCAGTACCGAGCGCTGCTGATCGGTGGCGAGCAAGCGGGATTGCGCCGTGCCGCTCTGCCGTTGTTGCTGCGCCAGCAGTTGATCTTCGTGCTGCATGACCGAGCGCTGTAGCGCGCCTTGAATCTCGGTGGCCAGGCGGTCCTTGAGGTAGAAGCGTTGGCTGCTGGTCTGTGCCGTCGGGGTGCAATCGGCCAGGCGATCCAGTGGGTCGTAGTGGTACCGGCAGAGAGGTGACTCATCGTTCGTTGTCATGACGCGGACACCTTGAATAATGTTTATCATTTTTTAAATGCCAGATGCCAGTCAGTGAGCTCGCCTTATTCTGTTTTGCCAATTAGACATAACCAGTTCATGGATGATTGCCGCGTCATAAGAAGGTAATACAGCTTGATCGAAGGGAGGTGGTGGATCGAGGGTTATGCCTTCAATACTGCTTGTAGAGTCGATAGATCGGTTGCTACCGAATCTTGGTGTTAAATTACGCACACCTTGAGATGTACTGACGTCATAGATGTTTGCGTTACGTCTTGTTCGTACGTACGGTTGCTGTGATGCGTTTGGATCAATACTAGATTCCGTTAAAGACGCTTGTACTGTAGTGGGATTGCCCTCAATTATGGCTTGTGCTTCTGTTCCTGAAAAATTCAATTGGTTTCGGGTCGTCCAGGGTGGGGGCTTCTGGGTTTTAGGGAGTATGACAAATTGTGCCATATTGGGTGTATTGCTATGGGAAGAGAGTCTGGAGGTTGCACCCTGCATATTGCTTTTTATCAAACCACGCGAGAGCAAAACGCTTTTCACAAATTGCCAAGTATGCCCTGTCGGATCCTCCCGATTCACCGGATCCCCATCGCAATACGCATACGCATTCAACCCACCCTCGCCAAACGGACTCCAACTGTCCGGGCTGTTGAACCGCATCAACACCGGGTTAAACGCCCGATAACCATTGCCCAACAAATAATGTCCAGTCACCGGGTCTGGCCGTTCGCCGTTGAAGCCGAGCAGGCTGAGCAAGCCGTTCTCTGGAATGCGATGACCGTAAGGGGCGTAGGCGAGGTGATGGGAGCGGGTGGCGTCGAGGATGGCCAGTACCGAGCGCTGTTGATCGGTGGCGAGCAAGCGGGATGCCTGCGTGCCGTTCTGGCGCTGTTGCTGTGCCAGCAGTTGATCTTCGTGCTGCATGATCGAGCACTGTAGCGCGCCTTGAATCTCGGTGGTCAGGCGCTCTTTGAGGTAGAAGCGTTGGCTGCTGGTCTGTGCCGTCGGGGTGCAATCGGCCAGGCGATCCAGTGGGTCGTAGTGGTAGCGGCAGAGCAGGGTTTCGCGGTGGGGCTTCATGGAAGGGGCTCCCTGAAAAGTGCGCAATACAGGGTTTACTGTGGCCTAGGCGGATGGGCTTGCCTACTAGCAGAACCGCTGTTTCGAGGGGGTGAGAAATTGGCGCTATCGCCACTTGAGCTCGGGGTTACTCTTATTTCTCGATTTGAAAAGTTAATGATGAAAGCCTCGGAATAACCGCTGTCTGTTAGTGTGCGTATTGTTATATTTCTTGCTGTATCGGCTGGAGATGTTGCGCTAGTATTTTGCGTCGTTAGAGCGGAGGTGCCGGGATTGGTTTGAGATCGGTTTGCAATGGCCGCCGAGTTCGCTGTTTGATTGGCGATGGAATTCTGCAAGTTTCGTGGGGGTGTCGGCTGCACTGTCAAGACGGGGGCGCGCTGACTAGGTACAACTTTTTGTATAGGTATTTCTTTTAGTGTCTGTTCAAAAGCATCCGCAGCTGAACGCTTGGTTGCTTGGCCTGCTACTCTTAGTGGTCGACGAACAAGAGTGGTTATTTGATCACCCTTATTAATTAAAAATTTCAAGTTTTTCCGCAGGACTGCCCATAGAGCTATTGGCGTGTGTCCAGAGGGATCTGTTTTGTTTCCAGGGTTTCCGTAGCAGTAGGCATAGCTATTAAACCCGCCTTCCCCAAACGGACTCCAACTGTCCGGGCTGTTGAATCGCATCAACACCGGGTTAAACGCCCGATAACCATTGCCCAACAAATAGTGCCCAGTCACCGGGTCTGGCCGTTCGCCGTTGAAGCCGAGCAAGCTGAGCAAGCCGTTCTCTGGAATGCGATGACCATAAGGGGTGTAGGCAAGGTGATGGGAGCGGGTGGCGTCGAGGATAGCCAGTACCGAGCGCTGTTGATCGGTGGCGAGCAAGCGGGATTGCGCCGTGCCGTTCTGCCGCTGTTGCTGCGCCAGCAGTTGATCTTCGTGCTGCATGATCGAACGCTGAAGTGCGCCTTGAACCTCGGTGGTCAGGCGGTCCTTGAGGTAGAAGCGTTGGCTGCGGGCCTGTGCCGTTGGGGTGCAATCGGCCAGGCGATCCAGTGGGTCGTAGTGGTAGCGGCAGAGCAGGGTTTGGCGTTGGGTTGGCATGGGCGTGGCTCTCTGAAAGCGCGGCGATGCAGGGAGTACTGTGGCGCAATCAGGTGATTCTGCCTACTGGCAGAACTGCTAGGGTCGACGTCTGGAAGGGACGCAGGGTGCCACTAGCTACGTGCCAATTTATTGGGGAAAAAAACCTCTGCGCAGTCCATGAGATGAAAGGAAAGGCAGTCGCGGAACAATAGCCGGTGGTTTTCAGTCAAAATGCCAGCTTTGCGCCCGCTTGAGGGCATTTTTGAAGGTTCAGGAGTTTTTCGATGAAGATTTCACGCGGTTTTGCTTTGGCTTCGCTCATGACATTGGTCGCCAGCCCGGTCTTCGCCGGTTTCAGCCTGAACGATGTGGCGGGTGCGGTATCGGGCATGCAGGGTGGCGACAAGGCCGCCGCCGCAGCGCCGACCTCGCAGACTGCCGGCCTGTTGAGCGCCCTGAGCGCCCTGGACGTTAAACCAGAACAAGCCATTGGCGGCACCAGCGCGATGTTGGGCCTGGCCAAGAACAAGCTGAGCGCCAGCGACTATTCGGAACTGGCCAAGAGCGTGCCGGGTATCGACAAGCTCTCCGGTGGCAGCGGTAATCTGGGCGCCCTGGCGGGCATGCTGGGTTCGTCCGGCAAGGCCGCGGGCCTGGAAAACGCCCTGGGTAACGTCAAGGACACCAACGACCTGAACACCGCGTTCAGCGCGTTGGGCATGGACAGTGGCATGGTCGGCCAGTTTGCCCCGATCCTGCTGCAGTACTTGGGCCAGCAAGGCGTTGGCGGTACCCTGCTCAAGAGCCTGGGCAGCATCTGGGGCGTATAACCGCGCCTCACTCACGCCCGGCGCGCAAGGCGTCGATGCGTGCATCCTTGTCGATCCAGAGCTGGTTGACCCAGTTCTGGACGCTTTGGCGAAACAGCGGATCGTTTTCGTAATCACCCTGCCACAACGCCGGATCCAGCTCACGGGGCTGAATGTCGATGATCACCCGCGGCACCGCACCGCTGATCAAATCCCAGAACCCCGGAATCTTTTCCTGTGGATAGACCACGGTGACGTCGAGGATGGCATCCAGCTGTTCGCCCATGGCGGCCAATACAAACGCCACACCACCGGCCTTGGGTTTTAGCAGGTGCTTGAAAGGGGATTGCTGGGCGCCACGTTTGGCCTGGGTGAAGCGCGTGCCTTCCAGATAGTTGACCACGGTCACCGGCTGGCGCTTGAACAGCTCGCATGCGGCCCGGGTAATCGCCAGGTCCTGGCCCCGCAGCTGCGGGTGTCTGGCCAGAAAGGCCTTGCTGTAGCGCTTCATGAACGGGTAATCGAGCGCCCACCAGGCCAGGCCCAGGAACGGCACCCAGATCAGCTCCTTTTTCAGGAAGAACTTGAAGAACGGCGTGCGTCGGTTGAGGGTCTGGATCAGCGCCGGGATATCGACCCAGGACTGATGGTTGCTGACCACCAGGTAAGAGGTGTCGACCCGCAGGCCCTCACCGCCACGAATGTCCCAGCGGGTGGGGATGCAGCAGGCGAAAATCAGCTTGTCGATTTGTGCCCAGGTCTCGGCGATCCACATCACCGCCGCGCTTGCGGCATCGCGATAACGGCCGGGCAGGAGTAGTTTGAGCAGGGCGAACACCAGCAACGGCCCGATCAGGACCAGGGTGTTGAGCAGAAGCAGAAGGGTAACGAAACAGCCGGTGAGCAGGCGGCGCATAAGTAACTCTTGAAAGCATTTGGGCGGGCCATGATAAGCAGCTTCGAGGCCCAGGCCAAATCTGCGGGCTGACGAATGTTTCACTTTTGCGCGGGTATGCTGCGCCAGATGATCTGGTTTTAGTGGTGTTCTCGCTGGCCTCATCGCGGGCAAGCCCGCTCCCACAATGGTTCGGCACAGATCCCTGTGGGAGCGGGCCTGCCCGCGATGGCGCTCCGAAGAGCGAACGAATAGCTGACAGACTGTCTAAAATCCCGCTGCTCACTCCACAAGGGAATCCACCACGTGAAATCCATCCTCGCACTGTTATCCCTCCTGGCCCTGCCAGTCATGGCCGCCGAGCCGACCCTGTATGGCCGTTACGAATACATCCAGCTACCGGAGATCGGTGGTGAAGTGCTCAAGGCCAAGATGGACACCGGCGCGTTGACGGCCTCGCTGTCGGCCAAGGACATCGAGACCTTCACCCGCGATGGCGAGGAGTGGGTGCGTTTCCGCCTGGCGACCAAGGATGCCAGCAACAAGGTCTACGAACACAAGGTCGCGCGGATCAGCAAGATCAAGACCCGTTCCGAAGAGGACGAGGACGAAGATGTGGCAGCGCCGACCAAGCGTCCGGTGGTTGATTTGGAACTGTGCCTGGGGGATGTCAAACGCACGGTCGAGGTCAACCTGACGGACCGTAGCAGCTTTAATTATCCGCTGTTGATCGGTGCCAAGGCATTGCGTGAGTTTGGCGCGGCGGTGAATCCGGCGCGGCGGTTTACGGCGGATAAGCCGGACTGTTGATGTGTAGCAGTCAAGAAATGTCGATCAGGCGCTCCTTTGGGCAGGAATGCCACAACAACATTACCCTGATTTTAGGCTTTGTAAGTTTTCGACGTTTTTAAGAAACTGAAAACGTCAAATATTTTGTCGGACTTTCATTAGGTCTATGCCGGTATGGTTCTTTATGTATATCGCTCTTAGTATTTCTATGCGATAACGTACTGAGTAATCTTTATGGTGTGAAGATTTGTTTTTTATATATTTAGTGATATTTCTGTAATGAGACTTTGTTATGTCAAAGTGTGCGACATCTAACAGTTCATTGTTATCTTGGTCTGTCCATGTGTGTTTTATGTTGGGGTCTGGAAATTTAGTAAAATTATAATTATTCTTTGCTATGTCATATCCCGTTGTACTTGTATTTATGTCGGTGATGTCGTCGCTGATGTTGTATTTGTCGGGCTTTGATAGCTCTAGTTCATTAGCTTTAATTGTATCTGAAAGTTCTTTGGTTACGGCTCTGCGGTTACGATTGTATCCAATATCGTCAAACTTCCGTTTTGGCTTTGAAATTCTATTGGCGTTAGACGATAAACTTCTCTGCGTCGCTAGACTGGCGGCTACAGAAAGTTTTGAAGCCGTATTTGATGTTCCACTCAGTGCTTGTTTGGATGCTTTGAACATGGCAAGTGCTTGCGATATAGGCGTAGGCGCATGTCCGCTCGAATCTAACCAGTTTCTCGGATCGCCACCACTATAAGCATAAGAGTTCAATCCGCCCCTACCAAACGGACTCCAACTGTCCGGACTGTTAAACCGCATCAACACCGGGTTGAACTGTCGATAGCCATTGCCCAAATGATAATGCCCGGTCAGCGGGTCCGGCCGTTCGCCATTGAACCCGAGCAGGCTGAGCAATCCGTTTTCCGCTGGGCGATGACCGTAGGGGCTGTAGGCGAGAAAATGAGAACCGGTTAACCCGCGTGTACCCAACACCGATCGTTGCTGATCTGTCGCCAACAAAGTGGTGTCGACGCTACCGTCCTGCTGGTGCTGCTGTGCCAGCAACTGATCGTCATGTTGGAAAACGCTGGTCTGTAGCGAGCCCTGGATCTCGGTCGCCAAACGACTTTTGCAGTAGAAGCGCTGGATGGCGGGCAGTGTGCGGAGAATGCAGTCGGTCTGACGATCCAGCGGGTCATAGCTGTACCGAATCAGTACGGTGGTGCGGCGGGAAACAGACATTGGCTGATCTCCGTGCAGGTTCCGAATGTCAGGATGGTCAGCATCCGGCCTTTTTCAGCCTTTGCCTACTAGCAGAACTGCTAGGTACTACAGACCACACCGCCAATCTACTCAGCCCGATTGACGCCGATGCGATGGCGAGGAGTGGGTGCGTTTCCGCCTGGCGACCAAGGACGCCAGCAATAAGGTCTACGAGCACAAGGTGGCACGGATCAGTAAGATCAAGACCCGCTCCGAAGAAGACGAGGATGACAATGAAGTGATCGAGCCCACGAAGCGTCCGGTGGTCGATCTGGATTTGTGCCTGGGCAACGTAAAGCGCACGGTGGAAGTCAACCTCACCGACCGCAGTAGTTTCAACTACCCGCTGCTGATCGGTGCCAAGGCGTTGCGTGAGTTTGGCGCGGCGGTGAATCCGGCTCGCAGATTTACGGCGGATAAGCCGGAGTGTTGATGTGTGGCAGTCAAGAAGTTTCGATCAGGCGCTCCTGTGGATAGGAGTGCCACAAGAACATTACCCTGATTTTAGGCTTTGTAGGTTTTCGACGCTTTTAAAAACTGAAAGCGTCAAATGTCTTGTCGGATTTTCATTAGGTCAATGCCGGTATGTTTTTTTATGTACATTGCCCTTAGTATTTTTGTGCGATAAAGTTTTGAGTGAGCTCTATAGTATAGATGTCTGTTTTTTTGATGTTGAGTAAGGTTTCTATGGTGAGATATTGTTATGTCGAAGTGTGCTACATCTAACAGTTCTTTGTTGTTTTTGTCTATCCATGTATGTTTGATTTCGTGGTCTGGAAGTTCTTCAAATTTATAAGCCTTTTTTGCGTTTTGATATCCTGCTGTGCTTGTCGCTATATCGGTGATGTCGTTGCTGACATTGTATTTGTTTAGGTTTGATGTGCTCGCTTCATTTGCTTTAATTGTGCTTGTAAGCTCTTTGATTGCGGCTCTACGGTTCTGTTGATAGTCAGGACTGTTACGCGCTGTTTTTGGCTTTGAGGCTCTATTGGCGTTAGATGATAAACTTCTCTGTGTCGCTGGACTAACTCCTGTTGCAGGAAGTTTTGAGGCCGTATTTGACGTCCGATTCAGTGCTAGTTTGGCTTGGAACTTGGTGATTTCTAGCGATACGGCTGTAGGCGCATGTCCGCTCGAATCTAACCAGTTTCTCGGATCGCCACCACTATAAGCATAAGAGTTCAATCCGCCCCTACCAAACGGACTCCAACTGTCCGGACTGTTAAACCGCATCAACACCGGGTTGAACTGTCGATAGCCATTGCCCAAATGATAATGCCCGGTCAGCGGGTCCGGCCGTTCGCCATTGAACCCGAGCAGGCTGAGCAATCCGTTTTCCGCTGGGCGATGACCGTAGGGGCTGTAGGCGAGAAAATGAGAACCGCTTAACCCGCGTGTACCCAACACCGATCGTTGCTGATCTGTCGCCAACAAAGTGGTGTCGACGCTACCGTCCTGCTGGTGCTGCTGTGCCAGCAACTGATCGTCATGTTGGAAAACGCTGGTCTGTAGCGAGCCCTGGATCTCGGTCGCCAAACGACTTTTGCAGTAGAAGCGCTGGATGGCGGGCAATGTCAGGGGAGTGCAATCGGTCTGACGATCCAGCGGGTCATAGCTGTACCGGCTCAGTATGGTGGCGCGGCGGGAAACAGGCATTGGCTGATCTCCGTGCAGGTTCCGAATGTCAGGATGATCAGCATCCGGCCTTTTTCAGCCTTTGCCTACTAGCAGAACTGCTAGGTACTACAGACCACACCGCCAATCTGCTCAGCCGGATTGACGCCGATTCCCCCTTGAGTCACCGTTCGCCCACTTAACTGCCGGGCCTGGATGCCATGCCTCATATCCTGATTGTCGAAGACGAAGCGGCGATTGCCGATACCCTGGTGTTTGCCTTGCAAGGCGAGGGTTTCACCACCACCTGGGTGAGCCTGGGGGCGGCCGCCCTTGAGCATCAGCGGGCGACTCCCGCCGACCTGATCATTCTCGACATCGGCCTGCCGGACATCAGCGGTTTTGAAACCTGCAAGCAGTTGCGCCGGTTCAGCGAAGTGCCGGTGATGTTCCTCAGCGCCCGTGATGGTGAGATCGACCGCGTGGTGGGCCTGGAGATTGGCGCTGATGATTATGTGGTCAAGCCATTCAGCCCACGGGAAGTGGCGGCGCGGGTGCGGGCAATTCTCAAGCGCATGGCGCCGCGTCCGGGGATCGAGTCCACCAGTGCGTTGTTCCTGGTGGACAGCGAGCGGGTGCTGATCAGCTATCGTGGCCAGCCATTGAGCCTGACCCGGCATGAGTTCCGCTTGCTCCAGTGTTTGCTGGAACAACCCGAGCGGGTGTTTAGTCGCGAACAACTGCTCGATGCCCTGGGCATTGCCAGCGACGCTGGGTACGAGCGCAGCATCGACAGCCACATCAAGAGCGTGCGCGCCAAGTTGCGCCTGGTGGCGGCCAATGCCGAGCCGATCCAGACCCACCGTGGCCTCGGTTACAGCTACAGCCCAGGGACCAGCTGATGCCATTGGCGATCCGGATCTTCCTGGTCTATGTGCTGTTCGTCGGCCTGACCGGGTACTTTGTGCTCAACACGGTGATGGAAGAAATCCGTCCCGGCGTGCGTCAGTCCACCGAAGAAACCCTGGTGGACACCGCCAATCTGATGGCCGAGATCCTGCGCGACGACTTCAAGGCCGGGACACTCAATCAGAACCGCTGGCCGCAGTTGCTCAAGGCTTATGGCGAGCGGCAGCCGGGGGCGAGTATCTGGGGCCTGGCGAAGAATCAGGTCAACCATCGCATCTACGTGACCGACGCCAGGGGCGTGGTGGTGCTGGACTCCAGCGCTCTTGCAGTTGGTCAGGATTACTCGCGCTGGAACGATGTGTACCTGACCCTGCGCGGTGAGTACGGCGCGCGTTCGACCCGCAGTGATCCTGACGACGCCAGTTCTTCGGTGATGCACGTCGGCGCGCCGATTCGCGACAACGGGAAGATCATCGGCGTGGTCACCGTGGCCAAGCCCAACAGCTCACTGCAGCCCTACGTCGACCGCACCGAGCGCCGTTTGCTCGGCTACGGCGCGGGCTTGATTGGCCTAGGCCTGCTGTTCGGAGCGGCATTGTCGTGGTGGTTGAGCGTGGCGCTGCGGCGCTTGACCGCGTATGCCCAGGCGGTCAGCAAAGGGCGCCGGGCCGAGCTGCCGCACTACCGTGGCGGTGAGCTTGCGCAACTGGCCACGGCGGTCGAACACATGCGTACGCAACTGGAAGGCAAGGCGTATGTGGAGCGTTATGTGCACACCTTGACCCACGAACTGAAGAGCCCGCTGGCGGCGATTCGCGGTGCCGCCGAACTGTTACAGGAGCAGATGCCAGACACCCAACGCCAGCGTTTCGTCAGCAACATCGACACTGAAAGCGCGCGAATGCAGCAGTTGATCGAGCGACTGTTGAACCTGGCCCAGGTCGAGCAACGGCAAACCCTCGAGGAGCGAGTACAGGTACCGTTGGTGGCCTTGGTCGATGAGTTGCTCGATACCCAACAGGCGCGTATTGAACGCAAACAGCTGCGCATTGAAAAACACCTTGCCGCTGACCTGGCGCTGTCAGGCGAAGCCTTTCTGTTGCGCCAGGCACTGGCCAACCTGCTGGAGAACGCCCTGGATTTCACCCCGTCCCACGGTGTCCTGCGGTTTAGCGCACAACGGCTGGGCGAGCAGATCGAGTTCAGTCTGTTCAATCAGGCCGCCCCGATTCCCGGCTACGCCCTGGGACGCCTGAGCGAGCGTTTCTACTCGCTGCCACGGCCGGACAGTGGACGTAAAAGCACCGGGCTGGGCCTGAATTTTGTTGAAGAGGTGGTGAAGTTGCACGGTGGTCTGCTGACGATCGGGAATGTCGAGGGCGGCGTTGAGGTGAAGCTGCGTCTACCGTAGCTGCTGTTCTCCACACACTCTGCATATTCCCTCCATAAAACCCACACACGGGCCTTGCAGACTTTCCCTCATTCGAACAGGGAGAGACCCCATGAACCGCAGCCTGGCCTTGAAACTCGGGGCAATTGCCCTATTGATTCTGTTGTTGCTGATTCCGTTACTGATGATCAGCGGCATGATTGACGACCGTCAGCAACTGCGCGACGGCGTCCTCGAAGACATCGCCCGCAGCTCCAGTTACAGCCAGCAACTGAGCGGACCGGTGATGGTGGTGCCGTACCGCAAGGTGGTGCGTACCTGGAAACACAACGAAAAAACCAACGCGCGTTATCAGGAAACCAGCCTGGAGCGCGGGCGCCTGTATTTCCTGCCGGAGCGTTTTGAGCTCGACGCGAAGGTGCAGACCGAACTGCGTGCCCGTGGCATCTACGAGGCGCGGTTGTTCCATGCGGATAACCGAATTAGCGGGCACTTTTCGATTCCGCAGCAACTGGGGATCGATGAAGACTTTGCCGACTACACATTTGACTCGCCCTATCTGGCCGTAGGCATCAGTGATATCCGCGGCATCGAAAACGCGCTGCAACTGGAACTCGATGGCCAGCGCCTGGACTTTGTACCGGGCACTCAAGAGGAATGGTTGGGGGAGGGGGTGCATGTCACGCTGGCGCCACTGGATGTTCGCAAAGCCAACGAACTGAGCTTCGCGTTCGACCTGCGCTTGCAGGGCACCGGCCAGTTGCAGGTCACCCCGGTAGGCAGGACCAGCAACGTGACGGTGTCCGCCAACTGGCCCCACCCCAGCTTTATCGGTAACTACCTGCCGGCCCAACGAGCGATCAGCGCTGAAGGCTTCACGGCCAACTGGCAGACCTCGTTCTTCTCCACCAACCTGGAAGAAGCGCTGAGCAACTGTGTTGCCCGTGGCAGCTGTGACGAATTCAAAAGCCGCAGCTTCGGCGTGAGCTTCATCGACCCGGTGGACCAGTACCTCAAGAGCGAGCGGGCAATCAAATACGCCCTGCTGTTCATCGTGCTGACCTTCGCCGGTTTCTTCCTCTTCGAAGTGCTGAAAAGCCTGGCCGTGCACCCGGTGCAATACGCCCTGGTCGGCGTGGCACTGGCGTTCTTCTACTTGCTGTTGTTGTCACTGTCCGAACACATCGGGTTTGCCCTGGCGTATCTGCTGTCGGCCAGTGCCTGCGTGTTGTTGATCGGCTTTTATGTCTGCCACGTGTTGCGCAGTGCGGTGCATGGCTTGAGCTTTTCAGCGGGGTTGGCGGCGTTGTATGGGCTGCTTTACGGATTGTTGAGTGCCGAGGATTACGCGTTGTTGATGGGCTCGTTGTTGCTGTTTGGGTTGCTGGGGGTGTTTATGGTGCTGACGCGTAGGCTGGATTGGTATGGGATGGGGCAGGGGAAGGTGAACCGTGGGTAAGTGGGTGGGGTTGAGAGAGGATCAGGAGAGGGGGCAAAAGCTGGCGATGGAGATCGCCAGCTTGTTCCCTGCGTGTCGGATCAGTACCGCGTGCAAATGGCAAACCTCAGGAGGTTCGGATAGTCGTACTTTGGGTGGTTGGTGGCGCCGTGGTTCTGGGCGTTGAGCCGTTGGGTGCGGGAGGTGGAGGGCTGGGGTTGACAGGCGCAGTTGGGGGCAGTCGGGTAAGCGATGTGGCCTCCTGGTAGCTAGGGGGCGGCTCATACGGCGGTGGTGGATCAGGGGGGCGTATTTGCGGCAATGCAATGCTACTCCGGCCGCTGGATGTCGACGTAGGTGGCGCTGGAGGAACTCTGTGGGAACGCATTCCTGACAACCTATTCAGAACGCTTGGGATTAGCCGATAACGAATGATAACTGAAGCCCCGACGACGGCGCCTAATCCCAGCACAGTACTTAAAGTAGCCATTGACGTTATTCCAAGCGCCTTGGAAACATCGTCGTCTTTTACGGCAAGACTGGCTGCTCCTGAAACAATAGAGACTATCGCTGAAGTGGCTATAACCGTGCGCGGATTAATGTTTGACAGAAATTTGAATATAGAAAATCGCGGTATATGCCCAGTCGGATCACTTCGCCCCACTGGATCTCCAGTGCAGTACGCATACGCATTCAACCCACCCTCACCAAACGGACTCCAACTGTCCGGGCTGTTAAACCGCATCAACACCGGATTGAACTGCCGATAGCCATTGCCCAAATGATAATGCCCGGTCACTGGGTCCGGCCGTTGCCCATTGAAGCCGAGCAGGCTGAGCAGGCCGTTTTCTGCCGGTCGATGGCCGTAGGGGGTATAGGCGAGGGGATGGGGGCGGGTTGCGTCGAGCGCGCTCAATACCGTGCGCTGCTGATCGGTCGCTAGGAGGGTGGTATCGACTTTTTCGTTATGGTGCCGTTGTTGCGCCAACAACTGGTCGTCGTGCTGGAACAGACTGGTGCGGACTGCGCCGTGGATTTCAGTGGCCAAGCGGCTTGTGCAGTAAAAGCGCTGGAGGGTAGCCGGCTGCACGAGTGCGAGGGTGCAAGCGGCCTGGCGATCCAGTGGGTCGTAGTGGTAACGGCACAATAGGGTTTCACGAGGGGAAGTGGACATCGACAGTGCTCCAAGAAGGCTGGTGTGGTGAATTGAAAAGTCAACGGGTAAGACGCCGAATGATCTCTATTTCCATTGCTTTAGCTATCTTAAGCTCTCGAGGAAATGCTGCATGTTGGGTTTCTATGAGTAACTCGTAATATGCCTTGTTAAGTTCTGAGTCAGGTGCATTTGAGATGAATTTTTTATAGGAGGGCTCTGATTGTGGTGTGGTGGGCTTGGCCTTTTTTGGCCAATAATGCTTACTGCTGTGCGGTTCGGATTCTCGGGTGTTTTTTGATATTCTTCTCTTGATTCTTAATTTGTTTCGCTCCTGCGATTCTATCCAGGACTTGTATTTGGATGAGCCTGCTATATCGTCGTGGTGAGATGGAGAGACGGGTGTTTGGATATTACTGAGGTTTTGGTCGAGGCTGTTGTTGGCGGGGACTTTATGTTGAGTATTATGTTTGCCAGTTTTAGATGTTTGCGTTGTTTTAGCAATAGAATGTTTTTTAGCTTCATTGGGTGTTCGCACGCCAAGGCGATTTCTAACACCCTTCCAGAAACTACTAATGACTTTGAAGTGGCCTGATGAGTCGCTCCCAAGCACCGGCTCCCCCTCACAGTACCCATAGGCGTTCAACCCACCCTCACCAAACGGACTCCAACTGTCCGGACTGTTAAACCGCATCAACACCGGATTGAACTGCCGATAGCCATTGCCCAAATGATAATGCCCGGTCACCGGGTCAGGCCGTTCGCCGTTGAAACCGAGCAGGCTGAGCAGGCCGTTTTCTGCCGGGCGATGGCCGTAGGGGGTATAGGCGAGGGGATGGGGGCGGATTGCGTCGAGCGCGCTCAATACCGTGCGCTGCTGATCGGTCGCCAGGAGGGTGGTATCGACTTTTTCGTTATGGTGCCGCTGTTGCGCCAACAACTGGTCGTCGTGCTGGAGCAGGCTGGTGCGGACTGCGCCGTGGATTTCAGTGGCCAAGCGGCTTGTGCAGTAAAAGCGCTGGAGGGTAGCCGGCTGCACGAGTGCGAGGGTGCAAGCGGCCTGGCGATCCAGTGGGTCGTAGTGGTAGCGGCACAATTCGGTCAGGCGAGATGAGGAGGGCATCGACGCAGCTCCGTGCAAGGTCCTAACAGCTGGACCTTCAGCATCGGAGGTTTTTTAGGTTTTGCCTACTAGCAGAACTGCTAGGTACTGGGCCTTGCCGGCTTCACACCTTCGGCGCAGTCGCCAGCATCGATGGGCGCTGGCTGACGTCGGCATACCAGGCGGCGAGTTGCGGATTCGATGTGCGCCAATCCAGATCCGGGTGACGCAGGTCCAGGTAGCCCAGGGCACAGGCGACGCTGATGGCGGCGATGTCGAAGTGGCAGGTCAGCTCGGCGATGGCGTCTTTTTCCAGCAATGCCAGGGCGCGGCGGATTTTCTCGCGCTGGCCGTCGAGCCATTCGTCCCAGTGCTTCTCTGGGGCACGCAGGGCGACTTCGTAGCGCACCAGTACGGCCGCGTCCATGATCCCGTCGGCCAGCGAGGCGAGGGTCAGGCGCCGCCAGCGCGCCGATCCTTCGCGGGGGATCAGCGGGTTACCGACGTGCTGCTGGTCGAGGTAGTCGAGGATGACCCGGCTGTCGTGAATGATGTTGCCGTCGGCCAGGCGCAGAGCCGGGATTTTGCCCAGGGGGTTGTCGTCGATCAGGCTCAGGTCCGGGTTGACCGGGGTGAGCACGCTGGCCTGCAACGCCACGCGGTCCTGTTGTCCGGTTTCGTACAGCAGCACCATGACTTTGCGCACGAAGGGGGAAAGTGGGTTGTGGTACAGGGTCATGCTGGGGGCGGACATGGGCATTCCTCGGCGATCATCGGGGAGCAGAGGCTTAGCCTAGTCAGTTCCGGCGTGGCTGGCGAGGGGGTTGATGGCGCCTGTGAAATCGCCTTCGCGGGGTCACGCCCGCTCCCACAGGGCTAGCGGTTGTTTATCTATTTTGTGTTCACCCAAGGTCAGCTATGGGAGCGGGCCGTTCAAACACAGTAGATTTCAACTCCTACGCAACAACCCCCGAAGTCCCAAAACGGCCGGCACGCCCAAGCCGATCCAGCTCAAGCCGTCCCAGATCCCATCACCCAATAGCGCCGCGAACAACCCTGCGGCACTGAGCAGGGCAATCACGGTGGGAGTGGCGAAGACTTTCCAGAAGTTCGACTGGCGCGGTCTCATTGGGTGCTCTCCTGGGCCACGGCCAGCGGTTTTACCGCCCGGCGCCGGACTATCCACAGGTACAGGCCGCTGCCGAGGACGATGATGGTCAGTACATCGAGTGCCGCCCAGAGGATTTTCATCGGCATGCCACCGTAGTCACCGAAGTGCAGCGGTTGCGACATGCCCATGACGTCCATGTACCACGGTCGTTCGGCGATCGCGGTGACTTGCAGGGTACTGGCGTCGATCAGCACCGGGGTCAGCAGGTGGGAGGTCAGGTGGGTATTGCCTTTCATGAACACCGCGTAATGGTGTTCGCTGGAGAAACGGGTGCCAGGGAAGGCGATGAAGTCGGTCTGCATCTCGGGTGCGGCCCGCTGGGCAATCTCCAGCAACTGGCTGGCGGGTGCCAGGCGGGTCAGGGGCGGTGCGTCGCGGTAGGGTTCGATCATCGCGCTCAGGGCTTCGCTGCGCCAGGCCGCAATCAGCAGGTCGGCGCAGGCGCTGACCACACCGGTGACACCCACCACCAGCGCCCAGGTCAAGGTGACGACGCCGATCAGGTTGTGCAGATCGAGCCAGCGCAGGCGCGTGGATTTGTCCTGGCGCACGGTGCCGAACTTCAGGCGGCGCATGAACGGCAGGTACAGCACCGCGCCGGAAACGATCGCCAGCACGAACAGAATGCCCATGAACGCCAACAACAACTTGCCCGGTAGCCCGGCGAACATGTCGACGTGCAGGCGCAAGATGACCATCATCAGCCCGCCGTTGGCCGAGGGCATGGCCACCGGTTCGCCGGTGCGGGCGTCGAGCATGTAGGTGTGGGACAGGTTGGGTTCGGTGCCGGCGGTCTTGGCCATGATCGCGATCACGCCGTTGGGCTCGTCCTCATCCCAGCCGAAGTACTGCATGACTTCGTCGGGACGATGGGCCTGGGCCTTTTCGACCAGTTGCTGCAGGTCCAGATGCGGGGTGTCGGCCGGCATCTGTCGCAGCACGGGCGCATCGCCCAGCAGGTGCTCGATCTCGTGATGAAAGATCAACGGCAGGCCGGTCAGGGCGAGCATCAGCAGGAACGCCGTGCAAATCAGGCTGGCCCAGGTGTGGATAAAGGACCAGCGGCGGATGGTTTTGCTTTTCATCGGTCATCCAAATGGACAAGGCCCACCGTACGGGTGGCCCTTCAATCAGGGGGTGCGGCTTAGAACTTGTAGTTGACGCTGGCGACTACGTTGCGCTCATCACCGTAGTAGCACCAGTAGCCATCACAGTTGGCCAGGTAGTCTTTGTCGAACAGGTTCTTGGCTTCGACGGCGACCGTGACACCCTTCATGGTTTTGTCCAGGCGACCGAGGTCGTAATGGACGGCGGCGTCATACACGGTGTAGGAGCTGACATGGGCGACATCGGTATTGGCCGTGTTGCCGTAGGTGTCGCCAACGTAGCGAACCCCGCCTCCAACGCCGAAGCCGTCGAGCGCGCCGGCGTGCCAGGTGTAATCAGCCCACAGGGTGGCCTGGTTGCGCGGAATCAGCGCCATGCGGTTGCCGACTTCGCTCTCCAGGCCTTTGCTGATTTCTGTGTCGGTGTAGGTGTAGGAACCAATCACCTTGAGGTTGTCGGTGACCTCGGTGGTCGCTTCCAGCTCCAGCCCGCGGACCTTCAGCTCACCAACCTGGCGGGTGATACTGCCTTCGGTGACGCTGACGTTTTCCTGGCGCAGGTCGTAGACCGCCGCCGTCAACAGGCTCTTGCTGCCCACTGGCTGGTACTTCACGCCGACTTCGTACTGGTGGCCTTCGGTCGGCTTGAACGCCTCGGTGGCCGAGACGTTGGCGCCGATGCTCGGCTGGAACGACTCAGTGTAGGAAATGTATGGCGTCACGCCGTTGTCGAACACATAGCTGAGGCCGACGTTGCCGGAGAAGGCCTTGTCGCGCTGGGTATTGGTGACATCGTTGTTGTTATGGAAGGTGGTGCCGGTGTGCACCCAGTCTTCACGACCGCCGAGGGTCAGGCGCCAGTTGTCCAGGGCCATCTGGTCCTGGACGTAGAGGCCGGTCTGGTGGGTTTTCTGGTTGTAGTCCTGCATGGCGAAGTACGTGACGCCCGACATGTCCGCGCCGTAGATCGGGTTGTTGACGTTGATCGGTGGCACGCCCATGCCGTACAGCCATTGGTAGTTGGTATTGGCGCGCTGGTGATCGAGGCCCAGCAACAGGGTATGGCGGATGGCACCCGTGTCGAAGTCGGCCTGGAAGTTGTTGTCGACCGTGAACTGGCTGATGTCTTCGTTGACGATGCCCGACTCGCGGTTGACGTTGCCAGCCTCGTCGACTTCGTTGAAGGTGGCTACGTTGACCGCCTGGAATTCCAGGTCGCTCTTGGTGTAGCGCAGGTTCTGACGGAATTGCCAGACGTCGTTCAGGCGCTGTTCGTAGGCATAACCCAGGGCGTAGTAGGTGCGGTCATAGAAGTCCCAGTCCGGCTCGCCCAGGTTCTTGTGATGGGAAATATCGCCGGCCGGTGAGCCGAGCTTGGTGCCCTGCAGCGGCAAAAACTGACCGGTGATGCCGGTGTCGTCGCGGGTGTACTGGGAAATGAAGGTCAGGCTCGCATCTTCATTGATGTTCCAGGTCAGGCTTGGGGCGATGTTGTAGCGCTTGTCCGGGATGTGGTCGACCGGTGCATTGCTGTCGCGCACCACGCCACTGACGCGGTAGAGAAACTGGCCTTCGTCGTCGATCTTGCCGGTGCTGTCGAAGTTGATCTGCTTATGTTCGTTACTGCCGGCCTGGGCTTCGATCTGGTGCGCGCTTTCGAGTTGCGGACGGCGGCTGACCATGTCGAGCATGCCGCCCGGTGGCGTCTGGCCGTAGACCGAGGAGGCCGGGCCGCGCAGTACAGTGATGCGCTCCAGGTTCCAGGGTTCGACTTTCGGGTTGGAGAACGAACCCTTGGGCAGTGGCAGGCCGTCGAGGAACTGGGAGGGGTCGAAGCCACGTACGCGCAGCCAGTCGGCCCGGGAGTCGGAGCCGTAGCCGCTGCTCTGTACGCCTGCGGTGTAGCGCAGGGCGTCATTGAGGTTGAGCACCTGGCGCTCATCCAGTTGCTCGCGGGTGATCACGGTCATCGAGCGAGGCACTTCGACGATGGCGGTGTCGGTCTTGGTCCCGGCAGCGGTGCGGGTCGCTACAAAACCGGCGGCTGGGCCCCAGGCACTTTCGCTGCCTTCGATACCGATCACGCTGGTTTCCGGCAACGCCATCACGCCCTCGGGAACCGCCACCAGGCTGTAGGTGCCGGCGCTGCTTTGTTCCAGTTGCAGGCCGGTGCCGCGCAGGGCTTGGCTCAGGGCGCTGGCGGCGTCGTACTGGCCGTTGACTGGGGCGGAGGTCTTGCCGGCGGCCAGCGACGGGTTGAGGCTCAAGGCGAGGCCGGCCTGGCTGGCGATCTGGTTCAGGGTGCTGGCCAGGGGTGCGGCCGGCAGGTTGTAGGCGCGAACGCTGGACGTCTGTTCAGCGGCCACCAGCAGGGTGCTGGTCAGCGGGGTGCCGAAGGCAATGGCCAGGGCCAACAGACTGGGGCGCAACAAGGTGTCTAGCGAACGTGACATACGGCGGCTCCTGAATGGAAATATTTCTCAATTGCCTATGTGCCGAACGAGATTGAAAAAGTGATAGGGGCGGATCGAAATAATTTCGATTCAGGAAAAATAGCCCCGGTTACCGGGGCTGTCCTCAACCCTCAGGGTTTGGCGACCACGGTGACCCACCACGAGGTGTGCTGCTCGATCTGCACTGGCAGGGTCGGCAGCAGGGCACTGAGGGCCAGGTCGGTGTTGTGCAGCGGGAAGCTGCCGGTGATCCGCAGGTCGGCGACGGCCGGATCGACGCCGAGGTGGCCCGGGCGATAACGATCGAGTTCGTGGACCAGGTCTTCGAGGCGGACGTTGTCGGCCACCAGCATGCCGCGAGTCCAGGCGTCGCTGCCGGGGTTGAGCGCCAGCAGCGGGCCGAGGCCGTCGCGCTGCATCAGCACCTGCTGGCCTTCCTTGAGAATCTGTTCGTCAGCCAGGGTCTCGGGGCGTGCGGCCACCGCGGACTGCAACACGCTCAGGCGCGTGCCGTGGTCTTCGCGCTTGACCAGGAACCGGGTGCCGAGGGCGCGCATCTGGCCGTCGCGGGTTTCGACGATGAAGGGGCGCGTATCGTTGTGTCCGGTTTCAATGAGGATTTCCCCTTCCTGCAGGACGATCCGGCGCTGCTTCTCATCAAAACGCACGTCCAGCGCGCTGTGGGTGTTGAGGTTGATCAGCGTGCCGTCGGCGAGGCGCAGGGTGCGTTGCTCGCCGGTGGCGGTGCGCTGGTCGGCCAGCCAATAGTCGAGGGGCAGGTAGCGTTCGCTGGCGAACAATCCCAGGCCGATCACCAGCAGGACGCTGGCGATCCCGCTGCCCAGCTTGCGCACCCGGCGCCGGATACCTTCACGCGATTGCAGCAGCGCTACCCGACCCGGTCCACTGGCCACGCTGAAGCGTTGATCGAGCATGCCCAGTTGCTGCCAGGCGCGAGCATGTTCTTCATCGGCGGCGTGCCATTTGGCGAACTCCTCGCGTTCCACCGCACTGCCGGCGCCGGAATCGAGAGACAGTTGCCAGGCGATGGCGGCGTCGAGTACCCGCGCCGAGACCGGCTTGGAGCTGAGCGGGCTCAAGCGGGCTCGCCGTACAGCGCCACATAACACTGGCGGATGCCCTGGGCCAGGTACTGCCGCACCCGTGGCACGGAGACGCCCAGGCGCTCGGCGATTTCGGCATGGCCGAGGCCGTCGAGGCGGTTATAGAGGAAGGCGGCGCGGGCTTTGCTCGACAGCTTGCCGAGCAGGCGGTCGATGGCCTTGAGGTCTTCGAGGATCAGTTGCTGTTCTTCCACCGAGGGTTGCTCGCCTTCGGGGATCAGCATCAATTCAGTGAGGTAGGCCTGTTCCAGCGCGGCGCGACGGAAATAGTCGAACAGCAGGCCCTTGGCGATCGCCACCAGGAAGGCTCGGGGTTCGCGGGGCTGCTTGAACGCTTCGCGCCCGAGCAAGCGGACGAAGGTGTCCTGGCTCAGGTCTTCGGCTTTGGAGGGGCAAGCCACGTTGCGCCGTAGCCAGGCCAATAGCCAACCGCGATGGTCGCGATACAACGCACCAACCAGTTCACTGTGAGGGCTTTGGACTGACGACAAATGGCTTCACCGAATACACGTTTAAACTAACGAGAATTATTCGCGATTGTCTCAGAGCCCATGCCCGTGCGCAATTGGCGTTGGTCGGGTCGATTGTGCCGAAAGCTGGATTAAAAGGAGTGTTTTTGCTGGCGTCGCTTCCACTGGCTGAGCCGTTGTTGCAGCTCCAGCGGGCTGTGAATCTGTTGCGCCCGCGCCCGGCTGAACAGGATCAACGCCAGCTCGGCCGTGGCCATGGCGTCGGCGCTGGCGTTGTGGCGCTCGAAGATCTGCAACTGGAACCAGTTGATCCAGTCATCCAGGCCGGCTTCGCGGATGTGCGCTTGGGGGCAGAGCAGTGGAGCCATGTCGGCAACATCAAGAAACTTATGTTGCAGGCGATAACCCAGGCTGTCCTTCAAGGCGCGGCCAAGCATGTGTTGGTCGAAGGGGGCATGGAAGGCCAGGAGCGGGCTGTCGCCGACAAACTCCATGAAGTCCAGCAGGGCGTCCACCGGATCGCTGCCGGCGGCAATCGCGCTCGGCCCCAGCCCGTGCAGCAACACGCTGGGACCGAGTTTGTGTGCGTGGCGTTGCAGGGTGCGCTCGAACTGCTGGCTGAAATCGATCGCGCCATCTTCGATGACCACGGCGCCAATGGACAGCACCAGGTCCTTGCTCAGGTTCAGGCCGGTGGTTTCCAGGTCGAGCACCACCCAGCGTTGCTCGCGCAGGCTGCAATCGTCCAGGGTCGGTGCGCTGGGCAGTTGTGCCAGGCGCTGTTGCTGTTCGAGGGTCAGGGTCGGGGTGGCCGCACGCAGCCAGGAAAACAGGCTCATAGCTGGTACCGCAGGCTGAGGCTGCTTTGCAGGCGTTGGGCCTGGCGCAGGGATTCGCGCAGGATGCGCCGGTCCAGGTGATTGAGGCTGTCCGGGTCGACGCGGTTGGAGTAGGGCAGGTTCTCGCGGCTCTGGCGCTGATGCTGTTGCATGCGGGTTTGCTGGATGAAGTGATAGGCCTCTTCGTAGGCAGCGCCGTCCAGGGGCTCGATGATTTCCTTGGCCACCAGCTCGCGGAAACGTTCCAGGGTGTTGTTGGTTTCAATGCCGTTGGCCAGGGCCAACAGGCGCGCGCCGTCGACGAAGGGCGTCAGGCCCTGCACCTTGAGGTCGAGGGTGGCTTTTTCGCCGCTCTTTTTGCTCAGCACGAACTCGCGCAAACGCCCCACCGGTGGCCGCTGGCGCAAGGCATTCTCAGCCAGCATGCGCTGGAACAGGCGATTGTCGGCTACCTGGTCGAGGATGGCTCGACGCAGTTGCGCGCAACCCTGCTCCTCGCCCCAAACCACCCGCAGGTCAAAGTAGATACTCGAGCCCAGCAGGTTCTGCGGGGTGGCCTCGCGGATGAAGGCGGCGAAACGCCTGGCCCACTCGGCTCGGGACAGGCACAGCTCGGGATTGCCGGCCATGATGTTGCCCTTGCACAGGGTGAAGCCGCAGAGCGCCAGGCTGTGGTTGATTTGTTGGGCGATGGGCAGTAGCCGGCCGCGGATCTCGGCGGCATGGGCAGCATCGCGCGCCTCGAACAGCAGGCCGTTGTCCTGGTCGGTGTGCAGGGTTTGCTCGCGGCGGCCTTCACTGCCGAAGCACAACCAACTGAAGGGGATGCCCGGGTCGCCCTTTTCCGCCAGTGTCAGCTCGATCACCCGGCACACGGTGTGGTCGTTGAGCAGGGTGATGATTTGGGTGATCTGGGTCGAGGAGGCGCCGTGGGCGAGCATGCGCTCGACCAGTTGACCAATCTCACCGCGAATCGCCACCAGGTTGTCGACCCGTGGCGCGTTACGAATGGTCCGTGCCAGGTGCACCAGGTCGACCCGCTGCAGGGAAAACAGATCGCGCTCGGAGACCACGCCGCACAGGCGTTGGTCCTTGACTAGGCAGACGTGGGCAATGTGCCGTTCGGTCATGGCAATGGCCGCGTCGAATGCGCTGTGGTCCGGGCTCAGGTAAAACGGCGCCTGAGTCATGTGCCGGGCTATGGGCTGATCGAAGTCGCGAGTGCCGTCGGCGACCACGTGGCGCAAATCGCGCAGGGTGAAAATCCCCAGGGGGGCCTTGTGTTCGTCGACGATCACGATGCTGCCGACCTGTTGCTCGTGCATCAGGGTCACGGCTTCGCGCAGGGCCGTGGTCGGGCTACAAGTCACGGGGTGGCGCATCGCCAGTTCGCCGAGGCGGGTGTTGAGTGAGTACTGGGTGCCGAGGGTTTCCACGGCCTTCTGCTGGACTTGCTGGTTGACCTGGTCCAGCAGGCTGCTGACGCCGCGTAGGGCGAAGTCGCGAAAGGTGCTGGAAAGGGCAAACAGCTTGATGAACGCCAGCTTGTTCAACTGCAGGCAAAAGGTATCTTCGCCCGCCAGGTGCTCGGTGCGGGTCGCCCGCTCACCGAGCAGCGCGGCGAGGGGAAAGCACTCGCCGGTGGTGATTTCGAAGGTGGTTTCAGTGCCGCCCTTGGCGCTATGCGGACGTTCGCCCACCACTCGGCCCTGCTTGACGATGTAGAAGTGCTCAACCGGGCCGTCGGCCGGCTTGATGATGCTGTCGCCAGGCGCGTAGAAACGCAGTTGGCACTGCTCCACCAGGTATGCCAGGTGCGCGTGTTCCATCTGGTTGAACGGCGGGAACCGCTGCAGGAACTGCAAGGTGCCCTGGATGTTCTGCAACACCGCGGTTTTCCCAGCCTGGGTGAAGGCGTCCGTTTTACTCATAACCATGACCGCAGTCTTTTTCGATTTATTGTTGTTGGGGTATCTGCATGGTCGGCCCCTGCGCACGGGGTGCCCATTGGACGTAAGTCTAGGTCGCGGGACCTCGATTAAAAAACTCGGAGCGGTCCTACGTCATGGGTACCTAAAACCTTTGCCCGACCCTCTTGGAAAAGTATCCGACGAAGCGCACATTTAAGCACTGCTTAGCGATGTCAGATAATTGTGCTAGGGGAACGATCTGAAACTGTTGAGTGACCTATGTCCGACCACGATATTTTGAGCGATGCCGAGCGTGAAGCGCTGAGTGCAATCATGCTTGAGCCGGATTTACCGGCCCAGCGGGTATTGATCGTCGATGATGACCAGGATGCCCGCGAATTGCTCAAGCAGTTCCTGGCCCTTGCCGGCATTCGGTGCATGACCGCCGCCAGTGGCGAAAGCGCGCTGAAGCTGCTGGAGACAACCCCCTCGATCGGCCTGGTGATCACCGATCTGCGCATGGGGCATGTCGATGGGCTGGATCTGATCCGCCAGGTGCGTGAATCGGTCCGGGCCGCACTGCCGATCATCATTGTCTCCGGCGAGGCCGACGTGCAGGACGCGATTGCGGCCATGCACATGAGCGTGGTGGACTTCCTGCTCAAGCCGATCGATACCGGCAAGTTGCTGGAGTTGGTCAGGCATGAGCTGGGCATGTCGCTCTAACCAGTCACACCCGGCACCACGAAAAAAGGCCCTGATCTGTCGATCAGGGCCTTTTTTTGTCCGGCGTCAGCGCTTACTTAGAGGCCATTGGCAGCCTTGAATTCACGCCGGCGACGGTGCAGGACCGGCTCGGTGTAGCCGTTCGGCTGCTGGGTGCCTTCGATCACCAGTTCGACCGCCGCCTGGAAGGCGATGTTGCTGTCGAAGTTCGGTGCCAGCGGACGATACAGCGGGTCGTTGGCGTTCTGGCGGTCAACCACCGGCGCCATGCGCTTGAGGCTTTCCATCACCTGATCTTCAGTGACGATGCCATGGCGCAGCCAGTTGGCGATGTGCTGGCTGGAGATACGCAGCGTCGCACGGTCTTCCATCAGGCCAACGTCATTGATGTCCGGGACCTTCGAGCAACCGACACCCTGGTCGATCCAGCGCACGACATAACCGAGAATGCCCTGGGCGTTGTTGTCCAGTTCGTTCTTGATCTGCTCGGCGCTCCACTGCGGGTTCACCGCCAGCGGGATGGTCAGGATGTCGTCCACCGAGGCGCGGGTGCGCTTGGCCAGTTCGGCCTGGCGGGCGAACACGTCGACCTTGTGGTAGTGCAGGGCGTGCAGGGCGGCAGCAGTCGGTGACGGCACCCAGGCGGTATTGGCACCGGCGAGTGGGTGAGCGACTTTCTGCTCGAGCATGGCGGCCATCAGGTCGGGCATGGCCCACATGCCTTTACCGATTTGCGCGCGGCCTTGCAGGCCGGTGCTCAGACCGATATCGACGTTCCAGTTTTCGTAGGCGCCGATCCATTTTTCAGCCTTCATGTCGGCCTTGCGAACCATCGGGCCGGCTTCCATGGAGGTGTGGATTTCATCGCCGGTGCGGTCGAGGAAGCCGGTGTTGATGAACACCACGCGCTCGCTGGCGGCCTTGATGCACGCCTTGAGGTTGATGGTGGTGCGCCGCTCTTCGTCCATGATCCCGACTTTGAGGGTGTTGCGTGGCAGTTCGAGGACGTCTTCGATGCGCCCGAACAGCTCGTTGGTGAACGCCGCTTCTTCAGGACCGTGCATTTTCGGTTTGACGATGTAGACCGAACCGGTGCGGCTGTTTTTGCGGGTGGTGTTGCCGTTGAGGCTGTGGATCGCCGCCAGGTTGGTCACCAGGCCGTCGAGGATGCCTTCCGGAACTTCGTTGCCGTCCTTGTCGAGGATCGCATCGATGGTCATCAGGTGGCCGACGTTACGCACGAACAGCAGGGAGCGGCCGTGCAGGCTCAGTTCGCTGCCATCAGGCGCGGTGTAGGTGCGGTCGGCGTTCATGGTGCGGGTAAAACTCTGGCCGCCCTTGCTGACTTCTTCCGACAGGTCGCCCTTCATCAGGCCGAGCCAGTTGCGGTAGATCACCACTTTGTCGTCGGCATCGACGGCAGCGACCGAGTCTTCGCAGTCCATGATGGTGGTCAGCGCCGCTTCCATCAGTACGTCTTTGACACCGGCTGCGTCGGTCTGGCCGACCGGGGTGCTGGCGTCGATCTGGATTTCGAAGTGCAGGCCGTTGTGCTTGAGCAACACTGCGGTCGGTGCCGCGGCGTCGCCGTGGAAACCTATCAATTGCGCGTCGTTGCGCAGGCCGGTGTTGCTGCCGCCCTTGAGACTGACCACCAGCTTGCCAGCAACGATCGCGTAGCGGCTGGAGTCGACATGGGAGCCGGCGGCCAGCGGTGCGGCTTCGTCGAGGAAGGCGCGGGCGAAGGCGATGACCTTGTCGCCGCGGACCTTGTTGTAGCCTTTGCCTTTCTGCGCGCCATCGGCTTCGCTGATGGCGTCAGTGCCATAGAGCGCGTCGTACAACGAACCCCAGCGAGCGTTCGAGGCGTTCAGGGCGAAGCGGGCGTTCATCACCGGCACCACCAGTTGCGGGCCGGCCATCCGGGCGATTTCTTCGTCGACGTTTTGCGTCGTAGCCTGGAAATCGGCCGCTTCTGGCAGCAGATAACCGATGTCTTGCAGGAAGGCTTTGTAGGCCACAGCATCGTGTGCTTGGCCGGTACGGGACTGGTGCCAGGCGTCGATACGCGCCTGGAAGTCATCGCGTTTGGCGAGTAGGGCTTTGTTCTTCGGGGTCAGGTCGTGAATGACCTTGTCGGCTCCGGCCCAGAACTTATCGGCGGTGAGGCCGGTACCGGGAATGGCTTCGTTGTTCACGAAGTCGAACAGGACTTTGGCGACCTGCAGGCCACCGACTTGAACGTGTTCAGTCATTGCTTGCCTCACTCTGCTCAGCTATTTCGCTTTTCAGCTCTTCAATTATGACAATGAAGCCACTGGCCATTTAAACCACAAACCGCCCTACCAGTACATGCCATAAAGGGCGGCTGGGCGGGACCAATCAACGGCTTGGAGGCCTTGCTGACGGGGCTTTCAGGGTTGCGATTGGGCCTGCGGCAGACATCGATCCAACGTTATGTAGTGCGCGCTGCGGCATACTACATGATGAATTGCGGTTGTGAAAATTAGACTAATTACGTCGTTCTGCGACCCCATGACGCATTGCAGTCACGTCATGGCACGGGATGTTCTCAAAAAACCATGAGATTGTTCCAGCTAAATATAAAAAGTTGTACACGATTTGTGGTTTTCAGGGTTTCCGCTGTCGCGCCAATCACCGGCAATCGACTCACCGACGCATCGCGGCCGAGCATCACCAGCCCCTTGCCTATACTTGCCTTTCCAGAACAAAAGTCATGACTAGAGGGCTGCGCCATGGACCACCTCGTACTCACGGTATTCGCCCCGGATAAACCCGGTCAGGTCGAGCGCATTGCCCAATGTATCGCCGAACATGGCGGCAACTGGCTGGAAAGCCGCATGTCGCGGATGGCCGGGCAATTTGCCGGGATCCTGCGGGTGGGGGTGCCGGCCGAGGCCTACGACGAACTGGTGGATGCGCTGCAGGCGTTGGCCAGCCACGGGATTCGGGTATTGATTGCCGAGAGCGGGATCGAACAGTCCTGCACCTGGAAGCCGATTGCCATGGAGTTGGTAGGTAACGATCGTCCGGGAATTGTGCGCGACATTACCCGCCTGCTCAGTGAGCAAGGGGTCAACCTCGAGCGGTTGGTGACCGAGGTGCGGCCAGCACCCATGAGCAGTGAACCGCTGTTTCATGCCGAAGCCATTCTTGCGGTGCCCTTGACCCTGTCGCTGGACGTGCTGCAGTCGCGGCTGGAAACCCTGGCCGATGACTTGATGGTGGAGTTGGTGTTGCGTAGCGATCCGTAGGCGCAGGTAGGGTTATCCAAGAAAAACCTGCACCTGCCTGTGGATAACCTGTAGAGACAGGCCTGCAGCGCAGGCGGGCCGTGGCCTACGGGATATTGGTCAAAAAACCAGCAGTTTCAAGGGCTTGTGCACAAACGGCGGGGATCAGGTTGTGGATAACCTTGGGAAGGATAGCTGCAGGCCACGTACACCGTGGCTTGCAGCTTGTTGTGCGTTTTTTGATCAGTTGCGTCGACGCAAACTGATCCAGGCATCGACGCTGTAGACCGCCAACCCAGCCCAGATAAACATGAAGGCCACCAGGGTGCTGGAGGACAGGTGTTCGCCAAACAGCAGCACTGCCTGCAACAGCACCAGGGTCGGCGCCAGGTATTGCAGGAAGCCCAGGGTGGTGTAGGGCAGGTGCCGGGCGGCGGCGTTGAAGCAGACCAGCGGCACCAGCGTCACTGGACCGGCCGCCACCAGCCACCAGGCTTCGGAGGTGGTCCAGAATTCAGCTTGGGCGCTACTTGCGGTCGGGTTGAAGAGCAGCCATGCGACCGCAATCGGCACCAGCATCCAGGTCTCCACTACCAGCCCAGGCAGGGCCTTGACCGGCGCCTGCTTGCGGATCAGGCCGTAGAAACCGAAGGTCAATGCCAGCACCAGCGACACCCAGGGCAGGCTGCCGACTTGCCAGACCTGCTGCGCCACACCTACGGCTGCCAGGCCAACGGCCAGCCACTGCATGCGACGCAGGCGCTCACCGAGCAGCAGCATGCCCAGCAGCACGTTCACTAACGGGTTGATGTAGTAGCCGAGGCTGGCTTCGAGCATGCGCCCGTTGTTTACCGACCAGACGTAGGTCAGCCAGTTGGCCGCGATCAGCGTCCCGCTCAGGGCCAGGATCGCCAGGCGGCGCGGGTTCTCCCGCAGTTCGCGCCACCAGCCCGGGTGTTTCCAGACCATCAGCAGCAGCGCGCCGAACAGCGCCGACCACAGCACCCGGTGGATGATGATTTCCACGGCGGGTACGCTGGCGATGGCCTTGAAGTAGAGCGGGAACAAGCCCCAGATGATGTAGGCACTCAGGCCCAGGATGTAACCGCGACGCGGGTTGGCGGCTTGCATGCAGAATCCTTGCTTAGGCAACTAACAAAGAGTGGATTGTAAGGAGATTTGTCGCTGGATGTCTTATCTGAACAGGTTGGATACCGGTTAAACCACAAAACTAATGTGGGAGCGAGCCTGCTCGCGATAGCGGATCAACATTCAACAGATTTGTTGAATGAGCCAGCGCTTTCGCGAGCAGGCTCGCTCCCACCTTGGGCCTGCGGTCAGAAGAGTTTCAGGGGCTCTTCGTTCAACGCCGATAATTGCTCACGCAACGCCAGCACCTGGTCGCCCCAGTAACGCTCGGTGCCGAACCAGGGGAAGCTGCGGGGGAATGCCGGGTCGTCCCAGCGACGGGCCAGCCAGGCGCTGTAGTGCATCAGGCGCAGGGCGCGCAGCGGCTCGATCAGCGCCAGTTCGCGCGGGTCGAAGTCGTGGAACTCGCGGTAGCCGTCCATCAGCTCCGACAATTGGCTGAGGCATTCCTGGCGATCGCCAGCAAGCATCATCCACAGGTCCTGCACCGCCGGGCCCATGCGACAGTCGTCGAGGTCGACGATATGGAACATCTCATCGCGGCACATCATGTTGCCGGGGTGGCAGTCGCCGTGCATGCGGATGTTCTTGTGCGGCGTGCTGGCGTACACCTCTTCCACGTGCTTGAGCAGATCGCGTGCCACTGACTCGTAGGCGGGCAGCAAGCTGCGCGGTACGAAATTGCCTTCGAGCAGGGTGTTCAGCGAGTCATGGCCGAAATTCTTCACCCCCAGTGCTTCGCGGTGTTCGAACGGGCGGGTCGAGCCCACCGCGTGCAAACGCCCGAGCAACTGGCCCAGGCGGTAGAGCTGGTCGAGATTGCCCGGCTCCGGGGCACGGCCGCCACGGCGCGGGAACAGGGTGAAACGAAAACCGGCGTGTTCGAACAGGCTTTCGCCATTGTGAATCAGCGGCGCCACCACCGGTACTTCACACTCGGCCAGCTCGAAGGTGAAGCGGTGTTCTTCGAGAATGGCTTCGTTGGTCCAGCGCTGAGGGCGATAGAACTTGGCGATCAGGGGCTCGCTGTCGTCGATGCCGACCTGATACACGCGGTTTTCGTAGCTGTTGAGTGCCAGGACGCGGGCGTCGCTGAGAAAGCCGATGCTTTCAACGGCATCGAGCACCAGATCGGGGGTAAGTGTTTCAAACGGGTGAGACATGCTGACTCCTGCGCGCAGCAGGCTGCCGCGTCCGGCCAAGCATGGTAGCGCAGACGGACGCAGATAGGTGGGGGCTGTGCAGATGGCATCGCGAGCCGGCTCGCACAGTTGGCTGTGCAGGCGAGCCGGTTCGCGAATGGCCTGGGTCAGGCGCCGACGATCCCGCCGTCTTCCCGGCGGATGGCCATGACCGAGGAGCGCGGCTTGCCGTTGGGCAGGTGCTCGGGGAAGGTCGAGCCGCCGTTCTCGCCGGGGTGCTGAATGCCGACAAACAGGGTTTTCTGGTCGGGCGAGAAGCTGATGCCTGTGACCTCACAACCTACCGGGCCGACCATGAAGCGGCGGATTTCCCCGGTTTCAGGGTCGGCGCAGAGCATCTGGTTGTTGCCCATGCCGGCAAAGTCCCCGGCATTGCTGGAGTCGCCGTCGGTCAGGATCCACAGGCGACCGGCCTGGTCGAAGCCCAGGCCATCGGGGCTGTTGAACATGTTCTGCGGGGTGATGTTCGACGAGCCGGCCTTGGCCGTGCCAGCGTGTAGTGTCGGGTTGCCGGCAACCACGAACAGGTCCCAGGCGAACGCCGGCGAGGCATGGTCGTCGCCCTCGGTGCGCCAGCGCAGGATCTGCCCGTAGACGTTCTTCTCCCGCGGGTTCGGTCCGCCCGCCGGCTGCCCCTCTTCCCCACGCTTGACGTTGTTGGTGAGGGTGCAATAGACCTGGCCGTCGCTCGGACTGACGACAATCCACTCCGGGCGGTCCATGCGCGTTGCGCCAACCACGCTGGCCGCCAGGCGCGCGTGAATCAGCACCTCGGCCTGATCGGCAAAGCCGCTGCTGGCGTCGATGCCGTTCTTGCCGTGGCTCAGTTCGACCCACTGGCCCTGGCCCTTGGGGTGATCGGGGTTGCTGTCGCCGGCATCAAAACGGGCGACGTACAAGGTGCCATGGTCCAGCAGGTCGTGGTTGGCCTTGGGATTCTGGTGGTCGATCTTGTCGCGGCTGATGAACTTGTAGATGAATTCGCCTCGCTCGTCGTCGCCCATGTACACCACCGCACGCCCGTCATGGGTTTCGGCCAGGGCGGCGTTTTCGTGCTTGAAACGGCCCAGGGCGGTGCGTTTGACCGGGGTCGACTGTGGGTCGAACGGATCGATTTCCACCACCCAGCCGTGGCGATTGAGCTCGTTGGGGTTTTTCGCCAGGTCAAAACGCGGATCGTGGGGGTGCCAGTTGATCTCTTTGCTGGTCGCCACTACACCGTAGCGCTTTTGTGCGGCGTCGAACTTCTGATCGGCGTTGCTGCTGCCAAAACAGTCGGTGAAGTTCTCTTCGCAGGTCAGGTAGGTGCCCCAGGGCGTCTTGCCGTTGGCGCAGTTCTGGAACGTGCCGAGCACATTCAGGCCTTTGGGATCGGCGCTGGTCTGCAACAAGGCGTGCCCGGCGGCCGGGCCACCGACACGAATGGGCGCGTTGCCGTGGATTCGGCGGTTGTAGCGCGAGCCCTGGACGAAGTGCCATTGGCCGTCCTGGCGCTGCACTTCAATGACCGATACGCCTTCGCACGCCAGGGCCTTGTGCACCTCTTCGGCCGACTGCGGCATGCCGCCGTGGGGGTAGAGGTAGCGGTAGTTGGTGTATTCGTTGTTGATGGCCATCAGTGCGCGGTTGTCGTCGTCCGGGAACGCGAACAGGCTCATGCCATCGTTGTTGTCGCCAAACTGGGCTTCCTGCTGCAGGGCGGTGCCGTTGCCACTGGGGTCAAAGGCCGGGCCGTCCTTGTGCAGGGGTTGGCCCCAACTGATCAATACCGATGAGGTGTAGCCTGCCGGCAGGCTGATGGTGTCACTGGTGGCGGCGGCGATACTGGCAAAACCCAGCAATTTGCTGTTGGCGGCACTGACGCTGGCGGCCAGTACGCTACGACTCAACAGGTTGCCGCCGAGGAACATCGCGGCACCACACAGCGCACCGGCACTGATAAAACCGCGACGGCTGAGGCCGACGATTTGTTCGAGGTCGGTGGCTTGGTTTTCTTCTAATAGGCTCACATCAGGCTCCCTGCTGGTTTTGGCAGTCACCATAAGGGGCGTTGATGACACAAATATTGCAGTGCTCAGCGGTTCACAGCGGTGTGCCGAGCAACACGTTGGCAGGGGAGAATTGCACCCGCACCGGTTTGCCAATCAGCAGGGAGTTGCTCCGCAGGTGCAATGGCTCGGCCAGGGCGCACAAAGTTTGACCGTTGGGTAGGGCGATTCGCACCTCACTGGGGCCGTCTTCGGCGTCGAGAATCTGCTCGATCGTACCGTTCAGGGAGTTATAGCCAGGCGTAGGCGTTTGTTCGCTCGCCAGCAGCTCGAGCCAGCCGGCCTTGATCAGCGCGACCACTTCGGTGCCGGCTTGCAGGTCCAGATGCTGGGTGCTGTCGTGGGTGATTTGCGCGTGCAGGGTCAGGCCGCCCGCCAGGGTCAGGGCGATCAGGTCATTGCGCCCTTGGGCCTCGATACCGGCGACCGTGCCATGCAACTGGTTGCGGGCGCTGGTGCGCAGCATCAAGCGACCGAGCAGGTCGAGGTCGCTGGCATCTTCTGCCGCCTCCAGGACCTGCGCTTGCAAGGCCTGCAGGCGCAGGTAGAGGCGCAGCACGCGCTCGCCCTCGCTGGACAGTCGCGCGCCACCGCCGCCCTTGCCGCCGACACTGCGCTCCACCAGGGGCTTTTGTGCCAGGTTGTTGAGTTCATCGATGGCATCCCACGCCGCCTTGTAGCTCAGCCCGGCGCTTTTCGCGGCGCGGGTGATCGAACCCTGTTCGGCAATGTGCTGCAGCAGCGCAATGCGTTGCGGGCGACGGACAATGTGTTGAGACAACAAAGTAGGCAAGGACATGATCTGCGCTGCGAGTACGGGTGATGGACTCGGACGTTGGCGGCTCGGCGCGTCGGAGTCAAGTTGGGGTGCCGGGTTTTGCGGTGCGCGCCAGGCAATAGACATCGACGCGGCTGGCGCCCGCGTCGATCAACAGGCGCGCCAGGCTCTGGGCGGTGGCGCCGGTGGTCAGCACATCGTCGACCAAGGCCAGGTGCCGGCCTTTGATAGCTGCCTGCGGGGTCAGCGCGAAGGCATTGCGCAGGTTCTGCTGGCGCGCCCTGGCGCTGAGGTCCTGCTGCGCGGTGGTGTCGTGGATGCGTTGGAGCAGGTGTTCCTCGCAGGGTATCTGCAAGCTGGCGCTAAGCCAGTTGGCCAGCATCGCCGCCTGATTAAAACCTCGCGCGCGAAGCCTTTGGCGTGCCAGCGGTACCGGCACCAGTGCGGCGGGGCGGGGCAAACCTTCATCGAAGCAATGTTGCACGAATTGTCCGAGAAGTTCGCCCAACAGGCGGCCATAGGGCCAGTTCGCCGAGTGCTTGAAACGGGTGATCAAGCTATCGACCGGAAAGCTATAGGACCAGGGCGCGATCACTTGTGCGAAGGCCGGAGGGGTGCTCAGACACTGGCTGCAGACCTGGCCGCTGACGGCCAGGGGCAATGCGCAGACCGTGCAATGTTCGACCAGCCAGGGCAGTTCGGTTTCACAGGGTTGGCAAATGGGCTGCGGGGTGTCGGCTGGATCGTTGCAGAGCAAACATTGTTGTGTGCTTTTTAACCAGATGTAAACCGGCCCTTCGTACTGTGGTTGACAGCGCATGACTCTTCCTTAAATATGCTGAAACATCCGTGTTGTGCCTGTGGGAATTCGGTTTTTCCCGGGGTACGTGCCAAAGCATAAGAAAGGAAATGAGCCGATGAGCGCCAGCATCACCGCCAAATTGCGTCACGATTGGTCTTTGGCCGAAGTTAAAGCGCTGTTCGTTCAGCCTTTCAATGACCTGTTGTTCCAGGCGCAGACGGTGCACCGTGCGCATTTCGATGCCAACCGCGTCCAGGTCTCGACCCTGCTGTCGATCAAGACCGGTGCTTGCCCGGAAGATTGCAAATATTGCCCGCAGTCCGGTCACTACAACACCGGCCTGGAAAAAGAAAAGCTGATGCAAGTGCAGCAGGTCCTGGAAGAGGCCGCTCGTGCCAAGGCCATCGGTTCGACCCGTTTCTGCATGGGCGCGGCGTGGAAACACCCCTCGGCCAAAGACATGCCCTACGTGCTGGAGATGGTCAAAGGCGTCAAGGCCATGGGCCTGGAAACCTGCATGACCCTGGGCCGGCTCGACCAGGACCAGACCGCCGCCCTGGCGCAAGCGGGCCTGGATTACTACAACCACAACCTCGATACCTCGCCGGAGTTCTACACCAGCATCATCACCACCCGCACCTACAGCGAGCGTCTGCAGACCCTGGCCTATGTGCGTGATTCGGGGATGAAGATCTGCTCGGGCGGGATCCTGGGCATGGGCGAGTCGCTGGACGATCGCGCCAACCTGCTGATCCAGTTGGCCAACCTGCCGGAGCACCCGGAGTCGGTGCCGATCAACATGCTGGTGAAAGTGGCGGGCACACCGCTGGAGAACGCCGAAGACATCGACCCGTTCGACTTCATTCGCATGCTGGCCGTCGCGCGCATCCTGATGCCCCAATCCCATGTGCGCCTGTCGGCTGGCCGTGAGGCCATGAACGAGCAAATGCAGGCCCTGGCCTTCTTCGCCGGTGCCAACTCGATTTTCTACGGCGACAAATTGCTGACCACCGCCAACCCGCAGGCCGACAAGGACATGCAGCTGTTCGCGCGCCTGGGCATCTTGCCGGAGGCTCGCGAAGAGCACGCCGACGAGGTCCACCAGGCCGCCATCGAGCAGGCGCTGGTAGAACAGAAAAGCAGCGAGCAGTTCTACAACGCGGCTGTTTAAGTCATATCTCTTGTCGAAGTGCGGTCCAGCTCCCACAGGGTTGAGCGCTAATCGAGGTCTGCATGTCTTTCGATCTCGCCGCGCGTCTTGCGGCCCGTCGTGCCGAACACCTGTACCGTCAACGTCCACTGCTGCAGAGCCCGCAGGGCCCACAAGTGGTGGTCGATGGACAGCCGTTGCTGGCGTTCTGCAACAACGATTACCTGGGCCTGGCCAATCATCCCCAAGTGATTGAAGCCTGGCGCGCGGGCGCGGCACGCTGGGGTGTGGGCGGTGGCGCTTCACACCTGGTGATCGGCCACAGCACGCCGCACCACGAACTGGAAGAGGCCCTAGCCGACCTGACCGGTCGCCCGCGGGCGCTGCTGTTCACCACCGGTTACATGGCCAACCTCGGGGCAGTCACGGCGTTGGTGGGGCAGGGCGATACGGTGCTGGAAGACCGTCTCAACCACGCTTCGTTGCTGGATGCCGGTTTGCTCTCGGGGGCGCGATTCAATCGTTATCTGCACAACGACGCGGCCAGCCTGTCCAGGCGCCTGGAGAAGGCCACCGGCAATACCCTGGTGGTCACCGATGGCGTGTTCAGCATGGACGGCGACATTGCCGACCTGCCCGCCCTGGCTCGGGAAACCAAAGCCAGGGGCGCCTGGCTGATGGTCGATGACGCCCACGGTTTTGGTCCGCTGGGTGCCAATGGCGGTGGAGTGGTCGAGCATTTCGGCCTGAGCCAGGAAGATGTGCCGGTATTGGTCGGCACCCTCGGCAAGGCCTTCGGTACGGCCGGTGCGTTTGTGGCTGGCAGCGAAGAGTTGATCGAAAGCCTGATCCAATTCGCTCGCCCGTACATCTACACCACCAGCCAACCGCCGGCCCTGGCCTGCGCGACCCTCAAGAGCCTGGAGTTGTTGCGCAGCGAGCATTGGCGACGTGAGCATCTGCAGGTGCTGATCCGCCAGTTCCGCCAGGGTGCCGAACAGATTGGCCTGGAACTGATGGACAGCGCCACGCCGATTCAGCCGATCATGATCGGCGATGCCGGGCGAGCGCTGCGGTTCTCGCAGATGCTGCGTGAGCGCGGGTTGATGGTCACGGCGATTCGCCCACCCACCGTGCCGGCCGGCAGCGCCCGTTTGCGCGTGACCCTGACCGCCGCCCACAGCGAGGCACAGGTGCAGCTATTGTTAGAAGGGCTGGCCGATTGTGTACAGCATCTGGGAGCGGCGGCGAACCATGCGTGATCGACTGATTCTGTTGCCGGGCTGGGGTCTGGGTATTTCTCCACTGGAGCCGTTGGCGGCCGCGTTGCAAGGTCTTGACGAACACCTGCGGGTGGAGATCGAACCCTTGCCGGAGCTGGACTCCAGCGACCTTGATGAATGGCTCGAAGAACTCGACGCCAGTGTGCCGCAAGACGCCTGGCTGGGCGGTTGGTCACTGGGCGGGATGCTCGCCGCAGAACTGGCCGCCCGCCGTGGCGAGCGCTGCTGTGGCTTGCTGACGCTGGCGAGCAATCCATCGTTTGTCGCCCATGCCGAGTGGTCCAGCGCCATGCCGGCGCAGACGTTCGACGGGTTCCTGGCCGGTTGCAACGCCGACCCGCGCACCACCCTCAAACGCTTCAGCCTGCTCTGCGCCCAGGGCGCCGAAGACTCGCGCGGCCTGTCGCGGCTGTTGTTGGGCGGTGCCCCCCATACGGCGCCAGCGGTGCTGATGAGTGGCCTGGAACTGCTCGCCCAACTGGACACCCGCAAGGCCTTGCAGGCTTTCCGCGGGCCGCAGTTGCATCTGTTTGCCGGCCTCGATGGCTTGGTGCCGGCCGAGGCTGCGGGCGAGCTGTTGAGCCTGTTGCCCGATGTTGAAATTGGTCTGATTGAACAGGCCAGTCATGCGTTTCTTCTGGAAGACCCCCACGGTGTGGCGGGGGCGATCCAAGCCTTTTTGCACGAGTGCGGTGATGACTGATTTGTCTCTTCCCAACCTGCCCGGCGGTTTGCCCGACAAGCGCCAGGTCGCGGCGTCCTTTTCCCGGGCGGCGGCCAGTTACGACAGCGTGGCCGAGTTGCAGCGCGACGTGGGTAGTGAATTGTTACGTCGGTTACCGGAAGATTTTGTCCCTGCTGTTTGGCTAGACATGGGCTGCGGCACCGGGTATTTCAGCCGAGCGTTGCAAGAGCGGTTTCCTGCGAGCGCCGGAGTGGCACTGGACATTGCTGAAGGCATGCTCAAGCACGCCAGGCCCTTGGGCGGGGCGCAGCATTTCATTGCCGGGGACGCGGAACGCCTGCCCCTGCAGGACGCCAGTTGCGACCTGGTGTTTTCCAGCCTGGCGGTGCAGTGGTGCGCCGATTTTGCCACGGTACTCAGTGAAGCCTATCGGGTGCTCAAGCCGGGAGGGGTGTTGGCCTTTGCCAGCCTGTGCGTCGGCACGTTGTATGAACTGCGCGACAGTTGGCGGCAGGTCGACGGCCAGGTGCACGTCAATCGGTTCCGTGAGTTCAGCCGCTATCAGCAGTTATGTGCGGCCAGCGGTTTGAACGTGCTGGACCTGCAGCAGTGTGCCCATGTGCTGCATTATCCGGACGTGCGCAGCTTGACCCATGAACTTAAAGCGCTGGGCGCGCATAATCTGAATCCGGGTCGGCCAGGTGGGCTGACAGGTCGGGCGCGCATCAGTGGTTTGATCGCCGCCTATGAGCAGTTCCGTCAGGCGCAAGGGCTGCCAGCCACGTATCAGGTGGTCTATGCCGTATTGGAGAAACCTCGATGAGCGCAGCGTATTTCATCACGGGCACCGATACCGATGTCGGCAAGACCACGGTGGCCGCCGGCCTGTTGCACGCCGCACGCTTGGCAGGGTTGAGCACGGCGGCCGGCAAGCCCGTGGCTTCCGGTTGCGACGTGACGCCCAAGGGCCTGCGCAATGCCGACGCACTGGCGTTGCTGGCACAGTGTTCGTTGCCGCTGACCTACACCGAGGTTAATCCGCAGGCGTTCGAGCCGGCCATCGCCCCCCATCTGGCGGCACGCGAGGCCGGTGTTGCGCTGACGGTCCAGTCGCTGGTGGCGCCGATGCGCCATATCCTCGATAAGCAGGCGGACTTCACCTTGATCGAGGGCGCCGGTGGCTGGCGTGTGCCGCTGGCCGACCAGGATAATCTGTCGGACCTGGCGATGGCGCTGGGCCTGCCGGTGATCCTGGTAGTCGGGGTGCGCCTGGGGTGCATCAATCACGCTTTGCTGACCGCCGAAGCGATTGCCCGCGACGGACTGCAACTGGCCGGGTGGGTGGCCAATATCATCGAACCCAAGACCTCACGCCTGGAAGAAAACCTCGCAACCCTGGCCGAGCGACTGCCCGCGCCTTGCCTGGGACGGGTGCCGAAACTCAAGGTGGTCACCGCCGAAGCGGTGGCCGAACACCTGCAACTGGATCTGCTCGACTAACGCCCACTCCTTCCCTGGTCGACAGCGTGATGGATACGCTGTCGGGCCGGGCTATTGCTGCTCCTTCAACTAATCTTTGTGACACACGGCGATGCTTTGTGCATCGGCCGTGCGCTTTGTTGTGTGCGTAATTCAGGAGGCCGTTGACGAACGGCGAAGGATCGACGCTTGACAAGATTTCAGCGTAAACGTATGTTTCAAACAACTGTTTGACCGTCACAACAAATCATCGCGGTCGTTCATTCCCGGTTACATCAGCAGAGGTTTATCGCTATGCCTGACTACAAGGCCCCCTTGCGTGATATTCGCTTCGTTCGTGACGAACTGCTCGGCTACGAAGCGCACTATCAGAGCCTTCCGGCTTGCCAGGACGCTACCCCGGACATGGTTAACGCCATTCTCGAGGAAGGCGCCAAGTTTTGTGAGCAGGTGCTGGCTCCGCTGAACCGCGTGGGTGACACCGAAGGCTGCACCTGGAGCGAGTCGGGCGTTAAGACGCCAACTGGTTTCAAGGAAGCCTACAAACAATTCGTTGAAGGCGGCTGGCCGAGCCTGGCGCACGACATCGAGCACGGCGGCCAAGGCCTGCCGGAGTCCCTGGGCCTGGCAGTCAGCGAAATGGTTGGCGAGTCCAACTGGTCGTGGGGCATGTACCCTGGCCTGTCGCACGGCGCGATGAACACCATCTCCGAGCACGGCACGCCAGAGCAGCAAGAGGCTTACCTGACCAAGCTGGTTTCCGGCGAATGGACCGGCACCATGTGCCTGACCGAACCGCACTGCGGCACCGACCTGGGCATGCTGCGCACCAAGGCCGAGCCACAGGCCGATGGTTCGTACAAGGTTTCCGGGACCAAGATTTTCATCTCGGCCGGTGAACACGACATGGCCGATAACATCGTCCACATCGTACTGGCCCGCCTACCGGACGCTCCGGCTGGCACCAAAGGCATTTCCCTGTTCATCGTTCCAAAGTTCATGCCCAACGCCGATGGCAGCATCGGTGCGCGCAACGCCGTGACCTGTGGTTCCCTGGAACACAAGATGGGTATCCACGGCAACGCCACCTGCGTGATGAACTTCGACGAGGCCACCGGTTTCCTGATCGGCCCGGCGAACAAAGGCCTGAACTGCATGTTCACCTTCATGAACACCGCACGCCTGGGTACCGCCCTGCAAGGCCTGGCCCACGCCGAAATCGGCTTCCAGGGTGGCCTGAAATACGCTCGCGATCGCCTGCAGATGCGCTCCCTGACCGGGCCGAAAGCCCCGGAAAAAGCCGCTGACCCGATCATCGTGCACCCGGATGTTCGTCGCATGCTGTTGACCATGAAGGCATTCGCCGAAGGCAACCGTGCAATGGTTTACTTCACCGCCAAGCAGGTCGACATCGTCAAGTACGGCGTAGATGAAGAAGAGAAGAAGAAAGCCGACGCACTGCTGGCCTTCATGACTCCAATCGCCAAAGCCTTCATGACCGAAGTCGGTTTTGAATCGGCCAACCACGGCGTGCAGATCTACGGCGGCCACGGCTTCATCGCCGAGTGGGGCATGGAGCAGAACGTTCGCGACAGCCGTATTTCCATGCTGTACGAAGGCACTACCGGCATCCAGGCTCTCGACCTGCTGGGTCGTAAAGTGCTGATGACCCAAGGCGAGGCTCTGAAAGGCTTCACCAAGATCGTGCACAAGTTCTGCCAGACCAACGAAGGCAACGAAGTGGTCCAGGAATTCGTGGCACCGCTGGCAGCACTGAACAAAGAGTGGGGCGAATTGACCATGAAGGTCGGCATGGCCGCGATGAAAGACCGCGAAGAAGTGGGCGCGGCTTCCGTGGATTACCTGATGTACTCCGGTTACGTCTGCCTGGCTTACTTCTGGGCTGACATGGCGCGCCTGGCAGCCGAAAAACTGGCTGCCGGCACGACCGAAGAGGCGTTCTACACCGCCAAGTTGCAGACTGCGCGTTTCTACTTCCAGCGCATCCTGCCGCGTACCCGCACTCACGTTGTAACCATGCTGTCGGGCGCCAACAACCTGATGGACATGAAAGAAGAAGACTTCGCACTGGGCTACTAAGCCTAAGGCAGGTCCTTCAACAAACCGCTGCACCTTCGGGTGCAGCGGTTTTTTTATTCCCGAAATAAAGCGATACAAACCCCCGGCTGAAACACCCAACCGTGCGCTATGGCGGCCGTTAAAGAACCGTAGACAGTACATTTCATGCACTGTCGTGCCAGCATGAAGGCATAATGCCATCAATCAATTTGCCGGGCCGGAGCTTTACCCTTGTCGCGTTCCTCTGCTGTACGTTTGAGTCACTTCCTGCCTTCGCTGCTGCTGTTGCTCGCAGGCCTCGCAGTGGCTTACGTCAGGGAACTCAACGTGTTTTTCACCTCGTTGTTCAACGTCCTGCCGACCCTGGTGTTGCTGCTCGGCGGCGCGTACTGCGCGGTTTACCGACGCCAGCGTGAACTGTTCCTGATGGTCACGGTGTACATCGCCTACTTTCTGCTCGACACCCAAACCGACTATTACCGTGACTTTGGCGGGGTACGCGAAGACGCCGCGGTGATCTTCCATCTCTGCTGCCTGCTGCTGCCCGTGTTGTACGGGACATTCGCGGCGTGGCAGGAGCGGACCCATCTGTTTCAGGACCTGGTCGCGCGGTTCGCGGTACTGCTGGCCGTGGGCAGTGTGGCCCTGGCCCTGGAGCAAAGTTATCCCCAGGCCGTGCAGGCCTGGCTGGCGGAAATCCGTTGGCCGGCGCTGCATGGGGCCTGGATGAGCCTGATCCAGCTGGCGTACCCGCTGTTCCTCGCGGCCTTTGGGTTATTGGCCTACCAATATTGGCGCCATCCCCGACCTTTGCACGCGGCTCAACTGGTAGGCCTGCTCGGCTTGTTCTGGATGCTGCCCAAGACCTTCATCCTGCCGTTTACCCTGAACATCATGTGCAGCCAGGTGATGTTGATGATCGCCGCCGCGGTGGCACACGAGGCCTACCAGATGGCGTTTCGCGATGAGCTGACCGGTTTGCCCGGGCGGCGGGCGCTGAACGAGCGCTTGCAACGGCTGGGCCGCAATTACGTGCTGGCCATGAGCGACGTCGATCACTTCAAGAAATTCAACGACACCCACGGGCATGATGTCGGCGACCAGGTGCTGCGCCTGGTGGCCAGCAAGTTGTCGAAGGTCGGTGGCGGTGGCCGTGCCTATCGTTATGGTGGCGAAGAGTTTGCCCTGGTATTCGCGGCCAAGAGCCTTGAGGAGTGTTTGCCGTACCTGGAGGAGATCCGCGAAGCGATTGCCAGCTACAACATTCAGCTGCGCAATCAAGACAGCCGGCCCCTGGACGATCAACAAGGTCGGCAGCGCCGCTCCGGGGCCAGTGCTTGCAGCGTGGCGGTCACGGTGAGCATCGGGGTTGCCGAGCGCCTGGCGCAGCGTACGCCGGAAGAGGTGTTGAAAAGCGCCGACCAGGCACTCTACAGCGCCAAGGGGGCCGGGCGAAATTGTGTGATGGCGTTTGGGCAGAACCGCCGTGGCGCGGTGCGCATGGACGGGGCAACGGATTGAGTGATGATGGCGCATTCAGCGCCTGCACTGTGATTGTCCGGGGGGGCGTGCGGCAGTAGGTTGCAGGGATCTGCTGACGGAGCAATGACTATGCCTGAGTACAAAGCCCCCCTGCGCGACATGCGCTTTCTGATCGACCACGTGTTTTACTTCCATGCCAACTACGCCGCGCTCGGGGCTACCGATGCCAGCCCGGACATGGTCAATGCAATCCTCGAAGAGGGCGCCCGCTTCTGCGAAAACGTCCTGGCCCCGCTGAACCGCTCGGGTGACGAAGAAGGCTGCCATTTCGACAATGGCGTGGTCACCACCCCCAAGGGTTTCAAGCAGGCGTTCGCCCAGTATGTCGAAGGTGGCTGGCATGGGCTGGCGGCGGACCCAGCGTATGGTGGACAAGGGTTGCCGAGTTCACTGGGGCTGGTGATCAGCGAGATGGTCGGTTCCAGCAATACCTCCTGGGGCATGTACCCGGGCCTGACCCACGGTGCGATGTCGGCCATTCACGCCCACGGCACCGAGCAGCAGAAACAGGCCTACCTGAGCAAACTCACGGCCGGCCAGTGGACCGGCACCATGTGCCTGACCGAGGCCCATTGCGGCACTGACCTGGGGATCATCAAGACCCGCGCGGTGCCCCAAGCCGACGGCAGCTACGCGGTCACCGGCAGCAAGATCTTCATCTCCGCCGGTGAGCACGACCTGAGTGACAACATCATTCACCTGGTGCTGGCCAAGCTGCCGGATGCGCCGGCCGGGACCAAAGGCATCTCGCTGTTCATCGTGCCCAAGTTCCTGCCCGACAGCGAAGGCGAGGCGGGCGAGCGCAACGGGGTTACCTGTGGTTCGATCGAGCACAAGATGGGCATCAAGGCCTCGGCCACGTGCGTGCTGAACTTCGACGGCGCCACGGGTTACCTGATCGGCGAGGCGAGCAAAGGCCTGAACTGCATGTTCACCATGATGAACCACGCTCGGCTCGGCACTGGGATGCAGGGCTTGTGCCTGGGCGAGGCGAGTTTCCAGGGTGCGATCAAGTACGCCAACGAGCGCCTGCAGATGCGCGCGCTGACCGGGCCCAAGGCCCCGGAACAAGCCGCCGACCCGATCATCGTCCACCCCGATGTGCGGCGCATGCTGCTGACCATGAAAGCCTTCAACGAAGGCAATCGGGCGCTGACCTACTTCACCGCCCAATTGCTCGATGCCGCGCACCTGTCCAGCGACGCCGAGCAACGCCAGGACGCCGAGAACCTGTTGGCGTTCCTGACGCCGATCTGCAAGGCGTTCATGACCGAAACCGGCCTGGAGGTGACCAACCACGGGATGCAGGTGTTTGGTGGTCACGGCTATATCCGCGAGTGGGGCATGGAGCAGTTGGTGCGTGACTGCCGCATTGCGCCGATCTACGAGGGCACCAACGGCATCCAGGCGCTGGACCTGCTGGGGCGCAAGGTACTGGGCAGCCAGGGCCAGTTGCTGCGCGGTTTTACCAAAATCGTCCACAAGTTCTGTGCCGCCAACGCCGGGCATCCACAGCTCAAGACGTATGTCGCGCAGCTCGACGGGCTCAATCAGCAGTGGGGTGAACTGACCACCCAGGTCGGGATGGCGGCGCTGAAGAACCCTGATGAAGTGGGGGCCGCGGCGCTGGATTACCTGATGTACAGCGGTTACATCATCCACGCCTACCTGTGGCTGCGCATGGCGCTGGTGGCTCAGGCGCAGTTGGAGGCGGGCAGTGGTGATGCCGACTACTGTGAGGGCAAATTGGCCACCTGCGAGTTTTACTTCAAGCGTCTGCTGCCGCGCACGGCGGCCCATCGGGCGGCGGTGCAGGCAGGCAGTGATTGCCTGATGAAGCTACCAGCAGGGCTGTTTGCGCTTTGACGGTGGTGGTTTAAGCACATCGCGGGCAAGCCCTGCAGCGCCGGGAAGGCGGCGCAAGGCTTGCCCGTGATGGTTTTTAGTGACTAAAAATTACAAATAAGTCACGAGTCGACCCTATGTGTCGCAAAAGTTGTTCGGGTACACTCCCGGCACTTGTTGTATCCCGATCCCCACGAATCACCTTTCACGTATTACGAGGTTTGCCATGGCTGACTACAAAGCGCCCCTGCGCGATATGCGCTTCGTCCTCAATGAAGTTTTCGAGGTGGCCAAGCTCTGGGCAGAACTTCCTGCTTTGGCCGACACCGTGGATGCCGAGACCGTCGAGGCGATCCTTGAGGAAGCTGGCAAAGTCACCAGCAAAAGCATTGCGCCACTGAGCCGGGCCGCCGACGAAGAAGGTTGCCACTGGAGTGACGGTGCCGTGACCACCCCGGCAGGTTTCCCACAGGCCTATCAGACCTACGCTGAAGGGGGCTGGGTCGGGGTCGGTGGCGATCCGGCGTTCGGCGGCATGGGCATGCCCAAGACCGTTTCGGCCCAGGTCGAGGAGATGGTCAACTCCGCCAGCCTGTCGTTCGGCCTGTACCCGATGCTCACCGCCGGTGCCTGTCTGTCGATCAACGCTCATGCCAGCGAAGAACTGAAGGCCACGTACCTGCCGAACATGTACGCCGGGGTCTGGGCCGGTTCCATGTGCCTGACCGAACCCCATGCCGGGACTGACCTGGGGATCATCCGCACCAAGGCCGAGCCTCAGGCCGATGGTTCCTACAAAGTCAGTGGGACCAAGATCTTCATCACCGGCGGCGAACACGACCTGACCGAGAACATCATTCACCTGGTGCTGGCGAAGCTGCCGGACGCCCCGGCAGGTCCGAAAGGCATTTCGCTGTTCCTGGTGCCGAAGTTCATGGTCAACGCCGACGGCAGCCTGGGCGCACGTAACCCGGCCAACTGTGGTTCGATCGAACACAAGATGGGTATCCAGGCATCCTCCACCTGCGTGATGAACTTCGACGAAGCCGTGGGTTACCTGGTCGGTGAGCCGAACAAAGGCCTGGCGGCGATGTTCACCATGATGAACTACGAGCGTCTGGGTGTCGGTATCCAGGGGCTGGCCACCGGCGAGCGCTCTTACCAGAACGCGGTCGAATACGCCCGTGACCGCCTGCAAAGCCGTGCGCCAACCGGCGCGCAGAACAAGGACAAGGTTGCCGACCCGATCATCGTTCACCCTGATGTGCGACGCATGCTGCTGACCATGAAGGCGTCGAACGAAGGTGGCCGTGCCTTCTCCACCTACGTGGCCATGCAACTGGACACCGCCAAGTTCAGCGAAGACCCAACCACCCGCAAACGTGCCGAAGACCTGGTGGCGTTGCTGACCCCAGTCGCCAAGGCGTTCCTCACCGACCTGGGCCTGGAAACCACGATTCACGGCCAGCAAGTGTTCGGCGGCCACGGTTACATTCGCGAATGGGGCCAGGAGCAACTGGTACGCGACGTGCGCATTACCCAGATCTACGAGGGCACTAACGGCATTCAGGCGCTGGACCTGGTCGGGCGCAAAATCGTCGGCAGTGGCGGGGCGCTCTACAACCTGTTCGCTGATGAGATTCGTCATTTCACTGCGACCGCCGATGCCGAGCTGGGTGAATTTACCCGGCCGTTGAACCGTGCAGTGGAGACGCTGGACGAACTGACCGCCTGGCTGCTGGACCGGGTGCAAGGTAATCCGAACGAAATCGGCGCGGCCTCGGTCGAATACTTGCAGGTGTTTGGCTATGTGTCCTACGCCTACATGTGGGCCCTGATGGCCAAGGCTGCCATCGGCAAGGAAACACAGGATGAGTTCTACGCCAGCAAGCTGGGCACTGCACGCTTCTACTTCGCCCGTCTGCTGCCGCGGATTCACTCGCTCAGCGCTTCGGTCAAAGCCGGCAGCGAGTCGTTGTTCCTGCTGGATGCCGCGCAGTTTTGAGGAATGTAACCTCATGTAAGCATTTACTTACATGACGTGCTGCTGTTCTCCCCTGTTCGCAGATTGGATCCACAGCTAATCTACTCATATGGACGTCGCGCAGGAAGCGCAAAGCAACAACACGGACACGTAGGATTCTGCCAGGACGGCGGAGTGAAATGGATGTCAGGGAAACAGTCTGCAAAGCCCCGCTTCGGCGGGGTTTTCTTTTGCCTGCGATTTATGTTTTGCCCATCAACCCTGGGCATCCAGGACCGTCGGGCTCGCCAGGCGCCCGTCCGGGCCATCCATCACATCCTCCAGCAGGTTGCGCAACAATTCCAGGGTGGCCTGCTGACGCTGCACATCCCGACAGACCAACCCCACCTTCAGCGGCACCCGCGGTTCACTCAACGGTTTCCACAACAACGCCTTGTTGCCATGCTCGCGCTGTGAGCGTCCGGGCAAAACAGTCGCCAGCCGGGTGTGGGGCAAACTGTCGAGGATCCCCGCCATGTTGTTCAGCTCGGCCTGCACTTGCGGGCGGCGGCCGAGGCTGGCCAGTTGTCCCTGCCAGATCTGGCGGATCTGAAACTCCTCGCCCAGCAGCAACATCGGCAATTCGGCGGCCTGGCTCATGGAGACTTTCTTGAATTCGCGCAGTGGGTGGTCGACGGGGATGACCAGGGTCAGTTCGTCTTCGTACAGCAGCACGCCATGCAGCCCCGGCTGGCGCGGCGGCAGGTAGCTGATGCCGATGTCCAGCGAGCCGTTAAGCAGGCGGCGTTCGATTTCCAGCCCCGTGAGCTCGTAGATCTGCACCACCAAATGGGGCTGGGCCGTGCGCACCCGCTCAAGCATCTTTGGCACCAGGCTGGTGTGCACGGTTTGCAGGACCCCGATGGCCAAGGTGCGCGAGGCTTGGCCCTTGAAGTTGCCCAAGGCTTCGCGCGCCCGTTGCATGCCATCGAGCAAGGGCAGGGCGTGGTTGTACAGGGTATGCGCGGCCAGTGTGGGCAGCAGCCGTTTGCTGCTGCGCTCGAACAGGCTCACATCGAGGTTCTGTTCCAGTTGCCGGATCTGTTGCGAGAGCGCCGGCTGGGAGATCGACAGACGTTCGGCGGCCCGGCCGACATGGCCTTCTTCGTACACCGCGACGAAATAACGCAGTTGCTTAAAATCCATAAGTATTTCTTATCGAAAAAGCTGGGAAATCGAAATGGCTCAGCGCCCTGCAGAAGCCTAGTCTAACCGCATTCACAAGGCTTATAGGGCCAGAGAGCGCGATGAATACCGTTTACGTTGATGGTGTTTACATAGGCAAGGCAAAAAACCTGGGGCAGGGCTTGGTCAGCGATACCGACAAAGAGCGGATTGCCAATCGACTCTGGTTGTGGCCGCAGGGCCTGGGCAGTGACGAGCACGGCGATCCGCGCTTTCACACCGGTCCCGAACGGGCCCTGCATCACTACCCGGCCGAGCACTACGCGTACTGGCGCAAACGTTATCCACAGATTGACTGGCAGGCGCCGGCCTTCGGCGAGAACCTCTCGACCCACGGCCTCGGTGAAGAGCAAGTGTGCCTGGGCGATCTGTTTCGCTGGGGTGGCGCGCTGTTGCAGGTCAGCCAGCCGCGTTCGCCGTGCTATCGCCTGAGCCGTCGCTGGGGTGTGCCGATCCTGCCCCAGCTCGCCCAGGACACCGGACGCTGTGGCTGGTTCTACCGCGTGCTCAAGCCTGGGTTTGTCAGCGCCGAGCAACCGTTCGAACTGATCCAGCGCAGTTACCCCGGCCTGACCGTGGCCTGGGCGTTGCGCAGTTTTTATCGCGAACCGCTGGAACATACCGGTTTGAAAAAGCTGATTGATTGTCCGGCGCTGTCTTCGCGCTGGCGCGATATTGCCATCAAGCGCCTGCGCAGCGGGCGGGTCGAGGATTGGACGGCGCGTCTGCTGGGCTTGCCGCTGGAGGGTTTGCGCGCATGAACCTGTTCAACCTGCGTCGCCCGCAGCCGAGCCTGGATGACCTGGCGGCCGAGGGTTTGTTACCTGCAAGGAGCGCTAACCTGTCCAGTGAGTGCCTGATGCCGAGTGTTGAGCGAGCCCCGCAGATTTTCGTCCGTGGCCAGGGTTCCTGGCTGTGGGACAGCGCTGACCGCGCCTACCTGGACTTTACCCAGGGCGCCGGAGCCAACAGCCTCGGCCATAGCCCCACGGCACTGGTCAAGGCGCTGACGGCCCAGGCGCAGGCGCTGATCAATCCTGGCTCGGGATTGCTCAATCGCGGCCAGTTGAACCTGGCCGAGCGGCTGTGCAACAGCACTGGCAGCGACCAGGTGTACCTGCTCAATACCGGCAGTGAGGCGTGCGAAGCCGCGATCAAGCTGGCGCGCAAATGGGGCCAACTGCATCGCGGCGGTGCTTCGCGAATCATTACCGCCAGCGGTAGCTGCCATGGTCATGGCTTTGCTGCGTTGTCTGCCTCGGACTGCCAGGACAATCGCTTCGAGCCCCGGCTCCCGGGTTTTGATCGTGTTCCGTTCAACGACCTGCCGGCGCTGCATGCGGCGGTGGACGCGCAGACTGTGGCGATCATGCTGGAGCCGATCCAGGCTGCGGCGGGCGTACTGCCTGCGACCGAGCATTACCTCAAGGGCGTCGAGCGCTTGTGCCGTGAGTTGGGGATTCTGCTGATCCTCGACGAAGTGCAAACCGGCATGGGCCGTTGCGGTCGACTGCTGGCTGAACAGCTATATGGCGTGCGGGCCGACATTGTTGTGTTGGGCAAGGGCCTCGGTGGCGGAGTGCCGGTGGCGGCCTTGCTGGCCCGGGGCAGCGCCTGCTGTTTTGAACCGGGCGAATTGGACGGCACCCATCACGGCAATGCCCTGATGGCATCGGCTGGCCTGGCAGTGCTCGATAGCGTGCTCGATCACGGGTTTCTCGAACATGTACGCGACAGCGCTCAACACCTGCACGAAGGCTTGGCGCGCCTGGCCAATCGCTACGGGCACGGCGAGTTGTGCGGTCACGGCCTGCTCTGGGGGCTCAGGCTCAGCGATGACTCGGCCGACGCCGTGGTCAAGGCCGCGATGTACGAAGGCCTGCTGATCAGCGCCCCACAAGCCGACTGCCTGCGCTTCACCCCGGCGCTGACCGTCAGCCAGGCCAACATCGACGAAATGCTCCTGCGCCTGGCGCGCGCCTTTGCCCGGGTGCGCACCGCCCAATTGCAATGTCGCAAAGGCATCGCGGTCTGACGTGATCGCAACACCTGAATTCCCGAACCGTCTCGCGGTATAACGCATCGCCCCATGCCTGATCCTTTTGGCATGGGGCGTTTTTTTTGTCCCGACGATTTTCAGGAGCCTATTCAGGGCTTGAGCGGTAACCGCAACAATGGCTTTTTATGGAGTCGGCAAGGATTGCCGATACCGGTGCGCAGAAATGACGACGGTCGGATTGGCTATCCATACCACTAGGTGGTATTTTTCAGGGAAGGGATGTCCATGAGTATCAGACTGTTCAAGACCAAGCGTTTTGCCCTCCAGGCTGCCAAAGCCTGGATTGGGGACGATGAGTTGAGGTCAGCATTCGCCGAGTTGTTAAAAGGACAAGCGGACAGCCTGGGAGGCGGCGTTTGGAAAAAACGCCTGAACCAAAACCGACACCGTTCGATCATCCTGGCCAAGGGCGGCCGTTACGGGATATACCAATTCCTGTTTGCCAAAAAAGATCAAGGCAATATCAGCCAGACGGAACTGGCCGCTTTTCGAGAACTGGCTAAAGCCTATGAAAAGCTTGATGAGACACAGGTCCGGCAGTTGCTGGATATGAAGGAATTTGTGGAGATGCACCATGAGCAATAAATTCAAAAGTGAAGCCCTTGAGTCGGCTCACGATTCGGCTGCTGCCTTGCTGTCGATCGGGGCCATCAGCAAGACCACCATGCGCCAATTCGACGAGACGTGCCTGGCCCACGTACCCCAGGCGATTGCGGCGCTGGAGATCAAGCAACTGCGCGAGCGCAACAACGTCAGCCAGCCGGTGTTTGCCCGTTACTTGAACACCAGCGCCTCCACGGTCAAGCAGTGGGAAGCCGGCGACAAACAACCCAGTGGCATGGCCCTCAAACTGCTCAGCATCGTGCAAAAGCATGGGTTGGAGATTCTGGCCTGACCAGGCCGCAATAGTGGCACCTGGCCGGAAGGTTACGGAACCCTGGCCAACGCCGCGGGTCGATTAGGTGTGTGGCTGATCACAGCCCACCTTACTCAGGAGCTGCCCTATGGATTTCATTCGCATCATCATTGCCATTCTGTTGCCGCCACTGGGCGTATTCCTGCAAGTGGGGTTCGGCGGCGCGTTCTGGCTGAATATCCTGCTGACCTTGTGTGGCTATATTCCGGGCATCGTTCACGCGGTGTACATCATCGCCAAGCGTTAAGCCTGTGGATCGCAGCGTTGAACCGCGCTGCGATCAGCCCTGGGCTGGCTTCATCACCTCGCGATAAAACAACCATTCCTGCTCCAGTGCGTGGGCCTGATTGCTGGCCTTGCGAAAGCCGTGGCGTTCGTCTGGGTAGTAATGGGCCTGCGCCGCGATGCCGTTGTCTTGCAGGGCCTTGAGCATGTCGCGGGTCTGCTGCGGGACAACGACGGCGTCGAGTTCGCCTTGAAAAAAGATCACCGGCACCTGGATATTCTGTGCGTGTTGCAGCGGGGTGCGAGCGGCGTAGCGCTCGGCGTCGGCGATGGGATCGCCGATCAGCCAATCCAGATAATCACCCTCGAACTTATGGGTAGCACGGCTCAGGGCGACAGGGTCGCTGACCCCGTACAGACTGGCCCCCGCGCGGAACACCTGATGAAACGCCAGGGCACACAGGGTGGTGTAGCCGCCGGCACTGCCGCCGCGAATGAACGCGTGCTCGCCATCGATCAAGCCTTGTGCGGCGAGATACGTCACCACCGCGCAGGCATCTTCGACATCCACCTCGCCCCAACGCAGATGCAGGGCCTGTCGGTACGCTCGGCCGTAGCCGCTGCTGCCACGGTAGTTGAGGTCGGCCACGGCAAAGCCGCGCTGGGCCCAATACTGGATGCGTGGATCGAGCATCGGATAGCAGGCCGAGGTCGGCCCGCCATGGATGAATACCAGCAACGGCGGCTTTTCCACATTGCCCATGGCTGGGTAGAAGAACCCATGGGCCTCGCCCTTGCCGCTGGGGTAACGCAAGGTCTGTGGTTGGCTGATCTGCTCGGCGGGTAACAGCGCGACGCCGCCGGCCAGGACCTGCACCTGGTGGCTGTGGCGGTCGATGGCGATCACGGCAGAGGGACTGACCGGTGAGGCGGCAATGCAGTAGATGAACTGCTGATCCAGCGCCAGGTTGCGAAAGCGGCTGTAGTCGCCGGTGTAGTCCTCGACCTGCTGGCCTGAGCACAGGCCCAGGCGGCCAAAGCCGGCAACTGTCCAGCTGGCCAGGTAGCGCTGCTCGTCCAGTGGCAGCCAGGTGCAACCCCCCAATTGCCAGGGCGCCGGACCGTGGTCGGCCACGGCACTGGGCAGCGGTTGCCAGCCTGATTCGCTGTCGACCCACGGCTGCCAGAATCCATCTCGGTCACTCAGGCAATACAAGCGCCCGCGCTCATCGAAGCGCGGCTGTTGCAGCGACTCCTCGACATCTGCCCCGGCTACGCAACGGGGTGGGGCCAGGCTGCCGTCGGGATTCAATTGGGCGAGCATCAGGCGCGTGGCGGTCCAGGGCTGATGGGGGCGGCTCCACTCGATCCATGCCAGTTGTCGGGCGTCGGGGCTCAAGGTCGGCGCGGCGTAAAAGTCCGCACCTTCCACCAGCAGCTGGCGTTGACCGTCGGCAGCGATGGCCACCAGGCGGTGCTGGTCGGCCAGTTCTTCGACGGCCAACACCTGGCCGTTGGCCCACTGCAGGTCGCCGTATCGGCACTCGCCCGCGGTCAATGCCAGGGGTGGTGCGCCCGTCAGGGTTTGGCGGTAAAGCTGCTGGTCGGCCTCGTTGACGAAGAACAGCGCGTCATCGCCCAGGCAAAATGCACCGCCGCCGTATTCGTAGACCCGGCTGCGCACGCTGAAACCGGGTGGAGTCAGGCAATGGGCGTGCTGCTCGCGCCAGTGCCAGATCCGGCAGGCGCCATCCTGGGGGCGATATTCATTCCAGAACAGGCCTTGGGCGCCCACCTGCAGGTCCGCGAAGTCGACCCCCGCGGACACGGCTTTGAGGGCGCTCAAGGCTTCAGCCTTTAACGATGAGGCGTGAGTTTCGTTCATTGCGAAAGGCCAACTGTTCGATGGTCTGGGTGGCGTGCTCGGCTTCTTCGCGCGCCTTGAGGATCATGCCGTGATGCTCGGATTTACTGCACACCGGGTCAGCGTTGCTGGCGTCGCCGGTGAGCATGAAGGCCTGGCAGCGACAGCCGCCGAAGTCCTTTTCTTTTTCGTCACACGAGCGGCACGGCTCGGGCATCCAGTCATAACCGCGAAAGCGGTTGAAGCCGAACGAGTCGTACCAGATGTGCTGCATGCTGTGCTCGCGCACGTTGGGAAACTGTACCGGCATCTGTCGGGCACCGTGACAGGGCAGCGCGGTGCCGTCGGGGGTGACGGTCAGGAAAATGCTGCCCCAGCCATTCATGCAGGCTTTCGGGCGTTCTTCGTAGTAGTCCGGGGTGACGAAGATCAGCTTGCACGGATGCCCTTGGGCTTCCAGTTTGGCGCGATATTCGTTGGTGATGCGTTCGGCGCGCACCAGTTGTTCCTGGGTCGGTAGCAGGCCGACCCGATTGAGCTGGGCCCAGCCGTAGAACTGGCAGGTGGCGAGCTCGACGAAGTCGGCTTCCAGGGCGATGCACAGCTCGATGATGCGGTCGATCTTGTCGATGTTGTGCCGATGGGTGACGAAGTTCAGCACCATCGGGTAGCCATGGGCTTTCACCGCCCGGGCCATCTCCAGTTTCTGCGCGAAGGCTTTTTTCGAGCCGGCCAACAGGTTGTTCACCTGCTCATCGCTGGCCTGGAAGCTGATCTGGATATGGTCCAGGCCAGCCTTTTTGAAGTCGCTGATTTTCTGTTCGGTGAGGCCGATGCCCGAGGTGATCAGGTTGGTGTAGAACCCCAGCTTGCGCGCCTCGCCGATCAACTCGGCAAGGTCCTGGCGCACCAGCGGTTCGCCACCCGAGAAGCCCAGTTGCGCGGCACCCATTTCCCGCGCCTCGCGGAACACTTTCAGCCACTGTTCGGTGCTCAGTTCCTGGCCTTGTGCGGCGAAGTCCAGCGGGTTCGAACAGTAGGGGCACTGCAGTGGGCAACGGTAAGTCAGCTCGGCGAGCAGCCACAGCGGCAGGCCGACTTCCGGCTTGGCCGGCAGGGCCGCAGGATCAGCCGAGTTCGATCCAGTGCTGTGCACGGGCGACCTCCATGAATTGCTCGATATCCTCGCCAAGCTCAGGCACGCCGGGGAATCGGCTGTCCAGTTCGGCGATGATCGCGGCGACGTCACGCTGGCCATCGATCAGGCCGCCAATCAGCGCGGCGCTTTCGTTGAGCTTGATCATGCCTTCGGGGTACAGCAGCACATGGCCTTTTTGCGCCGGCTCGTACTGGAAGCGGTAACCGGGACGCCAGGTGGGGGTCCTGCTGCGGTCGAAACTCATAAGGCGATTCCTCGGTGCCAGACCCGTTGCTCGGTCACGCTGTGGTAAGGCGGGCGGTTCAATTCATAGGCCATGCTCATGGCATCGAGCATGCTCCAAAGTATGTCCAGTTTGAACTGGAGAATTTCCAGCATGCGCTGCTGGCCAGCATAGGTGGTGTAGTGCTGCAGGGTGATCGCCAGCCCGTGCTCGACATCACGCCGCGCCTGGCCCAGGCGCGTGCGGAAGTATTGGTAACCGGCCGGGTCGATCCAGGGGTAGTGCTGTGGCCAACTGTCCAGGCGTGACTGGTGGATCTGCGGGGCGAACAGTTCGGTCAGCGAACTGCTGGCGGCTTCCTGCCAACTGGCGCGGCGGGCGAAGTTGACGTAGGCGTCGACGGCAAACCGCACGCCCGGCAACACCAGTTCCTGGGAGCGCAGTTGCTCGGGGGCCAGGCCCACGGCCTGGCCGAGGCGCAACCAGGCTTCGATGCCGCCGTCTTCACCGGGCGCACCGTCGTGGTCGAGCAGGCGCTGAATCCATTCGCGGCGGATCTCGCGATCCGGGCAATTGGCCAGGATCGCCGCGTCCTTCAGGGGGATGTTCACCTGATAGTAGAAGCGGTTGGCGACCCAGCCCTGGATCTGTTCGCGGCTGGCCCGGCCTTCGTACATCGCCACGTGGTACGGGTGATGGATGTGGTAGTAGGCGCCCTTGGCCCGCAGCGCGGCTTCGAACTCGGCGGGGGACAGCGGTGTGTCGGTCATTGCGGTTCTCCGGTGTACATCCGGTGGATGCTTTGGTGCTTGTTCGGACGCCATCGCGAGCAAGCTCGCTCCCACAGGTTTTGTATGCGCCACAGATCCCATGTGGGAGCGAGCTTGCTCGCGATGAGGCCATCCGCTACAGCACAATACTCATGCCGTCATACGCCACTTCAACATTGCGCCGCACCAGCTCGGCACGCTCGGCCGAGTCTTCATCGAGGATCGGATTGGTGTTGTTGATGTGGATCAGCACCTTGCGTTGCTTGGGCAGTTGCTCCAGCACTTCGAGCATACCGCCCGGGCCGTTCTGGGCCAGGTGGCCCATTTCCCGACCGGTACGGGTGCCGACGCCGCGGCGCTGCATTTCGTCGTCGTCCCACAGCGTGCCATCCACCAGCAGGCAGTCGCTACCGGCCATGATCTCCAGCAACGGCGCGTCGACCTTGCCCAGCCCCGGGGCGTAGAACAGTTTGCCACCGGTGCGCAGGTCTTCGACGATCAGGCCGATGTTGTCACCCGGGTGCGGGTCGAAGCGATGCGGCGAGTACGGTGGTGCGGCGCTGCGCAGGGGCAGGGGGCTGAAACGCAGGTTGGGGCAGGCCGGGATGCTGAAACTCTGGTCGAGCTCGATGCGGTTCCAGTCAAGGCCGCCATTCCAGTGGCTGAGCATGGTGAACAGCGGGAAGCCGCTGCTCAGGTCTTCGTGGACCATGTCGGTGCACCAGACCTGGTGCGGGCAACCTTCACGCAGGCTCAACAGGCCGGTGGTGTGGTCGATCTGGCTGTCCATCAGGATGATTGCCTGCACCCCCGTATCGCGCAGGGCGCGACCAGGCTGCATCGGCGCAAAACCCTGGAGTTGCGCGCGGATGTCCGGCGATGCGTTGCACAGCACCCAGTTCACGCCGTCATCGGAGATCGCGATCGACGATTGGGTACGCGCGTGGGCCCGCAGACTGCCGTCACGAAACCCTGCGCAGTTCACGCAGTTGCAGTTCCACTGCGGAAATCCGCCGCCGGCGGCGGAACCTAGAATCTGGACAAACATGGCTGCTCCATCACATCAACGCTAAAAATGAAAACGCCCCGGGCTGGCCGAGGCGTTGTACCGCGTGTTCCGCCCGCAGGCAAAATCAACGGCTGGCGAAGTACATGGTGACTTCAAAGCCGATACGCAGGTCGGTGTAGGCAGGTTTGGACCAGGTCATAAAGATGCTCCTTCAGTGGATGGGATGATCGAACCCTATACATATAGTCCATCTCCAACCGGAGATGTTCAGATGCTTAGGTGGCTATCTTACTGAAACGTTTCCGCTTATTGGAGACTTCTCTCGAAGAAAACCCATTACAGCCCCGGTAATGATCCCCCACTCGTTTGCCACGCGCCCTGTGGGCCGGCATCGCTGGATACACATCGCCATCCGCCTGTGGCCTGCTCCAGGCAGTGGGCGGCGTGCAGCAGGGCGGGACGTTGCAGATTCAGTACAGCTTGTTGCAATTGCATCAGGTAATCCGACGGGTGGTTGGCCAGTTTGCCCTGCCAGAGCAGCTCGAAGGCCTGGGGCAAGGGCAGGGTATGGCTGTCGAGTTGTCCGGCCAGCGTCTGCAACTGTTCGGCCAGCGCGGCATCGTCCAGGCTGGCGAGTTGCGTTGGCAGTTGCTGGATAAACGCCTCGATGTGAGCGAGCAGTTGCGCTGCCGGGGTACCTGGCGACTGTACGCCGAACAGCAGGCCGGTTTGCCCGTGGATCTGCCGCACCCCGCTGAACACTGCATAGCCCAACTGCAGTTCGACCCGCAGGCGCTGGTAGTAAGGCGTTTGGCTGAGCTGGGCCAGCAGGCGCCATGCGGCTTCGTCGGCCACGTCCCGCGATGGTGTGGGGCAGAACAACAAGAGCGCGTGCTCGCCACCCTGGCAGGGCACTGTGCTCCAGAGTCGTTGACCGGCGATGGCGACGGGTGGCATCGGCTCACTGTCGGCGATGCCCGGAGCCCGACTCAGGGCCCGGGTAATGGTGGTGTGTGCGCTGGCGGGCAGGCCGGCAGCCAGGCCATCCCAATGCGCACTGGCCCAGATCGCGGGCAGGTCCGCAGGGCCGGCAGCGTCTGCTGTCGCGCCTGGCGTCTGGCCCAGGCACACCTCAGGCAGGGCCTTGAGCAATTGTCGGATGGCGATCAACCCTGGCGGCGCTTGTGTGGCGTGCCAGTGTTCGGCGGCGGGCTGGGTCAGGCACAACAGCGCCTGTTCGAGAATTGCCGGCATCGGCTCATGTCGACCCAGCAACTTCAGCAGCCATTGGTCGCCAGTTTCGCTGAACGACAATTCGACGCCTGCTTGGCCGGCGTCGTCGATCAGGCCTTGCAGGCTGCGGGCCAGCACCGGCTGCAGGTTGGCCGACGGCGTTGAGGCCAGGCGCCAGCGCAGGCACACAGCCCCTTCACCGCTGGTGTCTGGCAGCGCCAGGTTGAACTGCAAGGCCGAACGCTCGCGACGACCGCGGGTGCGGTCCTGGGCGAAGGTGCGCAAGCCCCGGTGCGCACTGGTTTGGCCGCGAATCAGGCCGGCGGCTGGCGGCTCTTCGGCGCTGCGCAGGAACGGATTGGGCGGTGGCAGTTGCCAGGTGATGGCCGGGTTATCCACAGGTGCCGGATCGAGCTGTTGCAAGATCGTCGCGAGGGCACCGACCGCGGACTCAGGCAGCAGCGGTTGCACGGGCTCGATGTCGAGGCGAGCGAGGCTCAAGGCGTTGCTCGACTGGCGCCTGCGTTGCTGCAGCAGGGCATATTCTTCGCCGAGTTTTGGCGCGGTGTACTGCTGGCCGAAGAAGCTCAGCCAGTCGTTGAACAGACTGCGGATTGAGGCAGGCTGCGTGGTAGCGGTGGCGCTGAGCTGGAACTGCACATGCAGCAGCGCTTGCCCGGCAAAGTGGTACAGCGCTGTTGCCTTGAGGCTGTCGACCCACTGGCGCTGGCGCAACTCGGCGAGCAGGCCGCCGGGCTTGGCGCAGTTGAGCCAGGTGCAGAGATAGTCCAGGGCTTCGGCGCTGGACTCGGGCAAACCTTCGCAAGCGAACAGCAGGTTGAGTTGGCGTTCGCTGGCCTGTTGATAACTGCTGCCCGCCTCGGACATCAAGGAACGCGGCGGACTTTGCGGTTGCCGTGCGCCGACCCGCAACGGGCTGACCAGTTGCTGCGCCAGGCGCTGCAATTGATCCACAGGCTGCGGGCCGACCAGGCTCAAGGTCATCTGCCCGGTCTGGTAAAACCGCTGATAGTAGTCCTTGAGCGCTTGTTGGAACTCAGGGTGCTGCACCGCAAGGCTGTCACGATTGCCGGCGTGGAAGCCGCGCAACGGGTGATCCGCCGCGAGGCCGTCGAACAGGGCCTGGTGTTGCTGGGCTGCGGCATCCTGGGACCAGGCGAGGTACTCGGCTTGCAGCACTTCCCGTTCACGCAGTTGCTCGTCCGGATGCAGTCGCGGGTGGGCGAGCATGTCGCCCAGGCGCTCGAGTCCCGCCGCAAAAGCCTCGGGCGGCAGTTCGAAGAAAAAGTCTGTGCGGCGTTCGCCGGTTTGCGCATTCAACTGGCCGCCCTGACGTTGCACGTAGGCCATCAGCCCATCGCTGGCAGGAAATCGTTCGGTGCCAAGGAACAGCAAGTGCTCAAGGAAATGCGCCAGGCCAGGCCAGGCCAGGGGCGCGTCGTGGCTGCCGGCGGCCACCCGTAACACGGCGGCACACCGTTTCAAACCGGGCGCATGACGCAGCGCAAGCCGCAGGCCGTTGGCCAGGGTTTCGTGGTGGACAAGGGGGTGGATCGGCGCAGGCATGAGCACTTCCGCTACTGGGTAAGTGCTCATGCTAGCGAAAACCTTGGGTCAGCGCTTGTTCAGCGCGTCGTAGAGTGCTGGCCGACGATCGAGGAAATAGCGATTGGCGGCGCGCGAGTCCAGCATCAATTGGCGATCCAGGGTGCCGACGATCAGCGCTTCATCGAGGCCAGCCTGGGCGATACGGCTGCCATCCGGTGCGGCGATGCTGCTTTGCCCGCAGTAGTGGATCTGCTCTTCACTGCCGCAGTAGTTGGCGTAGGCCACGTAGCACTGGTTCTCGTAGGCACGAGCGCGCACGGTGACGTCCGCGATGAAGTCGAAGGGGATCATGTTGGCCGTCGGCACCAGGATCAGCTCGGCTCCGGCCAAGGCCAGGCGCCGGGCGTTCTCCGGGAACTCCAGGTCGTAACAGATCAAAAAACCGAGCTTCCAACCGTTGAGCTCGACCAGGGGAAAGTCGTCCTCGCCGGCGCTGAACATCGAGTGGTCGAGGTCGCCGAACAGATGGGTCTTGCGGTAGTTGCACAGGCGCGTGCCCTGCGCGTCGATCAACTGCACGGCGTTGTAGATCTGCCCGTCCTCGGCACGCTCGGGGTAGCCATACAGGATGGCGACCCCCGAGGTTCTGGCGATCTGGGCGATCTGTTGCGCGGCTTCACCGTTGTACACCTGGGCCAGGACATTGACCGCGTCGACGCCGATGTTGTAGCCGGTGAGGAACATCTCCGGAACCACCAGCAGGTCGGCGCCCTTGGCTTCTGTCGCGAGCTGCTGCAGGCGATGCAGATTGGCGGCAACGTCGAGCGGCAGCGGTGGGCATTGGTACAGGGCTACGCGCATTTCGGACTCCTCTTACTCGGGCAGGGCGATTGGCCCGATTTCATTGAACACATCACCCGGGCCCGGGTTCTCGGCATGGGTGCTGCCGCCGAAGTGATTCATGATGCCCCAGACCGCATTGAGCGAGGTCTGCACCGCGCCTTCGACCCAGGCCGGGGTCCAGGATACGTCATCGCCGGCGATAAAAATCCCGCGCTGCTCGGCCGGCATTTCCTGCTGCATGAAGTGCGCGTACATCCGCTGGTTGTAGCGGTAATGGCCGGGCAGGGCGCCTTTGAACGCGCCGAGGAAGTGCGGGTCGGCTTCCCAGGACACAGTAATCGGATCGCCGATGATGCGCGCGGCGATGTCGACTTTTGGGTAGATCTTCTTCAGCGCATCGAGGGCCAGTTTCACCCGTTTTTCGATCGGCTGCGGGAGCATTTTCAGCGCGTCGCTCATCCAGGAGTACGACAGGCAAATCACCCCAGGCTTGTCATCGCCGTTGTCGAAGAGGTAGGTGCCACGGGTCAGGCGATCGGTGAGGGTCATGCTCATCAGGTCGCGGCCGGTTTCCGGGTCTTTGTCTTTCCAGAACGGCCGGTCGACCATGACGAAGGTCTTCGACGACTGCATGTAGCGGGTGCGGTCCAGGGCCATCCACATCTTTTGCGAGAATAGCGATTCTTCGCACTCGATCTGGGTGGTCAGCAACCAGCTTTGGCAGGTGGTCAGCACCGCCGCGTACTCGCGGGTATCACCCCAGTTGTCGGTGACGCTGAAGCGCCCATCGGCAGCACGGGCGATGCGCTTGACCCCGGTGCGTGGCGCACCGTTGTGCAGGGAGCTGAGGCTGGTGCCCGCTGGCCAGTGCGCACAACGTTCCGGCACATGACGCCAGATACCCAGCGGTACTTGTTCGACGCCGCCGACCACCAGGTGCTGGTGATCGTCGCAGTTGGTCATCACCACGCGGAAGATTTCCAGCATCGAGTTGGGGAAATCCGAGTCCCAGCCGCCCGTGCCGAAACCGACCTGGCCAAACACTTCGCGGTGGTGGAACGACAGCTTGGCGAAGGCTTTGGAGGTGGCGACGAAATCGTAGAAGGTGCGGTCATCCCACAGCGGCACCAGGGTGTTCCACAGCTCCTTGAGGCGCGGTACGTCGCGGTCGCGGATCGCTTGCTGGATCTCGCCAAAGCGCGAACCGTCCTCCAGGGCGTCAGCCCAGGCGTCGGCGACTTCCTGGAATAGCGCGGGCAGGTCGGCGAGTTTTTGCGCGTAGTGGGTCTGGCCTTCCAGGTCGATGACCGTGCTGCCGGAGGCCGGCGTCAGCGGGTTGGGGAAGGGCTTGGTCTCAAGCCCCAGCTTGTCGACGTAGTGATAGAAGGCGGTGGACGACACCGGGAAGCGCATGCCGCCCAGTTCGGCAATGATCCCCTCGGCACCTTCGAAGGCTTGGGAGCGCAGGCGCCCACCCATTTTCGAGGCTTCGTAGACGACCGGTTTCAAGCCCAGCTTCATCAGCTCATACGCCGCCACCAGCCCGGCAATGCCGGCACCGACAATCGCCACTTCCGCGCCGTGGTTGTGCGCCGGGATGCTGCCCAGGCCGGCCGGGTGTTCGATCCAGTCATCAAAGGCGAAAGGGAAGTCGGGACCGAAGATGGTGACCGGTTTTTTACCGTCTGCAGGATGGCGATTGTTGTTGTTCATGGCTGACCTTGCTGGCGACTCGCACGAGGTGCTGAGTATAGGAAAAGACTGTCGCCATTCTAGGGAGCGTAGTGCACGTTAATAAGACGCAAAGTGTCGTCGTTTTGCATGGTGATGCTTCGATATGACGAATATTCTGGTCAGACTGGCTGGCCGCGGTCGATCTTGCTGCTGAGGATGATCGAGGTGGTGGTTTTCTCGACGCCATCGACGCTGCCGATCTGGTCGAGCAATTGGTCCAGTTGCTCCGGCGACTCGGTGCGCAGCCAGGCGACGTAATCGAACTCACCGCTGACCGCACAGAGTTGCTGGACCTGGGCCATGCTGCTCAGGCGGCGCAGTACTTCCTTGCCGGAGCGCGGCTGCACGGTGATGCCGACATAGGCCTGCAAGCCGCCGTCGACCACTCGCTGGCCGAGGCGCACGCCGTAGCCGGTGATCACCTTGGCCTTTTCCAGGCGCGTCAGCCGCGACGTCACCGTGGTGCGCGCAATGCCCAGTTGCCGGGCGAGCATGGCCACGCTTTCGCGGGCGTTGAGCTGCAAGGCGGCGATCAATTGGCGGTCGATTTCATCGAGCGCGAGGGGGCGAGTGTCAGGCAAAACGGCTTCTCCAACAGCACAGGTCAGTGGGCGTGCATGTTACAGCACATCCATGGCGGCGCTGGGGGGACAACTGCGCCCTTTAAGGTCTCATTTGAGAAGGGTTCTGAGGGCCGGGAGATCGATTCTCGGAATCACACTGTCAGGAATCCGCGAGCTGCTGGACAGGTTATACACGGCGAAGTTTTCCCCCATGACTTTGTTCGACATCAACTTCAACGAGGGAAGAATCCGCGTGTGGAAATGCTTGTCGAGGCCGCAAGGGGAGAGCACTGAGCCTGTGGTTTCATAAAAACGCCCGGTGGACTGATTCAGATCGACCCCCACCAGGAACACTTTGCTGAAGCCCAGGTGGTGGGCCAGTTGCAATGCCAGATAGGCCACCGTGCGGGCATCAAAAAAACCATCACTGAGGTTCTTGCTGAAGCCAATACTCTTGGCTCGTTGCCCGATGGGCGCACGGCTTTGCACCAGGTTCTTGTTGCGCCGAAAAAAATAGTCGAGCCAGGTTTGTTTCGGGGCACGTTTGAGCGTGAACAGTTTCCCCGCCGGGTGCACGTTTGTGCGGCGCGCATACTCTGCCCACAAGGCAACCCGTTGGCTGATTTTCATCGCATGGGCAAAAAACTCAGGCTGCTGGAGCGGAAAGCTCATGTCGGTGCAAACGTAGAAGTGCGGCCGGATGGCCGTCTTGCTGAACAGCGAGATCGCACCATTCATGGTGATCATCGGGATGTGAGCGAATTCTTCGATCGGGAAGTCCTTGGCCGAACTGCCCGAGGCGATAATAAACACAGCGCCGCTCTCGGTGTGGCGACACTCTTCGAAATCACGCACATGACTCAACCTGGAGTCTACTGCTGGATGTGCCTGAACTACTTCCATGTCCGATGTCCGCTAGGTATGCCATTGACTGTATTGATGTTTTTTTATACGCCCGGAAACGGGATCAGTCGCGGCTGATTCAAGCACGGAATGACGCCCACAACTCTCAGGCTCGCCAGGCAGGCAAGGCTCGAATCTAGCAAATGCTGAGTGATGTGACCAACCCCTAAACGCACGAATGGGCAGGCGGTCGCAAATAGCTGGGAAAGCTGTTGCAGGGAACGAAGGGCGGGGAATATTGAGGGTATGAGCAGCTCCGCCAACGCCGCCTGAATCGCGGGCTGACCCAAGCCCGCCTCGCGGCCCTGGCGGGCATCACTCGACAGAAGGTTATCGCCATCGAAAAGGGTGATCTGTCGGTGGGCATGGTCGCTTATGCACGAGTCCTGGGGGCTCTGGATGGTGAGTTCGCTATAGTTCCGGCCGCCATGCCAACGCTTGATGAAAGTTATTCGCCTCACGGCAGGGATAGCTGGACATTTGATTAGCGTGGTTAGGGGTGAATCAGCGCGCGTCGACTAGAAACACGAAAGTCGCTTCAATGCCAATCTTCGGATATTTGGCTCACTGGGGCGTCGCAGCGCAAGGCTGCTGTGGGGAGTGGTTTAAACCAGTTGGCCCCCAGCTATAGTTTCAGTGCTTCTTTGCCAGCAATTCAGAGCGACCAATCACCTCTCGGCTGCGCTCTGTTTTGCGCGGCCCTGAGAAACCAGCCTCTTCGATGGCGGTATCCAAGCCGCGAAAATGCGGGGCGGCTTTGGGGCTGCGCAATGTTTCCATGCCTTCGTTCCAGGCGTGCAACATGTGTTTGGCCACATCGCGCCAAGCGGGCTCATTTCTCGATGCTTCGATAACTTCGAGTCCGACCTCTACGGCGGATTCGCAGAGTTGTTCGACCATGGCAGCGTACTTGCTCGGAGGAATGCTCAGCACGGCTTTGAAAAATGTTTCCAGTGATCGACCCGGTGTCCAGGTTTGTCTTCTGCCTACGGACAGACCAGGAGGGCTGCTAGCGAAGCGCGGGTAGGCCTGAGTGGTCACCAGGTCATAGACCGGAGTAAAGGCCACGTCAGCACGCGAGGTATAAAACAGCGCGATGTTCTTCGAATGGCAGTCGGCATTGCGCACCACGTAGTTGGTCAGTAGCTGCCAGCCTAGGTGCTCGCGTTGAGCCTGGAGACGGTCAGCGGGGATGTAGGCCCGTGTGGCATTCCACACCCGTTCGGTGGTGGGGGCGTACTTTTCATGTGGCGGCAAACCCAGTAGCCCACAGGCGTCTTCGACGCCGCAGCGTGGGAGGCCGTGCTCGTCCACGTCGAAGCGATCTACTACCAGGATTTTGCCGTCCTCAGACATGCGACAAGTTGCGACCGGTACGACATTAAGCCGCGCCAGTACGCGCATGGTGTAGAACTCGTTGAAACCTAGAAAAGGGGTAGTGTCGTCGGAGCCTTTGATGATGTGAAAGCCCGTGCGCAGGGTCGGTTTGCCTAGCGGCTTCCGAGGTTCGGCGGCGTCGGTGGCAATGAATTTTGGCACGACCCCTGAAACGGCTACCCGAGCGTATTGCCGTACCAGTGCGGCGAATCGGTCGGTGGTGTTTTGCGCCCTGAGAAGGTGGTTGATCTCCAGGGGAGCCATCTCGACGCCTGGCTGAATGCCTTCAGGCGTGACCGAGACTCTGCCGATGCCGGTGCCTCCCACCACGCCCAGCAGCGACAGATCGGTGCCATCGAGCAGCGGGCCAAACTCTTCACGGATAACACCGAGCAAATAACCCTCGGGCAGGTTTTGCCGGAAAAAAGGGAACAGGTCGCGGGGCCAGCGCCATGCTTCTTCGCGAACAGGCATCGTCAGGCTGACAAAGTCTTCCACTGCTGTTCCTGGAAGATACTTCAGCACGTATTCATCGCGCTCCCGGTAGAGCTTGGCCACTAACCTTGAGCTGACGTGAACGTCGAGGATCATGCTCAAGCACTCCCTGACCGCTGTTCGCTGAGGATGTCTTCAACCGTGCGTTCGTGCCCGGCTTTAACTAGCTTCAGGTCATAGCCTGCTGCTTCCAGCAGCCGAACCAGCACTGAGACGCTCATATCGCCTTTGGCCAATGTTTCCATGCGCGCTACCGTGGTGCGTGAAACGCCGGCACGGCTGGCCAGTGCGTCCTGGCTCAGTTTCGCATCGCCACGCGCCTGTTTCAGCATTTCGGAAATATCGTAGAGAGAGGTCATTTGTAGCCCCTGGGCATCTAAAACAGATTTGATGCAGGAAAATGTAGCTCTTGGGCTACATCTGCGCAAGAGACGCCACATTTGATTTATGGCTCACGGGCTACAGAATAGGTGTCCTAGTTATTATTTGTGGCTTGAAGGCTACAAACTAGCTGGCTTGTCTAGATACTGAATCCATCCACTTGGCTAGCATTGGGCAGTCCTCTACGGTCGACGTCCACGGACTGTGGACGGGCAGCTCATCGGCCAATGTAGTGGTCCATCCAGAAACACGAAAGCCGCGCAGTGCGCGGCTTTCGGATTTGGTGGGCCCACACGGACTTGAACCGTGGACCAAAGGATTATGAGTCCTCTGCTCTAACCAACTGAGCTATAGGCCCTCAGTAGGCCGCGGATTATAGCGATGGTTTCTCGGCTGTGCTATCCGAAAAGTCCGAAACTGCGATACGAAGGAAGGTTGCGGCGAATTCGTCGGCGGGCAGGGGCAGGCTGACGATGTAGCCCTGGATCTGTTCGCAGCCTTCGCCGGCGAGGAACTGCTGTTGGGCCTGGGTTTCCACGCCTTCGGCGATGATGGTGAATTGCATGCTGCGGCCAAGGGCGATGATTGCGCGGACGATGGCCACGTCGTGGGGGTCGTCGGGCAGGCCGCGGACGAAGGACTGGTCGATTTTCAGGTAGTCCAGCGGCAGGCGCTTGAGGTAGCTGAGGGAGGAGTAGCCGGTGCCGAAGTCGTCGATGGCCAGTTGCACTCCCAGGCGTTTGAGTTGGTGCAGGACTTCCAGGGCTTCTTCGGCCTGGCTCATGATGAAGTTTTCGGTGATCTCCAGTTGCAGCAGGCCGGGTTTGAGGTGGTTGTCCCTGAGCAGTTGTTCGATGCGCCCCAAGAGGTTGGGCTGGCGCAGTTGGGCGCCGGCGAGATTGACCGAGAGTGAGCCGAACCCCTCGTAGCGCTTGCTCCATTCGTGCATCTGCAGGCAAGCCTGTTCCAGTACCCAGTCGCCGATCTGCAGGATCATGCCGTTTTCTTCGGCCAGGGAAATGAAGTGCTCGGGCGGTACATCGCCGAAGGTCGGGTGGTGCCAGCGGATCAGCGCTTCGGCGCCGACCAGGCGTGGATGGTTGAGGCTGATTTTCGGTTGGTAGTACAGGGACAATTCGTTGCGTTCGATGGCGCGGCGCAGTTCATGTTCCAGGGCTATGCGTTCGCTAGCCTGGGCGGTGAGGTCGCGGGTATAGCTTTCGACCCGGTTGCGGCCTTTGGCCTTGGAGCGATACATGGCCGCATCGGCGTTCTTGACCAGGGTGGCGACGTCGCTACCGTCCTTGGGATAGAGGCTGGTGCCGATGCTGGCGCTGATGAAGAACTCATGTTCACCGGCCTGGAACGGCGCGCCAAAGCAGTTCAGCAGCTTGTTGGCGATGTTGTCGGCATCGCTGGCTTGCTGCAGGCCCGGCAGCAGGATGATGAACTCGTCGCCGCCCAGGCGGGCCACGGTGTCGATGTCCCGCAGTTGCTCCTTGAGCCGCACGGCGATGCCCTTGAGCAGGAGGTCGCCGACTGGATGCCCGAGGCTGTCGTTGATGTGTTTGAAGCGGTCGAGGTCGAGAAACAGCACGGCCCCCAGGCCACCCTGTTCACGTTGGCCGTTGAGGGCTGTCAGCAGGCGGTTTTCGAACAGCGTGCGGTTCGGCAGGCCGGTCAGCGGGTCGTGGTGGGCCTGATAGTCGAGCTTGGCCTGGGCGTGCTTGAGGCTCGAAATATCGGCAAATACCGCGACGAAGTGGGTGATGAAGCGGTCCTTGTTGCGCACCGCGCTGATGGTCAGCCAGCTGGGGTACAGCTCGCCATTTTTGCGCCGGTTGGAGATCTCGCCCTGCCAATGGCCCTCGGCGGTCAACTGATGCCACATGGCCGCGTAGAAGGCGCTGTCGTGCAGGCCCGAGGCCAGGAGCCTTGGGGTGTGGCCCAGGGCTTCGGTCTCGCTGTAGCCGGTAATCTCGCTGAAGGCACGGTTGACGGCGCTGATGTGCTGCTGGGTGTCGGTGATCAACACGCCCTCGGCGGTGCTCTCGAACACGGTGGCAGCCTGTTGCAGTTTTTCCTGCATCAGGTGCCGCTCGGTAATGTCCCGGGCGATGGTCAGCATGCATTCTTCTTCGCCGATCGGTAGCGGTCGGCTGGACATTTCGCAGAGGCGGATCTGCCCGTCGTTGCGCCGGATGTGGCAGGTGAAGTCGCGCACTAAGCCGTCGCGTTTGAGCAGGTCGAGCATTTTGCGACGCTCATTGAGGTTGACCCAGATCCCCAGGTCGAGGGTCGAGCGATCCAGGGACATGGCGCTATTGAAACCGGTGATGCGGCTGAACCCTTCGTTGACCTCGATCAGCAGACCGTCGCTGACCCGTGAGAGCAGCAGGCCATCAGGTGAGGCATGGAAGGCCTTGGCGAACTTCTCTTCGGAGGTCTGCAGTTGCTGTTGGGTTTCCTTGAGCTGGCTGATGTCCCGGACCACCACCACCAGCGCTGGCGTGGTGTCGAGCTCGAAGGGCTCGGCGGAGATCAGGCCGGTGAACACTTGGCCATTGCTGCGGCGAAAGGGCATCTCCAGGTTGCGAATGCTGCCGGCCTGCAAACGCTGCAACAGTCCCGGGCCGACGCCGGCAATGCCCCAGATGTTCAGATCGGTGGCGGTTTGTCCCACCACTTGTTCGGCGCTCAGGCCGATCTGCTCCTCGAAGGCCTCGTTGACTTCCAGCAGGCAACCGTCGGACAGGCGCGCAATCACCAGGATGTCCGGGCACTGCTGGAACACCGAGGCAAACTTCTGCTCGGAGAGGCGCAGGGCTTCTTCGGTGCGCTTGGCTTCGCTGATGTCGATCATCAGGCCACGCATGATCGGCTCGTGGCCGTGTTCGATCAGACTGACGATGTCGCGTACCCACAGGCAACGCCCGTCGGCCGTGATCACTCGGTAGTCGAGGCTGTGATCGCGCCCGGCCAGCACTTCGTGATCGCAGAAACTCTGGGCCCGTGTCAGGTCGGCGGGGTGAATGATGTTGCGCCAGAAGCCGGGAATCAACCAGTGGGACAGGGGGTAACCGAGTAGATCTTCGGCGTGGGGCGACACGTAGCTGTAGGTGAAGTCACTGATGCGTGCTTCCCAGGCGATGGCGGACAAACTCTCCACCAGGCCGCGGTAATGGTATTCGCTGCTGCGCAGTTCCTGTTCCAGGGCGACCCGCCGGGAAATTTCCGAGCTCAGGCGGCGATTGATGCGGATCACCACGGCGAGAATCGCGATCAGCAAGCCCACACCGGGCAGGCCATAGATCAACAGGTCGGACCAGAAGCCCCGGTGATCGAGGACGTTGCCTACCCAGTGCTCCTGGATGGCGCTGATTTCCCCGGGGCTCATGTCGGCCAGCACTTTGTCGAGGATGCTTACCAGCAGTTTGTTATCCCGTGGCACGGCCATCGCCAGTTGGTAGCGATAGGGGGTTTCGCCGCTGACGTAGAGCCCATCGAGCTTGAGTTGGCGCAGGCTCCAGACACTGGACGCGAGGTCGCCGACAACGGCGTCGACCTCATCGGTAGCCAGGGCCTGCAGCGCCGAGCTGACATTGGGCAAGGGCACCAGGTTGAGATCGGGGTGCTGGGTGCGCAGCAGTTCGTGCGGGGCGTAGTTTTCCACCACGGCGATTTTCAGGCCGTAGAGGTCCTCAAGGTTATGGGGCTGGGCGCCTCCCACATGGGCCAGGATAACGATGGGGAAATCCAGGTAGGGTCGGGTGAAGGCCAGGTAGTTCTGGCGCTCGGGGGTGGACATGATGCCGGGCAGCAGGTCGAGCTTGCCCTTTTTGACCTGGTCCAGCACCTCGGTCCAACTGACCGGCTCCACGGGCGTAACCTTGACGGCCAGACGATCGCGCACCACGTTGATGTAGTCCGCCGCCAGGCCCTGGTAGCGGCCTTGCTCGTCACGAAACTCGAATGGCGGCCACGACGCGTCGACGCCCAGGCGTAACTCTGGATGAGCCGCCAGCCAGCCACGTTCTTCGTCATTAAGAGTCAGCGCGCCAGCCGTTGCGGTCCAGGTCATCAGCGACAGTAGCAGCACGGCCGGGAGTCTGGGCATAACGGTCTCGTTATGGCTTGGGGGGGAATGTTTCGAGTGTAGACGGGCTGGGCGGCGGGAGCGATGTCGCGAGGATTTAATCTGCATAAAGCAAAACCCCCGGCAGGGCCGGGGGTTTTGTGATCACTCGTCGAGGAAGGAGCGCAGATGCTCGCTTCTCGTCGGGTGGCGCAGCTTGCGCAGCGCCTTGGCTTCGATCTGACGAATCCGTTCACGGGTAACGTCGAACTGCTTACCAACTTCCTCGAGGGTGTGGTCGGTATTCATGTCGATGCCGAAACGCATGCGCAGGACCTTGGCTTCACGGGCAGTGAGGCCGGAGAGTACTTCGCGAGTCGCTTCTTTAAGGCTCTCAACGGTAGCGACATCGATTGGCGACTGCATGGTCGAGTCTTCGATGAAGTCACCCAGGTGGGAGTCTTCGTCATCACCGATCGGGGTTTCCATGGAGATCGGCTCTTTAGCGATCTTCAATACCTTGCGGATCTTGTCCTCAGGCATTTCCATGCGTTCGCCCAGCTCTTCCGGGGTCGGTTCGCGACCCATTTCCTGCAGCATCTGCCGGGAAATACGGTTGAGCTTGTTGATCGTCTCGATCATGTGCACCGGAATACGGATGGTGCGGGCCTGGTCGGCGATCGAGCGAGTGATCGCCTGACGGATCCACCAGGTGGCATAAGTCGAGAATTTGTAGCCACGACGGTATTCGAACTTGTCCACCGCTTTCATCAAGCCGATGTTGCCTTCCTGGATCAAGTCAAGGAATTGCAGGCCACGGTTGGTGTACTTCTTGGCGATGGAGATCACCAGACGCAAGTTCGCTTCGACCATCTCTTTCTTCGCGCGGCGGGCCTTGGCCTCACCGATCGACATGCGACGGTTGATGTCCTTGATCTCGGCGATCGTCAAACCGGTTTCGGTTTGCAGTGCGGTCAGCTTCTGCTGGCAACGAATGATGTCCGGTTGCAGGCGACCGATGGCTTCAGCGTATTTGCTTTTGCCTTTGGCCAGTGCTTCGGTCCAGCTTTCGTCTACTTCGTTGCCCGGGAACTGGCGCAGGAAGTCGGCACGCGGCATACGTGCATCACGTACGCAGAGTTGCATGATCGCGCGCTCTTGCTGACGCAGACGATCCAGGGCACTGCGCACACGCTCGACCAGGCCTTCGAATTGCTTGGGCACCAGCTTGATCGGCATGAACAGCTCGGCCAACGCGACCATTTCGGCAATTGCTTGCTTGTGGTCACGACCGTGCTTTTTCAGGGCCTTGCGGGTAATTTCCATCTGGTCGGCGACAGCGCCAAAACGCTGGGCTGCGATGACCGGATCCGGACCGCTTTCGGCTTCTTCTTCGTCGTCACTGGCTTCAGCGTCGTCTTCTTCGGCATCGTCGGCAGCAGGCGCTGCTTTCGGGTCGACAGGCGGCGGCACTTCTGCAGCAGGCGGCGCAATCCCGTCGTCCGGGTCGATATAACCGCTCAGGACGTCAGACAGGCGACCACCTTCGGTGGTGACGCGAGTGTATTCGGAGAGAATGTGATCAACCGTGCCAGGGAAGTGCGCAATCGCGCCCATCACTTCACGGATGCCCTCTTCAATACGCTTGGCGATTTCAATTTCGCCTTCACGAGTGAGGAGCTCTACGGTACCCATTTCACGCATGTACATGCGCACTGGGTCGGTAGTGCGACCAATGTCGGTCTCAACCGCTGCCAACGCTGCTGCTGCCTCTTCGGCCGCGGCTTCGTCGGTATCGGCGTCGGCCAGCATAAGGGAATCCTTATCTGGCGCAACCTCGAATACGTTGATCCCCATGTCGTTGATCATGCGGATGATGTCTTCCACCTGTTCCGGATCTGAAATATCCTCCGGCAGGTGGTCGTTGACCTCCGCGTAAGTCAGGTAGCCCTGCTCACGACCGAGTGTGATCAACTCTTTGATACGAGACTGCTGTTGCGCTTTTCCGGACATAACACCCTATCCACTGAAGGTCTTGGCGGGCAAAAAACAAGCCGAGGATTATACCTGAGCTATGACCTCACGCGCCAGTTGAGGTCGGGCTTGATGCGGAAACATTGCGACTTAGAAGGTCGCGCAGTTGGTTTTTCTCATCGCTACTCAGCTCACTTTGACGTGCTTTCCTGAGCAGTTGTTCCAGGTTTCGCTCGCGTTGGCGGGCTGACAAGCTAGTTATGGTGTCGAAAAACTGTTGTTCAAGGTTGTCGCCATCAATCAACCATTCCTTTTCGGCCAATGCCTTGAGCAGGCGACCTTGTTCGGTCCCGTGCCAGCGCGCAATCAACTGAAATGAGTTTAGCTTGGGATTCTTCTGTACCGCTTCGAGCAGTGCCACCAGCAATTGCGTGTTGGAGTGGTCCTCGGCCGCGAAGTGCCCGGCGTCCTCGACTTTTTCCGCCAGTTGCGGGTGGTGCAGTAGCGTGCGTAAAGCGGCCAGTGTTGGTGGTTCGACGGCGGCCGGGACGCGCGGGGCACGTGGCTGATCGCGATCGCCGCCTCGCTTGCCTTTTTTGTCCCAGGGTTTGTCTTCCCATTTCTTGCCGCCGCCAGACTTTTTCGGCGTCCATTCCTGCTGGGGCGCGTAGGCTTCCTGCGGTTGATGGTAGTCGGAATAATCCGGCATGGCGTCGTAATCGATGCCTGGATCGTAGGCTGGCGGCGCTTCTTGTGGTGCGCTTTGCACCAGTTGGCTGACCGCTTCGCTGTTGAGGCCGGTGATTTCGCTCAGGCGCTGGCGCATCAGGGTGCGCAGATTTGCCCCGGGCACCTTGTCGATCAGCGGCGCGGCGAGGGTGGCCATGTGGGCCTTGCCCTCAAGCGAGCGCGGATCGGACTCTTCGATCAACTGCTGGAAGAAATAGTCGGCCAGGGGTTGTGCGTGCTGGTTGATGCGGGCACGAAAGGCGTCGGTGCCTTCGGAGCGGACCAAGGTGTCCGGGTCTTCGCCTTCCGGCAGGAACAGGAAGCGTGCGCGTCGTCCGTCCTGCAGGCTCGACAGCGTCGACTCCAGGGCGCGCCAGGCGGCATTGCGCCCGGCTTGGTCGCCATCGAAGCAGAACAATACGTTGGGCACCACCCGAAACAGGCGCTTGAGGTGTTCTTCGCTGGTGGCGGTGCCGAGTGTGGCGACGGCGTTGCGCAGGCCTTGCTGGGCCAGGGCGATGACGTCCATGTAGCCCTCGACGACGATGATCTCGTCGAGGTTGCGGTTGTTTTTGCGCGCTTCATACAGGCCGTAGAGCTCCTGGCCTTTATGAAAGACCGGGGTTTCCGGTGAGTTCAGGTATTTCGGCTTGTCGTCGCCCAGCACCCGGCCGCCAAAGGCGATGATGCGTCCACGGCTGTCGCGGATCGGGAACATCACGCGATCGCGAAAGCGGTCGTAGCGCTTGCCGCTTTCGGCATTCTCGATCAGCAGGCCGGCATCGATCATGGCTTTCTGTTGCAGGGTGTCGCTGCTCAAGTGCTTGAACAGGTTGTCCCAGCCAGGAGGCGCAAAACCCAGGCCGAAATCCCGGGCGATCTCACCGGTCAGGCCGCGGCCCTTCAGGTAGTCGACCGCGGCTTTGCGCGCCGGATGGCTTTTCAGAGCCTGGCGGTAAAAGTCGGCGGCGGCGTTCAGGAGCGGGTACAGCGGCGAGTCGGTGGGTTGCCGGGGTTTGTGCGGGCGGCCACTTTCTTCGCGGGGAATTTCCATGCCGGCGGCTTTGGCCAAGTCCTCGACGGCCTGGGGGAAGTCCAGGTTGTCGTGGTCCATGAGGAAGCCGAGGGCATTGCCTCCCGCGCCGCAGCCAAAGCAGTAATAGAACTGTTTGTCCGGGCTGACGCTGAAGGAGGGGGTCTTTTCTTTGTGGAATGGGCAGCAGGCAGTGTAGTTCTTGCCGGCTTTTTTCATTTGCAGCCGCGAGCTGACCACATCGACGATGTCGGTGCGGTTCAGAAGGTCGTCAATAAAGCTCTGGGGAATCAGCCCGGCCATGGCGTTCTCGTCATCACTGCATGTGAGTATCTGGCCCACGCGAGAGGCGAGTGGATACCGGTCATGATTTTGAGGCGCGGCAAGTGTGCGGCTCGACCAGGTATCGTCTGCGTATTCGCGGTAGGGGAGTGTATCCGCCGAAAATCCACTGAGGTTAGTCCCAATCAGGGTTCGACTGTTCGAAAGTATTGCGCTGAGTCCCGCAGTGCCCGGTGACAGGCCTCGGATAGCTCAAAAGCAGGCACGCAAGAAGGCGCCTTGGGCTGATCGTCGTTGAGAGGAATCAGTAGGGTGTGCTCGTCAGTAGCCTTGGAAGGCTCGTCAGAAGAGACGTGCACTGCTGGCAAAAGAGCCAGGTCTGACGTGTAAAGCAGTTTGTCGCGGTCGCGTCTGCGGCTTTGACAGTGAAGCATCAAGCGATATCCGCAAATGCCATAAGCCCGGCTGAGGGCCGGGCTTGGCAGAAGCTTGCTACGATCGTCTGTGTATTAGTACAGACGAACGGCGCGGCGCTGTTCGCGCTGAACTTTCTTGGCGTGACGCTTAACAGCGGCTGCTGCTTTGCGCTTACGCTCAGAAGTTGGCTTCTCGTAAAATTCGCGGCTACGAACTTCAGCCAGTACACCGGCTTTTTCGCAGGAGCGCTTGAAACGACGCAGAGCTACGTCGAAGGGTTCGTTCTCTTTTACTTTGACGGCTGGCATCCAGAGCTACCTTCATTCATTACCGGGGTCAACATCCTCGCGGCAAAAGAGCACTTGAAGACGTCGGTTTTTAAGGGTTGCGGATGTTAACCCCTCATCGCTCGGAATGCAAAGCCTCTGATCGAAAACCGCTGGTCGGGGCATCCCATGGGGACTATTATGCGCGCCTTCGAATTTAGCCTAAACAAGGCGCAAACCCATGCTAGTACTGGGATTAGAAACCTCCTGCGACGAAACCGGCGTCGCACTTTACGACAGTGAAAAAGGTCTGCTGGCCGACGCACTGTTCAGTCAGATCGACCTGCACCGTGCCTATGGTGGCGTGGTGCCAGAGCTGGCTTCACGGGATCACGTCAAGCGCATGCTGCCCTTGATCCGTCAGGTCTTGGCTGAGGCGGACTGCGTGCCGACCGAGATCGACGCGATCGCCTACACCGCGGGTCCCGGCCTGGTGGGCGCCTTGCTGGTGGGGGCTTCCTGCGCCCAGGCGCTGGCGTTTGCCTGGGGTATTCCGGCCCTCGGCGTGCACCACATGGAAGGGCATTTGCTGGCGCCGATGCTCGAGCCGCAACCGCCCGAATTTCCGTTCGTCGCTTTGTTGGTCTCCGGTGGGCATACGCAGCTGGTGCGGGTCGATGCAATCGGTCAATACGAGCTGTTGGGCGAGACCCTCGACGATGCCGCGGGTGAAGCATTCGACAAGACGGCGAAGATGATGGGACTCAATTACCCCGGCGGTCCGGAAATCGCTCGTCTGGCAGAGCACGGTGTCCCGGGACGATTCACCTTCCCGCGGCCGATGTGCGACCGGCCGGGCCTGGCGTTCAGCTTCAGTGGCCTGAAAACCTTTGCGCTGAACACCTGGCAGCAGTGCGTCAGCGCTGGAGACGACAGCGAGCAGACTCGTAGCGACATCGCACTGGCCTTCCAGCAGGCGGTGGTGGAGACTTTGACCGTCAAGTGCAAGCGCGCCTTGAAACAGGCGGGTCTCAAGCGTCTGGTGATCGCTGGCGGCGTGAGCGCGAACAAGGCTTTGCGGGTTTCCCTGGAGAAAATGCTCGGTGATATGAAGGGCGACGTTTACTACGCCCGCCCGGAGTTCTGCACCGATAACGGCGCGATGATCGCTTTTGCCGGCTGCCAGCGTCTGCAGGCTGGGCAGCATGAAAGCCTGGCGATCAGCGTGCAGGCACGTTGGCCAATGGAGCAGTTGTCGGCGCTGTAAACCGGGTCTGGTGAAGGTGGCTCAGGGGGCGGGGTTAAAAATGCCGTTCGCGCCCGGCAAACAGGTCGCGTAGATTGCCGCGGTGGCGCCAGACGATCAGGATCGTCAGGACGCTCATGGGCAGCAGCGCTGCCGGCTCCTGCCAGGCCAGCAATGGCAAGGTCAGGGGTGTGGCGATCAACGCCGCCAGCGAGCTGGTGCGGGTCAGGTAGAAGGTCAGCAGCCAGCCGCCAATGGCCAGGAGTGCAGCCGGCGGGTAGAGCCCCAGCAGCATGCCGGCGGCGGTCGCCACGCCTTTGCCGCCGCGAAAGCGAAAGTACAGCGGGAACAGGTGGCCGATGACGGCGCAGATGCCGACCCAGGCCTGTTGTTGGATCGACAGCCCGGCGATGGCCGCCAGCAGAACCGGCAGCAGGCCTTTGCACAGGTCGCCCAGCAACGTCAGGACCGCGAGTTTTTTTCCCGCCAGGCGTAACATGTTGGTGGCGCCGGCATTACCCGAGCCACTCATTCGCGGATCGGGGTTACCGGTCAGGCGGCTGAGCAAAATGGCGAAGGACAGCGAGCCAAGCAGGTAGGCGAAAATCGCCAGTGACCAAAACATGCTAACTATTCCGGGCGAGGACGCCCTGATTCTAACGGCGCATTGCGCCCTTGTCGTGCTGCGGAGAAAAGTGCTTGGACAGAGTGTTTATCGAGGGCCTGGAAGTCGACACGGTAATCGGTGCCTACGACTGGGAGCGCGGCATCCGTCAGTGCCTGCGTCTTGATCTGAGCTTTGCCTGGGACAATCGTCCGGCAGCAGCCGGCGATGACCTGACCCTGGCGCTCGATTACGCCAGTGTTTCGACGCGTATCCAGGCGTTTGCCGAGCAAGCCCAGTTCCAGTTGGTGGAGACTTTTGCCGAGCGCCTGGCCGAAGTGTTGATGAGCGAATTCAAGATCACCTGGATGCGTCTCAAACTGACCAAGCCAGGGGCCGTTCCGGCGGCTACTGGCGTGGGCGTGGAGATCGAGCGCGGATGTCGCTAACTCAGGTATTTCTTGGGCTGGGCAGTAATGTCGAGCGTGAAACCCATTTGTTGGCGGGGCTGGAAGCGCTGAGTGGGTTTTTGGTGGATATGCGCTGCTCGGCGGTATTCGAAAGCCAGCCGGTGGGGATCAAGAGCGGGCCGTTTTTCAACTTTGTGGTGTCGGCGTTTACCGGCCTGCCGTTGATCGAACTGGATCGCCGCTTGAAGTTCATCGAGGCCGATAACGGCCGTTACGCGCCGGATCGCAAGGGGTTGCCGCTGGATATCGACGTGTTGTTGTACGGCGATCTGGTGGGCAACTTTGACGGTTTGATTCTTCCGCGTGCCGAAATTCTGAAAAATGCCTTTGTGTTGTGGCCGTTGTCGCTGATTGCCCCGGACCGGGTGCATCCGGGAGCGGGAAAAAGCTTCGCGACGCTGTGGGCTGAGGCGCAGATTGATCAGGTGTTGGCGCCGGTGGCATTCGAGTGGCGTGGAGAGCCGCTGACGCCTTTGAATCTGCTCTGACCCCAGCTCCCACATCCAGGATGAACACCGTCCATGTGGGAGCGGGCCGGGCGCTGCTCCGCTTGCCCACGATGCTTTTCAGGCAGATGCCGCCTCTTTGTAGGCTTTCAGTGCCTTGAGCCGTTCGCGCTTGAGCGCTTCGCCCAGTTCCGGGCCCTTGAATCCCTGTTCCAGCAACGGCTGAACCGCCACGTTGCGAGCGGCGGTCGCTGCGCCACGCAAGTAATCCGCTTGTGGATAACTTCTTTGCTCCAGGCCCTTGCGCCCACGAGCATCCATCTCGCAGGCGACGATGAATTCTTCGAAGCGCTGCGGGCGCCGATAAACGTCAAAGCTTTGCAGCAGTTCGAGTAAGGTCGAGGGCTTTAGCTCCAGTGCGCGGTGGCCGTGGGTGTGGTACTCGCCCACCAGCAATGCCAGTTCCTGGCAGTCGCGCGGAGCCTTGAAGCGGTTATTGACCGCCTTGATCAGCTTCAGGCCCTTGTGTTCATGGGCAATGTGCCGGGGCCACTCGTCTTGTGGGGTCAGGCCTTTCCCCAGATCGTGCAGCAAGCAGGCCCAGCGCACGGTCAGCGGTTGTTTGTGTAGGGCGGCCTGGTGCAGGACGCTCAAGGTATGCACGCCGCTGTCGATTTCCGGGTGATGGACTTCGGGTTGGGGCACGCCGAACAGCGCATCAATCTCCGGCAACAAAACCTTCAGTGCGCCACAGTCGCGTAGCACCTGAATGAACACCTGGGGCTGCTCCTCCATCAGGGCGCGGGAGATTTCCTTCCAGCTGCGCTCGGCAGTCAGTGCCTGCAATTCGCCGGATTCACTGAGTTGGCGCATCAGCTCCAGAGTCTCTGGGGCTACGGTGAAACCGAGCGCGGCATACCGGGCGGCGAAACGGGCAACCCGCAGGACTCGTAGGGGATCTTCGGCGAACGCGGGGGAAACGTGGCGCAGTACGCGGGCCTGGAGGTCGCGTTGACCCTGGTAGGGGTCGGTCAATTGGCCGTGATCGTCTTCGGCCATGGCGTTGATCGTCAGATCCCGGCGAATCAGGTCTTCTTCCAGGGTCACTTCGGGGCTGGCGTGAAAGGTGAACCCACCATACCCGCGCCCGCTCTTGCGTTCGGTGCGGGCGAGGGCATATTCCTCCCCCGTCCTGGGGTGCAGGAACACCGGGAAGTCAGCACCAACCGGGCGAAAGCCCTTGGCGAGCATCTCTTCGGTGCTGGCACCCACCACGACCCAGTCGATATCGGTAACAGGTTTGCCGAGCAGGCGATCTCGCACTGCGCCGCCGACTTTATAAATCTGCATAAAAAACCTCCGTTAGCTCGACAGGATAACCCTTGCATCGAGCCAACGGAGGCCAGGTTGGTTTCAAAGATGAATGACGGCCAGGTCGAGCCGGCCGTAGTCGCCCTCGCTGTGCTCCGATCTGGGCGGGACGTGATGGGTTTTCATGACCTGGTCGCCTTGCAGGGTTTCCAGGTGAATATCGAAGCCCCACAAACGGTGCAGGTGCTTGAGTACTTCCTCGGTCGACTCTCCCAGGGGTTTGCGATCGTGTTGTTGATGGCGCAGGGTCAGCGAGCGGTCGCCACGGCGGTCGATGCTGTAGATCTGCACGTTGGGTTCGCGATTGCCCAGGTTGTACTGAGCCGCCAGGGTTTCCCGGATAGTCCGGTAACCGTCCTCGTCATGGATGGCGGGCACCAGCAGGTCGTCCTTCTGGTCGTCATCGAGGATGCTGAACAGCTTCAGGTCGCGGATCACCTTGGGCGACAGGTACTGCAGGATGAAGCTCTCATCCTTGAAGCTGCTCATGGCGAACTTGATGCTCGACAGCCAGTCGGTCCCGGCGACGTCCGGGAACCAGCGGTAATCTTCCTCGGTGGGCTCTTCGCACATGCGCCGGATATCGCGGTACATGGCAAAACCCAGGGTGTAGGGGTTGATCCCGCTGTAGTACGGGCTGTCGAACCCCGGCTGGTAGACCACGCTGGTGTGCGAGGTGAGGAACTCCATCATGAAACCGTCGGTGACCAGGCCTTCGTCATACAGGTCGTTCATCAAGGTGTAGTGCCAGAACGTCGCCCAACCTTCGTTCATCACCTGGGTCTGGCGTTGCGGGTAGAAGTACTGGGCGATCTTGCGCACGATGCGCACGATTTCCCGCTGCCAGGGCTCCAGCAGCGGTGCGTGTTTCTCGATGAAATACAGGATGTTCTCCTGGGGTTCGGCGGGAAAACGCGCGTTGTCTTTCTCGTTGTACTTGTCGGCACCCTTGGGAATGGTGCGCCACAGGTCGTTGATCTGCTTTTGCAGGTGTTCTTCACGGTCTTTCTGGCGGCGCCGTTCTTCCTCCGCCGAGATCGGGTATGGGCGTTTGTAGCGGTCGACGCCGTAGTTCATCAAGGCGTGGCAGGAGTCCAGCAGGTCCTCGACGGCGTCGATGCCATGGCGCTCCTCGCATTGCATGATGTACTGCTTGGCAAACACCAGGTAATCGATGATCGAGCTGGCATCGGTCCAGGTGCGGAACAGGTAGTTGCCCTTGAAAAAGCTGTTGTGGCCGTAGCAGGCATGGGCCACCACCAATGCCTGCATGCAGATGGTGTTTTCTTCCATCAGGTAGGCGATGCAGGGGTCCGAGTTGATCACGATTTCGTAGGCCAGCCCCATCTGGCCTCGGCTGTAGGATTTTTCGGTGCTGAGGAAGTGTTTGCCATAGGACCAGTGGTGGTAGCCCAGGGGCATGCCCACGGAGGCGTAGGCATCCATCATTTGCTCGGCGGTGATCACCTCGATCTGGTTGGGATAGGTATCCAGCGCATAACGGGCCGCAATACGGCTGATTTCGCGGTCGTAGGCCTGGATCAGCTCGAATGTCCATTCGGAGCCGGTGGAGATGGGTTGGCGCTTCTGCTCTTTGGCGGTCATGTCACTAACCTGCGCTGGAAGAGTTCACGGAAGACCGGATAGATATCCCCGGCCGAAACCAGTTGCTGCTGGGCAAAATTGTCGGAAAAGGCTTCGGCAATACGCTCGTATTCGTACCACAGGGCCTGGTGTTCGCGCGGGGTAATCTCCACATAAGTGTAGTACTGCACGAACGGCATGATCTGGTTGATCAGGATGTCGCGGCAGATCGGCGAGTCATCGTTCCAGTTGTCGCCGTCGGAGGCCTGGGCGGCGTAGATGTTCCAGTCGTTGCTTGGATAACGCTCGGCCATGATCTCCTGCATCAGTTTCAAGGCGCTGGAGACGATGGTGCCGCCGGTTTCGCGGGAGTAGAAAAACTCCTCTTCGTCCACTTCCCGGGCACTGGTGTGGTGGCGGATGAAGACTACGTCGATCTTGTCGTAGTTACGCTTGAGGAACAGGTACAACAGGATGAAGAAGCGCTTGGCGATGTCCTTGGTCGCCTGGGTCATGGAGCCGGAAACGTCCATCAGGCAAAACATCACCGCCTTGGAGCTGGGGTTGGGTTGCTTGATCAGCAGGTTGTACTTGAGGTCGAAGGTGTCCAGGAACGGTACGCGGTGAATACGTGCGCTAAGACGCTCGATTTCTGCTTCGATTTCCTGGATATCGCCGAAGTTGTCTGGTTCTTCCAGTTTCAGTCGTGCCAGTTCGTCCTTGGCGTCGCGCAGTTTGGCGCGGCTGCTGCCGGACAGGGCGATACGCCTGGCATGGGCTGAGCGCAGGGTGCGGATGATGTTGATCCGCGATGGGTTGCCTTCGTTGCTGATGCCGGCTCGCACGGTCTTGAAGGTGTCGGTACCGGTCAGGTTGCGCTTGACCAGGTTGGGCAGCTCCAGGTCTTCGAACATGAATTCGAGGAATTCTTCCTGGGTAATCTGGAAGACGAACTCATCCATGCCTTCGCCGGAGTTGCCGGCCTTGCCCGGGCCTTTACCGCCACCTCCACCGGGTGGACGTGCAATATGCTCACCGCTGGTGAATTCCTTGTTGCCCGGATGCACCACGGTCTGTTTGCCACCACGACCGTGATGAAGCACCGGTTCGTCGATATCGCGACCGGGAATGCTGATCTGTTCGCCGTGTTCCATATCGGTGATGGAACGCCGACTGACCGCCTCTTCGACGGCCTTTTTGATGTGATCACGGTAACGCCGCAGAAACCGCTGACGGTTTACCGTGCTCTTGTTCTTGCCATTGAGACGTCGGTCGATCACATAGCTCATGACTGCTCCTTAGAAGCTGTCCTGAAAGGGGCGAGCGGTGACGCAGCATGGACTCAGGCCAAGGGACGTTTCACGCTCCCCCAAGCGCTCAGGGTGCTGCCTGTACCTCGCTACCGACTTTCGAACACCTTCCAGAGGCCTGTGTAACAGAAAATGCGTAGACAGGCCTCTGGCTAACGACAACCGGTCTGACCGGCAGCGGGTTACTGTGATTTTCTGACCCGCAGGTACCACTCGGAGAGCAGTCGTACCTGTTTGTCGGTATAGCCGCGCTCGACCATCCGTGTGACGAAGTCGTTGTGCTTTTGTTGGTCCTCTTTGCTGGCCTTGGCGTTGAAGCTGATGACCGGCAGCAGGTCCTCGGTGTTCGAGAACATTTTTTTCTCGATGACCACCCGCAGTTTCTCGTAGCTGAGCCAGGTCGGGTTCTTGCCGTTGTTGTTGGCCCGGGCACGCAGGACGAAGTTGACGATTTCGTTGCGGAAATCCTTCGGATTGCTGATGCCCGCCGGTTTTTCGATTTTCTCCAGTTCTTCGTTCAGGGCTACGCGGTTGAGGATCTCGCCGGTTTCCGGGTCGCGGTATTCCTGATCCTGAATCCAGAAGTCCGCGTACAGCACGTAGCGGTCGAAGATGTTTTGCCCGTACTCGCTGTAGGACTCCAGGTACGCGGTCTGGATTTCCTTGCCGATGAACTCGATGTAGCGCGGTGCCAGGTATTCCTTGAGGAAGCGCAGGTACCGTTCACGGGTTTCTGCCTGGAACTGCTCCTGCTCGATCTGCTGTTCCAGCACGTAAAGCAGGTGCACCGGGTTGGCGGCGATTTCGTGCGGGTCGAAGTTGAAGACTTTCGACAGGATCTTGAAGGCGAACCGGGTCGAAAGACCGTTCATGCCTTCGTCGACACCGGCGGTGTCGCGGTATTCCTGGATCGATTTGGCCTTCGGATCGGTATCCTTGAGGTTTTCACCGTCGTAGACCCGCATTTTCGAGTAGATGTTCGAGTTTTCCGGCTCCTTGAGGCGCGAGAGCACGGTGAACTGGGCAAGCATCTTCAGGGTGTCGGGGGCGCAGTGAGCCTTGGCCAGGGAGCTGTTGAACAGCAACTTGTCGTAGATCTTCACTTCATCGCTGACCCGCAGGCAGTAAGGCACCTTGACGATGTAGATCCGGTCGATGAAGGCTTCGTTGTTCTTGTTGTTGCGGAAGGTGTGCCACTCCGATTCGTTGGAGTGCGCCAGCAGGATCCCGGTGAACGGAATCGCGCCCAGGCCTTCGGTACTGTTGTAGTTGCCTTCCTGGGTGGCGGTCAGCAGTGGGTGCAAGACCTTGATCGGCGCCTTGAACATCTCGACGAATTCCATCAGGCCTTGGTTGGCCCGGCACAGGGCGCCCGAGTAGCTGTAGGCGTCGGCGTCGTTTTGCGGGAATTCTTCGAGCTTGCGGATATCGACCTTGCCCACCAGTGCCGAGATGTCCTGGTTGTTCTCATCGCCCGGCTCGGTCTTGGCGACCGCGATCTGGTTGAGGATCGAAGGGTAGAGCTTGACCACGCGGAACTGGCTGATGTCGCCGCCGAATTCGGCCAGCCGTTTGGTCGCCCAAGGCGACATGATGGTGTTCAGGTAGCGCCGGGGAATGCCAAAGTCTTCTTCCAGGATCGCGCCGTCTTCGGTGGCGTTGAACAGCCCTAGTGGCGACTCGAATACTGGAGAGCCCTTGATGGCATAGAAGGGCACTTTCTCGATCAGTTGTTTGAGCTTTTCGGCCAGGGACGACTTGCCGCCGCCGACGGGGCCGAGCAGGTAGAGGATCTGTTTCTTCTCTTCCAGGCCCTGTGCGGCGTGGCGGAAGTAGGAGACGATCTGGTCGATGCATTCTTCCATCCCGTGGAAGTCCTCGAAGGCCGGATAGCGTCGGATCACCTTGTTGGAAAAAATGCGCGACAGCCTCGAGTTGGTCGAAGTGTCCAGCAATTCGGGTTCACCGATTGCCAGCAGCAGACGCTCGGCGGCGGAAACGTAGGCGCTACGGTCCTGTTTGCAGAGTTCCAGGTACTCCTGCAGCGAGAGTTCTTCCTGGCGTGTTGACTCGAAGCGTTGTTGGAAGTGGCTAAAGATACTCATGACGTCACCTCGCTCGATACGTGGAGCCGACGTCGGATCATTCAGTCGATGCTGGTCAGCAGCCGCAATTTCAGCTGCTTTTTACCCCCCCAGAACACCTTCAAAGCTATCAACCCTGAAAGCTACTCCCGATGACCCGCTCGCCGGTGTACCGGCTCTCCCCTGTTTTGGATGGCCTGAGGCTAAGGATAGTTGGTAATCCGCGAGGTAAAGGAGCAATGCGCAATTTGTTGTGTACTACCGTTCGTCAGCCCACGCGGGACGTGGGCTGGAGCGCTGAAAAAAATTATTCGCCGCTACTTTTCGCGGTTTCTGAAGGGTACGTCGTACGCCACAGCTCGAAGCCACCGTCCATGCTGTAGACGTCGGAAAACCCCTGGCTGACCAGGTAGGCGGCAGCGCCCTGGCTGGAGTTGCCGTGGTAGCAGACCACTACCGTTGGCGCGTCGAGGTCGGCGGCGCGGATGAAGTCCGAGATGGAGTGGTTGTCCAGATGCGTGGAGCCGCTGATGTGCAGCGCTGCGTAGGTCGCGGGGTCGCGGATGTCGACCAGCACGGCGCCTTGTTCGCGCAGGGCTTGGGCTTGTTCGGGGGGGATACGTTTGAATTCGCTCATGGCGGGCTCCTGTGGCCAGACTGACAGCGCAGCCTAGCGCTTGACGCTGGCCGACAATGGTTCGGGGGTAGGTGGGGCGACAGGCGACGCAACATGGCCGTGCTCGTCGCACTGGCAACTCAGGCGTACGCCGGTGTCGATGTTCAGCAGGGTCATGGCGCCGCCCCAGACACAGCCAGTGTCGAGGGCGATGACGCCGGGCTCGTCGCACCGGCCTTCGAGTGCGGCCCAGTGGCCAAAAATGATCTTCAGGCCGCGAGTCTTGCGATCCTTGTGCTTGAACCAGGGCGCGTAGCCAGGCGGCGCGGTGTCGGCGCCTTCCTTGCCCTTGAGGTCAAGCTTGCCCTCGCTGGTGCAAAAGCGCATGCGGGTGAAGTAGTTGGTGATCACCCGCAGGCGAGTCACGCCTTTGAGGTCGCTGTCCCACTTGGCCGGCTCGTTGCCATACATGCCGTCCAGGTAGGGTGCGAACAGGTTGTCATCGCGCAGGGCGGCCTCGACTTCGGCGGCGCACTTGAGGGCCTTGCGCAGGGACCACTGCGGCGGGATGCCGGCATGTACCAGCACCATGTCGCGGATTTCGTCGTAGTGCAGGAGCTTTTGCTGGCGCAGCCACTCAAGCAGTTCCTTGGCGTCGGGCGCTTCGAGAATTTCGCGCAGGGTGTCGGCTTTCTTCAGGCGCTCGATCTTGTTCCCGGCGGCCAGCAGGTGCAGGTCATGATTACCCAGCACACAGACCAGCGACTGGCGGATGCTATAGAGGAAGCGCAAGGTTTCCAGCGACTGCGGGCCACGGTTGACCAGGTCGCCCACCAGCCACAGACGGTCGGTCTGCGGATCGAAGGCGACCTGCTTGAGCAGGCACTGCAGCGGCTCGAGGCAGCCCTGCAGATCGCCGACGGCATACGTCGCCATCAGTGCAGGGCTCCGGGCACCGCCAGGCGGAAGGGCGCGATGATGGCGTCGAAGTGTGTACCGTCTTCGGCGAGCATCTGGTAACTGCCCTGCATGTTGCCGACGCGGGTGGTCATTACGGTGCCGCTGCTGTAGGTGTGGCTCTGGCCGGCGGCGATCAACGGTTGCAGGCCAACCACGCCCGCACCACGAACCTCTTCGACATGGCCGTCACCATCGGTAATCACCCAGTGCCGCGAGAGCAACTTGGCGGGTAGCGAGCCGTTGTTGTGCACGGTGATGGTGTAGGCGAAGGCGAAACGGTTCTGCTCGGGTTGCGACTGTTCTGCCAGAAAGCGAGTGACGACGCTGACGTCGACCTGATAACGAGGATCGGACATGCAAGAAGGCCTTAAAAGCAAAAGCGCAGATTACCTAACGCGAGAGGTGATCAGTCTAGGCCAACTGGCAGGCAGTAGGCCAGAGATGCTGTGGCCGAGGACAGGAGAACGATGTGGTCTGCCTTGTAGGAGCTGGGTTGCCAGCGAGTGGATCTGTCGACTTTGCCGACGCCATCGCCAGCAAGCTGGCTCCTACAGGGGCTCTGAGTTATTCAGCGGCCGGCGCGGGCTGGATTGCCAGCTGATCGGCCAGGCGCACGAAGGCTGCCAGGTCGAGCTGTTCCGGGCGCAGGCTGCCATCGACGCCGGCGGCTTCGATTTCAGCGTTGCTGAGCAAGGCCTTGAGGGTGTTGCGCAGGGTCTTGCGACGCTGGTTGAAGGCTTCGCGAACGACCCGCTCCAGCAGGCGGTGGTCCTTGGCCGGGTGCGGCAGTACCGCGTGGGGCACCAGGCGCACGATAGCCGAGTCGACTTTGGGTGGCGGGTTGAACGCGCCAGGGCCGACATTGAACAGGTGTTCGACCCGGCAGTGGTACTGGACCATGATCGACAGACGGCCCCAATCGCCACCACCAGGACCCGCCGCCAGGCGCTCGACCACTTCCTTTTGCAGCATGAAGTGCATGTCGCGAATGATCCCGGCGTTGTTCAGCAGGTGGAAAATCAACGGCGTGGAGATGTTGTACGGCAGGTTGCCGACCACGCGCAGGCTGTTGGGCGCGGCATTCAGGCTGTTGAAATCGAACTTCAGTGCATCGCCCTGGTGCAGGTTGAAGTTGCTCTTGCCGGCGAACTGCTGGTTGAGGATCGGGATCAGGTCCTTGTCCAGCTCCACGACATCAAGCTGCGCGCCGCTGTTGAGCAGGCCTTCGGTCAGGGCACCCTGGCCCGGGCCGATTTCCAGCAGGCGGTCGTCGGCCTTGGCGTGGATGGAGCGCAGGATACGGTCGATTACGCCGGCGTCGTGCAGGAAGTTCTGGCCGAAGCGCTTGCGCGCCCGGTGTTGGTAATGCTCGGTCATAAACGGGTCTCGGCCATCTGGTAGGCGGTTTCCAGGGCAACTTGCAGGCTGCCGGTGTCGATTTTTCCGCTGCCAGCCAAGTCCAGGGCGGTGCCGTGGTCGACTGAAGTGCGGATGATCGGCAAGCCCAGGGTTACGTTGACTGCCGCGCCGAAGCCTTTGTACTTCAACACCGGCAGGCCCTGGTCGTGGTACATCGCCAGCACTGCGTCGCAGTGCTCCAGATATTTGGGGGTAAACAGAGTGTCGGCGGGCAGGGGACCACGCAGGTCCATGCCTTCGCCGCGCAGACGCTCAAGGGTGGGTTCGATGATATCGATTTCTTCATGGCCCAGGTGGCCGCCTTCGCCAGCGTGGGGGTTGAGTCCACAGACGAGGATGCGTGGCTGGGCGATGCCGAATTTGTGTTGCAGGTCGGCGTGCAGGATCCGCGTGACCCGCTCCAGGCGCTGCGGGGTAATTGCGTCGGCAATCTCGCGCAACGGCAGGTGAGTGGTCACCAGGGCGACGCGCAAGCCACGGGTGGCAAGCATCATCACCACTTGGCTGGTATGGGTCAGGTCGGCCAGGAATTCGGTATGCCCGGAAAAGGCAATTCCGGATTCGTTGATCACGCCTTTGTGCACCGGGGCGGTGATCATTCCGGCAAAGTCGCCATCCAGGCAGCCTTGGCCCGCGCGGGTCAGGGTTTGCAGGACAAAGGCGGCATTGGCCGGGTCCAGTTGACCTGCAACGACCGGGGCGTTGAGTGGTGTATCCCAGACGTACAGGCTGTTGGCGGGCGCGGGAACGTCCGGCCAGTGCCCGGGGCTGACGCTCAGCAGATCAACGACCACGCCCAGCTGCGCGGCCCGCTCGAGGAGCAGGTCGCGGCTGGTGATGGCTATCAGGGGGTGTGGCTGGGCGTGCGAGGCGAGCAGCAGGCACAGGTCGGGACCTATGCCAGCTGGTTCGCCGGGTGTCAGAGCGAAACGTCTGGGTTTCACTTCGGTGCCTGGTCGACGCCAGGGAGCTTGATTTCAACGTAGGCTTCGTCACGGATCTGACGCAACCAGGTTTGCAGCTCTTCGTCGTACTTGCGGTTACGCAACACAGTCATCGCTTGTTGATCGCGCGCCTGGCTGGTGCTGTCGGTGGCGCGACGGCCAAGGACTTCCAGGACGTGCCAGCCATACGGGCTCTTGAACGGTTTGGACAACTGACCTTGCGGGGTGTTGTTCATCACGGTACGGAATTCCGGTACCAGTGCGTTCGGATCGATCCAGTTCAGGTCGCCGCCGTTGAGGGCAGAACCTGGGTCTTCGGAGTAGGTCTTTGCCAGTTCGGCGAAGTCTTCACCCGCTTCGATGCGCTCGTAGAGTTTCTGCGCCAGGCGCTTGGTTTCTTCTTCGCTGCGGATTTCGCTCGGCTTGATCAGGATGTGACGAACGTGGACTTCGTCACGGGTCTGATTACCACCGCCGCGTTTTTCCAGCAGCTTGAGGATGATGAAACCGCCAGGGGTACGTGCTGGTTGGGTGATGTCACCGACGGACATGGCACTCAGTTCACGGTCGAACGGCGGTGGCAGTTGAGCGGCCTTGCGCCAGCCCATGTCGCCGCCTTCCAGGGCGTTGTCGCTACCGGATTTGGCAATCGCCAGTTGGGTGAAGTCGGCGCCCTGCTTGAGTTGCTGGTAAACCTCCATCGCCTGGCGGTACGCAGCCTGAATCGCTTCGGAGTTGGCGCTTTCCGGGGTCGGAATCAGGATGTTGGCCAGGTGCAGTTCTTCCGACAGCTGCATCTTGCCCAGGTCAGAGGCGAGGAAGTTCTTCACTTCCTGCTCGGTGACCTGGATGCGCTCGGCGACCCGACGCTGACGCACACGGCTGATGATCATTTCACGGCGCACTTGCTCACGAGCGTCTTCATAAGACAGGCCATCGCGGGACAGGGCGGCGCGGAATTGATCCACGGTCATGTTGTTGCGCTGGGCAATGGTGCCGATCGCCTGGTTCAGCTCTTCATCGGTGATACGGATGCCGGAACGCTCGCCGATCTGCAGTTGCAGGTTTTCGACGATCAGGCGCTCAAGCACCTGTTGTTCCAGCACGCCGGCCGGTGGAACGGCCGAGCCACGCTTGGCGATGGTTTGCTGGACTTCGTGAACCCGTTGGTCCAGTTGGCTCTGCATGACCACGTCGTTGTCGACGATGGCCACCACTTTGTCGATGGACTGTACCGCGGCGCTGGCCGCGGTACTCAGGAACAGCGCGCCCAGCATCAGCGGGCGCAGACAATCAGAAAGCTTGGTCTTCACGTTCACGATAACCTTGGATGCCTTTGTCGAGGAAGCTCTCTACTTTGGTGCCAACTACGCCACCGAGACCTTTCAGAACGATTTGGAGGAAGATGCCGTGGTCGCCTTTTTCGTTTTGCGGGGCTTCCTGACTGAATTCGTCATAGGACACCCAGTAACGGTTGATCAGGCGCAGTTTCCAGCAGCAGTTGTCGTATTCGAAACCACCGAAGGCTTCCAGCGTACGGTTGCGGTTGTAGTCGTACTGCCAGCGGCTGATGGCATTCCATTGCGGCACGACAGGCCAGATGACCGAGAAGTCGTGCTGTTGGATCTTGTAGTAATCCTTGACGTAGCCAGGCTGGCCCGGGGTGCCGTAGTCGCCGCCGCCCACAGTCCATTTACCAGTGTTCTGGTCGTAGCGGACCTGGTCGTTGCGATAGCGATAACCGGCGTTGATAACCTTGTTCGGGTTGTCTTCAGGCTGGTAGTGGAACATCGCGCTGCCCGAGCGAGGGCTGTGGCTGTCCGGATCCCAGTTGTAGTCGGCCGTGGTGCGCCAATCGCGGTTCCAGCGGTATTCGTATTCCAGGGCATACGGCGACACGTTGGAGTGGGCATCCTCGCGGGTCTTGGCATCGATACCCGGCAACTGGACTTCGCGGTCCTTGAAGTACAAGGCCTGGCCGACGCTGATGCGTTGACGCTCGAAGCCGTTTTCTTCGATCCAGCGGTTGGTTACACCCAGCGACAGTTTGTTTTCGTCGCCGACACGGTCGGAGCCGGTGAAACGGTTGTCGCGGAACAGCGAGGAGTAGCTGAACACGGATTCGCTGGTGTCGAACACTGGAATGTCGGACTGGTCTTTCTCGGGAACATAGAGATAGTACAGGCGCGGTTCCAGGGTCTGGCGGTAGTTCTTGCCGAACCATTGGGTATTGCGGTCGAAGTACAGGCCGCTGTCGATGCTGGCAATCGGCACGGCGCGGTTTTGATTGCGGTCATAAGTGCCGTTGAGGCGATCGCCTTCCGAACCCTGGTTGGCAATGTCGAGTTTGCCTTGATTGTCGAGGTCCAGATCGTACTGAGTGTATTGGTACTTCAGCGACGGCTTCACGAAGCCATAGGTCCAGTCGAGCGGGAGACTGACGCTTGGCGCCAGGTTCATCCGGTTGCCGGTAGCTCGCGCCAGACCCTGGACGTTAGTGTCGAGGCGGTCGTCAGGGTTGCCGTTTTCATCGAAGAAGGTCCCTGTTTGCAGATCGCGGTCAAAGCGTACGAGCTCGGTCTGGTAGGCAAAGTTCAGCCCGCCCGGTTGTTGTGGCAGAAAACCGTTGAAGGTGATCTGTGGCATGCGGTCGTACGGTGTGATGTTCGATACCGACGCCAACTCATAGGCCTGCGCGTTCAGACGTGCAGTGAAGGTGTCGCCACGGTAGCTGACAGCACCTTGCTGATTGACGAAATCGGAAACGCTTTTAACGCCCAACTGGTCGGTCTGCAGATCCTGGAAGTAGTAGGGATCGCTGATCTTGGTGTAGTCGACTTCGGTGAAGACCCGCGAATCGAGGCCGCCTTTGTGCTGCCAGTTGTACATGTAGCGGGTTTTTTCGTAGTCGGACTGCAGCTTGCGCTCGTCTTCCTGGTCGTCCAGGTACGCCCCACCGAACTGGCCTTCGCTGGATTCGGTCAGGTAACGGAACTCGCCTTCCACCATCATGCCGCGCTTGCTCATGTAGCGCGGGTACAACGTGGCATCGTAGTTCGGTGCCAGGTTGAAGTAGTACGGCGTGACCAACAGCATCCCGGTATCGCTGCCGCTGCCGATGGTCGGCGGCAGGAAGCCGGACTGGCGGCGGTCATCGATCGGGAAATAGATGTACGGCGTGTACAGGACTGGAATGTCCTTGACCCGCAGCGTCACGTTGGTCGCGGTACCGAAGCCGGTCGCCGGGTTCAGCGTGATGTTGTTGCCCTTGAGCTGCCAGGCGTTGCTGTTCGGCTCACAGGTGGTGTAGGTACCGTCCTTGAGACGGATGATCGCGTTTTCTGCACGCTTGGCGTACAGCGCGTTACCGCGCACACGGGACTTGTGCAACACGTATTCGGCGTTGTCGACCTTGGCTTCGCCAGTGTCCAGTTGCACGTCGGCGTGGTCGCCAACGATCAGCGCGCCGTTGTCGCGCACCCGGACGTTGCCGTTGAGCTCGCCACGGTTCTCGGCCTGGTACAGGCTGGCCTCGTCGGCCTCGACCTGCATGCTGCCCTGGCGCATGACCACGTCACCGGCGAGGGTGGCAATCTGCTGTTCCTGCTGGTAGCGGGAAGCCTTGGCACCGATAAAGGTCGGCGCGTCGCTTTTGCTCGTCTTGTCATTCATGCCAGGACGAGTCGGTTCGACATAGGCACCGGAGCAGTACGGACCGGTTTCGGCCAGTTGGGCAGCGGTAAGCTGTTCACGCGGGACCCAGTCGAGGTGACTGTAGTCGGCGCTGCGCGACTTCAGGCCGCGGCCCTTGGCTTCGGTAACCAACGCCGGTTTGTCGGCGCTTTCGCCGGCAACGCTGGTGTCTGCTGCCGATTCGTTGCCCGAGCTGACCGCACTGGCATCATGCACAGGGCGCGGAGGCAGTTGAGCCGCGTTGGTTTTCGGCGCGCAATCCCAGGCACCCGAAGCAGAGACTGAGCAGTCATACTGTTCCGCGGCGACCACGAAGGAAGTGGCTAGAGGTTGCAGGGCCAGCAGACTGCCGGTAACCAACAACGGAAATTTTTTACGAAACGCGGGGGATTTCAATGCCATCTTATTAGTCCGGGCTTCCTGCGTGCCATCTGCCCGCGGTGTGGGCCGCACGCCTCTCGATGGTCTGAAAAAGATGCTGGATAATAAAGCATGACCCGCTTGACGGCTAGCGCCGTCGGAGACCCTTGCAATGCCTGATCAAGATGTACGCTTGCTACACCTGAAAGTTTGGCTCGATGAGCAATTGGCCATCCTGTTTGCCGCACAAGGCTGGGGGGCTGTGCCCCAGGCCACGTTGACTGCGGCCAGCAGCGACGCGAGTTTCCGCCGTTACTTCCGCTGGGAAGGTGATGGCAGGAGTTTTGTCGTCATGGATGCACCACCGCCCCAGGAAAACTGCAAACCGTTCGTGGATATCGCCTTTTTGCTGGCGAAATCCGGGATTAACGTGCCGAAAATCTACGCAGAGGACCTCGAGCGCGGATTTCTTTTGCTCAATGACCTGGGTAACCAGACCTATCTGGACGTGATCAACGACGAAAACGCCGATCGCTTGTTCGATGACGCCCTGCAGGCGTTGCTGGCTTTCCAGCAGTTGCCGATGGTGGCGCCGTTGCCCAGTTATGATGTGGCCCTGTTGCGTCGCGAGCTGGAGCTGTTCCCCGAGTGGTACGTGAAGCGCGAACTGGGGATCGAGTTCGACTCGCACCAACAAGCCCTCTGGCAGCGTGCCAGCGACCTGCTGATCGACAGCGCCCTGGCCCAGCCGAAAGTGCTGGTGCATCGTGACTATATGCCGCGCAACCTGATGATCAGCGAGCCGAATCCAGGCGTGCTGGATTTCCAGGACGCGGTGTACGGCCCGGTGACCTACGACGTGACCTGCCTGTTCAAGGACGCCTTCCTCAGTTGGCCCGAGACCCGCGTGCTCGGCTGGCTGGAGCGTTACTGGCAACAGGCCGGTGAACTCGGGATTGCAGTCCAGGCGGACTTCCAGGAGTTCCTGCGAGCCAGCGACCTGATGGGTGTGCAGCGGCATCTGAAGGTGATCGGGATCTTCGCCCGTATCTGCCATCGCGACGGCAAGCCGCGCTACCTGACGGACGTGCCGCGGTTCTTTGCTTATATAGAAGCCGTATTGGCCCGTCGGCCAGAACTGGCGGAGTTGGCTGAGCTGCTGGCCAGTCTGCGCCCGGCGCCCGGAGCTTGTGTATGAAGGCGATGATTCTGGCGGCCGGCAAGGGCGAGCGCATGCGCCCCTTGACGCTGACCACGCCCAAGCCACTGGTGCAGGTCGGCGGCGTACCGCTGATCGAGTACCACCTCAAGGCCCTGGCGGCGGCGGGTTTCACCGAGGTGGTGATCAACCACGCCTGGTTGGGGCAGCAGATCGAAGACTACCTGGGAGACGGTTCGCGTTATGGCCTGAGCATTCAGTACTCGCCGGAAGGCGAGCCACTGGAAACCGGGGGCGGGATCTTCCGTGCCCTGGAGATGCTGGGCGAGGGCGCCTTTGTGGTGGTCAATGGCGACATCTGGACCGATTACGACTTCAGTGTCTTGCGCCGGCCACTGGCCGGCTTGGCCCACCTGGTGCTGGCCGATAACCCGGCCCACCACCCAGGAGGGGATTTTGCCCTGGTTGAAGGACAGGTCTTCGACGGCCAGGCCGATGCGCCGACCCTGACCTACAGCGGCATCGCCGTGCTCGACCCCAAGCTGTTCACCGGTTGCAGCGACGGTGCGTTCAAATTGGCGCCGCTATTGCGCAACGCCATGGCCCAAGGGCAGGTGAGTGGCGAGCGGTTGTCAGGTCATTGGGTGGATGTCGGCACCCACGAGCGTCTGGCCGAAGTCGAACACTTGCTGCAAGCGAGCCGCTGAGATGTTGTGGCCAGGGACTCTGATCGGAGCCGGGGCGGGTTTTGCCATCGCCAGCATTCCGGGGGCCATGCTTGGCGCATTGTTGGGGCAGGCGCTGGATCGGCGCTTGCAACTGCAAAGCCTGGGGCATCTGCGCGAGCGCCTGGGCGGGCGCGCGATGTTGCGCAACGATGAATTGCTGTTCGTGCTGCTCGGGCGCCTGGCCAAGAGCGACGGCCGGGTGGGCGACGGCCATATCTACCAGGCGCGCCAGGAAATGCGCGCACTGGAGATGAACGAATTTGCCCAGAAACGCGCGATTGCGGCGTTCAACCGTGGCAAGAGCGGGCACGATCGGTTGCGTGGCTACCTGCGCCGTTTGCGCGCACAGCCCCATGCTGCCGAAGGGGTGTTGCGGGCGTGCTGGCGGATGGTCTGGGCAGACGGGCGTGCGGGCCGTGCCGAGCGCGAGCTGCTGGCCCAATGGGGCAAATGGCTGGACTGGACGCCGGAGCAGGTGCAGGCCCTGGCCCAGGATTACGAACTGCACAAGCGACCCTTGGCCAACAGTGGCGAGGCTTACCAACACGCCATGCGCCTGCTGGGGGTGACGCTGAGCAGCGAGCCGGAGCAGATCAAGCGGGCCTACCGACGCCTGCTCAGTCGGCATCACCCGGACAAGATCGCTGGCAGCGGGGCTTCGCCGTCCCAGGTGCGCGAAGCGACGGAGAAGACCCGGGAGTTGCACAGCGCCTATGCGTTGATTCGTCAGCGCCGCGATTTTCGCTAGGGAGCATCGAGCGCAGTAGCGCCCTGTCTAGGGCAACTGCGCGGCGTTGTCCTGCGGGGTCAACCAGCCTCGCACCCGGCGTACCAATTGTTCCTGTTGGGCGGCGTTGTTGCCGGGCAGGGCGTTCAGGGAAATCTGCCGGAAACTCGAATCCTTCAGCCGTTTGCTGGCCTGCAGGCGTTCCTGGGCTGCGCGTTGCAGCAACGGTTTGTCGTTGTAGTACAGATCCAGGGTTGGCAATTTCAATCCGCTGGTCAGTTCCGCCAGCCCGGGTGTGCTGGAGGCGGGTACCTGGGCGGCGACCATCACCAGCTTCGCGACTTGGGCAGGCTGTTTTTCGCTCAGGTAACGGGCGGCCCAGTAAGCTCCGGTGCCGTGGCCGAGCAGGACGATACTGCGGGCGTTCTGTTGCTCTGCAAACGCCAGGGCGGCGTCGATGCGCAAGAAGATTCGCTGGGTATCGGCCTTGAGTTGCTCATCGTGGGTCTGCGGCACCGGCTGATCAGGCACCTCACCTTCGCCACCGGCCACTTGCTCGATAGGGGCCGCGGTGTTGGCGTCTTTACTCGGGGGTTCGGTGCTGACCGGTGCCGTTGCACTTTCGAGGATGCGCGGTTGGGGGGCATTGCTTTGCAGGTCCGGCAGGGTAAGACTCAGGCTGCTCCAGTCGGCGTCGGGCAATTTTTGCCGCAACGGCGCGACGGCTTGAGGCCAGTCAGCTGTTTCGCCTGTGCCCGGGATGATAATCACCGTACCTTGGGGCTCGCTGGTGTTGGCCGGCTGCCACAGGGCCAGGAAGGTCTCGCTGCCTGCCGACAACTGTTGCTGTTCGCCAGGGGGCAGGCTGCGTTGCAGGGCAAAAGCTTCTTCCTGGCTACGCTCAGGCAGGGGCTGGCGTTGCTCGGAGGGTGCGCTGGCAGCAGGTTCCGTTGGCTCGGCAGCCTGGGCGGAAAAGGCGCCAGGCAAGATCAACGACAGGCACAATACTGGCAGTGCCAGGCGGTAGACAGGGGGCATCGGATATTCCAGGCCAGAAGTATTCCCGGCAGCCTAATGGGTTGGTCAGTATTTGTCAGTGTGTGAGAGTTCGCATGAAACGTCTTTGCTGCCTGTTGCTTATCGGCTGTTTCTGGCTTCCCTTGATGGCCTGGGCGGCTGCCGCGCCGCCTGCGCGCGTGGCGCAACTGAGCAGCGAGCAACGGCAATGGCTGGCCCGTCACTCTGAGCTGCGGGTCGGTGTGGTGCTGCAGGCGCCTTACGCGCAGTACGACCGGCGGCTGCAGCGCCTGTCCGGGGCCAATATCGAATTGATGCAGTGGCTGGCCAGCGCCCTGAAGGTCGAGCTGACCTGGCGCAACTTTCCCGATGTCGCGCAGTTGGAGCAGGCGGTGCGTGAGGGGGAGGTCGACCTGGCCCCAGGCCTGACCCAAACCCCAGCCGCCCTGCGCTTGTGGCAATTCACTGACCCCTATATGCGCGTGCCGCAATTGGTGGTGGGTCAACAGAAGGGCGCCGGCGCGGTGGATCTTGAGAAGCTCGACGATCAGTCACGGGTCGCGGTGCGGATGCCCAGTGCGATCGCCGATTACCTGCGCAGCAACTACCCCAACCTCAATTTGCAGGGCGTGCCCCAGGAACGCCAGGCCCTGCAACTGCTTCTCTCCCAGCAAGCGCGTTACGCGGTCATCGATGAGGCCCAACTCAGCCGGCTGTCCGCCGAGTCCGAGTTTGCCGGGTTGGCCGTAGTGGGGGATATCGGCCTGCCGCAGTTGCTGCGGGTGGCTACCCGTCGCGATTGGCCGGAGTTGGCCGGCATCGTCGAAAGCGCCTTGCACGCGATTCCGGCCAAGGACCTGGAGCAATTGCACGCACGCTGGTTGCAACCCAAGTACCCACGTTTGTCGGAGTCCCCGGGGTTCTGGCAGAACCTCTGCCTGTTGCTGGGGGTATTGCTGCTGAGCGCCATGGCCATCGTGATCTGGCAACGGCGCCAGCAACACCTGCTCGAGCAGCGCTTGCTCGCCGCCCGCGAGGACATTGCCCTGCGCGCGGCCAGCGAAGAAGCGTTGCGCCTGACACAGTTCTCCATCGATCAAAGCACCGTCGGGATCCTCTGGGTCAATTGGGACAGCCACGTGCGCTACGCCAACCGGGCGGCCGAGGACATGCTCGGGTATGTCTCGGGCGGGGTGATCGACCGACCGCTGATCGACTTCGAACCCAACTTGCACATGGACCGTTGGTTGAACCTGTGGAAACGCGCGCGGGCCAGCGAGGAGGGGCCGCAAAGCTTCGAAACCAATTGCCTGCGCGCCGATGGCAGCATTTTGCCGGCTGACGTGACTTTGAGCTTCCTGCGCTTTCGCGACAGCGAATACCTGGTGGTCTACCTCAATGACGTCACTGAGCGCCGGCGGGCCTTGGCGGCCTTGCGCGAAAGCGAGGCGCGGCTGCAGGGGATTGCCGCCAACGTACCCGGACTGGTATTTCGTCTTGAGCGGGCGCCGGTGACCGGGCAAATCGACTTTGCCTACATCAGCGAAGGCAGTGAGAGCCTGGTGGGCTACTCGCCCGCCACCTTGAGCCATCGCGACATGGGCCTGCGCAGTGTGGTACATCCGCAGGACAGAGCCAGTTACCACCGCACCCAGGATCACGCGCTGGACACCGACAGTGACTGGTCGTGGCAAGGCCGCATCCTCACCCGCCAGGGGCAGCAACGCTGGGCCGAGATCAAGGCCATCACTCGGCGCCTCGACGATGGCGCCTTTGTCTGGGACGGGATCGTCTGGGACATCAGCGAGAGCAAGCGCATCGAACTGGAACTGGCCAGCTCCCGCGAGCAACTGCGTGAGCTGTCGGCGCATCTGGAGAGTGTGCGCGAAGAGGAAAAGGCGCGGATTGCCCGGGAAGTCCACGATGAGTTGGGACAGATGCTGACGGTACTCAAGCTGGAAACCTCGATGTGCGAATTGGCCTACGCCGAACTGGACCCGGGCCTGAGTGATCGGCTCAATAGCATGAAACGCCTGATCGCCCAGCTGTTCCAACTGGTGCGGGACGTGGCCACGGCGCTGCGTCCGCCGATTCTGGACGCCGGCATCGCCTCGGCCATCGAGTGGCAGGCCCGGCGTTTTGAGGCGCGTACCCAGATTCCCTGCCTGGTGCAGGTGCCCGACAACCTGCCGGTGCTGAGTGACGCCAAGGCGATTGGCTTGTTCCGGATCCTCCAGGAGGCACTGACCAATGTCATGCGCCACGCCCAGGCGCATACTGTCGAATTGACACTGGTGCTGGAAGACGAGCAGTTGTGCCTGACCGTCAGCGACGATGGTGTAGGTTTTGTCGCTCAAGCCGGTAGGCCGACTTCCTTTGGGGTAGTGGGCATGCGCGAGCGAGTGTTGATCATGGGTGGCACACTGCAGCTCGACAGCGTGCCGGGCGAGGGCACCACCCTTGAGGTCCGTGTGCCTTTGCATGAAGCGTGCAACTGATTTTTCTGGAGAAGCCTGTGATCCGTGTACTGGTAGCCGAAGACCACACCATCGTGCGTGAAGGCATCAAGCAATTGATCGGCCTGGCCAAGGATCTGTTGGTGGTGGGGGAGGCGAGCAATGGCGAACAGTTGCTCGAAACCTTGCGCCACGTGCCCTGTGAGGTGGTGTTGCTGGACATTTCCATGCCCGGGGTGAATGGCCTGGAGGCGATCCCGCGGATTCGCGCCCTGAACAATCCACCGGCGATTCTGGTGCTGTCGATGCACGACGAGGCGCAGATGGCCGCCCGTGCCTTGAAGGTCGGGGCCGCCGGTTATGCCACCAAGGACAGCGACCCGGCACTGCTGCTGACGGCGATTCGCAAGGTGGCGGCTGGCGGGCGCTATATCGATCCGGAGCTGGCGGATCGAATGGTCTTCGAAGTCGGCCTGACTGATTCACGGCCCCTGCATTCGCTACTCTCGGAGCGCGAGTTCTCGGTGTTCGAGCGCCTCGCGCAGGGCGCCAACGTCAATGACATCGCCCAGCAACTGGCGTTGAGCAGTAAGACCATCAGCACCCACAAGGCGCGGCTGATGCAGAAACTCAACATCACCTCACTGGCGGAGTTGGTGAAGTACGCCATGGAGCACAAGCTGCTCTGAACAATACGCGATCCCCTGAGCGAGGCTTGCCCGCGAAGATGTCAGCACATTCAACATCAATGTGACTGACACACCGCCTTCGTGGGCAAGCCTCGCTCCTACAGAACACCGTGTTGGCATATCCATTTACGACATCCCGCCAAACCGCTTTTGCCGGTTCTTGTGGCTTGTAGCGGAAAACTCGCTGCCGACCTGTCCAAACGCGCCATCCTTGTAGGGCAATCCCTACCCCCAACCTTCCATCTGGCTGAGGCGATTCTCTCCTGCGCCCCGATTTGCGTGGCTGTGCGTAGCCACTAGGCTTAATCCACGGCAGTCATCAACAATAAAGGTGTGGGTATGAGCGAGGTCGATTCAAGCGCGGGGACCAATGATGTACTGGTCAGCTTTCGTGGCGTGCAGAAGAGCTACGACGGCGAGAACCTGATCGTCAAAGACCTCAACCTGGATATTCGCAAAGGCGAGTTCCTCACCTTGCTCGGGCCTTCCGGCTCCGGCAAGACCACCAGCCTGATGATGCTCGCCGGTTTCGAAACCCCGACCGCCGGCGAGATCCTGCTGGCCGGGCGTTCGATCAACAACGTGCCGCCGCACAAGCGTGACATCGGCATGGTGTTCCAGAACTACGCCCTGTTCCCGCACATGACGGTGGCCGAGAACCTGGCGTTCCCGCTGACCGTGCGTGGTCTGAACAAGAGTGACGTCAGTGACCGGGTCAAGCGTGTCCTGAGCATGGTTCAGCTCGATGCCTTCGCTCAGCGTTACCCGGCCCAGCTTTCCGGTGGCCAGCAGCAGCGGGTGGCCCTGGCCCGGGCGCTGGTGTTCGAGCCGCAACTGGTGCTGATGGACGAACCGCTCGGCGCTCTCGATAAACAGCTGCGTGAACACATGCAGATGGAGATCAAGCACCTGCACCAGCGCCTGGGTGTGACCGTGGTCTATGTGACCCACGACCAGGGCGAAGCCCTGACCATGTCCGACCGGGTGGCGGTGTTCCATCAAGGCGAAATCCAGCAGATCGCCCCACCTCGCACCCTGTACGAAGAACCGAAAAATACCTTCGTGGCCAACTTCATTGGCGAAAACAACCGCCTCAATGGCCGTCTCCACAGTCAGACCGGCGAGCGCTGCATTGTCGAGCTTGGGCGCGGGGAAAAGGTCGAGGCACTGGCGGTGAATGTCGGCAAGACCGGCGAGCCAGTGACTCTGTCCATTCGTCCGGAGCGGGTCAGCCTCAACGGCTCCAGTGAGGCGTGTGTCAACCGCTTCTCTGGGCGGGTGGCGGAATTCATCTATCTGGGCGACCACGTCCGTGTGCGCCTGGAAGTCTGCGGCAAGACCGATTTCTTCGTGAAACAGCCGATCGCCGAGCTGGATCCGGCGCTGGCCGTCGGAGACGTGGTGCCGCTTGGCTGGCAGGTCGAACACGTCCGTGCTCTCGATCCCCTTCTAGAGGCGAATTGATCGCCCCCTTGCTTCACCAACCCTGCACGTGGAGAGAACAATAAATGTTGAAATCCCTGAAATTCACCGCCCTGGCTCTGGGCATGATGGGTGCGGCACACGCGATGGCCGCGGGCTCGGACCTGACCGTGGTGTCGTTTGGCGGCGCGAACAAGGCCGCACAGGTCAAGGCCTTCTATGCGCCTTGGGAAGCAGCGGGCAACGGCAAGATCGTCGCCGGTGAATACAACGGTGAAATGGCCAAGGTCAAGGCCATGGTCGACACCAAGAGCGTGTCCTGGGACCTGGTGGAAGTAGAGTCGCCAGAGCTGTCCCGCGGTTGCGACGAGGACATGTTCGAGCAACTCGACCCTGCACTGTTCGGCAACACCGAAAATTACGTCAAGGGTGCGATCCAGCCGTGCGGCGTTGGTTTTTTCGTCTGGTCGACCGTGCTGGCCTACAACGCCGACAAGCTGAAAACCGCGCCGACCAGTTGGGCCGACTTCTGGGACACCAAGAACTTCCCGGGCAAACGCGGCCTGCGTAAAGGCGCCAAGTACACCCTGGAATTTGCCTTGATGGCCGACGGCGTGGCGCCGAAAGATGTCTACAAAGTGCTGGCCGGTAAAGATGGCCAGGACCGTGCCTTCAAGAAGCTCGACGAACTCAAGCCGAGCATCCAGTGGTGGGAAGCTGGCGCCCAGCCGCCGCAGTACCTGGCGTCCGGTGATGTGGTCATGAGCTCGGCGTACAACGGCCGGATCGCTGCCGTGCAAAAGGAAAGCAACCTGAAGGTGGTGTGGAACGGCGGTATCTACGACTTCGACGCCTGGGCCATTCCTAAAGGTCTGGACAAGACCCGCGCTGAAGCGGCGAAGAAATTCATCGCGTTCTCGGTCATGCCACAACAGCAGAAAACCTATTCGGAAAACATTGCCTACGGCCCGGCCAATACCCAGGCGGTACCCCTGTTGAACCCGGAAATTCTGAAAGACATGCCGACGACCCCGGAAAACATCGCCAACCAGGTGCAGATCGACGTCAGCTTCTGGGCGGACAACGGCGAGCAACTGGAGCAGCGCTTCAACTCCTGGGCAGCGAAGTAAGCGCGACCCTGTGGCAGAGGGCTTGCCCAATGCCAGTCAGTTAGAGGTTTGACAGCGTAATCCATGTTGGAGCGAGCTCGCTCGCTCCAACAGGTTGTTTGTCTGCCTCTGTAACGATCAAAGATTTTCGGAGTTCGCCATGGCCATCGCCGTTCCCCTGAACGAGGGCACCCATCGCACCTTGAAGCAGCGCCTGGCGCGTGCCGAGCGGGTCAACCGCTGGAAGGCCCAAGCCCTGATTGCGCCGTTGGTGCTGTTTCTGTTGCTGGTGTTTCTGGTGCCGATTGTGGCGCTGCTCTATAAAAGCGTCGGTAACCCGGAAGTGGTCGGCGGCATGCCGCGCACCGTAGCAGCGATCGCTGCCTGGGATGGCCGAGGCCTGCCAGCGGACCCGGTGTACAAGGCCGCCAGTGAAGACCTGGCCGAAGCCCGCAAGAATCAAACCTTGGGCGACCTGTCCAAGCGCCTGAACATGGAGTTGGCCGGCTACCGCAGCCTGCTGACCAAGACCGCCCGCGCGCTGCCGTTCAAGAGCGAGCCGGCGTCTTATAAAGACGCGCTCGAAGCGCTGGACGAGCGTTGGGGCGACCCGGCCTATTGGCAGGCCGTGCGCCGCAATACCAGCAGCCTGACGCCGTACTACCTGTTGGCGGCGGTTGATCACCGCATCGACGACCTCGGCGAAGTCGCCCCGGCCACGCCCGACCAGGCGATCTACCTCGACATCTTTGCCCGCACCTTCTGGATGGGCCTGGTGATCACGGCCATCTGTCTGGCGCTGGCCTATCCCCTGGCCTACCTGCTGGCCAACTTGCCGGCCCGGCAAAGCAACCTGCTGATGATCCTGGTGTTGCTACCGTTCTGGACCTCGATCCTGGTGCGGGTGGCCGCGTGGATCGTGTTGCTGCAGTCGGGCGGGTTGATCAACAGCGCAATGATGGCCATGGGCATTATCGATAAACCCCTGGAGTTGGTGTTCAACCGCACCGGGGTGTACATCTCGATGGTGCACATTCTGCTGCCGTTCATGATCCTGCCGATCTACAGCGTGATGAAAGGCATCTCGCCGACCTACATGCGGGCGGCGATTTCCCTGGGCTGCCATCCGTTCGCCAGCTTCTGGCGGGTGTACTTCCCGCAGACCTATGCCGGTGTCGGCGCCGGGTGCCTGCTGGTGTTCATCCTGGCGATTGGTTACTACATCACCCCGGCACTGCTGGGTAGCCCGAACGATCAGATGGTCAGCTACTTCGTCGCCTTCTACACCAACACCAGCATCAACTGGGGCATGGCGACGGCGCTCGGCGGGCTGCTGCTGTTGGCGACCATCGTGCTTTATCTGATTTACAGCTGGCTGGTGGGCGCCAGCCGCCTGCGCCTGAGCTAAGGGGAGAATCGAAATGCTGAGTCCTTATATGTCCCCCGTTGAACGGGTGTGGTTCTACAGCTTGCGGATTCTCTGCGGCTTGATTCTGTTGTTCCTGATCTTGCCGGTGCTGGTGATCATCCCGCTGTCGTTCAACTCCGGCAGCTTCCTGGTCTACCCGCTGCAAGGATTTTCGCTGCACTGGTACCAGGATTTCTTTGCCTCGGCCGAGTGGATGCGCGCCCTGAAGAACAGCATCATCGTGGCCCCGGCCGCGACCGTACTGGCGATGATCTTCGGGACGCTGGCGGCCATTGGCCTGACCCGCGGCGATTTCCCGGGCAAGGCCCTGGTGATGGCCCTGGTGATTTCGCCGATGGTGGTGCCCGTGGTGATCATCGGGGTGGCCAGTTACTTGTTCTTCGCCCCGCTGGGGCTGGGGAACAGCTTCTTCTCGCTGATTGTGGTGCACGCGGTACTGGGTGTGCCGTTCGTGATCATCACGGTGTCGGCGACCCTGCAAGGCTTCAACCACAACCTGGTGCGCGCCGCGGCCAGCCTCGGAGCCTCGCCCCTGACGGCGTTCCGCCGGGTGACTTTGCCGTTGATCGCCCCCGGGGTGATTTCCGGTGCGCTGTTTGCGTTTGCCACCTCGTTCGATGAAGTAGTGGTGACCCTGTTCCTCGCCGGCCCAGAGCAAGCGACCTTGCCGCGGCAGATGTTCAGCGGTATCCGCGAAAACCTCAGCCCGACCATCGCCGCCGCCGCAACGCTGCTGATTGCCTTCTCGGTGATCCTGCTGCTGACCCTGGAGTGGTTGCGTGGGCGCAGTGAGAAATTGCGTACTGCACAGGTCTGAAACCTGACATCAACCCCAGTGGGAGCAGACTCGCTCCCACTGGGGTGTTCAGTGGGCTTGAAGCCATTCACGGGCTGAATAACAGACAAAACCCAATCGACAGCTACTATTGTGCCCAGCTCCCCTATCTATAAGAGGCTGCGCACATGAGTCTTTGTTCTTTCAAAATCGCTCATAAGCTGCTCACCGGCACCGGTGCCATCGAGCAACTGGCCGCTGAACTGACCCGCCTGGATGTCGACCACCCGCTGATTGTCACCGATGCGGCGCTGGTCAAGTCCGGCACCGTGGAGCTGGCGCTGGCGCAACTGGGTGGACGCACCTACGAGATTTTCGACCGGGTGTTGCCCGACCCGGAAATCGCCATCGTCGAGGACTGCATGCGTGTCTACCGCGAGGGCGGGCATGACGGCCTGATCGGCCTGGGCGGCGGCAGTGCCATCGATATCGCCAAAAGCGTCGCGGCCTATGCCGGTTATCACGGCGCGCTCGAGGATTTGTTCGGCGTCGACCAGGTGCCGCGCAAGGGCCCGCCGCTGATCGCGATCCCGACCACCGCCGGCACGGGCTCGGAAGTCACCAACGTGGCGATCCTCTCCGACAAGCAGGCCCAACTGAAGAAAGGCATCGTCAGCGACTACCTGTTGCCTGACGTGGCGCTGGTCAGCCCGCAAATGACCCTGACCTGTCCGCGCAGTGTCACCGCCGCCAGTGGGGTGGATGCCCTGGTGCATGCGGTCGAGGCCTACCTGTCGGTGAATGCTTCGCCGATTACCGATGCCCTGGCCATCGGTGCCATCAAGCTGATCGCCAAGGCGCTGCCCAAGGCCTATGCCAATCCCGCGAACCTGCAGGCCCGTGAGGACATGGCCACTGCCAGCCTGATGGCCGGCATGGCGTTCGGCAACGCCGGGGTCGGCGCGGTGCATGCCCTGGCCTATCCGCTGGGCGGGCGCTTCAATATTGCCCATGGCGTGAGCAACGCGCTGTTGCTGCCCCATGTGATGGCCTGGAACAAGATGGCGTGCGTGGAGCGCATGCAGGACATTGCCCAGGCCTTTGGCCTCAATATCACGCACCTGAGTGCCGATGAAGCGGCGGACCAGGCGGTCGCGGCGATGGCGCGACTGTGTGCCGCAGTGGAAATTCCCCAGGGCTTGCGCAGTTTCGGCGTGCCCCAGGAGGCGATCCCGGCCATGGCGCTGGAGGCCGCGGGAATCGAGCGTTTGATGCGCAATAATCCGCGCCAGTTGACGGCCCTTGATATCGAGAAGATCTATCGAGCGGCTTACTGATCGTTACAGCCACGGTGCGCGCGTCAAAGCATGAGGTATACAATGCGCGCCATCGTGATCCTGCTCAAAAAAGGTGCGTCATGCAGCCCTTCGCTATTGCTCCGTCGATTCTCTCCGCCGACTTCGCCCGCCTGGGTGAAGAAGTGGACAACGTTCTGGCCGCGGGTGCCGACATCGTCCACTTCGATGTCATGGACAATCACTACGTGCCCAACCTGACCATCGGCCCGATGGTCTGCTCGGCACTGCGCAAGTACGGCGTTACCGCGCCGATCGACGCACACCTGATGGTATCTCCGGTCGACCGCATCATCGGTGACTTCATCGAGGCCGGCGCCACCTACATCACTTTCCACCCGGACGCCACGATTCACGTCGATCGCTCCTTGCAGATGATCCGCGAAGGCGGTTGCAAGGCCGGCCTGGTGTTCAACCCGGCGACTCCGCTGGACGTACTCAAGTACGTGATGGACAAGGTCGACATGATCCTGCTGATGAGCGTCAACCCGGGTTTTGGTGGCCAGAAGTTCATTCCGGCAACCCTCGACAAACTGCGTGAAGCGCGCGCGCTGATCGACGCCTCGGGCCGTGATATCCGCCTGGAAATCGACGGTGGGGTGAACGTCAACAACATCCGCGAAATCGCCGCGGCTGGCGCTGACACCTTCGTGGCCGGCTCCGCGATCTTCAACGCGCCGAACTACCAGGAAGTGATCGAGAAGATGCGTGCCGAACTGGCGCTGGCTCGTCCATGAGTGGTTTTGAGCAGTTGTTCCCAGGGCAATTGCCGCGGCTGGTGATGTTCGATCTGGATGGCACCCTGATCGATTCGGTACCGGACCTGGCAGTGGCCGTGGATCACATGCTGCTCAAGCTGGGGCGCGCACCGGCCGGCCTGGGCGCCGTGCGCGAGTGGGTCGGCAACGGGGCGCCGGTGCTGGTCCGTCGGGCCCTGGCCGGTGATATCGATCACAGTCGGGTCGACGACGTCGAGGCCGAACATGCGCTGGAGATTTTCATGGACGCCTATGCAGACGGCCATGAATTGACGGTGGTTTACCCTGGCGTGCGCGACACCCTCAAGTGGTTGCACAAGCAGGGTGTCGAGATGGCGCTGATCACCAACAAGCCGGAGCGCTTCGTCGCGCCCTTGCTGGACCAGATGAAGATCGGCCGCTACTTCAAGTGGATCATCGGCGGCGATACCCTGCCGCAGAAAAAACCTGACCCGGCGGCGCTGTTTTTCGTGATGAAAATGGCCAACGTACCGGCGTCGCAGTCGTTGTTCGTTGGCGACTCGCGCAGTGACGTCCTGGCGGCCAAGGCGGCGGGCGTCAAGTGTGTGGCCCTGAGCTACGGCTATAACCATGGCCGGCCGATTGCCGAAGAGTCGCCGGCGCTGGTGATCGACGATCTGCGCAAGCTAATTCCCGGTTGCCTGGATTCTGCCGCTGGGATAACGTTGCCCGACGCTGTCCAATCCCCTCCTGGAAATGCCATCGTGGTGGTTACCCGCAAACTCTGGATGAAAGTCATCAAGGCCCTGGCCCGCTGGCGTTGGCGCGCCTGACGTGATCCTGGCCGGCTAGCCGGCGCGTTTGCACACCTGACCGTTAGACCCTCATGCCACGAGGCACCTCATGATCCGCGAAGAATTCCTGCGTTTGGCCGCTGCCGGCTACAACCGCATCCCGCTTGCCTGCGAAACCCTTGCCGACTTCGACACGCCGCTGTCGATCTACCTGAAACTGGCCGATCAACCCAACTCCTACCTGTTGGAGTCGGTGCAGGGCGGGGAGAAGTGGGGGCGCTATTCGATCATTGGCCTACCGTGCCGCACGGTACTGCGGGTGCATGACCTGCATGTGAGTGTGACCGTCGACGGGGTCGAGGTCGAAAGCCACGATGTCGAAGACCCGCTAGCCTTCGTCGAGACCTTCAAGGCGCGCTACAACGTACCGACCATTGCTGGCCTGCCGCGCTTCAACGGCGGCCTGGTGGGGTACTTCGGCTATGACTGCGTGCGTTACGTGGAAAAGCGTCTGGGCAAGTGCCCGAACCCTGATCCGCTGGGCGTGCCGGACATTCTGCTGATGGTCTCCGATGCGGTGGTGGTGTTCGACAACCTGGCAGGCAAGATGCACGCCATCGTGCTGGCCGATCCGGCGCAGGAAAACGCCTTTGAACAAGGGCAGGCGCGCCTCGAGCAATTGCTGGAGCAACTGCGCCAGCCGATTACCCCGCGCCGTGGCCTGGATTTCAGCCAGCAGCAGGCGGCGGACCCGGTATTCCGTTCCAGTTTCACCCAAGCCGATTACGAGCGCGCCGTCGACACCATCAAGGAGTACATCCTGGCCGGTGACTGCATGCAGGTGGTGCCGTCGCAACGGATGTCCATCGACTTCAAGGCGGCGCCCATTGATTTGTACCGCGCCCTGCGTTGCTTCAACCCGACGCCGTACATGTACTTCTTCAACTTCGGCGACTTCCATGTGGTTGGCAGTTCGCCAGAAGTCCTGGTGCGGGTTGAAGACAACCTGATCACCGTACGCCCGATTGCCGGTACGCGTCCTCGTGGCGCGAACGAAGAAGCCGACCTGGCGCTGGAAGAGGACCTGCTGTCGGATGACAAGGAAATCGCCGAGCACCTGATGCTGATTGACCTGGGCCGCAACGACACCGGACGGGTTTCGGAGATCGGTTCGGTGAAGCTGACCGAGAAAATGGTCATCGAGCGTTATTCCAACGTGATGCACATCGTTTCCAACGTCACGGGCCAGTTGAAAGCCGGCCTGACTGCAATGGATGCGCTGCGGGCGATTCTGCCAGCGGGCACCTTGTCGGGCGCGCCGAAGATTCGCGCGATGGAAATCATCGACGAACTGGAACCGGTCAAGCGCGGTGTGTACGGTGGGGCGGTGGGTTACTTCGCCTGGAATGGCAATATGGACACGGCGATTGCGATCCGCACGGCAGTGATCAAGAACGGCGAATTGCACGTACAGGCCGGCGGCGGCATCGTTGCCGACTCGGTGCCGGCGCTGGAATGGGAAGAAACCCTGAACAAGCGCCGCGCGATGTTCCGTGCCGTGGCACTGGCCGAGCAGACACCCCGGGATTGAGGGTGTAGCGCGGCACAAAAAAACGCTGCCCCCGTGAGGAGGCAGCGTTTTTTTTTTGCTGCGGGTTTTAGAAGTCCAGTACCACGCCGACATTCAACCCTTGCTGGGTGAAGTCATCGTCCTTGCGGATGTTGTAGCCGGCCCGCAACGCCAGGTCGGCCGTCAGCTTGTGGCTGACGCCCAGGTTCAGGCGGTTGGTGTGGGATTGCGGGGTGTAGCCGGCCAGGGTGTACTGGTTGCCGGGCAGGGTGTTGAGGTTCATGGTCACGTCTTGGGTATCGTCTTCATACTCGCGCTCGTGGGCGTATTCGCCATACACCTGGGTCTGCGGGGTGAACAGGTACTTGCCCTGCAAACCGATACCCAAGCGGCGCGAGTTGCGGGTCTGGTCGTCGTAGGTCAGCGCAGTGGCGGTGTTGTCGTCCTCGGAGTAACCGTCGACTTTGACCTTGGCGAAGTCCGCGCTGAGGAACGGTGACAGGTGCCACGGGCTGCTCGCCTGTTGCGCGATGTCGTAGCCGATCCGGCCGCTGGCTGCCAGCACGGTGCCGCTGGTATCGCCTTTTTCGCCGCGTTCGTTGACGCCCAGGTCGAACTTGCGCTTGAGGCTGTCGTAGTCCAGGTGCCCGGCTGTCAGCGCACCGTCCGCCCACCAACGATTTTCCTGGTACTGCGTAAAGGCGGTGCCCATGTAGGTATTGAGTTTGTAGTCCGAGTCGTTGTGCCCGGCTTCCAGGCTTTGACGATAGAACCCGGCTGCGACGCCGACACGCCAGGCATCGTTGAGGCGGTAGCTGCCACCGATGTTCAAGTTGTAGCCAGTGCCATCTGCGCTGGCGGCACTGTTCTGGCCGTCGAAGTCCAGGTGCTGGCCACCGCCAGCGACAATGGCTCGCCATTGGCCGACGCCCTGCCAATTTTCCCAGTCGGCTTGCCATTGGTTGCGCAGTTCATCCTGGTGCGCACGCAGGGTGCCGTGGGCCATTTCTGGCAACAGTGAGGCTTCCCAGGGCGCGGCCAGCAAGGAGTAGGCGTAGTCGGCGATCAGGCGCTGGCCGGCTTCGGTGGGGTGGACCGAGTCGTTGTAGATCAGCTTGCTTGGGTCGGGGGTCGCACTGTTGATGCCGTACCGGGCGTTTTCCGTGCAGCCATTGCCGCTGAAGCAGGTGGCGGTGAGGTTCTGGTCGGTGGCCAGGCCGAATTGCGCCGGGTTGGCGAAGGCTTCGTTGAGCAATACCGGAATGTTCAGCGGGATGATTTCGGCGTCAACGGTCTGTAGTTGTCGCACCAACTCGGTGTTGAACTGTGTGCTGAGTTGGGAAACGAAACCTTGTAGTGGGCTGCCGTTGATTGCCGGCGTCAGGCCGATATCCGGGAGCAGCCAGACCATGATGTATTTGGCACCTGCCTGCTGCAGGGTTTGCACGCTGTCGACCAACCGGCCGGCTGCCGCGTCGGCCTGGGCAGGGTTGAGAATCCGGCCCTGGAGAAAATCATTGCCGCCCCCGGAGAGGTAATAGAGGGCGTTGGGATCGGCGCGCAAGCCATTACTCGGCAGATAGCCTGGGCGTGAGCGCTCGCCGGTGGCTGAGGTGGTGGTGATGGAGTCGAGAATCTGGTCGGTGCGATAACCGCCAACCGCCCAGTTGCTGCCATCGACGAGGCCCTGCTCGGCGCGGACCGCCGAGGTCGAGGCGGCGGTCTGATCATCCGAGAACCCCAGTTTGCCCCCCAGCAATTGTGTCGAGTTGGCAGAACGGACTTCCCCGCTGCCGTCCCGGTAGGTTGGCCCCACTCGGTTGGTGTAGCGCTGCGTGGCGCCTGCCGGGCCGTCCGGGTCAGCGAACTGGCCGGCATCGTTGAGGCTGTCGCCAAAGACCACGAAGTTCGAGTAGGGCGTCGGTGCAGCGATCGCTTGGGCGCAAGCCATCGCGAGAAGGCCTCCTGCCAGCGGTACAAACAGCGTCTGTCTGATCATGATCAAGTCCGTTTATTTATTGTTGTGTTGAACAAAACGACAGTACCAAAAACTTTTGCGCTTTAGCTATGGCTAAAGGCCGTATCCCCCCGCTAGCGTTACGCTATATTGCACCCTCTGCCCAGCTAAGTTACTGTGCTGGAATGTATGAATGAGACCTTCCCCGTGTTGATCGTCAGCAAACTCTTGGATCAAGTCGTCAAGGCACACGCCCGTTGGCGTTGGCGCGCCTGAACTTTCTCTGCCGGCTCGGCCGGACCTGTACCCGTTTGCCTTCTATACCCGTATGAACTGCCGCTTTTGCTGGCTCCACTTCCAGCATCTGACCGAGCGACGCCACTGTGCGGGTCAATCATTCGAAGGCTGTTTTAAAAGTCAGTGAATTCAAGAGGTTTGAACCCATGTTGCTGATGATTGATAACTACGACTCCTTTACCTACAACGTTGTGCAGTACCTCGGCGAGCTGGGCTCAGAGGTCAAGGTCGTGCGCAACGATGAGCTGACCATCGCCCAGATCGAAGCACTCAACCCCGAGCGCATTGTCGTGTCCCCCGGCCCATGCACGCCGACCGAAGCCGGTGTGTCGATCGAAGCCATCAAGTATTTCGCCGGCAAGCTGCCGATCCTCGGCGTCTGCCTGGGGCACCAGTCGATCGGCCAGGCGTTTGGTGGCGATGTGGTACGTGCCCGTCAAGTCATGCACGGTAAGACTAGTCCGGTATTCCACGAGGACAAGGGCGTGTTTGCAGGTCTGAACCACCCGCTGACCGTCACTCGTTATCATTCCCTGATTGTGCAGCGCGAAACCCTGCCCGATTGCCTGGAACTGACCGCCTGGACCCAGCTCGAAGACGGTTCGGTCGATGAGATCATGGGCCTGCGCCACAAGACGCTGAACATCGAGGGTGTGCAATTTCACCCTGAGTCGATCCTCACCGAGCAGGGCCACGAACTGTTCGCCAACTTCCTCAAACAAACCGGCGGCACGCGCTAAGGACTTTCCATGGATATCAAGACTGCCCTGAGCCGTATCGTCGGCCACCTCGACCTGAGCACTGAGGAAATGAGCGATGTGATGCGCGAAATCATGACCGGGCAATGCACGGATTCGCAGATTGGTGCGTTCATGATGGCCATGCGCATGAAGAGCGAGAGCATCGACGAAATCGTCGGCGCCGTCTCGGTGATGCGCGAGCTGGCTGACCGGGTCGAGCTGAAAACCCTCGATGGCGTGGTGGATGTGGTGGGCACTGGCGGCGACGGTGCGAATATCTTCAACGTCTCGACCGCCTCTTCTTTTGTGGTGGCGGCTGCCGGCTGCACCGTGGCCAAGCACGGTAACCGCGCCGTCTCGGGCAAGAGCGGCAGTGCCGACTTGCTGGAAGCGGCCGGGATCTACCTGAACCTGACACCGGTGCAGGTGGCGCGCTGCATCGACAACGTTGGTATTGGTTTTATGTTTGCCCAATCCCACCATCGTGCGATGAAATACGCGGCAGGTCCACGGCGTGACCTGGGCTTGCGCACACTGTTCAACATGCTCGGCCCGCTTACGAATCCGGCCGGTGTGAAGCATCAGGTGGTGGGGGTGTTCAGTCAGGCTTTGTGCCGGCCTTTGGCCGAAGTATTGCAACGTCTGGGCAGCAAACACGTGCTGGTGGTGCATTCCAAGGATGGCCTGGATGAGTTCAGTCTGGCGGCGCCGACGTTTGTCGCCGAATTGAAGAATGACCAGGTCACTGAGTATTGGGTCGAACCTGAAGACCTGGGCATGAAGAGCCAGAGCTTGCACGGTCTGGCTGTGGACAGCCCGGCCGCTTCGCTGGAACTGATTCGCGATGCACTGGGTCGCCGTAAAACCGAGAACGGCCAGAAAGCGGCCGAAATGATTGTGCTCAACGCTGGTGCTGCGCTGTACGCCGCTGATCATGCGAGCAGTCTGAAAGAGGGGGTTGCCCTGGCTCATGACGCGCTGCACACCGGCCTTGCGCGAGAAAAGCTCGAAGAGTTGGGTGCATTTACTGCAGTATTCAAAGTGGAGAATGAGGCATGAGTGTACCGACGGTGCTCGAGAAGATTCTCGCCCGCAAAGTTGAGGAGGTGGCCGAGCGTAGCGCTCGCGTGACACTGGCCGAACTGGAAGCCATGGCAAAAGTGGCGAACGCCCCTCGTGGCTTCGCCCAGGCGTTGATCACCCAGGCCAAGCTCAAGCAACCGGCGGTCATTGCCGAAATCAAGAAAGCGTCGCCAAGCAAAGGGGTGATCCGCGAGCACTTCGTCCCCGCCGAAATCGCAGTCAGCTACGAGAAGGGCGGGGCAACCTGTCTTTCGGTGCTGACCGATGTCGACTTCTTCCAGGGTGCGGACAGCTATCTGCAGCAGGCTCGTGCGGCCTGCAACCTGCCGGTGATTCGCAAGGACTTCATGATCGATCCGTACCAGATCGTTGAAGCCCGTGCACTGGGCGCCGATTGTGTGTTGCTGATCGTCTCCGCGCTGGACGACGTCAAGATGGCTGAGCTGGCTGCCGTTGCCAAAGGCGTTGGCCTCGACGTACTGGTGGAAGTTCACGACGGTGACGAGTTGGAGCGGGCATTAAAAACCCTCGACACACCGCTGGTCGGGGTTAACAACCGCAACCTGCATACGTTTGAAGTGAATCTGGAAACCACCCTCGATCTATTGCCGCGCATCCCTCGCGATCGCCTGGTGATCACTGAAAGTGGCATTCTCAACCGTGCGGATGTCGAGCTGATGGAAATCAGTGAGGTCTATTCGTTCCTGGTGGGCGAAGCCTTCATGCGCGCCGAGAGCCCGGGGGCGGAGCTGCAACGCCTGTTCTTCCCGGAGCGCGGTGTACCGGTCAGCGGTTCTACACTCGACTGAACCTGATTTAATCAAGAAGCCGGCGATGCCGGCTTTTTTGTATCCACAGCCAAGGATTTGCCTGCCATGACCCAACCCATTGCCTTGACCGTCGAAGCGGGCCTGCAAGCTGAGCAGGATTTGCTGGCGACGGTGTGTGCTGGTGACCAGGATTTCGCTCTGTTGTTCTGGCAACCGAGCGATCGTGCGCTGGTCATGCCCCGGCGCTTGAGTCGTTTGCCGGGGTTCGACGCTGCCTGTGTAGCGTCGGCGGAGAATGGCTGGCCGGTGTTACTGCGCGAAACCGGGGGCGAGCCGGTGCCGCAGTCGGCGGCCACCATCAACATTGCGCTGGTCTACGCGCCGCCACGCAGCGAAGGTGATCACGGACGTATCGAAACCGCCTATCGGCGCCTGTGCGATCCGATTTGCATGTTGCTGACAGAGCTGGGGGGCGAGGCGTCTTTGGGGGAAGTGGAGGGCGCGTTCTGTGATGGACGCTTCAACGTCAATCTCGACGGTCGCAAGATGGTTGGCACCGCGCAACGCTGGCGCCAGAGCAAAAGTGGGCAGCGGCCGGTAGGGCTGGTGCATGGCGCATTGTTGCTGGACGATGAACGCGAATCGATGGTGCAGGCGGTCAACCGTTTTAACCAGGTGTGCGGCCTTGAGCAGCGGGTGCGTGCGGCAAGCCATATCGCCCTGCACGAACGATTCGCCGCGCCCCAGGCGATTGAGCGCCTGGACACGCTGTATCGGCAGATGCTGGCCCAGGTGCTGGCGCCTTAGCGGGTGCCGAACACCACCATAGTCTTGCCCTTGACGTTCACCAGGTTGCGCTCTTCCAGGTCCTTGAGCACGCGCCCGACCATTTCCCGCGAGCAGCCGACGATCCGGCCGATTTCCTGACGGGTGACTTTGATCTGCATGCCGTCGGGGTGGGTCATGGCGTCGGGTTGTTTGCACAGCTCCAGTAAGCAGCGCGCAACCCGACCGGTGACGTCGAAGAACGCCAGGTCGCCGACCTTGCGTGTGGTGTTACGCAGGCGCTGGGCAATCTGCCCGCTGAGCACGTAGAGGATGTCCGGGTCGTGCTGGGACAGTTCGCGGAATTTGCTGTAGCTGATCTCGGCCACTTCGCACTCGACCTTGGCGCGTACCCAGGCACTGCGTTCCTGCTCCTGGCCTGCTTGTTCAAACAAACCCAGCTCGCCAAAAAAGTCCCCGTTGTTGAGGTAGGCGATGATCATTTCCCGGCCGTCGTCATCCTCGATCAGGATGGTGACTGAACCCTTGATAATGAAAAACAGTGTGTCGGAACGGTCACCTGCACAAATGATATTGCTCTTGGCCTGGTAGCGACGGCGCTGGCAATGCATCAGTAGCTTGTCGAGGTTCTTGATCTTGGGGGTTGGGGCAATAGCAACCATGGTTGAATCCCGAAAAGACTGCACGGTGTGACGTGGTTGTTTTTATGAGGCGCTGCAGAGCGTGTGCTCTAGGACGGGTGTTGCGCCAGTGAATTGGCGCCAGCTTAACAGACACATTCTGGTGTCATTAGAGAAATTATCAATGCGCGCGGCCGCCGGCTTGCACTGCAGTGGCACGCTGTCTATCCCAAGCCCTGTGCTAAGCTGGCGACCCTTTTTTTACAGTGGAGACTTGGCGATGAAGGCACGCATCCAATGGGCTGGCGAAGCCATGTTCCTCGGTGAATCCGGCAGTGGTCACGTCGTGGTCATGGACGGTCCGCCCGAGGCCGGTGGTCGCAACCTGGGGGTTCGGCCGATGGAAATGCTCCTGCTCGGTGTGGGCGGTTGCAGCAATTTCGACGTAGTCAGCATCCTCAAGAAGTCGCGCCAGGCGGTGGAAAGCTGCGAAGCCTTCCTTGAAGCCGAGCGTGCGACTGAAGATCCCAAGGTGTTCACAAAGATTCACATGCATTTTGTAGTCAAGGGCCGAGCGCTCAAGGAAGCCCAGGTCAAGCGCGCCATCGAGTTGTCGGCAGAGAAGTACTGCTCGGCATCGATCATGCTGGGGGCCGCAGGCGTGGCCATTACCCACGACTACGAAATCATCGAGCTGGGTTGAGTCGGGTTCGTTATCGCGAAGAGGGCCAGTCCTTTTTGATGCGGTGGCTGCGAGCACAAAAAAGGGCGCTGATATCAGCGCCCTTTTTTCGTCTCGGTGTCGAGGTGCGTCAAATGCGGTAGGTGCTTTTGGTCATCACCTTGGCCAACAGGCTCATGCCGAACTTCACCGGCGCCGGGAAGCGAAAACCACCGGCATCCAGCGCACTTTCGGCGTGCTGTTCTTCGTCGATGCGCATCTGCTCAAGAATGGCTCGCGACTTTTCGTCCTCGGCCGGCAGTTGCTCCAGGTGTTCGTTCAGGTGCTTGCAGACCTGATCTTCGGTCGCTGCCACGAAGCCCAGGCTGACTTTGTCGCTGATCAGCCCGGCCACTGCACCGATGCCGAACGACATGCCGTAGAACAATGGGTTGAGGATGCTGGTATGGCTGCCCAGTTGGCGGATGCGTTGCTCGCACCAGACCAGGTGATCGATCTCTTCCTCGGCCGCATGCTCCATCGCCGCCCGCACCTGCGGCAGCTTGGCGGTCAGGGCCTGGCCTTGATACAGCGCCTGGGCACAGACTTCACCGGTATGGTTGATGCGCATCAGGCCGACGACGTGCCGGGTGTCCTCGTCGCTCATTTTGCTCTCTGGCTGCAGGATGGCCGGCGACGGGCGATAAGGCTGGCCACTGAAGGGCAGCAAGGTGCGCATCGCGGTATCGGCTTGCAACAGAAGACGGTCAATGGGCGAGTAGTGACGTTGGGTAGTCATGCTGACCTCCGGGAAGAATCTCGGCGGCCAGTTTACCGCAATCGGCGGGGGAAGGTTTGCCCTGGGTCATGACGATCGGCGACACAACCCGGAGCAACAGGGTGGGATCAGCCCGGTGGCCAGTGCATCTGGCGTTGACCCAGGACGTGCATATGAATGTGGTAGACGGTTTGCCCACCCAGTTCATTGCAGTTCATCACCACGCGAAAGCCTTCTTCGCAGCCCAGTTCCAGCGCCAAGCGTTGGGCGGTGAACAGAATATGCCCGGCCAGCGCCTTGTCGTCCTCGGTGAGGTCGTTGAGGGTGCGCACCGGCTTCTTCGGGATGACCAGGAAGTGCACGGGGGCCTGCGGGGCGATGTCGTGGAAGGCCAGGACCTGGTCATCCTCGTAAATAATCTTGGCAGGTATTTCTCTGTTGATGATCTTGGTGAACAGAGTATCCACAGCTGTTTCTCCATGTTGATGGGCCGCACTGAGTGTACTGAAGGGGCCACTCCGGCGCCCGACCTTTTATTGCGTGGGTGCTCAGCGCGGGCAATAGGCCTTGTTGACCATGCCGACGATGGTCCGGGTCAACCAGCGCGAGCCCAGGCGCGGCAGGAAGGCGAACCAGCGATTGCGCCGTCCCGGGATGATGATTGCGCGGTTCTTATCCAGTGCCCGTACGGTGTACAACGCCACTTCCTCGGGGCTCATCAGCAGCTTGCTGGCGTTCAGTTTGCTGTCGTCCAACTGGGCGGTGCGAAAGAAGGCGGTCCGGGTTGGGCCGGGGCACAGCACCGAAACCTTGACCGCACACTTTTTCAGCTCCACCCGCAGGCCTTCGGAAAAGTGCAGCACGTAGGCCTTGCTGGCGTAGTAGGTGCTCATCCACGGGCCTGGATTGAAGGCCGCCACGGACGCCACGTTGAGAATCTGTCCGCCACCCTGCAGGGCCATGCTGTTGCCAATGGCATGGCACAGGCGTGTGAGGGCGAGGATGTTGACTTCAATCAGGTCTTGCTCAGTCATCCAGTCCTGGGCCAGGAATGGCCCGCAGGTGCCGATGCCGGCGCAATTGACCAGCAGGTCGATCTGCCGTTCGCCTTCTTCGAGCTCCAGCAGAAAGCCGGACAAGCGCAGTGGTTCACCCAGGTCGCAGGCGCGAAACAGCACCTCGACGCCAAAGCGCTGGGTCAATTCGATGGCGATGCTTTCCAGCTGATCACGTTGGCGAGCCACCAGAATCAGGCTGCGGCCGCGGCGCGCCAGGGCTTCGGCCATAGCCAGGCCGATGCCGCTGGATGCACCAGTAATCAGAGCGTAACGGGTCATGCAGTTCTCCATCGCAACGGCTCGAGGCCTGTGGACAGAGAGCTCACAGGTCGCCAGCGCGTTTATTCTTGTCCATAGTCTACAGGGGGCTGGGCAGGTTGCGCCGCATCGTCTGCCTCAACGTTTTCAGCCGACTCGTCGATCTCATAGCTGCTGCTCATGGTGCTTTCGTATTCTTCAGTGACGGCGCTGAGGCCGCCAGCCAATGCGCCGACAAACACCACGGCAATCACCACCAGCCAAAGCCCGGCCAATACTTTCACCGCCGTGCTGTTGGGCGGTTGCGGTGCGCCGTAGCGGTTGGCGCCGGGGTTGCCCGGGATGACCGCCAGCGCGATGGGAAAGAGGCCGCCGACAATGGGCACCAGATTCAGGAACCACAGCCAGCCAGACCATCCCAGGTCATGCAGGCGCTGCACGCTGATGGTGATATTCACATAGAAGTAGGCAAGCAGACCGACGACACAAACAATTGCCGCCAATACCATGTTATCGCCCGCCAACAGGCCCAATCCCAATGTGCCGGCGGCCCCGCCCATGATCAGCAGCGCAGCCAGCGACCAGGCCAGATACCGCAAGCGACCGATACGGCCCTGGACACTGAAGACCTTGAGTTCGGAAAACGTGGTGTTGACCTCACCCACTGGCGCGTGGGGCGGAGCGTAGGGAGAGGTGTTGGCCTCCGGCAGTGGGGCCGTGATGGGTTTGACTTCGCTCAGGTTGAGCTCGATCGAAGGCTCGGCCTCGATCCGCGCATCAACGCCGGTCTTTGCCAGGGCTGTGAGATAGGTCTGCGCATCGGCCTGGGAAAGGTTGTGCTTGAGGGCGACGGGTTCGCCACGAAATAGCCGCTCGATGGCGCTGACGTCACATTTGAACAGCTCGGCGAGATTGAGTTTCGCCGTGGTGATCTCGACCCCTGGCAGCAGGGCGCCGTCGAAGACAATCTTGAAACGGTTTTCGCTCATGCCAGTACTTCCTTGTCGCGATTGATCGGGGTGTGCGCGTTACCGGGGCCAGCCGTACCCGGCTGACCCAAGGTAGGTGGCTTAACGTGGCCAGCGTTTGGGCAGTTGAGCTGCCAGTTCCTGCGCTTTGCGGTACTCGGCATCCAGCCGCGCGACCAGTTCGTCAACGCTGGGCAGGTCGTCGATTTCACCGACGCCCTGACCGGCTGACCACACGGTTTTCCACGCTTTGGCTTCATCGCTGATGGGCTTGAGTTTGGCGCCGAAGTTGATTTCGCCTTTGCCTTGCAGCGCGTCGAGATCAAAACCGGCGTTGAGCAGGCTTTGGCGCATGAAACTTGCCGGTACACCTGAGACCGCTGGCGTATGAACGATGTCGGCTGCTCTGGAAGTCAGCAGCATCTCTTTGTAAGCCTCAGGTGCATGGCTTTCAGTGGTGCCGATAAACCGTGTGCCGAAGTAGGCCAGGTCCGCGCCGAGCAGTTGCGCGGCGAGAATTTCATGGCCGTGGTTCAGGCAGCCGGCCAGTAACAGGGTCTTGTCGAAGAACTGCCGGATCTCGGCAATCAGCGAGAAGGGGCTCCACGTGCCGGCGTGACCACCGGCACCGGCGGCAACCGCGATCAAACCATCGACCCCGGCTTCGGCGGCTTTCTCGGCGTGCCGACGGGTTGTCACGTCGTGGAACACCAGGCCGCCGTAGCTGTGCACCGCATCCACCACTTCTTTCACTGCACCCAGGCTGGTGATCACGATCGGCACTTTATGCTCGATGCAGATCGCGAGGTCGGCCTGCAGCCGTGGATTGCTGTTGTGCACAATCAGGTTCACGGCATAGGGCGCGGGGTTCTGCAGCAGCGCCAGACCCGCTTCGATTTCCTCCAGCCAGGCCTTGAAGCCGCTGCTTTCGCGCTGGTTCAGGGCCGGAAAGCTGCCGACCACGCCATTGCGGCAGCACGCCAGCACCAGCTGTGGATTGGAGATCAGGAACATCGGCGCCGCCACGACGGGCAGGCGCAGGTGTTGTTCAAGCAAAGCGGGCAGCGACATTGGAAGTACCCCGATGGAAAGCGTTCAGTAGGATTAGAACGGCCGTACGACGACCAAAATTACAATAGCCAGCAATATCAGAACCGGCACTTCGTTGAACCAGCGATAAAAGACATGGCTGCGGGTGTTTTCGCCACGGGCAAAACGCTTCACCTGGGCGCCGCACATGTGGTGGTAGCCAATCAGCAGCACCACCAGGGTCAGCTTCGCGTGCATCCAGCCGCCCTGGGTGAAGTAGGCGCTGGGGTTGAGGCTGATCAGCCAGCCGCCAAAGATCAACGTGGCGATCATTGCCGGGCCCATGATGCCCCGGTACAGCTTGCGCTCCATGAGACTGAAGCGCTCCTTGCTGATGCTGTCTTCGCTTTGAGCGTGGTAGACGAACAGGCGCGGCAGGTAAAACAGGCCGGCAAACCAGCACACGACGCTGATGATATGAAAAGCTTTTAGCCACAGATAAAGCATTTTTAGTTATTCCCAGATTCACGGTAGCCCGAATAGTAGAGGCTTGAGCGCCCGCACGTCACCTTGACGGTTGTCGCAGGCGCGCGCGGCCCCTATTATCGACGGCTTTCCAGTGGGTTCGTTGAGGGCAGGTTTATGGTCAAGGTCGGTATCGTCGGCGGCACGGGTTACACCGGTGTCGAATTGCTGCGTCTGTTGGCGCAGCATCCGCAAGCAGAAGTGGTGGTAATCACTTCCCGATCCGAGGCCGGTCTGGCCGTGGCAGACATGTACCCGAACCTGCGTGGCCACTACGATGGCCTGGCGTTCAGCGTTCCGGACATCAAGACCCTGGGTGCCTGCGATGTGGTGTTCTTCGCCACCCCTCATGGCGTAGCCCACGCCTTGGCTGGCGAGCTGCTCGCGGCCGGGACCAAGGTCATTGACCTGTCTGCCGACTTCCGTCTGCAGGACGCGGATGAGTGGGCCAAGTGGTACAACCAGCCGCACGGTGCACCGGAACTGCTGGAGGAGGCGGTTTATGGCCTGCCGGAAGTTAATCGCGAGCAGATCAAGCAGGCTCGCCTGATCGCTGTGCCGGGTTGCTACCCAACGGCCACTCAACTGGGCTTCCTGCCATTGCTGGAAGCGGGTCTGGCCGACACTTCGCGCCTGATCGCCGACTGCAAGTCCGGGGTCAGTGGTGCGGGTCGCGGCGCCGCTGTCGGTTCGCTGTACTCGGAAACGTCGGAAAGCATGAAGGCCTACGCAGTCAAAGGCCACCGGCACCTGCCAGAAATTCGCCAGGGCCTGCGCCGCGCCGCTGGCCAGGACGTTGGCCTGACTTTCGTGCCGCACCTGACCCCGATGATTCGCGGCATTCACTCCACGCTGTACGCTACAGTGGTCGATCGCTCCGTGGACCTGCAGGCATTGTTCGAGAAGCGCTATGCCAACGAACCGTTCGTCGATGTCATGCCGGCTGGCAGCCACCCGGAAACTCGCAGCGTACGCGGTGCCAATGTTTGCCGGATCGCGGTGCACCGCCCGCAGGATGGCGACCTGGTGGTGGTGTTGTCGGTGATCGACAACTTGGTCAAAGGCGCCTCGGGCCAGGCGGTACAGAACCTCAACATCCTGTTTGGCCTGGACGAACGCCTGGGGCTGTCCCACGCGGGCATGCTGCCTTAAGCGTCGCAGCGTCGAACAAAAAGGCCCGTCAAACGGGCCTTTTTGCTGTCTGGGAAACGGCTAGGTTGATTGCTATACCATAACAATAGTTGACCGATTTTCTGGGAGAAGCGGATAATGCCCGTCATCACGCATTATGGCGGCGTAACGCCGGGAGATAGTCAGCATGAGCGTCGAATCCTTCACCCCCACGGCTTTGCAATTCACCCACGGTGCCGCGCACAAGGTGAAGAGCCTGGTCGATGAAGAGGGTAATGATCGCTTGAAGCTGCGCGTATTTGTTACGGGCGGCGGTTGTTCAGGGTTTCAATACGGCTTTACCTTCGATGAAGAAGTGGCCGATGACGACACTATCGTCGAGCGCGAAGGCGTCAGCCTGGTGGTCGACCCGATGAGCTACCAGTACCTGGCCGGTGCCGAGGTGGATTATCAGGAAGGTCTGGAAGGTTCACGGTTTGTGATCAAGAACCCGAATGCGACAACCACCTGCGGTTGTGGCTCCTCGTTCTCGATCTGATCGCTATACGTAGTATCCGCTGTACTCAACGCCGCAGGGCCCAAGGCTTTTGCGGCGTTTTGCTGTCTGGGGTTCAGGCGGGGTAGATGGCGCCAAGGACTCGCAGGCCGCGGGCGCCAGTGACGCTCGGGCGATTGGCCGGGATGCCTTCGAGGCAGCAATGGGCCAGCCAGGCAAAAGCCATGGCTTCGACCCAGTCCGGATCGACGCCGTACGCTGCGGTGCTGTCGACACCTGCGTTGGGTAGCAGGCTGGCAAGGCGGGCCATCAGTGTTGCGTTGTGGGCACCGCCACCGCACACCAGCAGGGTCTGGGTGTCGAGCTGCGCGGCTTGCAGTGATTCAACAATGGTCAGGGCAGTCAGCTCAAGCAGCGTGGCCTGTACGTCTTGGGCGGCGAATCCCGGCAGGCGGGCCAGGTGCTGGGTCAGCCAGGGCAGGTTGAACACTTCCCGGCCGGTGCTTTTCGGACCCTTGGTCAGGAAGAAGGGGTCGCTGAGCAAGGCGTTCAGCAAGGCCGGCTCGACACGGCCACTGGCCGCCCAAGCGCCGTCGCGGTCAAAGGTTTCCCCGCGTTGCTGATGAATCCAGGCATCCAGCAGGACGTTGCCGGGGCCACAGTCGAATCCCGAGACCGGCTTGCCTGTCTCAATCAGGCTCAGATTGCTGAAGCCGCCCACGTTCAACACGGCACGATTACCGTGATGCTGGCCGAACAGGGCTTCATGGAAGGCCGGTACCAACGGTGCACCTTGGCCGCCGGCTGCGACATCACGGCTGCGGAAATCGCTGACGACGCTGATTCCAGTCAGCTCGGTTAGCAGGGCCGGGTTGCCGATTTGCATGGTGAACCCGCGTGCGGGTTCGTGGCGAATGGTCTGGCCGTGGCTGCCGATCGCACGGATGTCGGCGGCTTGGAGCTGTTGCGTGGCTAGCAGGGCGTTGATGCCTTCGGCCGCCAGGGTGACCCAGTTGTGCTGGGCAAGCGCTGATCGGGCGATCTCGTCCGGCCCGCTGGCGCACAAGCCAAGCAGCTCGGTGCGCAGGGAGTCAGGCATGGGGATGTAGTGGGTGGCGATCAGCTTGATAGCCCCCTCGTACTCGATCAGCGCAATGTCCAGGCCATCCAGGCTGGTCCCGGACATCAGGCCGATATAGAGCGCCATGGCTTAGCGTTTGCTCGAAGCGAGCAGGGTGGATTTTTCTTGCTCCATGCGCGCCATCAGTGGCTGGCTCTGCTGCAGGAAGCGCGCACGTTCGGCCTTGGCGATCGGGTCGGCCATCGGCAGCTTCTGGCCCAGAGGGTCGACGTGAACGCCGTTGACCTGGAACTCATAGTGCAGGTGCGGCCCGGTCGACAGGCCGGTGGTGCCGATGTAGCCGATCACCTGGCCCTGCTTGACGCTGCCGCCGGTCTTCACGCCTTTGGCAAAGCCTTGCATGTGGCCGTACAGGGTGCGGTAGGAATTGCCATGCTGAATGATCACGGTGTTGCCGTAGCCACCGCGGCGGCCCGCCAGCAGGACCTTGCCGTCGCCGGCAGCCTTGATCGGCGTACCGCGCGGTGCGGCGTAGTCGACGCCTTTGTGGGCGCGAATTTTGTTCAGAATTGGATGCTTGCGGCCCATGGAGAAACGCGAGCTAATACGGGCGAAGTCCACCGGTGTACGGATGAACGCCTTGCGCATGCTGTTGCCATCGGCGGTGTAGTAGCTGCTGTTGCCTTGTTTGTTGGTGTAGCGCACGGCGGTGTAGGTCTTGCCGCGGTTGGTGAAGCGGGCGGACAAGATCGGGCCATTGCCGACAGCCTTGCCGTTGACCACTTTCTGTTCGTAGATCACGTCGAACTCGTCACCCTGGCGAATGTCCTGGGCAAAGTCGACGTCGTAGCCAAACACGCTGGCCATGTCCATGGTCAGGCTGTGGGACAGGCCGGCACGCGCTGCCGACTGGGACAGCGAGCTGTTGATCACGCCGTGGACATAAGCGGTACGTACGGTCGGCTTGGCCGTAGTGCGATTGAACGCATAGCCTTTGGCATTCTTGGTCAGGCTGATGCTATCGAGGTCGCTGATCTTGCTGTGCAGCGTCGTCAACTGGCCGTCTGGACCCAGTTCGAACTCGAGTTTCTGGCCGCGCTTGAGCTGGGTGAAGAGCTTGGCTTGCTTGTCGCTGGCCAGGATCTCGTTGACGGAAGTGGAGGGCAGTCCAACCTTCTCGAACAGCGTGGACAGCGTGTCGCCCTTGGCGACAATTACTTCGCGGTGGCTTGGTGCCTTTTTCTCTTCGACCACCGGTGCAGGGGCCGCTTCAGCGGTTTGCGGGGTGTCTTCGGTGCTGTTTTCGATCTGGGCGAAGGGCGGTTCTACGGGTTCAATTGTGGCTTGAGCGGCGTCGGCAGCGTCTTGATCTTGTGTCAGTTGTTCTAGGGGGCTTTCCAGCTCAAGGCTCAGAGTGGTCTTTTTGGCTTCGACGTCACTGGATGGAAACACCAGGAGCGCCAGGCTGAGCAAGGCGGCAATGCCGCTCGCAGCGAGCAGGTGGGTCTTCGGATAAAGCGGCGGCGCTTTAGACGGTTCTGTGGTCATAGGTAATTTGACTTTGGAAAAGATGAATTGGAAAAGATGAATGACATGATGAAGATGAAATAACTGTATAAAATATAACCAAATCATCTCTTAAGCAAGTCGCGAGTGCTCTGTTCGTGGATTGCTGGCCGTGCGCCGGGCAAAACTTGTATTTGGTGCGCGATCTTGTATGGTTGGGTCCCTTTGAATCTGAGCCTTGCAGGTTGGTTATGAAGTCGGTTGAAGAGCAGCTAGCGCTGATCAAACGTGGTGCGGAAGAACTGTTGGTCGAGTCCGAGCTGATCGAGAAGCTCAAGCGTGGCCAGCCGCTGCGTATTAAGGCTGGCTTCGACCCGACTGCGCCGGATTTGCACCTGGGCCACACGGTGCTTATTAATAAGCTGCGCCAGTTCCAGGATCTGGGTCACCAGGTGATCTTCCTGATTGGTGACTTCACCGGGATGATCGGTGATCCGAGCGGCAAGAGCGCAACCCGTCCGCCCCTGACCCGCGAGCAGGTCCTCGAGAATGCCGAGACCTACAAGACTCAGGTGTTCAAGATCCTTGATCCAGCCAAGACCGAAGTGGCGTTCAACTCCACCTGGATGGATCAGATGGGGCCGGCGGACTTCATTCGCCTGACTTCGCAGTACACCGTGGCGCGGATGCTCGAGCGCGATGACTTCGACAAGCGCTACTCGACCAACCAGCCTATCGCGATTCACGAGTTCCTCTATCCGTTGGTCCAGGGTTACGACTCGGTGGCTTTGCGCGCCGACGTCGAGCTGGGCGGTACCGACCAGAAGTTCAACCTGTTGATGGGGCGTGAGCTGCAGCGCGGCTATGGTCAGGAAGCTCAGTGCATTCTGACCATGCCGTTGCTTGAGGGTCTGGATGGCGTGAAGAAGATGTCCAAGTCCCTGGGCAACTACGTCGGGATCCAGGAAGCGCCGGGCGTCATGTACGGCAAGCTGGTCTCGATTCCGGATGCGTTGATGTGGCGTTACTTCGAGCTGCTCAGTTTCCGCTCCATGGCAGAGATCGATTCATTGCGCGCTGATGTCGAGGCAGGTGCCAATCCGCGGGATATCAAGATCAAACTGGCTGAAGAGATCGTTGCGCGTTTCCATGGTGAAGAGGCTGCGGCCAACGCTCACCGTGCGGCGGGTAATCGCATGAAAGAAGGCGAGCTGCCAGACGACTTGCCGGAAATCGAACTGACAGCCACTGAGGATATGCCGATCGCAGCCGTCCTTAATAAGGCAGGGCTGGTAAAGAACTCGGCAGTTGCTCGTGACCTGCTCGGTTCGGGCGGTGTGCGCATTGATGGTGAAGTGGTTGATCGCACCTTTATATACGTACTGGGCGCGACCCATGTTTGCCAGGCCGGCAAGAAAGCATTTGCGCGTATTACGCTTAAATCCGAGTAATGCTGAAATAAGGGCTTGACGGCGAATTGTAACGGTCTATAATTCGCCCACTTCCGGCGCAGTCGAAACGGAAAAC